>NZ_BAAAYB010000009.1:0-28728 GCF_039535905.1 Kitasatospora albolonga | reverse complement strand
CGCCTCGGTGCGACCGGCAGGGTCCGGCCCGCGACGAGCCGGGCGCGACCTCGTTCAGCGCCAGCGGGTCCTGGACGGTGTGAACGCGGGCAGGCCCTCGCACGGGTCGGCCTGGTCGGGGATCGGCTGCGGCGCCCCGCCCCCCGTCGCCCTGCGGGAGCGGCACGGTGAGGAAGCGGCAGACGGTGGTGCGGACCTCGGCCGACTTCACCAGGTCGAGGGCTGCCCGTAGTCCGGGATGTCGGCCGGCAGCGGGTCCGTCGGCGCTGAGCGCGTGGGCGGGGCCGGCGGCGGACAGCAGCGCGGCCGTGCCGAGCACCAGGGCGCCGCCAGTCGGGAGATGGGTGAGGAGGCCGCCCGCCCGCGAGGTTCGTGTTCCGTGCATACCCCTGCCTAACGGGGATGCCGATCCGGAGTGGGTCCACTTGAACGAGCTGTTGCTGACGTAGTCGCGTAGTTCCACCACGTGTAGTGGTGGTGTCGGGCCACGGTCGGCGACGCCGATGGTGCTGTTCGAGGGTCGAAGCCGTAGACCACGTTCATGTGGCCCCCGCCGGACGTCAGCCGATCCGGGCGGCGACCGGCCGGGCCGCCTTGACGTCCGTGTAGACCTGGTTGAACGTGGCCGCGCTGCTCAGCCCGGTGCCGAGGTGGCCCAGGCCGAGGCTGTTCCATCCCCGGGCCATGTCGTCGAGGGTTGGCGGGCTGTTGTCGCAGCCGTAGTACGGGTTAGCCCGGGTGCAGAAGTCGGTCTGCTGCTGCCGTAGCCCTGGAACTTGGCGTCGTCAGCCCGGAGGCGACCCAGCACCACTGGGTCTTCTCTGCTTGTACATGCCGATGTTGTCCTGCCCCGCCTCGCGTGGGCCGGGCGCAGGCGGCCGCGAGCAGGCCCGAAACCGTCAGCGCGAACGGCCACCGTGGCGCCGTGAAAGGGGATCTGCCCATCGTCCTGCCTTCCCGCGGACTTGCGAGGGATGCCGGAAATCTGACAGACCATCAGAGCACGAACTTTCCGGAACGCCCATGGTGCGTACGGAAACTGACCCCGTATTGGTGAATCGTCGTACCGGAGATCAGCGCGGCCGAAAGGCGACCGGAGCCGTCAGGCCGCGACGAGCTCCCGCTCGCGGTCGGCGCGGTCCGGCCGCGGACCTCCGGTTCGGCAGCGAGAGCCGGACGACCTTGCGCCAGGCGGAGAACACCTGCTTGGGCACGGCCCGGTGACGTACTCCAGCTCGTACTTCTCGAACAGCGCGCGCGCACCTTCACGGCGACCTCGGCGTACCGTTGCTCGGCAGGTCCGGGAAGAGGTGGTGCTCGATCTGGTGCGAGAGGTTGCCGGTCATGAAGTGCATGGCCGCGGCCGCCGCTGATGTTCGCCGAGCCCATCATCTGGCGCAGTACCACTGCCCGCGCGTCTCGCCCTCGATCGAGCGGCGCTCGAAGACCCGACGCCCTCGGGGAAGTGCCCGCACATGATGACCGAGTGGGTCCAGAGGTTGCGGACCAGGTTCGCGGTGAAGGTGGCGGCCAGCGTGGTGAGGAGGAGGGGCCCGAGAGCAGCGGGTGGATCACGTAGTCCTTGAGCACCTGCCGGCGGATCTTGCGGCCCACCGCCCTGGCCCGTGCGCGGAACTCCGGGTCCTTGCGGCGGCGCCGCTGCAGGTTCTTGCCGAGCTCCAGGTCGTAGGCCGCGATGCCGTACTCGAAGAAGCAGGCGTTGACGAGTTTCCACAGCGGCTGGCCGAGGTGGAACGGGTGCCACCGCTGGTCCTCGTCGACGCGCATGATGCCGTATGCCGAGGTCGTTGTCCTTGCCGATCACGTTGGTGTAGGTGTGGTGCAGCTCGTTGTGCGAGTGCTTCCACTGGTCGGCCGGCGAGACGTGGTCCCCACTCCCAGGTCGTGAGTGGATCTTCGGGTCCCGCATCCAGTCCCACTGGCCGTGCAGGACGTGTGTGGCCGGATCTCCATGTTCTCCATGATCTTCGCCACCGACAGGCCGGCGGTGCCGATCAGCCACGCGGGCGGGAAGAGCGAGAAGAGCAGGACGCCCCGGCTGGCGAGTTCGAGCTTGCGCTGCGCCGAGATCACCTTGCGGATGTAGGCGGCGTCCTTCTCACCACGGCCGGCGATCACCTCGTCGCGGATCGCGTCCAACTCCCGGCCGAGCTCCTCGATCTGAGCGGCGGTCAGGTGGGCGGTGGGGTCGATGGCGGTCACGGTGCTCCTACCGTTCGATCTCGCACGGGCCCCGCCGCGGCGGACACGCAGGTCTGGATGAGGACGCCCGGCTCGGCCTCGGTGATCTCGCCGGTGCGCAGGTCGCGGACGGCGCCCGCCTTCAGCGGCGTGACGCAGCCGAAGCAGATGCCCATCCGGCAGCCGAGGGCATCAGCACTCCGGCCTCCTCGCCGACCTCCAGCAGCGGCGTCGCGCCGTCCGCCTCGACGGTCCGCCCGGTGGCGCCGAAGGTGACCGAGCCGCCGTCCCCGGCCACCACGGTGCCCGGGCGGAAGCGCTCGGTGCGCAGCCGCTCCCGGACGCCGTGCTCGGACCAGTGCCGCTCCACCGCGTCGAGCAGGCCCATCGGCCCGCAGGCCCAGGTCTCGCGCTCGGCCCAGTCGGGCACCAGGTCGCCCAGGCGGGCGAGGTCGAGCCTGCCGTCGGTGCCGGTGTGCACCTCGGTGAGGCGCAGCCGGCCCGCCCCGGCGAGCTCGTGCAGTCGGCGCGGAAGATCACGTCCTGCGGCCGCGGCGCGCTGTGGACCATGACGACGTCGTCCAGGGCGGCGTGCTCGCGCAGCATGCCCATCACGGGCGTGATGCCGCTGCCGGCCGTCAGGAAGAGCACCTTGGCGGGCCTGGCCGGCGGCAGCACGAAGTCACCGGCCGGCTGCTCCAGCCGGACCAGGGTGCCCGGCGCCGTCCGGTGGACCAGGTGCCCGCTGACCCGGCCGTCCGCCACCGCCTTCACGGTGACGGTGATCCGGCCGTCCTGACGGTCCGTCGGCGAGGTGAGGGAGTAGGCGCGCCACAGGCGCACCCCGTCGACGTCGACCCCGATCCGCACGTACTGGCCGGCGGTGTGGCCGCGCCAGTCGCGGCCCGGCCGGATCACGACGGTCGCGGCGTCCTCGGTCTCGGGGTGCACCGCCTCGATCCGCCCGCGCAGCTCGGCGCCGGCCCGCAGCGGGCTGACCAGATCGAGGTAGTCCGACGGCAGCAGCGGCGTCGTGACCATCTCCAGCAGCTTCCACGCCCTGCTGCGGAGGGCTGTACTCGTCATGGCCCCAGCTTGCTTCGTCCGAAGACGTAGAGTCCTGACCGTAGGACGTGAATCTGATCGGCCGAATTGTTCGTAGGGAACAAGAACCATGAGCAACGCAGTCCGCAGGGCCGCCGAACCGGTGCTGGACGAGACGACGGTCGCCGCCCTCCGGGCCGAGCTGACCACCACCGCCGAGGAGGTCGTCCGGGCGATCATCGACGAAGTCCCCTCCTACGCCAACGCCCTCTCCGGCCGCATGGGCGGGACCATCCGCCGCGCCGTCCGCACCGCGCTCGGGCACTACCTCGACCTCGCGAGCGGGCACACCACCGGGGCGACGCCGGCGACGCGGCCTACGAGCTGGGGCGCGGCGAGGTGCGCGACGGCCGCTCGATGGACGCCCTGCTCAGCGCCTACCGCGTCGGCGCCCGGGTGGCCTGGCGGTGCCTGGCCGCGGGCGCGGTGCCTGCGGGCCTGCCCGCCGCCGAGGTCGCCAAGTTCGCCGAGCTGACCTTCGCCTACATCGACGAGCTCTCCGCCGCGAGCGCCGCGGGCCACGCCGACGAACTCGCCGCCCGCGGCCGGGCCCACGAGCGCCACCTCGAACAGCTGGCCCGCGACCTGCTCGCCGAGGCCGGCCCGGACGTCCTGCCCGCCTCCGTCCTGCGGGCCCGCTGGCAGCCGCCGGTCTCGCTGACCGCCGTCCTGCTGCCCGCCGCCCAGGCGCGGCCCGCCTACCGCACGCTCGACCCGAACACCCTGGTCCTCGACGACCTGCCCGACGAGACCGGCGTGCTGCTCGTCCCCGACGCCGACCGGCCCCACCTCCTGCGCCAGCTCACCGACCGCACCGCCGTGGTCGGCCCCCGCCCGGCCGTGGCTCCGGGCCTCCGCCTCCTTCGCCCGGGCCCTGCGCGCGCGAGCCCTCTCCCCCGGCATCCGCGACACCGAGGACCACCTGCCCGAGCTCGTCCTGACCGCCGACGCCGACGCCTTCGCGGACCTGCGGGCCCGGGCCCTCGCCCCGCTGCGGGCACTGCCGGCCGCCACCGCGCGGCGGCTGGAGGAGACGCTGCGGGCCTGGCTGCTGCACCAGGGCCGGCGGGAGGAGGTGGCGGCGGCGCTCTTCGTCCACCCCCAGACGGTGCGGTACCGGATGGCGCAGCTGCGGGAGCTGTTTCCGGACCTCGCCTCCCCCCACCGCGTCCTCGAACTGACCCTGGCGGTCGGCCTCCCGGCCACCTGACGGGGGCCCTGCCGGTGCGGAGACGGGCATGGCCGACGGGAGGCGGCGCAACAAGGCTCAGGCCTCCGACCAGCGGTGGTGGACGCCCACTATCGTGGAATCCGCGCAGGACAGGACGGGCTAGGGGGAACCTTGTACTACAGCGGCTTGGAGCTTGACCGGGTTGGCGGCCGGCGTACCGACTCGGAGTGGGTCGCCGGGCTGTTGACGAGCCCCGGTACCCAGGTGATTCCCTTCTGGCGGGACCACTGTCTGGTCCGCGACGACAGGCCCGTCCGGCTGCCGTTGGCCGAGGCCCGGGGCATCCTCGACGCCGCCGACGACCCGGTGTTCCTCGGCCTGGACGGGGAGGGCCGCGGTGTTCGCGGCCGACCTGTCCCACGTCGACCGGTCCGACGCCGTCGAAACTGGCCACCGCGGACACGGTGCTGGATGTGCGGGCCATGGTTCCCACCATCACGCCGGAGGAGGCGGGCCTGCTCGCGTATGCCCGTGGGATCCTGCACTGGAACCGGAACCAGCGGTTCTGCGGCGCGTGCGGCGGTCCGGCCGTCCCCGGCAACAGTGGCCACCTGCGGACCTGTCAGGACTGCGGAAAGCTGCTCTTCCCGCGGATCGAACCGGCCGTGATCGTGCTGGTGGAACTGCCCGGCACGCCTCGGCGCTGCCTGCTCGGCCGGCACGCGGGCTCCGGTCCGGACCGCTTCAGCACGCTGGCCGGGTTCGTCGAGATCGGGGAGAACCTCGAGGACGCGGTGCGCCGCGAGGTCGCCGAAGAGGCCGGTGTCGAGGTGGGGACGATCACCTATCAGGGATCCCAGTCGTGGCCGTTCCCGTCCGGGATGATGATCGGGTTCCGCGCCGAGGCCGTCTCCGACCGGATCGACGTGGACAACGTCGAGGTGGTGGAGGCACGTTGGTTCACGGCGGCCGAACTCCGGTCGCGCATCGCGGACTCCGCCGACGGCGGGCCCTACCGGGTCGACTCGATCGGCAAGGTGCTCATCGACCAGTGGCTGGCCGACGTGGAGTGAGTCGGACGCCGCGGCCGGGGGCCGAGGGGCCGGGACGCTCGGCGCTCGCTCGGGGCGATGTCCGTGCGGCGTCCTGTGCGGCCCTGTCCACGATCGTCCGCGAGTGTCCCGGATCCGGGTGGGTGGGTGGTCCGTCCCGCGATAGTGGGCGCACGATCACCACGGACGGAGGACCCTCCTTGAAGACCCGATACGCCCAGCGGCTGACCGCCCTCGCCCTCACGCTCGCGGCCGCCACCGGTACGCTCGCCGTCTCCGCCTCGCCCGCCTCGGCGGCCACCCGTGACTGCACCTCGGAGTGGGCGCACCCCAACAAGAGCGACGCCACGGCCACGGTGATCGCCAGCGGGGTCAACTACCGCACCGGGCCGGACCACAACACCTGTACCGTCAAGGGCAGTTGGGCCCTGAGCACCTCGCTCTACCTGTGGTGCTGGGACTACGGCAGCTACGTCTCCACCTCCCAGGTCGGCTCGAACATCTGGTGGTACGGGCGGCGTTCGGGCACCCAGGAGCAGGGGTGGATCGCTTCGGTCTACCTGAAGGTCAACAACGGCTCCCAGTACCGCTGCCGCTGAGCAGCCGCTCCAGGGCCCGGAGCGGGCGGCGGGCGCAGCCCGCGAGCAGCGCCCGGGCCCGCTCGGACTCCTCGGGGGAGCCCTCACCGGCCGCGGTGTTCGCGCGGGCCAGTGCGGTGAGGGCGAGGGCGTGCCGGTACCGGTCACCCGACGGGGCGTGCAGGTCGCGGGCGGCGCGAGCGTCGTCCGCGCCCTGGCGTGGGTGACCGGTACGGGTGCGCAGTTCGGCCCGGACGGTCAGGGCGAGCCACCGGGCGTCGCGGTGGCCGGTGCGCTCGGCCAGGGCCAGCCCGGTGTCCAGGTGGCCCAACGCCACGGGGAGAGAGCCGAGTTCGCCGTGGGCGAGGCCGAGCAGGGTCAGCGTCAGGGCCTCGCCGAGCAGGTCCTCGGCCTCGCGCTGGAGGACCAGGCACTCCTCCAGCCGGGCCACCGCCCGCGCCGGGTCGCCGTTGTCGAGGTGGATCTCGCCGATGTTGTGCAGGGTCAGGCCCTGCTGCATCGGCATGCCCAACTCCTGGTAGCGGTCGAGCACTTGATGGTAGCGCTCCAGGGCGCGCCGGTGCTCTCCGGCCTGCTGGTGCAGGTGGCCGTAGTGGGAGAGCACGGAGGCCTCACCGACCGCTCCGGCCGCGGTGCGGGCCGCGGGAAGCGCGCGGTCGAGCTTGGCGGCGGCGTCGGCGAAGCGGCCGGCCCGCTGGTCGATCCCGTTGAGGGCGATCAGCGCCAGCGCCTCGGCCCGCGGGTCGGCGATCCGGGTGGCGATGTCCAGGGCGAGTTCGGCGAGCGCGCCGTAGTCGGACCAGTGGCCGCCGCGCGGCAGGTACGCCTGAAGGGTGCGCAGCAGGACCAGGGGGTAGCGCGCGACGGGCCCCGGCGCGGCTGCCAGGCGCCGGGCGAGGGCGAGCAGGGTGGGGCGTTCGGCGGCCAGCCAGGCGGCCGCGGCCGGGACGTCCGCGAAGGCGGCGCGGCCGGTCCACCCGGGGTCGAGCCAGTCCTCGGCGAGCCGGGTCGCCGGGTCGGCGCGCAGCAGTTGGGCGGCCGCGTCGGCGCCGCCGAGGTAGTGCCCGGCCAGCCGCAGCAGGGCCCCTTCGACCAGCGCGGCCGGCAGGGCGGCGGCCTGTTCGGCGGCGTGCAGCCGGACCAGGTCGTGCAGTTCGGGGCCGCCCGCGTCGGCGACCTCCAGCAGGCCGGCCTCCACCAGCCGGGTCACCGCCGCGTCCGCCTCCGGTTCGGCGACCCCGAGCAGGGCGGCCACCGCCGGGACCGTCAGCCGGGGCAGTCCGGCCTCGGCGGCGAGCAGCAGGGCGGTGCGGTCCTGCTTCTCGGCGAGCGCGTCCAGTCCGACCTGGAGGCTGCTGCGGACGGCGAGGTCGCCGTAGCGGAGCTCGTCCAGTCGGCGGCGCTGGTCGGCGAGGCGGTCGGCGAGCAGCGCGGGCGTCCAGTCGGGGCGGGCGGCGAGGCGGGCTCCGGCGATCCGGATGGCCAGGGGCAGCAGCCCGCAGTGCTCGACCACCCGGGCGGCGGCGCCCGGGTCGGCGGTGACCGGGCCGGGCCCGACGGTGCGGGCGAGCAGTTCCAGCGCCTCGTCCGGCGGGCAGCCGCCGAGCGGGATCCGGACGGCGTCCAGCAGACCGAGCCGGGCCCGGCTGGTGACCAGGGCGGCGCAGCCGCCGTCGGCGGGCAGCAGGGCCTCGACCTGGTCCGCCGTGCCGACGTTGTCCAGCACCAGCAGGACCCGTCGCCCGGCCAGCAGGGTGCGCCAGCGGGCGGCGGCCTCGGCGGTGCCGCCGGGCAGGTCGGCGGCGGGGACGCCCAGCGAACGCAGGAAGCGGCCGAGCACCTCGGCGACCGTCAGCGGATCGATGCCGGGGCTGGCGCCGCGCAGGTCCGCGTACAGCTGGCCGTCCGGGAAGGCGGCCGCGGCGGCGTGCGCGGCCTTGACGACCAGGGCGGACTTCCCGGCCCCGCCCGGCCCGTGCACCACCACCACGGCCGGGCCGTCGGCGAGTCCGGCCGGTCCGGCGGGGTCGGCGGGGTCGGCGGGGTCGGCGGGGTCGGCGGGAGCCGGGGTCAGACGGCGGGCGATGGCGGCGAGTTCGGCCTCGCGCCCGACGAACGACGGTGTGCTGCGCGGCAGTTCGCGCGGCGCGGGAGCACCGGCGGGCGGTGGCGCGGGCGGTGGCGCGGGCGCGGGTGGGAGGTTGACCCGCTCCCAGGCCGCGGCCCAGCGGGCGCTGTCCCGGGGTGCCACGCCGAGGGCGAGCACCACCGCGTCGAGGACGTCGACCGGCATCGGGCGGGCACCGCTGAGGTAGCCGGAGAGGCTGCTGCGGGCGATGCCGGTGGCTTGCTCCAGATCGCGCAGGCTGACCCGGGCCTTGCCGGTGCCGCGGGCGGCGCGGATCCGCAGCCCGTCGAGCGCCGCCAGCAGGTCGGCGAGGCTGCGGACACCGTCCGTGCCCGGGCCGCCACTGCCCCCGGCTGCCATCGACCCCACCCCCTCGCCCTGCCGTCCCGGCGCCCCTCCCGACCGCCGGGCGCGCGGCACGACCGTACCGGGACGAGCTCCGAAGTGACAGGGACACGGCACAGCTGACCGTTCGGGCGCGACCGAGGCCCGGTCCGGGGAGGACCTCCGGCGCACGGCCGTACGCTCACGGCCGTACGCGCCGGTGGCGCAGGCCTCCCGCCGGGCCGGGCGGGCGTCCGGCGCGGTGTCGACGGTGGCGCCGCGCGTCGGAGCCCGTTGCCGCGTCGGCGCACGGGGCCTGACGGGCGGTCAGGACCGGGCCGGCACGGGGCGGGTACCGTCCTGGCCCGCGCGTTCGGTGATGTTGCGGGCCATGCCGGCGAACACGAAGGTGTGGAACGGCGCGACCGACCACCAGTAGGCGTGCCCGGCCAGCCCGTGCGGGTGGAACAGGGCCCGCTGGCGGTAGTGCGCCCCGTGGTCGCCGGCCGGCGTCACGGAGAGCTCCAGCCAGGCCAGGCCTGGCAGCCGCATCTCCGCGCGCAGGCGCAGCAGGTGGCCCGGTTCGATCTCCTCCACGCGCCAGAAGTCGAGGGAGTCCCCGACCCGCAGCCTCGCCGGGTCGCGGCGTCCGCGCCGCAGGCCGACGCCACCGGCCGCGCGGTCGAGCCAGCCGCGCAGGGCCCAGGCGAGCGGGAAGGAGTACCAGCCGTTGTCACCGCCGATGCCCTCGATCACCTGCCAGACGGCGGCCGGCGGCACGCTGACGGTGAGCTCCCGGACGTCCTGGTACAGGCTGCCTCCGGCCCAGTCGGGGTCGCTCGGCAACGGGTCGCTGGGGGCACCGGGCAGCGAGGCGGAGGACCAGCGGGTGGCGACGTCGGCGTC
Organism: Kitasatospora albolonga; assembly: GCF_039535905.1. Lineage (GTDB taxonomy): Bacteria > Actinomycetota > Actinomycetes > Streptomycetales > Streptomycetaceae > Kitasatospora > Kitasatospora albolonga. The sequence continues at coordinate 19,242 of NZ_BAAAYB010000009.1, read as the reverse complement.
CTTGATCCGGCGCAGGGCCAGCTCGACGGCGCGGTCGAAGCCGGTCAGCCCGCCCTCCGGGTCCGGCACCCAGCGGGCGATGTCGTGCTCGCCGCAGACCACCTCGTGGCGCAGCGATTCGACCAGGGGCCGGGCGATGGAGTTCGGCACCGGGGTCACCAGGCCGACCCAGTGGCTGGACAGACGGGGCGTCAGGACGGGGACCGGGACGATGAGGCGGCGGTGCAGCCCGGTGATGCGGGCGTAACGCCGCATCATCTCCTCGTAGGTGAGGACGTCGGGGCCGCCGATGTCGAAGCTGCGGGTCAGCCCGGCCGGCAGGTGGGCGGCGCCGACCAGGTAGTGCAGGACGTCGCGGACGGCGATGGGCTGGATCCGGGTGGAGACCCAGCGCGGGGTCACCATCGCGGGCAGGCGTTCGGTGAGGTGGCGCAGCATCTCGAAGGAGGCGCTCCCCGAGCCGATGATCACGGCGGCGCGCAGCTCGGCGGTGGGCACGCCGCTGTCGCGCAGGATGCGGCCGACCTCGGCGCGCGAGCGCAGGTGTGGCGAGAGGCCGTCGGGGGCGTGTGCGGGGACGAGGCCGCCGAGGTAGACGATGCGGCGCACCCCGGCCGCCGCGGCGGCGGCCCCGAACGCGCGGGCGGCCTCCCGGTCGGTGGCCTCGAAGGTGGGCCCGGTGCCGAGCGAGTGGATCAGGTAGTAGGCGACGTCGACGCCGTCGAAGGCCCCGTCGAGGCTCTCGGGCCGGGTGACGTCGCCGGTGGCGGTCTCCACCCGGGCCCGCCAGGGCTGGTCGCGCAGGCGGCCCGGGTCGCGGACCAGACAGCGGACGGTGTGCCCGCGGGCGAGGAGCTCGGGCGCCAGCCGGCCCCCGATGTAGCCGGTGGCTCCGCTGACCAGACAGCGCAGGGGGCCGCTCGGGTACGCGTCCATGTCTCGGTCCTCCTCCGCCCGCGGGTCACGCCTCACCGTGCATCGATTCGCCGCCGCGCCCGCACCTGGAGCGTTTGTGCAGCGAGTCCCGCCTTCGTGGTTGAGTCCCGCTAAACACTGCTTCCCGAATCGGCCGTTGATCATCTTCCGGTCGCGACGGGATCGTGGGGACGGGGCCGGACACCCACCCCACCGATACTTCTGGAGAGGCTCATGAGCAGCAACACCGGCACGATCACGTACTTCGTCCACCAGTCGCTGGACGGTTACATCGAGGGCCCCGGCGGGGAGTTCGACTGGCCGGTCATGGGGCCGGAGATGTCGGCCCACTCCCGGGCCCTCACCGCCTCCGCCGACGTGTTCCTGTACGGCCGGGCCGTCTGGGAGCTGATGGCCGGCTACTGGCCGAAGGCCGAGGAGTACTCGACCGACGAGCACGACCTCGCCTTCGCCCCGATCTGGCGCGCGGCCCGGAAGGTGGTCGTCTCCACCACGCTGGAGCGGGCCGACTGGAACGCCCGGGTGATCGGCACCGACGTCCTCGAGGAGCTCAGCGCGCTCAAGGGCGACGGCGCGCACCTGCTGCTCTTCGGCGGCTCGGCACTGGCCGCCCACCTCACCGAGCACGGGCTGATCGACGAGTACCAGGTCTTCGTCCACCCCGTCGTGCTCGGCGGCGGCAAGCCGGTCTTCCCCGGGCCGCGCAAGCGCTTCGGGCTGGAGCTCGTCGAGTCCCGCGTCCTCGACGGGCAGGTGGTCCTGCTGCGTCACCGGCCCGCCCGCGGCGCCGCGGCGGCCGGCCGTTGACGGGCCGCGGCGGGGGTGCCGGCGGCTCCCGGGCCACCGCGTGGACGCCGCGCACCGTCGTGCGCGGCGACGTCCGTCTGGCCTGCCGGGACTGGACCGGGCCGCCCGGCCGTGACGTCCTGCTGCTGCACGGCCTGGCCGGCCACGCGGGCGAGTGGGACCGGGTGGCCGCCACCCTGAGCCGCGCGGGGCGGGTGGTCGCGTTCGACCAACGCGGCCACGGCCGCTCCACCCGCCGACCGGCCGAGGTGTCGCGGGCCGCGTACGTCGCCGACGTGGTGGCGGCGGTCGGCCAACTCGGCCTGCGGCAGCCCCTGCTGGTCGGACAGTCGCTCGGTGGCCACACCGCGCTGCTCGCCGCCGCCGCACACCCGGGGCTGTTCGGCGGCCTGGTCCTGGTCGAGGCCGGGCCCGGGGCCGCGCCCGGTGCGCAGCAGGAGATCGCGGCCGTGCTGGACTCCTGGCCGGTGCCGTTCCCCTCCCCCGAGGCGGCCGCCCGGTTCTTCGGCGGCGGGGCGGTGGGCGCCGTGTGGGCGGACGGCCTGGAACCGCGGGACGGCAGCTGGTGGCCACGCTTCGACCGGGACGTGATGGTCGCCTCGCTCTCCGAGCTCGCCCACCGCTCGTACTGGGACGAGTGGACCGCGATCGACCGCCCCGCCCTGCTGGTGCTCGGCCAGCACGGCATCCTCCCGCCGGCCGAGATCACCGGCATGCTCCGCCGCCGCCCCGCCACCACCGCCGTCAGCGTCCCCGGCGCCGGCCACGACCTCCACCTCGAACACCCGGACCTGCTGGCCCGGTTGCTGGCTGATTTCGCCTCCGCACAGCCGGCCGACATCCTCCCTCCATCTCCCGAGGAGATCCCCTTGACGACCACCACCTCCACCTCCACCTCCGTCATCTCCTCCGACGGCACCCTCATCGCCTGCTCCACCACCGGCACCGGACCGGCGGTCGTCATCGTCGACGGAGCCCTGTGTCACCGCGCCTTCGGGCCGGGCTCCGCCATCGCGGACCAGCTCGCCGCCCACCACACCGTCCACACCTACGACCGCCGCGGCCGCGGCGGGAGCGGCGACACCCAGCCGTTCGCCGTCGAGCGGGAGATCGAGGACCTCGCCGCGGTGATCGCCGCCGCCGGTGGCTCGGCCCACGTCGTCGCCCTGTCCTCCGGTGCCGCGCTGGCCCTGCGGGCGGCCACCCAGGGCGTCGGCATCGCCCGACTCGCCGTCTACGAGCCGCCGTTCAGCACCGACGACCTGCAGAGCGAGCGGTTCGACGCGTACCGGGGCGATCTGACGGCCGCCCTGGCCGACGGCCGGCGGGGGGACGCCGCGGTGCGGTTCATGACCTTCGCGGGGATGCCGCCGGAGGTGGCCGACGGCATGCGCAACGCCCCGGTGTGGCCGCTGTTCGAAGCCGTGGCGCCGACCCTGGCCCACGACGCCGAAGCCCTGGGCACGGGCGCCCGGGTACCGGCCGAGGCCCTCGCGCGGATCACCGCACCGGTCCTGGTCGTCGACGGCGGCGCCAGTCCGGAGTTGCTGCGCGCCGCGGCCCGCGCCGTCGAGGCGGCCGTCCCCGGCGCCCGGCGCACCACCCTGGAAGGCCAGACCCACGAGGTCGCCGCCGAGGTCCTGGCCCCCGCACTGCTCGCGTTCTTCGCCTGACGCCTGCCCCTCCCACCTGCTCCTCCCCTCGCACGGGCACCGTGACGGGTGCCCGTGCGGCGCCTCCCTGACCGACCACCAGCTCACGCACCGACAGAACGGGAACCACCACCGTGCCCCAGACACTGACCCCTCCGACGTCGACCACCCCCACCGTGCCGCCCCGCCCACCGGCCCCGCTCCTCCTGGTGGGCACCATCGCCGCCGGGCCGGTCTTCCTCGCCGCCAGCCTGGCCCAGGGCCTGACCCGGGAGGGCTTCGACTTCACCCGCAACGCCCTCAGCCAGCTCAGCCTCGGCGCGCTCGGCTGGATCCAGGTGGGCTTCTTCCTGCTCACCGGCCTGCTCGTCCTTGCGGGCGCCGCCGGGCTGCGGCACGCCCTGCGCGGCGGCCCCGGTGGCGTCTGGGCACCCCGGCTGATCGCCGTGTTCGGTCTCTCCTTCCTGATCGCCGGGGTCTTCACCGCCGACCCCGGCGCCGGCTTCCCGCCCGGCACCACGGAGACCGGCACCGGCACGCTCAGTGGTCACGGCGCCGTCCACATGGTCGCGGGCACGGTCGGCTACCTCGCGCTCTGCGCCGCGTTCCCGGTGCTGGCCCGCGCGTTCGCGGCCCGGGGCGAGCGGGCCTGGGCGGTCACCACCCGCCTCGTCCCGGTGGCGGTGATCGCCGGGTTCGCCGCCTCGGCCGCCACCGTGGCGGCGTTCACCGCCGGGGCCGCGCTGGGCCTGCTCTGGCTCACCGCCGTCGGCTGCCGACTGCGGGCCACCACCCGGAGGTCATAATGATCACTTCGACAGCGGCCGACGGAGCGTCACGGGCAGGGTGGACCACACGACATGATCGAACGTCTGGAACTCGAGGCGTTCCTCACCCTCGCCGAGGAACTGCACTTCGGCCGCACCGCGGCCCGCCTCAACGTGACGACGGGCCGGATCAGCCAGACCGTCAAGGCACTAGAGCGGCGGATCGGCGCTCCACTGTTCGAACGGACCAACCGCGTGGTGCGCCTGACCGAGCTCGGCCACACCCTGGAGCAGGACCTGCGGCCCGGCTACGAACAGATCCAGGCCGGCCTCGACCGCGCCACCGCGACCGTCCGCCGGACCGGGGAGCAGCTGACGGTCGGTTACGTCGGGGCGGCGGCCGGGCAGGTGGCGCACCGGGCCGCGGACCTGTTCCCCCGGCACCGCCCCGGCTGCCGGGTCGAGGTCCGCGAGGCGCAGATCGCCGAAGCCCTCGGCCGGCTGCGCGCGGGAGACCTGGACGTGCTCCTGCTCAGCCTCCCGCTCACCGACCCGGACCTGGTCGTCGGCCCCGTGCTGCTCTCCGAACCACGGATGCTCGCCGTGCCCGCCGACCATCCGATCGCCCGTCAGACCCACGTCACCATGGAGGACCTGGCCCGGATCCCGCTGCTGCGGATCGCGGGCTCCCGGCCCGGGTCCTGGCTCGCCGACCGCCGCCCGTCCCGCACCCCGGGCGGCGAGGCGATAGCCGACGGCCCCCGGATCGAGACCTTCCAGGAGGCCCTCCAACTCATCGGCGCCGGCCTCGGCGCCGCCATCGTCGGGGCGCAGGTCACCCGGTTCTACAGCCGGCCCGACGTCGTCTGCGTCCCCTTCGCCGACGCGCCGCCGATCGAGTGGGCACCGGCCTGGCTCACCACCAACAACACCCCGCTGCTGCGCTCCTTCGCCCGCTCCGCCCAGCAGGCCGCCCACTCGCTCCACCCGGAGGGGGCGGGCAGCGCCGACACCCTGGCAGTCCCGTGAGGCCGCCGGGCACGCTCACGGGACGATCAGGACCTTGCCGCGGATCAGGCCCGCCTCGCCGAGCCGGTGGACCTCTGCGAGCTCGGACAGCGGGCGGGCGGAGCTGATGTCGAGGCGGACCGCGCCCGCGTCGACGAGACCCACGAGCGCCGCCAGGTCCGCGACGTCGTTGCGGGCCACCAGGTGGACCGCGCTCACACCGGCGTCGTGCGACGGCTCGACCGGGGTCGCGACCGACACGATCCGCCCGCCCCGCCGCACCAGCGGCACCAAGGCCGCGGCGTCCGGCGGGCTCAGCGGCACCAGGTTGAACAGGACGTCCACCGGGCCGTCGAGCGCGTCGCCCAGCGGTCCGGCGGTGTGGTCGACGAGGCGGTCGGCCCCCTGCCGCCGGACCGCCGCGGCACTGCGAGGACCGGCCGTGGCGGTGACCTCGGCGCCGGCGTACTTGGCGAGCTGGGTGACGAATCCGCCGACCCCGCCGCCCGCACCGTTGACCAGTACCCGCTGACCGGTGGTCACCTTCCCGTGCTCGAACACCGCCTGCCACGCCGTCAGGCCCGCGACGGGGAGCGCGGCGGCGTCGGCGAGCGGGACGGACCTCGGCGCTGCGGTCAGCAGGGCGGCGGGTGCCCGGACGTACTCGGCCGCCGCACCGCCGCCGTCCAGCCGTCCGACGACCCGGTCGCCCACGGCGATCCCCTCCGTGCCCGGGCCGGTCTCGACCACGGTGCCGGCGACGTCCCAGCCGAGCGCGTACGGGAGCTCCACCGGTAGGAACGCCTGCAGCAGTCCGGCGCGCAGCGCCGCCTCGGTGGGGTTGAAGGATCCGGCCGCCACCCGCAGCAGCACCTCGCCGAAGCCGGGGCGCGGTCGCGCGACGTGGTCGAGGCGGATCACCGAGGCGTCGCCGAACGCGTGGATGCGTGCGCGTCCACGGCACCCCGCCCGGCACCTACCGCAGGACCACCTGAGGAGCCGTCACCGGCCGTGCCCTCCACCCCGCCTGGGCGTGGGTCGGTCCCGGGGTCAGTCCCGGGCCTCGGCGTGGCGGGCGGCGTACCAGCTGGAGTCGACGGCGGGGTTGCTCAGAGTTCCCCAGAACCGGTCGTCGGGCATCGGCGGCAGCGGCTGTCCGCCCAGGTCGGCGTGGAGGTCCGCACGCCAGTCGACCGTGAGTCGGCTCCGGGTGGTCGCGCTCTCGTACACCGACCGGTAGGGCGAGCCCCAGATCCCGTGCACCATCTTCTCGGCGGCCCACCGGCGGGTGTCGTCCCGGTGCGCGCCCGCCTGCGCGACCACCGCGCGCAGGCGCAGGACCAGCGGGTCGAACTGCTCCGGCCGGGGCGGGACTTCACCCCGGTCCCACGCGTCCAGGGCCGCACCGACCTCCGGGTACTTGGCCAGGCCCGTCTCGACCGCCAGTCGGCGCAGCTGCTTGCGGGCGGCCTCCGCCACCCGCTCCGCCGGCACGACCGCGAGCAGCGAGCCGAGTTCCTCCAGGCCGTCCAGGTGGACGGCGTGCAGGAGGTCGGCGGGGCTGCAGGAGAGGTCCAGCTCCGGAAGCCGCTCGTCCGCTGCGGGCAGCGGATCGTCGGCACTGCCCCACTCGGGGTGGGCCGGCATCGCCGACTCCCAGAGCAGCCGGCCGTTGAACGTGACCACACCGGCGTCCCGGCCGCGCTCCAGCCGGTCGGCCAGCTCCGCCAGGTACTCGCCGAGCGAACCGGCCCTGCCGAAAGCGGTACCGGTCTCGTCGAAGAACCGCCCGATCGCACCGAAGGTGTCCTGCCCGGTGCGGCAGTCGACGGTGAGGCCGTCCGCCGTGGCCTCGTAGGTGCCGAACTGGACGTAGCCACGGTGCCAGTAGCCTCCGGCCTCGTCCTCTTCGAGGTCCTCGTCGAGGTCCTCGGTGAGGTCCTCGGTGAGGTCGGCGGCGATGTCCCGGAGGAAGCGGGTCTTCTCGAGGATCCCGCTCACTCCCAGCAGGCGGTCGTCCGTGGGGAAGCGGAAGGCCTCCGGCCCCTCCTGCGCACCGTCGTGCCGGAGCAGTGAGGCGACCAGGTCCGGAGGGAAGGTGAGGCCCAACTCCTCCTGCGCCGCCGCGAGTTCCTCGTCCCCCGCGGGAGGCCGGAGGGACGCGAAGGTGCGAGGCGCGTGCTCGCGCAGCCACGCGTCGATTCGGCTCCACGACTCCCGGACCAGATCTGCTGTCATGGAACGCACTCTAGACAGGGGCGCCGACAGCTTGATCGGCACCCGCCCCGGACGGCGGATTCCGGGCTCCCCACACGGCCTACCCGCCGTACGCGGACGCGGGCTGCCGGGGAGGGGCGCAGGACGCTCCCCGTACCGGTCCGCCGTCGGTACGGGGGCGTGGGTCCGCGCCCGGCGGGTCAGCTCGTGGTGCCCCCAGGTGTGGGCCACGTCGATCACCAGGCGGTTGTCGAGCTGGAAGACCCGGTACGGCAGCCGGTCCCGGACCCCGAGGCCGAACTGCGTCTCGCCCGCGTGCGACCCTCCGCCCCGCGCCTCCACGAACGTGGGGTAGCCCGTGAAGTCGAGCCCGGGCAGCTTCTCCCCGGTGCGCATGGGGTAGGTCCGGTTCCAGTCGGCGTCGTAGGTGTTCGCCCAGACGACGATGTTCAGCACCTTGCCGCCCGCGACGGGGATCGGCTCGTCGCCGGTGCTCGTGCGGATCGGTGAATCCTGGTACTCGATCCGGTACTTGACCGGCTTGGCGGGCGACGATCCGGGCACGTCGACGACCATGCGGTCGAAGCAGGGGTGCGTACCGGTCCTGACGCCGGTCATGTACCGGTAGTCCTCGGCATCGGCCCCGCCCGCCTTGGCGAGGCTGCCCCAGCCGGTCTCGCACGCGGCGACGGCTGCGGCCGGTGCCGCCGCGGAGGCCGTCACCGGGATCACCGCCGCTCCGATCCCGGCCAGCACGAGTGCCATCGGTACAGCCGTCCAACGTCGCATCATCTGTCTCCCCGTCAGGTACGTCGATCGTTCGTTCGCCTGTACATACGCTCCGGTCCGGCCTTGAGGTTGCACACGTACGACGATTTGTTCGCGGGGCCACCGACTCGGGCTTACAGGAGGATTGACGGGCCGTCAGCCCTCGGCCCTGGGCCGCCAGTCGGCGGCCCAGGCGTCGAGCCGGGCGAGGCGTTCGAGCAGGGACCGCCCCTGACCGGTGAGCAGGTAGCCCTCACCGGCGTGCTCGACGAGGTCGGCCTGTCCGAGCTCACGGAGCCGGACCGCCAGGACGCTCGAGGAGATGCCGTCGCAGCGCTGCTGGAGCTGCCGGAACGTCGGCGTCGAGTCGTCCCGCAGCTCCCACAGGACCCGCAGCACCCAGCGCCGACCCAGGAGGTCGAGCAGCGCCATGATCGGGCGGCCCGTCTGCGAGCCGCGGACCGGTCGGCCCGGGAGGGGTGTCGGTGCCATCTGCTTCCCTCGTTCGCTTCTCTTTCCGAAGCGCCAATGTTAGCGTGCCGCCATGCCTCTGAAATCGAAGCGCCCGCGCATCGAACCGCTCTCGCCGCCGTACGACGAGGAGGCCGCCGCAGCCCTCGGCCTCCTCGGGCCCTCCCCCATCCAGCTGTTCCGGGTGTGGGCGCGCCGGCCCGAGCTCGCCCGCTCCATCGCGGGCTGGGGAAGCTACTACTTCTCCCGGCGCTCCGCCCTGACGCTCCGCCGGCGCGAGCTGGTCATCGACCGGACGACCGCGCTCTGCGGAGCCGACTACGAGTGGGCCGTGCACGTCGCGGGCTTCGCCGAGAAGGCGGGGCTCGACGCCGCGCAGCTCGCCTCCCTCGCCACCGGAACGCCGGCGGACGACTGCTGGGACGCGGCGGACCGTGCGGTGCTCGAAGCCGTCGACGAGCTCCACACGACCTTCGACCTCTCCGACGAGGCGTGGGCGAGGCTGGTCGCCGTCGCCGACGAGGACGCCGCGCTCGAGCTGGTCCTGGTCTGCGGTTGGTACCACGCCGTCTCCTTCGCCGTCCGGGCGCTCCGGCTGCCCCTGGAGCCCGGCACCAGGCCGATCGCCGCGAAGTGATCCGGTGCCGGCCCTGAGCGGAGGAGTCCGCACGCGTCGCGGAGCCGGGCCCCGGTCGCGGGGCGCGGCCCGGCGATCCGTGCGGATCAGCAGGTACCGAGGTCCTGCCAGACGCCCCACTGACCGGTGGTGCCGGGCTCCTCGCCCAGCGTCCACCACTTGGCGCTCCACCGGTGGCCCTTCCAGGAGACGGTGTCGCCACCGGTGTAGACCTGCGTGCCGGCCCAGGGGGCGGTGGAGCACGCCGGGGCGGTGCCGGTCACGGTGAGCGTGTACGTCGCGGAGGACGTGGCCGAGGTGCCGGTCAGCGTGCCCTTGACCGTCAGCGGGTAGGTGCCGGGGACGGCCGTGGACGCGGTCGACACCGACAGGGTGGCGCCGGCGCTCCCGCTGACCGAGGACGGGTTGACCGAGGCGGTGACCCCTGCGGGAACGCCGGTGACCGCCATCGCGACGGAGGTGTTCGAGCCGTTGTTGATGATGGCCGTGCTCACGGTCGCGGTGGTCGACGAACCGGCGGTCACCGTGCCCGAGGCCGGGCTGAGCCGCACCTGGACGGCGGGCACCTGGACACCCGACGCGGAGGGCGACGGGGAGGAGGTGGGGGCGGGCAGTGGGGAGCCTGCCGCATGGACGGTGCCGGAGCCGGTGAGCGCCGCGCCGGCGAGGGCGGCGGCGGTGACGGCTCCGGCGAGCAGGGCTCGGAGCGGTGCGCGAACGGGTCCGGCCATGGGCCGCGCTCCCTTCGGAGGTGGGGACTTCGGCGGCCTGAGGCACTCCGGCCGGGTCACATCCTGCTGGTCTGGACCACCCGACTGTCAAGGGTCCTCACCGAAACCGGCCTCGACGTGCGCGCCCGGGCCCTGACGGCGATCGTCCTCGCCCGTCAACTCGTGGCGGGCACGGCGCCGTTCTCGCGACGGCGCGCGGCCAGCCGGCCGGAGAAGCGGTACCCGCCGATCATCACCACGACCACGGCGGCCGTCTCGGCCGTGCCCCAGACCCAGGTCGAGGTGCTGACCTTCTTGGCCGGGAGCTTCGGCAGCTTCTTCGCCGGGATGTCGGTCGCGGACCGCCTGGCCACGTCGGCCTGGTGGGCCTGGTTCCGGGCGGAGCCGTGGAGGAACGGCGCGACGAACAGCAGGGCCAGGCCGAGCAGCACCTCGACGGCGATCACGGCCGGGAAGCGGCGCAGCAGCACGGTGATCAGCGGCCGCTGGTCGCCCTCCTCGCGCAGGGCTTCGATGCGGGGGTGCAGCCAGAACTGGTTGAAGGCGCCGATCAGCAGCATCCCGCCGAAGATGAGGATCTTGACGCCGAGCACCCGGCCGTACATGGTGCTCAGCAGCTGGGAGAGCCCGTCCACGTGCGCCCAGTAGAGGAACAGCCCGGACAGGGTGATGGCGGCGACGCAGGCCATCGCGGCGACCGAGAAGCGCCGGATGACGGCCGACCAGAAGGCACGGCGCCCGGCGCCGTTGACGACCGCGGGGAGTGCGAGCAGCAGCAGCCCGAGCAGGCCCCCGATCCAGACGCCGCCGCCCTGGAGGTGCAGCTGCCAGACCACGGCGTCGAAGGTGCCCCGGCCCCGGTCTGCCGGTGCCTGCGAGGGGAACTTGGTGGCGCCGAGCGCGACCGCGGCGCAGAGCAGGGCCGCGGACAGCAGCGGGCCGCGCGCCCGGCCGGCCGCGATCGAACGCACCGTCAGCGGGGCGGCCAGCAGGGCGCCGAGCAGGGAGGAGGTGACCTCGATGCCGGACAGGCGGCCCTTGTTGCTGCCGTCGAAGAGCGAGCTCCACGCCTTCGCGTAGTCCGTAGCCGTGGCTCGGCGAGGCGGCGTGCGCCAGCTCGGTCAGCACGGCGGGCACGGCCAGCACCCCGACGACCACCGCAGCCAGGGCCAGGCGTCCGGTGACGGCGGGCGCGGAGTCGGCGGCGTTGCGGACGGCGGCGGGGACGGCGGCGAGCAGCGCGAGGGCCAGCAGGCCGACCGCCGCCATCAGGGTCACCCACACCGCCCAGTTCACCGCGCTGTCGGCGAAGGGGCCGAGGGGGGTGGACGGTACGGCGCCGGCCAGCGGCGCGTGGGCATGCGGAAGCGACAACGGGGCCACGGGGCCCTCCCTTGGGTGGTGAGGTGTGGAGGAACGCGACAGGCCGCACCGGCCGGGTGAGGAGCGGGGAGATGCCGGGCGGTGCGGCCTGCTGGTGACGGGCTCGGAGAGTGGGTGAGTGGGGCTCTCCGAGCCGGGGTTACGCGGGTTGGTCCTGCGTCGGCGCCGCAGCGGGACGGGGCGCGGGGGGAGCTCGCCGGACGGACGAACCAGGCGAGCGTGGGCAGCAGGTAGCCGGCCCAGACGACCAGTTGGAGCACCGTCGGGTCGGGCTGGAAGTTGAACACGCCCTTGAGCAAGGTCCCGTACCAGCTGTCCTTGGGGACGGTGGAGCTGATGTCGAACGCCACGCTGTGCAGCCCGGGAAGCAGCCCGGCCTCCTGGAGGTCGTGGACGCCGTACGCGAGCACGCCGGCCGCGACGACCACCAGCATGGCGCCGGTCCAGGTGAAGAACTTGGCCAGGTTGATCCTCAGCGCGCCGCGGTAGAACAGCCAGCCGAGCAGGACCGAGGTGAGCAGGCCGAGCGTGGCGCCGACGAGCGGGCGCACGCCGTCATCGGTGGCGGCGACGGCGGACCAGATGAACAGGGCCGTCTCCAGGCCCTCGCGGCCCACCGCCAGGAAGGCGGTGGTGACCAGGGCGAAGGTGCCCATCGCGATGGCCGCGTCCAGCTTGCCGTGCAGCTCCGCCTTGAGGTGCCGGGCGGTGCGGCGCATCCAGAACACCATCCAGGTGACCAGGCCGACGGCGACGATCGACAGCGTGCCGCCGACCGTCTCCTGAGCCTCGAAGGTCAGCTGGCTGGAGCCGAACTGGAGCGCCGCGCCGAAGGCCATGCTGATCAGCACGGCGGCGGCGATCCCCGCCCACACCGGCGCGAGGCGGTCCCGGCGCCCGGTCTTGACCAGGTAGGCGATCAGGATGCAGACCACGAGGCCGGCTTTCCAGGCCCTCGCGCAGTCCTATCAGGTAGTTGCCGAACACGGCGTTCTCCTTGAGGAGTTGACGGGGGCTCAGTTGACGACGGTCGCGGCGGCGAGCTTGGAGAGCGGCTCGGCCAGGGCGTTGACGGCGTCCCGAGAAGGCCTTGCGCTCGGTGTCGCCGACCTTGTCGTAGGAGGTCCAGGTACCGCCCTGGTTGTACTTGGCGAGCAGGGTGTTCAGCGCGGCGAACTCCTGGTCCCAGGGTCTTGGCCAGCTCCGCGTCCTTCTCCGCGACGACCGGCTTGAGCAGCTCGTACGCCTTCAGCGCACCCTCGACGTTGGCGTTGAAGTCCACCAGGTCGGTGTGGCTGAACGCCTCCTCCTCACCGGTGACCTTGCCGGTGGCGACCTCGTCCAGCAGCTCCTTGGCGCCGTTGGCCATCGAGGTGGCGGTGATCTCGGCGGTGCCGACCACCTTCTGCCACTCCGTCAAGTCCGCCACCAGCTGGTCGGCCAGCTTCTTGTCCTCGTCGGTGATCCTGCCGTCGGCCCAGAGCGACTTCTCCAGCTTGTGCCAGCCCGTCCACTCCTGGCCCGGCTCCAGGCCGTCCTCGCGGACGTCCGTCTTCGGGTCGATGTCGCCGAAGCTCTCGGCCACCGGCTCGGTGCGCTCCCAGCCCACCCGGGAGGGGGCGTAGGCGGCCTTGGCGGCCTCCAGGTCGCCCGCCTTCACGGCGTCGGCGAACTTCCGCACCAGCGGCATGGTGGCGTCGGCCTGCTCCTGCACGTACGTGCGGTAGGCGGTGACCGCCGCGGTCAGGCGCGGGTCGCTCTTGGCCTGGGCCGCGTCACCGGTGACGGTGATCTTCTGGCGGATGCCGTCACCGACCATGCCCGGCTTGCAGGCCACCTCGTACTCGCCGGCCTTGATCTCGGCGGTGATGGTGGCCTTGGTGCCCGGGCCGATGTTCTCCCGCTCGGTGACGATCTTGTCGCCCGCCGCGTAGACGTAGACCTCGGTGGTCTTCGAACCCTTGTTGGTGACCGAGAAGTTGACCGGACCGGCCGGGAAGGTGGTCTTCGACAGCTCGCAGGCGGAGTCGGTGGCGTTCACCTGCACCGCGCCGTCCGAGGAGACGTCCTTCTTCTGCTCGGTGCACGCGGTCAGCGCGACTCCGGCCACGGCGACGGTGAGCAGCGCGGCGAGGTGCGAACGGCGGACGGACATCAAGAGACTCCACGGGTGGATGGGCATCGAGAAACGAGCAGGTCGCCGCCCGCGAGGGCGACATTAGGTTAGGCGTACCTTAGTTCAGGAATCGGCCATCCGTCTACATCGACGTAGTCACCACACGATCCACCCGGGCGTACCCACGGACGAGGAGTGGTTGGCTACCGGCAGGCGAAGGGGCTTGAGTCTCCATCAGGGGGAGACACGAAGGTGGGGGCATGGACGGCGACACGCTCTACTCGATCGGCGAGCTCGCTCGGCGGACCGGTCTCACGGTCAAGACCATCCGGTTCTACTCCGATCGCGGAATCGTGGCGCCGACCGACCGCAGCCCGGCCGGCTACCGCCGCTACACCATCGACGCCGTCGCACGCCTGGACCTCGTACGGACCCTGCGCGAGCTGGGACTGGACCTCCCCACGATCCGCAAGGTCGTGGACCGCGAGCTCGCGCTCCCCGCAGTCGCCGCGGCGCACGCCGAAGCACTGGCCGTGCAGATCCGCGTCCTCAGCCTGCGACGCGCGGTGCTGACGGCGGTGGCCGAGCGCGGGTCCACACCCGAGGAGACGGAACACATGCACCGACTGGCCCAGCTCTCCGAGGACGGACGCCGACGTCTGATCGGCGACTTCCTCGACGCCGTCTTCGGCGGTCTCGACGCCGCCCCCGCGTTCGCGGGAGCCATGCGCTCGATGACCCCCGAACTGCCCGACAACCCGGAGGAGGAACAGGTCCAGGCCTGGGTGGAGTTGGCCGAACTGTCCCTGGACCCGGACTTCCGCGCCGCCGTGCGATTGATGGCCGAGGAGCAGGCAGCCGAGCAGGCCCTCGGCGGCACGACGATCCCGCGCCGCGACATCGCCGCAGCCGTCCGCGACCAGGTCGGCCCGGCCCTGACGGCCGGCATCGACCCGGCCTCGCCCCGGGCCGATCCGATCGTGGCGGCGTTCACGGCGCACTACGCGCACCTCCTCGGCCGCCCGGACGACGTCGAGCTCCGCCGGCGGCTGGTGACTCGGCTGGAGAGCGTGAACGACCCCCGCCGGGAGCGGTACCTCCGGCTCCTCGCGGTGGTCAACGGCTGGTCGGCCCCGGAGAGTCTGGCACCGGTGCTCGACTGGTCCGTCCAGGCCCTGCGCGCCCGGACACGGCAGTGACGGTTCGGCTGCCCGGGGCCGTGTGCCGGCGGTTCCCTCGACGGCCGGTGCGCGAAGTGAGCCCAGGCTCACCACACCTGCGTCCCCATCGGCGGTCAGCGAGCCCGGATCACCTCGGCGGCGAGTTCGACGTACTCGTGGAGGCCGTAGGCGACGGCGACGGCCGCGACGGCACACGTGACCACCGCCAGGACGAGGCCGAGGGCGGAGGCCCGGGCGGAGGCGGCCTCGGGCCGCACCGGCACCGGACCGAGAAGGGCCTCGACCCGCTGCGGCACCGGCCCGCTGCTCACCGCGAGCAGCGGGCCGCGCCGGGACTTGGCCGCACTTCCGGCCAGGGCCGCGCGGGCGATCACGGCGGCGGCCAGGCGGCGGTCGCCGACCTCGCGGGCCGCCGCCTCGTCCGCCCACCGCTCCAGGTGGAAGTCCAGCACCGGGCGCAGTGAGCGCAGGGCGGGGTGGACGGCGGCGGCCAGGTAGACGGTGACGGAGAGCAGGTGGTGGCGGCCGGCGAGGTGGGCCCGCTCGTGGGCGACGAGGACCTCGCGCTCCTCCTCGCCGAGCGCCCGGAGCATGGCGCGGGTGACGACGATCGCCCCGGGGCGGCGGCGCCGGCCGGGCAGGGCGAAGGCGTCGGGGCCCTCCCCCGGCACCACGAGCAGCCCGCCGTCCGCTTCGGCGTCCGCGGCGTCGGCCCAGGCGCGGGCCAGCAGGGAGCGGTGCTCGAACCAGCGGCGGACGACCAGGACGAGCTGGGCGGCCATGACGGCCGCGGCGAGCACGGCGACCGGCAGGGCGGCGGGCCACTCGGTGGTGACCTGGGCGAGGGTGAGCCGTTCCAGACCGGCGAGGAAGGGGACGTGGGCGAGGCCGAACAGGGCCGCGCCGGTGCCGCCGGCGGCCAGCACGGCCGCCGAGACGATCGCCGCGCAGGCCTCCTTCGGGGGCAGGGCGGCGGCGAGGCGGCGCGCCGCGGCGACGACGATCCAGGGGAATGCCAGTGCCGCGACGACCAGGAGCAGGACCAGCGTCACGAGCCCTCCCGCACGGGGTTCTCGGCCTGCCGGAGCAGGCGGCGCAGCACGTCCTCGTCGTCGCCGGAGAGGGAGGAGACGAAGCGCTGCAGGACGAGGTCGCGGTCGGCTCCGGCGTCGAGCTCGCGGCGCATCCGGCCGGCGACGAGGCCGGCGGCGTCATCGGCCGCCGCGTAGGCGTAGCCGCGGCCGGAGCGCACCCGGGTCAGGGTGCCCTTCTCGTGGAGGCGGATGAGGATGGTGCCCACGGTGGTGCGGGCCAGGTCGCGGTCGAGTGCGGCGTTGACCTGCTGGGGCGTCATCGGGGCGTCGGCGGCCCACAGGACGGCCATCACGTCGGCGACGAGCTCGCCGTGCGGGCGCCTGGCCTCCGGACTGTCGTGCTCCATGTCGCTCCCATCCTGCTCCCCCGGCCGCCCGGGTGGTCCCGGGCCGATCACTTAGGTGTGCCTTTCCAAACCTTACGGGCACCGGGGGTGGCCGCCCAACAGTCCCCGTCGGGCGGCTCGCCGACCGCGGGAGGGAGTTGGCCTGCGCACGAGGTTTGTGTCTACATTGATGTAGACAACCGTGGACGGCAGCGCCGCCCCCGAGGAGAGGCGCATGCCCATGCCCGACCCTGCCCACTTCCTGGCCGTGAACGTCCTGGACGCGAGCTCACCGCTGGCCGCGTTCGGCGCCCTGGGCATCGCCGTGGTGCTGTTCGCCGGCTCCTCCGTTCCCAATGTCGACCGCCACCTCCTGCCGATCGTCGCCGCCGTCGTCGTCGTCTCCCTGGCACCGCTGGCCCTGGAACTGCTGCGCTCGCGCAAGACCGCGCAGGCCGCTCAGGCCTCGAAGGCCGGTGCCCGGTGACCGGCACCCTGCTCGCGCTGGACGGCTCGCGGGTCGACGGGTCGCTGTACCTGGACGTCACCGCGCTCGCGCACCGCGCGCCGTACGCGGTCGGCGAGACGGTGGCCGCCTGGTCGGCGTACGGACTCGTGGTCTTCGCCGTGCTGATGCTCATCGGCTGGTGGCGGGCCCGCCGGGCCGCCGCGCCGGTGATGGCCGTCGCGCTCGCCGCGCCGGTGATCGTGGTGGCGGCCTTCGCGCTGGACACCGCGCTGAAGTCGGTGCTGCGCGAGCCCAGGCCCTGCCATGTGCTCCCCGCCAGGGCGACCCTCGAAGCGTGCCCGGCGGCCGGGGACTGGTCCCTGCCCAGCAACCACACGGTGATCGCCTTCGCCGCCGCCGCGGTGCTGTGGCGCTGCGACCGCCGGCTCGGCGCCCTCGCGGGCCTGGCCGCCGTGGCGATGGGGGTCTCCCGGGTCTTCGTCGGCGTGCACTACCCGCACGACGTCCTGGCCGGAGCCCTGATCGGCACCGCCCTCGGCCTGCTGCTGGCCGGTGCCGCCCGCCTCGGCGCACCGCTCGTCACCACGCTGCGCTCCGGCCGACTGCGCACCCTGGTCAGCGCATGACCGCCCGGGCGGCGCGGCTGCGCCGGTGGGCTCCCGCGCTGCTCGCGCTGACGCTGTTCGCAGCCTTGACCACCGTGCTCGCCGCACGGGGGTTCGCCCCGCTGCCCGGGGAGGCCGAGCTGCACCGGTGGGCGGTCGGTCACCGTCCCGGGTGGTCGGTGCACCTGGCGGTGGCCGTCACCTTCCTCGGCACCGGCGTCCCGCCCTACCTGGCCGCCGCGGCGGCCGGCCTGCTCCTCTCCCGCCACCGGCCTGACACGGCCGACACCCGGGCCCGACTGGTCACCGCGCTCGCGCCGGTGCTCGTGCTGGCCGGCGGGCAGCTGGTCCGCCACGGCCTGATGTGGCTCTTCGCGCGGCCCCGGCCGCCGGTGGCGGACTGGGTCGCGGCCCACCCGAGCGGCTACGCCTACCCCTCCGGGCACGCCTTCACCTCCGCCGTCGCCGCCGGGCTGCTCGCCTGGGCCCTGCTGACCACCGTGCGCGCCGGGCGCGGTGTCCCCCTGGCCGCAGCCGTGATCGGCACCGCCGCCGGGGTGGGGCTCACCCGCATCCACCTCGGCGTCCACTGGCCCGCCGACGTCCTCGGCGGCTGGCTGCTCGCCGCGTTCTGGCTGGCGCTGCTCCTGCCTCCCTCCGCCCGGGCGCCTCCATCGCACCCCCGGCCCCGGCCGTAGCCCCGGAGGCCGCACCGCCGCCCGGCACTAGACTCCGACAGCGGTCTACGGTGATGTAGTCATACGGAGGAAGCGAGGAGCCCGGTGAACGACGCGACGCGACGCCCGGCCGGCGAGCTGGAAGCCGCCGTCCTGGCCGCCCTGTGGGCGCCGAGCGCCCGCTCACCCCGACCGAGCTCCAACACGCCCTCCCCGCCGGACTCGCCGCACCACCGTCGCCACGATCCTCGCCCGCCTGCACGACAAGGGCACCGTCCACCGCACCCGCCAGGGCCGCGCGTTCACCTACCGCCCCGCCGTCGAGGATCCGGCCGCCCTCTCCGCCCGGCGCATGCACTCCGAACTCGACAAGGGGACGGACCGCACCGGCACCCTGGCCCGCTTCATCTCCCAGCTCAGCCCCGACGACGAGGACCTCGTCCGCGCCTCCTCACCGCCTCCTCCGACCCGCAGGAACCGCGATGACCTGGGCGGTCTGGGCTCCGCTGCTCGCCCGTGGCTCATCACCCCGCTCGCGCGGCGCCTGGCCGCGCTCCTCGCACCGCGCACCGCCGCACTCCTGCTGACCGTCACGGGCGCACTCGCCGCCGCCCTGTCCACCGCCGCGCTCGGCCTGCTCGCCCTCAGCGCGCTGCTGCACCTCCCCTCCTCGCCGCCCTCGGCCACCTCTCCCCGCCCCTGCTCCCGGACGGGCCCGTCACCCTCGCCCTCGGCTGGGCCGCCTTCCCGCCTGCGCCGCGGCCGGGGCCGCCACCGTGCGAGCCGTCCGCCGTCGCGCGCCCGGCCCGATCCACGCCGAACTCCGCGCGGCCCGCCGGGCCGGCGACCTGGTCGTCCTGCCCTGCGACGAGGCGGACGCCTTCGCCCTCCCCGGCCGCCCCGGCCTCGTGGTCGTCACCTCCGGCATGCTCCGTGCCCTCACCACCGACGAGCAGGCCCGTCTGCTCGCCACGAACGCGCCACTCACCGGCCGGCACCACCTGCTGACCCTGGTCACCGACCTCGCCGTCTGCCTCCACCCGGCCGTACGAGGGCTGCGCGCACCGCTGGCCCTACCACGCCGAACGCTGGGCCGACGAGTGTCGCCGCCGCCACCGTGGGAGACCGCCGCCTCACCGCCCGGGCCATCGGGACAGCCGCCCTCGCCACCGTCCCGTCCGCCGTCCGCCCCGCCACCGCCTTCGCCGCCACCCGCCGGGCCCGTCCCCCTCCGCATGCAGGCCCTCCTCCAGCCCCCCGCCCCGTCCCCGGGCCTGGCCCGCCGCGCCGGGGCCGCACTGGCTGCTCTGCCTGCTGGCCACCGCCACGGCCACGCCGAAGGCCACCCACGACCTCCACGAGGACATCGAGATCCGCCCAGAGCACCTCGGCCCCCG
>NZ_BAAAYB010000008.1:0-49177 GCF_039535905.1 Kitasatospora albolonga | reverse complement strand
GCGTGAAAGCTGACCGAGGGGACGTAGCGACGGGTGGGCGCACAGGTTTCGATCTCGCTGCAGACGATCCAGTAGTTCCTTTTCAGTAAAGTCAATCAGCTCTAGGTCCATCGCTGTCTGCAGGAGTGCACTCTCGATTGCCTGCATGGCCTTGACTGCTTCCCCGCCACCCTTTTCTGATGCGCCGTCGATATTCTTGGTGACCGTCTCGGCCCTACCTTCGCCATCTTCGGCGAGCTGGTAGAGCTTGTGGATCAGGTCACCGCATACCGCCGTCCATGTCAGGACGATTACGGCTCGCGGCGAGCCGCTGCTGTAGCAGCGGTACGCCTCGGCAACCAAGGGTCGAACATCCGGATTCCAAACGTGATTGATCCGGTCTTCCAGATTGAGCACGGGCTATCCTGCCTCTCGACCCTGGCCCCGCTTCACAACTGGGCCGGAACGCGAGATCTTGTTATCAAACATGGTGATCCCACGCTGCCATGATCCGACGCCTGCGACTGCTTGCGGTCACGACCAGGGGACGGTACCAACATCGCCGACCCATCCGCTAATCTTTCGCAGGTCCCTATAGATTCCTCGGTAGCCCACGGAATTAAGGATCAACAACGTCAAATAGTGTCGAGCAGCCAGCCAGACCTCAGTCACTAGGCCCTCTAGCTCGTACAGCTCAGCCTGGTCTTCCTTCGGATGCACAATCCGATTCCTCATTCGCGTCACAACATCCGGACAGTCAAGATTCTCTCCATACAGGCTTCGCCGCTTCTTGACGTATCGATCCACAGTCGGGAGAAGGTCGTCAGGAATGTCAACGGGGATTTTCGCTTCCGCCAAAGCCTTACGCAAGAGCCTAGCTGCCGGCCATGCCCGACTCTCGTATTCCTGCTTGGTCAATTTGCCAGAAAGAACAAGATTCTGCCACATGATGTGTTCAAGTCCGGCGGCCGCGCTCGTGATCCGCTGCTCCACGAAGCCACGATCGACGGTCGCAGTAATCGCAAACATCATTTGAAGCCTCAATGCCGCCCGCCTTGCAGGATCGACAAACTCGGCAATCGCTCGTGCCAGGAAGTCTTCGAGAGAGTCAGTCTCTTGCTCGTACCACCACGCCGATCCCCTGCGCTGCGCCGGGTCGCAATGGAGGCTCCTCCAGTCCTCCCAGAGGATCTCGCCCTGCTCACCGAGCCCCACCGGGAGCATCGGGGCCACCCATTGCCCCAGCGCGAAGGAGAGACCAACGTGAAGCGCGGACATCACCGGTTCCGCTTGATGGGCAGTGAAGCTGGAGCCATCCGCACGACATAGCTCCATCACGTGGGTCATCACATAGATCTGTGATCCATGAAAATCCGCCCATACGTCACTATGGTCTGGCCGCACGTCGAGGGTAATCTTCCAGCCGCCAGTCTCGAATCTCCATCGAGCACGCCCTTGCCAGGAATAAGCCCCGTCGCTCGTTTCCTGCTTCAGGTCAACTGAGCCGCGCAAGCGGGGAACGTTAAACCAGTGTGCAACGATCCGCTTCAACGGGGCATCGGCATCCCCAAATACGGCCCCGTTAGACCATCCGCCGTCATTGTCCCGTGGCACCCCCTGAAGTTGCATATTGCCATCCTGGCGATGCAGGACGAGCGACACATCGGACCGGAAGGCGAAGTCGATGAAATCGCCACCCTCGACTTTCCAGTCAAGGCTGAGCCGAGGACCACAGGTCAACTCGACGACGCCGGCCACCTCAGTCGATGAAAGACCGTCGATAGGCCCCGCGTAGAGCTTGATGGGCTCGCCTGGCTGATTGAAGGGGTACACCGGCGACAGGGACAGCTCCCCAGGCCTGGGCGAAGGAGTCGACATGAGAGCCACCATAGGCGCCCGCCCCAGGGTGATGATGGAGATACGGCTGATGTTGCCAATGGTCGGGAAGGTAGCCCTGGACGCCAAGTGTCGTTCATCCTGATAGGGATCAACTCACAGAAGGAGTGGCTGGTGGCACAGCGAAGCCCGCGCGGTACCTACTTGCGCATTGCCGACGCGCTGCGCGCCCAGATCACTGGAGACACTGAGCTGACCAGGCTGCCCTCAGACCGCGTCTGAGATCTCACGGGTTGGTGCGTGAGAGCGGTCGTGAGCCTGGCCGCCGGGCCGGTTCGCCTCGGGTGAGCCGGCGGATCATGATGCCGATCATCGCCCAGCGGATCATGGTCTCGGAGCGGGCAGGCTGCTGCTCGTAATCGCGGGCCAGGTTTCGGTGTGCGGTGATCCACGAAAAGGTGCGCTCCACGGCCCAACGCTTGGGCTGGACCTGGAATCCGCGCTGGTCCGGGGCCTTGCGCACGATCTCCAGCTCGCGGCCGGGGATCGCGCGGGCCCACTCCACGAGGCGGCCGGCGAAGCCCTGGTCGGCCCAGATCTTCTGAACTCGCGGATGGTCGAGGCGGGTCCACAGCAGCGGGTGCTTCGCGCCGTCGCGGTCCTGGATGTTCGCGGCGGCGACGTGGACGGCCAGGAGCAGGCCGAGGGTGCCGGTGACGATGAACCGCTTGTGGCCCTTGACCTTCTTGCCCGCGTCGAAACCCCTGGTCGCGGCCGGGACCGTGTCGGCCGTGCGGACCGATTGCGAGTCGATGAGTCCCGCGCTCGGCTCCACATCCCGGCCGTCGGCCTCGCGGACCCGGCCGCGCAACACATCGTGGACGCGCTCGACGGTGCCGTCGTCGTGCCACCAGGTGAAGTACCAGTACACCGTCGGCCAAGGCGCGAAGTCCTTCGGCAGTTGCCGCCAGGCGCACCCGGTCCGCACCACGTAGAAGATCGCATCCACGATCCGCCGCCGCGGATGCTTCTCCCGCCGACCGCCCTTCGGACCCACCCGCGCCGGCGGCAGCAACGGCTCCACCAACACCCACTGATCATCCGTCAGATCAGACGGATACCCACCCCCAGAACCACTCACATGAGGCTCAACGACCACTCCAGCCACAAGGCACGACAGATCTCAAACACGGTCTGAGAAGCTCGCTGGCTGGTCGGCGGTCTCGTCAGCGTGGTCACCGCCACGACTGCACCGCCTAGAGGGCTTCATGAGCTGGGTCCTAATTCTGCTTCCTGTTCCCTCCAAGATCACCTGTCTCGACGAGCTTCCAAAGTGACTTCGCCACCCTGGCCACGGACAGTACGACATCCGGGTGGACAGACAGTTCGTGATCCTTGTTGGCGGACAGTTCATCTCCCGTCACGGTACGACTTTTCATCATCTACCCGAGTGGTCGAAGGCTGGCCCGACTGTCCAGGGTGCCGGTGTTGAGCATGTTGGTGCGATCATCCTCGGATACGAGAGATCGACGAGTTGACCGAGGTGGATGATCCGGCCTGGCCCGAGCTTCAGGAGGCGCTTGCGGCGACGACCGTGCCCGCGGAAGTGCTTCCTGTCCCGGCGCGAAATGGCCGGTACGGGCGATCGCCAACGGGGAGACCGGCAGCACGATGGCCCGCTGGGGCCGGGAACGCATCTTCCACGTCCCCAAGCAGGTCCACCCCGACGGGCGGGCCAAGATGACCCACCATCTGAAGATCGACCGCAACGGTATCGCACCCCGCCTGTACTACCTCGACGACACCCGCGGGCCGACCGGGCAGATCATCATCGGCTACATCGGCCCCACCTGACGAACACCCACACCAACTGACCCCAGCAACGTGGGACTTGGCCACCGCGGAGAGCTCACACGCCGGAATTCGGATGCGCGCCCCCACCCGTACGGCTAGAACTGACCTGATGACGATCTTCCACTGCTCCGAGTGCGGCGAGGCCCTGACACTTGTGCTCACGCCCCTGCCCGCCGTACCGGAGCCCCCGCCCTTCGAGCGGCCCAGGCCCGGGGCCCGGGGGCCCGAAGCGACGATCCCCCGAGGGCACTACGCGATCGAGACCGAGCCCTGGGGGGCTCCGTACGAGCCCTACCCCGACGACGAGGAAGGCCCCGCCCAACGCCGGGCGGGCTGGATGTCCGACATGCGTGGCCTCCTGAGGTCCGCAGGTCCCCGGGGCAACATCGTCCTGAACCCCGAGGACGCGCTGGACCTGATCATACTGGTGGACGCGAGCATGGGGTGCTGCGGTGGCCCGTCCGGCACCCAGGGCCTCAACCGCGCGTGCCGGTGCGGGCAGCCCGTCGCGACACTGGCCGCCGACTGCACCACGGTCTACGAACTGCACCTGGACGCAGACAGCGTGCGTGCCGACACAACGGCGAGCTGACGGGCCGGATCAGCGGGTCTTGAAGAAGCGGCTGTTGCGCTGGGCGACCGCGGGCGCGGCGGTGCAGCTCGGCGAGGCGGTCGGTCAGCAGCGCGGGCCAGAAGGAGCGCCCCAGCCGCTCGGGCATGGCGGCCGTCTTCCGCCAGACACCCGGCCAGCCCGAGCCCTCGGTTGTCGGTGCGCTCGGCGGCCGCAGGGTTGAGTGTGTGGCGGCCTCGGTCGGCCCGGCGTCACGCGTCGCGCAGGACGTGCCACTCCGCGAACGGGCGGATGATCCGGCCCCGGCGCGATGACGGCGGCTCCAGGAGGCGGTCGCGCCAGAGCTCCAGGCATGAGACCAGTTCGTGGCGGTCCGGCAGAACCCCAGTGCCGACCAGGAGCGCTCGGATGTGCCGGGCAGCTGGGAGGGGAGTTCCGACGCCCTCCAGGAGCTCTGGCGTCATGGGCGGATGCCTGCCCCGGGCCCCGACGGCACGGGCGCGTCCCCGACCCGGCGTCACATCCCGCGCCGGCGCACGTGGCAGGCTTGCGGGTCATGGGTACGGACAGCATGGACAGCGACACAGAGCGGCCACCGCTCCTCGTGGTGGACGGCGCGAACGTGGTGGGCTCGGTGCCGGACGGCTGGTGGCGCGACCGGCGGGGTGCGGCGGAGCGGCTGCGCGACGCGCTGGTGCCGGTCGCGGAGGACGGGTTGGCGCTGGCCGCTGATCGCGCCCCGGGGTGGTGGCACGGTGGCCCGCTGGAGGTGGTCCTGGTGGTGGAGGGAGCCGCTCGCGGGGTGTCGGGGGTTCCTCGGGTACGAGTGGTGGCGGCGTCGGGGAGCGGTGACGACTGCATCGTCGAGCTGGTCGCCGCAGCCCGTTCCGCCGTTCCGGACCGCGCCTGCCTGGTCGTCACCGCCGACCGCGAACTCCGCACCCGGGTCACCGCCTTGGGCGCCGAGGTAGCCGGCCCGCGCACCGTCCGCCCCGCCTGAACGGCCCGCGCGAATCGGCCGTCGCAACGAGGAGCAGCCTGGGCATCCCTCAGAGCCCGGACTCCTCCCCCGGGCAGACGCAGAGCCCGTCCACGGCACGCTCGGCAGCGGTGTGCAGCTGCCGGGCCTCGCTGCGGGGGAGGCGGGCGACCACGATGTCGATCCGATCGGGATCGGTGGGAGTCCTCGCACTCACCTCGAGCTCGGCCTGCTCGGCCGCCGCCGCTCGGACCAGGACCGAGAAGACGTAAGCGTCCTTCTCCATGGCGTAGGCGTCGGCCCACAGTTCGATCAACGCGCCGCTCCGCAACGTCACGTGCCAAGCGGAGGGAACTCCAGCAGCGAACTCCATGGCCGCGAGCCTAGCCGTTGCCGGGACAGTCGATCATTGCCGTGGGTGAATGGGGGTCTTCTCGGGGGCCACCGACACGCCCCGGGGGCGAAGGCACTTGAGTCTCCAGTGGGGGGAGACGGGAGGGTACGGGGTATGGACGGCGACGCGCTCTTCACGATCGGGGACCTGGCTCGGCGGACCGGGCTGACGGTCAAGACCATCAGGTTCTACTCGGACGAGGGGATCGTGCCGCCGACGGACCGTAGTCCGTCTGGCTACCGGCTGTACGACGTCGGTGCGCTGGCCCGTCTGGACCTGGTGCGCACGCTGCGCGACCTCGGGGTCGAACTCGCCGTGATCCGGCGGGTGTTGGACCGGGAGGTGTCGGTGTCCGAGGTGGCGGCGGCGCACGCGGACGCGCTGGAGGTGCAGATCCGCACGCTCCGACTGCGGCGCGCCGTGCTGCGCGCGGTGGCCGAACGAGGCTCCACCACCGAGGAGATGACCCTGATGCACCGACTGGCGAAACTGACCGACGAGGAACGCGGGCGCCTCGTCGCCGAGTTCATCGACGACACCTTCGGCCGCTACGACGCCAACCAGGAGCTCGTCGCGATGATGCGCGCGGCCGCGCCGGTGCTGCCGGAGGACCCCGAGCCCGCACAGGTCGAGGCCTGGGTGGAGCTCGCCGAGCTGACCCGGGATCCGGACTTCCGGGCGGCGGTGCGCCGGATGGCGCGGTACCAGGCCGACGAGCGCGAGCGGGGCGACGACACGGGGCTGCACCACGAGCTCACCGAGGCGGTGCGCGAGGGGGTCGGCCGGGCGTTGGAGGCCGGCACGGCGCCGGGGTCGGCAGCGGCGGCCGAGGTGGTGGCCGGGCTGACTGCCCGTTACGCCGAGACCTTCGGAAGGGCCGACGACGCGGAGCTGCGCGGCTGGCTGCTGAACAGGCTGGAGGTCGCGGGCGATCCGCGGGCCGAGCGGTACTGGCACCTGCTGGCGACGGTCAACGGCTGGCCCGTCCCGGAGAGCCTGGGCCCGGTGTTCGCCTGGTTCGGCGAGGCGCTCCGCGCGCACCCCGCGCGGTAGTCCGGGCCCGCCTCCCCGGCGGGGACGAACAGGGTGCGGCTCGACCGGGTGTCACGCTCCCCCGGTCGAGCCGCACCCGGTGCACGGGCGAGCCCGATCAGCCTCTGCCGGGGTGCACGAGCTCCTCCGGGATCTCGGTCCACTCACCGATCAGCTCTTCGACGAACTGGATCGGCACGTAGGCCCAGAATTCGCCGGCCCTGGCGACTCGGGCCGTTCCGACGTCGGCCGTGCCCGGAAGGGGAGCGGCGGAGGCGGAGGCGGGAAGGAGGAGGACCGCCGCCACAGCGAGGGCCAGTGCGGCCGAGGTGTTCTTCATCATGGACCGATCATGGACGAACGACCCTTCGCCCCGCTGCCCTCCGCACGGGTGACCCCGGACGGCCCGGAGGACCGGGCCCGAATCCTGTCGGAGCGTCAGAGCGGCCGGGACCGGGGCCGCTCGGGGGTGGCCAGGGCGGCGCCGAGGACCATGCCGACGGCGATGCTGACGACGATGGTCACCAGCTTGAGCAGGTCCTGGAACCCCTCGATCACGTAGCCGCCGGCGAGCGTGGTGAGGCCGCGCATGCCGAGCGAGCCGACGGTGAGGGTGAAGAAGCCCGGGAGCAGCAGGACGAGCCGGGGCGGGTGCCGCGGTGCGCGGGCGAGGGCGGTGGCCACCGCCGCGAGGACGGTGGCGGCGACGAACGTCCCGCCGACCTCGCCGATGAGTTTCGTGCCGAGCGACTGCACGCCGACGGTGAGGTAGACCAGGAGCAGCAGTGGGCCCAGGAGCCGGAGCGGGATCGCGAAGGCGAGGACGGTCCCGACGGTGAAGACGATCCAACTGAGGAACAGTGACCAGCGCGGCAGGTCGGAGGTGGCCGCCTGGTCGAACAGGGCCCGGGTGGAGGTTCCGGTGACGAGGACGCCGATCAGCACGCCGACGTACAACTGCAGGAGCAGGAAGGCGGAGTAGACCAGGCGGACGGCACCGGTGGTGATGTGGCCGGCGGCGAGCTCGGCCGAGGCCGCGCTCAGGTAGTCGCCGGGAACGAAGAAGAACAGCGCCGGGAGCATCAGCAGGACGGGGCCGCCGCGCGCCGGGTCGTCGGCGAACAGTTCGAGGGTGAGCACGGAGACCGCGACCGCGACCACCAGCGGCAGGACCTTGGTGAGGCGTGGCCTCCGGTCGGCCGCGACGGCGAGGACGGCGACGAAGGTGCTCAGGGCGGCGGTCGTGCCGATCTCGTACCAGGTCGGCTGCATCAGCGGGGCGAAGCCGACCGAGAACAGCACGATGCCGAGGAGCTTCAGCCACCAGGGGTACGGGGCCGGGGAGGTCCGGATCCGCTCCAGTCGCCGCTCCGCCTCGGTCAGGTCGGTACGGCCCTCGGCGAGGTCGGTGAGCAGCGGCTTGAGCGCGGTGAGCCGGTCGAGGCGGAAGACCTCGGGGACCCCGTGGACGGTGACGGTCCTGGACCTCCCGCGGACCGTGACCGTGAGCGTCGCCCCGTCCGGCACCAGGAGCACATCGGTCTCGGCCCCCAGCACCTCGGCCGTAGCCCGCACGTGATGCTCGATCAGCTCGGCGCCTTCGCCACTGGTGTCGAGCAGCAGCCCGGTCAGCCGGCGCAGGAAGTCGGTGACCCGGTCGAGGCCGGCGTCGTCTGGTCGGTCCACTGCCTCACGTCCCGGTCCGGCCACGGCCGCCGCGGCCCGTGGCGCGAACGTAACACCGCGCTCGCCCCACCGCCCCGCACGAACACACCGCCGATCGGCTGACGGTCCGTCGGGATCCCCTTGCGCCTGGTACCCCCCGGGGGTATAAATATCTCCACAAGGAGATACCCCCCATGGGTATCTGACGGACCATCAAGAGGAGACCGCCATGTCCTGCTGCTCCCCCGCCGGCACCTGCTCGACCGACTCGACCACCCTCACCATCGAGCCCCCCGTCGCCGCCGACAGCGTCACCACCGTCTACGCCGTCGCCGGGATGACCTGCGGCCACTGCGAGAAGTCGGTCGGCGCCGCCGTCTCCGCCCTCCCGGGCGTCACCTCCGTCTCCGTCGACGTCGCGGCCGGCCTGGTCACCGTCGCGTCGGAGGGCGAGCCCGAGGACGCGGCCGTGCGCGCCGCCGTCGACGAGGCCGGTTACGAACTCACCGGCCGCGCCTGAGGGTTCACCCCTCGTCCACGAGCCTTCACGACCCAGCGAGGAGCACCCATGAGCACGCAGGCACCCGCCTCCCACGAGGTGGAACTCGAGATCGGTGGCATGACCTGTGCGTCGTGCGCCGCCCGGGTCGAGAAGAAGCTCAACCGGATGGACGGCGTCGAAGCGATCGTCAACTACGCCACCGAGAAGGCGAAGGTCTCCTTCGCCGCCGACTCGGTGGAGGTCGCCGACCTGATCGCCACCGTCGAGGCGACCGGCTACACCGCGGCCGTCCCCCGGCCGGCGGACGCCGAGCCGGAGGCAGGGGCGGGGGCGGGGGCGACCGGTGAGCCCGACCCACTGACCCCGCTGCGGCAGCGGCTGGTCACCTCCGTGGTGCTCAGCCTGCCGGTGATCGCGATGGCGATGATCCCGGCGCTGCAGTTCGACAACTGGCAGTGGCTCTCCCTCACCCTGACCGCGCCGGTGGTGACCTACGCGGCCTGGCCGTTCCACCGGGCCGCCTGGACCAACGCCAAGCACGGCGCCGCGACCATGGACACCCTGGTCTCGCTCGGCACCGGCGCCGCGTTCCTCTGGTCGCTGTGGGCGCTGTTCTTCGGGCACGCGGGGATGCCCGGGATGCGGCACGGCTTCGAGCTCACCATCGCCCGCTCCGACGGTGCGTCGAACATCTACCTGGAGGCGGCGGCCGGCGTCACCGCCTTCATCCTGGCCGGGCGCTACTTCGAGGCGAAGTCCAAGCGGACGGCCGGTGCGGCCCTGAAGGCCCTGCTGCAGCTCGGGGCCAAGGACGTCACCGTCCTGCGCGACGGCGCCGAGGTCCGGGTGCCGACCGCCCGACTGGCCGTCGGTGACCTGTTCGTGGTGCGGCCCGGCGAGAAGATCGCCACCGACGGGGTGGTCGAGCAGGGCTCCTCCGCGGTGGACGCCTCGATGCTCACCGGCGAGTCCGTGCCCGTGGAGGTCGGCGCCGGCGACGCCGTCACCGGAGCCACCGTCAACGCCGGCGGCCGCCTGGTGGTCCGCGCCACCCGGGTCGGCGCCGACACCCAACTGGCCCGGATGGCCAAGCTGGTGGAGGACGCGCAGAACGGCAAGGCCGCCGCCCAACGTCTGGCCGACCGCATCTCCGGGGTCTTCGTCCCCGTCGTGATCACCCTGGCCCTGGCCACCCTGGTCTTCTGGCTCGCCACCGGCGAGGGCTGGACGGCCGCCTTCACGGCCGCCGTGGCGGTGCTGATCATCGCCTGCCCCTGCGCCCTCGGCCTGGCCACCCCGACCGCCCTGATGGTCGGCACCGGACGCGGCGCCCAGCTCGGCATCCTCATCAAGGGCCCCGAGGTGCTGGAGACCACCCGCAAGGTCGACACCATCGTCCTCGACAAGACCGGCACCGTGACCACCGGCAAGATGACCCTGCTCGCCGTCCACACCGCTGACGGCGTGTCGGAGACCGAGACCCTGCGCCTGGCCGGGGCCCTGGAGCACGCCTCCGAGCACCCGATCGCCGCCGCCGTCGCGGCCGCCGCCACCGACCGCCTCGGCACCCTGCCCCCCGTCGAAGGCTTCGAGAACGTCCCGGGCCTCGGAGTGCAGGGCGTGGTGGACGGCCACGCGGTGGTCGCCGGACGGGAGCAGCTGCTCACCTCCTGGTCGCAGTACCTGACCCCCGAGTTGGCGAAGGCCAAGGCCGAGGCCGAGGAGGCCGGTCGGACGGCCATCGCGGTCGGCTGGGACGGCGAGGCGCGGGCGGTCCTGGTGGTCGCCGACGCGGTCAAGCCCACCAGCGCCGAGGCCATCACCCGCCTGCGCGCCCTCGGCCTGCGGCCGATCCTGCTGACCGGCGACAACGCCGCCGTCGCGCGGTCCGTCGCCGCCGAGGTCGGCATCGACGCCGCCGACGTCATCGCCGAGGTCCTGCCGCAGGAGAAGGTGGACACCGTCCGCCGCCTCCAGGCCGAGGGCCACTCGGTCGCCATGGTCGGCGACGGGGTCAACGACGCCGCCGCCCTCGCCCAGGCCGACCTCGGCCTCGCCATGGGCACCGGCACCGACGCCGCCATCGAAGCCGGCGACCTCACCCTCGTCCGCGGCGACCTGCGCTCCGCCGCCGACGCCATCCGACTCTCCCGCCGCACCCTCGCCACCATCAAGGGCAACCTCTTCTGGGCCTTCGCCTACAACGTCGCCGCCATCCCACTGGCCGCCGCCGGACTGCTCAACCCGATGATCGCGGGCGGAGCCATGGCCTTCTCCTCGGTCTTCGTCGTCGGCAACAGCCTCCGCCTCCGCACCTTCCGCACCCGCTGACCCCGTCTCCCCCTCCCGGTCCGCCCGGCACCGTCCCCCCGACGACGCCGGGCGGACCGGCATGACCGACATGACCCGGCGTCAGAGAAGTGGTCGTCGCGAGGAGTCAGGCGTCGTCGAAGGACGGGCCAACGCGGTGCGGGTGCCGGGATCCAGCGGGGTCTACTCAGGACGCCGATCGTGCGCCACGCGTGCGGTCACCGCCCACTCCGCCTCTTACTCCCGCTGGTTCGGTCCACGCTCGGACCTGGGGCGCCCCGGCGACGCCTGGTGAAGCGACCCGGCGATACTTTCACATCCCGACCGCCGCAGACCAGACCGGACCGACCGCCCGTACCAGGGATACTCGGTGCGGTGGACATGGGAATCTCTGGTTTCGAGCCCGCCTTCCTGGTGGGGGTCGACACGGTGCGGCGGGTGCACGGAGCACGGTTGACGGCGCTCGTCGGGCGGCGGTTGACGGGGTTCGCGGTGGTGCGGTTCGCCGAGGACAGAGACTGGTTCGCCAACTGTCCGGTGGTGCTGGACTTCGACGGTGTCCAAGTGGAGCTCTGCCACTGGAGGTTCGACGAGCTCTCGATCGGCTGGGGCACCATCGACACCTCGGCGGCCATCGCGGGGTGGGAGGAGTCCGAGTTCACGCCGGAGTGGTCGCGGAGCGACGAGCGCCTCGAACCGTTCGTCGGCCAGGCACTGCGGGAGGTGACGCTCCTTCAGTGGCGTCCCTCGAAGCGCGACCTGGCACCCGGGTCCGTGACGGTGGAGTTCGCCTTCGCCGACGGCTTCCTGCGGATCGCCAACGGCATGGACGAGAACCGCATCGAGCTCGGCCCGGCCGACCCGGAGTACGTCCGCCACGCGGCGGGGCGGTGAGCAGCGCCGTCAGAGCAGCCAGCGGGCCACGGTGACGCCGCCGACCACGGCGAGGGCCAGGAACGCGAGCGCGGCGAGGCAGAGGCCCGCGCACCCCAGCCACCACAGGTCGTCGTCCCCGGCCGGGGCCTGCCTTTCGTCACGCTGTCGGACGTGGTCCCCGATGGTGTGCCAGTACACCGGCCGGCACAGGTGTGCCGAAGCCGCCTCGCGGAGCCCGACCAGCCGGGCGCGGGCGGTCTCCGTCGCGACCTCGCGCTCCGAGCCGTACCAACGGAGCGCCACCATCCGGTCGAGCGGGTTCGGGTGGCGGGCTTCGAAGGCCGCCGTCTCGTCCGGGTCGCGGTCCTCTTCGAGGTAGGCCCAGCGGCCCGCCTCGACGCTCTCGCCGTACAGGCGGTAGACCTCGGCCAGACGCCGCCTGGCCGTCAGGTCCGCCGGGTACGAGCCCACCAGGCCCCGCACGCGCTGGCGGGCGACGGGTATCCGGCCGGCGCGGAGGTCCGCGTCGACTCTCAGCAGGGTGGTCTCGACTGTCACCGGAGCATCGTGACGTGGACGTAAGTACAGGTCAAAGGGGTTATGCCCGACCGGCGGCGGAGTCTGCACGGCGGTGGGCGGTTTCGGGCCGGGTCCGGGTTGGAATGTCCCGGAGTAGTCCGTGTACGACATCAGGGAGGGCGCGATGGCTCTCGAGGGCGAGTACGACCCGAGCCCGATGCAGTGGATCCGCGAGCAGGTGGAGCTGTACGAGCGGTCCGGCGGCACGGAGGGCACCACGCTCTGGGACACCGGGCTGCCGGTCGTCATCGTGACGATGCGCGGAGCGCGCAGCGGCCGGATCCGCAAGGTGCCGCTCATGCGGGTGGAGCACGAGGGGCGGTACGCGGCGGTGGCCACCAAGGGTGGTTTCCCGCGCCACCCCGTCTGGTACCACAACCTCAGCGCCAACCCGCTGGTGGTCCTTCAGGACGGCCCGGAGCGCCGCACCATGACGGCCCGTGAGGTCACCGGCGAGGAGAAGGCCGAGTGGTGGGAGCGGGCGGTGGCCGCCTATCCGACGTACGCCGAGTACGAGAAGACGGCCGGCCGGGTGATCCCGGTCTTCGTCCTGGAACCCGGGCCGGTGTAGGCCCGGGCGCGGAGGCGGACGGAGGTCAGACGAGGGCGGCCGGGCGGGACGGCTCGTCCGTCTCGGCGGCTGCGGCGCGCAGCGCCACCTCGACGCGGCGGTTGCTCGTCATGGTGGCGGTGACCACCGTCATGGTGAGCAGCAGGCCGGCCGCGACGAAGATCGGGGTGCGGACGTCGTAGGCGGTGGCCAGCCAGCCGCCGAGGAAGGCGCCGAAGGGGGCCGCGCACATGGAGAGCATCCGGGAGGTGGAGGCGACCCGGCCCATCAGGTGGGCGGGGACGATCGCCTGACGGAGCGACGGGGCGAGCACCATGGTGGCGCCGATGCCCGCGCCGCAGACGGCGAGCCCGAGGCCGGCGACGTACGCGTTCGGGGCGGCCGCGACGGCGAGGATGGCGAGGCCCTCGACGGTCGCGGTGCAGGTCAGGGCGGTGCCGGTGCCGAGGCGTCGGCCGAGGAGGGAGGCGAAGCCCGCGCCGAACAGGCCGCCGACGGCCTCCGCGGTGAGGAGCAGGCCGTAGCCGGAGGCGCCGACGCCGAGGCGGTCGTGGGCGAAGAGGGCGAGCACGGTCTCCATCGCGAGGAACGCGACGTTCCCGACCGCGGGGCGCAGCGCGAGGCCGAGCAGCAGGCGGTCCCGGAAGACGTGGGAGGCGCCGGCGCGGGCCTGCTTGAGCAGCGACTCGCGGGCCTCCGGGGCCGGTACGGGCACGGCCGGCAGGGAGCGCACGAGCAGGGCGGAGAGCGCGAAGGAGAGCGCGTCGGCGAGCAGCGGGACGGCGCGGCCGAGGGCGAGCAGGGCGCTTCCGGCGGGCGGGCCGGCGAAGCCGGAGGCGGCGGTCTGGGTGCCGCGCATGCGGGAGTTGGCGCGCTCCAGGAGGGCGGCGTCACGGCCGAGCAGGCCGGGGAGGTAGGCGGTGGCGGCGGTGTCGAAGAAGAGTCCGCCGAGGCCGAGGAGGAAGGCGACGGCCGCGAGGAGGGGGATGGTCAGGGCGTCGAGGGCGAGGGCGGCGGCCGGTACCGCGAGCAGCAGCGCGCGGGCCGCGTCCGCCACCCACATGGTGCGGCGGCGGTCCCAGCGGTCGACCAGTGCGCCGCCGAGGATGCCGAAGAGCAGCCAGGGGAGGGTGCCGGCGGCGGTGACGACGGCGATCGCGAGCGGGTCGCGGGTGAGGGTGAGGGTGATCAGCGGCAGGGCGGAGTGCAGCACTCCGTCGCCGAGGGAGGAGACCGTCTGAGCGGTCCACAGCCGTCCGAAACCGGTCGGCAACTTCTGTACGGCAAGGGTCACTTGGTGGTCTCCTCGGCCTGGTCGGCCTGGTTGCGGGAGCTGGGGTGGAAGAGCGCGAAGACGAGCGAGGCGTCCGGGAGCGACGGGTCGGAGAGCGCGCGGTACTCGTCCGCGAGGGCCTCCAGGCGGGCGCCGAGCTCCGCGAACTGCTCGTCGGTGAGGCGCAGGTGGGCCATCCGCACGTGCCGCTCGCCGTCGGGCGACGAGGCCTCCAGGTCGGCCACGGCGTGCCGCATCAGCACGTCGGGGCCGCCCTCCCCCGGGTCCGGCAGCACGATCGAGCGCGCGGCCATCGCGTAGTACCGCTCGATGACCCCCCGGACCTTCCTGGTCCGCACCACCTTGATCAGGCCGGCCCGTTCGAGGATCCGCACGTGGTAGCTGGAGCTTCCCTTGGCGAGGCCGACCCGGTCGGCGATCTGGGTGATCGTCGAGGGTTCGAAGCGGAGCACGGCCATGATGCGGTGGCGGGTGAGGTTGGAGACGGCGCGCAACTGCTCGTCGGTGGAGAGGTGGAGCGCCTCGGGAAGATCATCGTTGGTCACGCCCCCAATGGTCAACACTTCTTGACCATTGCGCAAGGGCTTTCCCTGACTCCACGCCACCACGATCCCGACGGGCCCCTGCCCCTCCCCGGTAGGCCCCGCCAACCCGGCCCCACCGAACGGAGGTTGAGGCTGCCGCTGGGTGTCGCGTGGCGCCGGGACGTGGCAGTGTGCCGGGGAGTGCTCGGGACGGAAGGGGGAGCGGTGGGGCTGTGGGAACAGGTACCGGCGTTGGTCGGGGTGGTGGTGGGGGCCGTGGGGTCGATCGCCGCAGCGGGTGCGGCGGAGAAGAGCCGCTGGCGGCGGGCGCGGGCGGAGCGGTGGGACGAGAAGCGGTTCCAGATCTACGTGGGGTACGCGAACGCGCTGAAGGCGCAGATCCGGATAGCCCAGCGGATCGGGGCGGCCCGCGGGTTCGCCAACGTGGTCGATCCGCTGGATCCGGTGCAGGGGCTGGTGCTGCTGGCGGAGGCGGAGTCGCGGCGGGCGGCGGAGTGGGAGTCGGTGCTGCTGGTGGGCGACGCGGAGACCGTCGCGGCCGCCCGGGCGTGGCACGAGGCGGTGTGGAACGTCGAGCTGTACGCGAGGGGACTGCGGACCGACCCGGACGGCTGGGCGGCGGCGGAGCAGGGGATGAGCCGGGCGCGGGACGCGTTCTACGCACGGGCGCGGCGCGACCTCGGGATCGCGGGGCCGCCCCCGCCCTCCGGCAACTGGCCCCGGCCCTGGCAGGTGGAGGACGGGGGCCCGGGCACCGGCTGAGGCCGGCGCGGGCCCGGTACGGCTCCGCGTGGAGCCGCGCCACTGAGCTTGCCTCGCATGGG
Source organism: Kitasatospora albolonga (assembly GCF_039535905.1). GTDB lineage: Bacteria > Actinomycetota > Actinomycetes > Streptomycetales > Streptomycetaceae > Kitasatospora > Kitasatospora albolonga. The sequence goes on along the minus strand of NZ_BAAAYB010000008.1, from coordinate 33,366 downwards.
AACTTCCACCAGCGCAGACTGTCACGGCGACACCACCGCCCCGGCCCCGGGTGGCACGATCCGCACCAGGACGACTCTCGGCGGCGCCGGAGCGGCGCTACCGAGAGCACTGGTTGAACGGCAAGCCGACGAGTCGTTCCTGATCCACCGTCAACCCGCTCTCCGCGAAGTCAGGCGGCGCCCCGGGCGCTGGACTCCCTCCGCAGCCGCACCCCGCCGATGACCAGCGCCGCCCCTGCGGCCACCACGCCGAGGTGGGCCGGGGGCGGCAGTTCGACGAGCTTGTGCACCCAGCCCCACTCCGCCCCGAAGAAGGTCCGCGACACGAAGCCGAGGAGCCCCTGAGCTCCCACGACGTAGCCGATGCTCTCGATGGTGTATCCGATGGTCGTCCGCATGGATCGAGCTTCTCGCGGGCGGCGCCTGGTGATCGTCCTCCGCAGGGGCGAGAGCGCGGTACACCGAAGGTTGCAGGACCGCGGGTGGTGGTTCCGCTCAGTCGGAGTTGGACCACAGCAGGACGGCCGGGCCGTCCGGGGTGAGGACCGGGACCCAGGCCTCGTCCGTCTCGGCAGCACGGCTGTCGTCCAGTCTGAGCGGGTGGGGGTGGTCGACGGCGCCGTCGGAGGTCCAGTAGCGGAGGGCGGAGACGGCGGCGCCCAGGCGGAGGCGCTGCTCGGCCGTCCAGCGGTGGTCCGCGGCCCCGGCCCCGCGCAGGTCGCGCTCGAACAGGGCTCGCAGTGCCGCGAGTTGGGGCGCGCCGGCGAGCGGGACCAGGAAGCCCTCGACCCGGCCCTGTCGGTTGGTGGTGCCGCCGTACTGCTGGTGGTAGACCACCCGGGTGTCCGCCTCGACCACCAGGCAGAGCCAGTCGCGGCCGGCCGTGCCGTCCGGGTCGAGGGGGACGTGGTGACGCTTCGTCATGGAACCCAGTGTGGCAACCGGGAGGTCACGGGCTCCACGGGATTTCGGTGGGGAGGACGGTGGCGAGCTCGGCGAGGGTGCCGGTGAAGGCGGTCCAGGAGTCCTGGGTGTCGGTGTCGTCGGTGTGGGGGCCGCGGAACCAGTGGAGGTAGGCGTCGATGTCCTCCAGGGCCCAGCGGAGGCGGTAGTGGGCGAGGGCGGCGGGGTCGACGGGGGTGGCCGGTGGTGGCGGTGTAGCGGGCGAGGTCGGCGGGGGTGGGGTCGAGCAGCCAGAGGTCGCGTTCGGGGGTGGCGAGGGCGACGGTGTCCCAGTCGACCAGCAGGACGTGGTCGGGGTGGCGCAGGAGGTTGCCGGGGTGGGGCTCGCCGTGGGTGACGACCCCGGGGACGGAGGTGAGGGCCTCGGTGGTGCGGTCGAGGTGGGCGAGGGCGCGGCGGAGGGCGGGGAGGTGGGTGGCCGTCAGGGTGCGGGCGGGCTCGGCGTACGGGCCGGTGGCCCAGGGGGTGGTGAGGGACGCGAGGGCGGCGTCGAGGCGGGGACGGCCGGAGAGGCCGGGGTGGTGGACGGGGGTGCCGGGTGGCGGGGCGGTGGTGTGGAGGCGGGACAGGGCGTCGAGGAGCAGGCGGCGGTCCGCGGGGGCCAGGCGGTCGAAGAAGCCGCCGGGGGTGCCGGAGGCGTAGGGGAAGACGCTGAGCGCGTAGCGCGGCGTGAGCCGGAGGGCGGTCTCGCCGTCGGGGGTGGCCAAGGGGGCGACCAGCAGGCCCAGGTGGCGCAGCGACCGGGCGGTGGACATCGCCGCGCGCAGCCCGAGGAGGGCGGAGTCGGGGTCGGGGCCGCAGTGGCTCTTGTGGGCGAGGTCCGCGACGGTGAGGAACCAGCGGCGGCCGTCGGGATCGGTGGCGGTCCAGTGGTGGTCGCCGAAGCCGACGGGGGCGTAGGCCAGGGAGGCGGCGGTGAGGCCGTAGGCGAGCAGGCCGGTGCGGAGCTGCTCGTCGTGGAGGTCGTCCGGTCGGGTCTTCACGCCATCGAGGGTAGTGAGCACGGAACGCCAGAGGGCCCGCCCCACCCCGGAAGGGGAGGACGGGCCCTGAGGAGGCGTCAGACCGCGCGGCGGCACGTCGTCCGACCATGGGTCCGGTCGACGGTCTACCGGCCGTCAGTCCGGACCGGGCGCCAAACCGTCGGACTCGACCCGGCGTCAGCCGAGCTTCGCGAGGGCGGCGTCCAGGCGGGCCAGGGTGCGCTCCTGCCCGAGGACCTCCATCGACTCGAAGAGCGGGAGGCCGACGGTGCGACCGGTGACCGCGACGCGGACCGGGGCCTGGGCCTTGCCGAGCTTCAGGCCGTGCTCGGCGGCGACGGCCTCCAGCTCGGTCTTGAGCGCGTCGGCCTGCCAGGTGGCCGCGGCCAGGCGGGTGCGGGCGGTGCGCAGCAGGTCGGCCGCGCCGGCCTTCATGGCCTTGTTCCAGGAGGCCTCGTCCTGGACGGGCTCCGGCAGGAAGAGGAAGTCGACCTGCTCGGTGATCTCGGAGAGCAGCGCGATCCGGGACTGCGCCAGCGGCGCCAGCACCGCGAAGGCCTCGGCGTCGAAGTCCTCGGCCGCCCACGGGGCGCGGTCGGCGGCCAGCCACGGCGCGCAGGCCGCGGTGAACTCCTCGACGCCCATCGCCCGGATGTACTCGCCGTTGAAGGAGCGCAGCTTGGCGACGTCGAAGAAGGCCGAGGCGGCGTTCACGTCGGCGACCCGGAAGAGCTGCTCGATCTCCTCGTAGGGGCGGATCTCGACGTCGTCCTTGGGGCCCCAGCCCAGCAGCATCAGGTAGTTGACGAGGGCTTCGGGCAGGTAGCCCTCGGCCAGGTAGTCCTCCAGGGCGACCTTGTCGCGGCGCTTGGAGAGCTTCTGGCGCTTCTCGTTGACGATCACCGGCAGGTGCGCCCAGACCGGCGGGGTGGCGCCGAGGGCCTCCCAGAGCAGCTGCTGCTTCGGGGTGTTGGAGAGGTGCTCCTCACCGCGGATGACCTGGGTGACGCCCTGCTCGACGTCGTCCACCACATTGGCCAGCAGGAATACCGGGCTGCCGTCGCCGCGGGCGATGACGAAGTCCTCCATCGCCGAGTTGGGGAAGGCGGGCTCGCCGCGGATCAGGTCGACCACGACCGTGGTGCCCTCGTCCGGGGTGCGGAAGCGCAGCGCGCGGCCCTCGGCGTACTCCAGGCCGCGGTCGCGGCAGTGGCCGTCGTAGCCGGTCTGTGCGGAGCCGGTGCGCTCGGCGAGCTGCTCGCGGGTGCAGTCGCAGTGGTAGGCGCGGCCGGCGGCGTAGAGCTTCTCGGCGGCGGTGCGGTGCAGCGGGGCGTTGGCCGACTGGAAGTACGGGCCCTCGAAGGCCGCGTCACCCTCGTGGATGCCGATGGCGGCCAGGGCGCTGATGATGCCGTCGGTCCACTCGGGCTTGTTGCGGGCGGCGTCGGTGTCCTCGATCCGCAGGACGAACGTGCCGCCCTGCTGTCGCGCCGTCGCCCAGTTGTACAGGGCGGAGCGGGCACCCCCGACGTGGAACATGCCGGTGGGGCTCGGTGCGAAACGGACACGGACGGAACGGGATACCTCGGTCATGGAGGGAAGCCTACTGACTCCCGGGACCTTCCATGGTCACCGGGCCCCCTGACGCACCCCGCGCCCGGCGGCCGGACCGCCCTGGGTGCACGCCCCGTCCCGTCCTCAGGACCAGCGCCGCTGCCCCGCCCGCCACTGCTCCACCCACTCGGCGAAACCCCACGCCGCACCCGTGGTCGGCACCGGGGTCACGCCCACGTCGGCCACCATCCAGACCTCGCCCCGGTGCGGCCCGGTGGTCACCAGCAGCCAGAAGGACTGGCCGTCCTCGGCCGGGCCGAGGGAGCTGCCGTTGGCCACCTCGGCGACGAAGGACCGGTAGGGCTCGGCGAGGGTGACCCCGTGCCCGGTCTCCCGGGCGGCGACGGCCCGCCGCCCCAGCGGCGGCTCTTGGAACGGGTGGGTGGGCGGCACTAGGCTGCGCCGGTGCTGGCGGAACAGGGATTCCTCGGACGGGTGGGGCGGGTGCTGCGTCGGCCGCGGGTGACCGACTCCGTGTTGGCGGTGGCGTACACCGTGGCCGCGTTGGTGCTGGGGCAGGAGCCCGAGCCCGGGGACTGGCACGCGCTGGACGCCCGGGGCGCGCTGCTGACCGTGCTGATCGGCGTGGCGCTGGCGGCCCGGCGGATGGCACCGGTACCGGTGCTGGGCGCGACGGTGGCGGTCTGGCTGGTGTACATCGCCCTGGGGTACTGGCCCGTCGTCAACTCCCCCGCGGTACTGCTGGCGCTGTACGCCGTGGCCGTCTCCACGGGACGTGCGGCGACGGTGGTGTGCTCGGTGGCGGTGGGCGCGGCCTGGGTGGTGGCCGGGGTGATCTACCGGGAGCACGGGTCGATGTCCTCGGTCCTGGTGCAGGCGGTGGCGTTCCCGCTCGGGGTGGCGCTGCTCGGCCGGACGGCCGGGCTCGCGGCCGAACGGAGCGTCCGGCTGGCGGAGTTGACGCGACGTCTGCGGGCCGAGCAGGAGGCCCGCGCGGCGCAGGCGGTGACCGAGGCGCTCACGGAGGAGCGGGTGCGGATCGCCCGGGAGCTGCACGACGTGGTGGCGCACCACCTGTCGGTGGTCTCGCTCCAGGCCGGCCTCGCCTCGTACGTCTTCGAGGGCGACCCGAGGACCGCGCGCGGGGCGCTGGACACCATCGCGGGCACCAGCCGGGAGGCGCTGGACGAGCTGCGGCGGATGCTGACCCTGCTCCGGGTCGGGTCGGTCGGCGCCGAGGACGGGGTGGTGGAGGAGGACGAGGGCCCGGCACCGGGGCTGGGGCGGGTGGAGGAGCTGCTCGCCCGGGTCCGGGGCGCGGGCGTCGCGGCCGAACTCCTCTGGGAGGGCGAGCCGTTCGCCCTTCCGCCGGGGATGGACCTGTGCGTCTACCGGGTGATCCAGGAGGCGCTGACCAACGTGCTGAAGCACGCCGGCCCGGCCACCGCGACGGTCTCGGTCCGCTTCCGGCCGCACCACCTCACCGTCCGGGTGACCGACGACGGCGCGGGCCTCCGCGACAGCGCGGGCCTCCCCGGCCTGCCCGGCGTCCCAGGCGTCCCAGGCGGCGCGGCCTCGGCCGGGCACGGACTGATCGGGATGCGCGAACGGGCCCGGGTCTACCGCGGCACGGTGAGCGCAGGGCCCCGCCCGGAGGGCGGCTTCGAGGTGCTGCTCACGCTCCCCGCTCCGCGCGGGCCGGAGGACGGGGAGGCGGCATCCAGGTCTGCTCTCCATTCGGACAGCTCGGACGCCGCAGGCGGGCCGCCCCTATGATCGGCGCGCCGGAGCGATCAAGCTCCACGCTCCCCCGCTCCACGTACCTCCAGGAGGTCCCCATGATCCAGCGAATCGGCAGCAACGCGCGCATGAGCGAGGCGGTCGTCCACAACGGCACCGTGTACCTGGCCGGCCAGGTCGCCGGTGACCTCTCGGCGGGCACCACGGAGCAGACCGTGCAGGTGCTGGCGAGCATCGACAAGCTGCTGGCCGAGGCCGGTTCGGACAAGACCCGCATCCTGCGCGCCGAGATCTTCCTGGCCGACATCGCCGAGTTCGCGCAGATGAACGAGGCCTGGGACGCCTGGGTGCCGGCCGGGGCCGTCCCGGCCCGGGCCACCGTGCAGGCCGCGCTCTACCACCCGGACGTCCGGGTGGAGATCGTCGTCACCGCGGCGGTCTGACCGCGCTGACGGCGGGTCACGGGAAAAACCCCTCGGCCGGTGCGGCGGAGCGCTGCTAGCGTCGGGGGCATGAAGCGCGCAGGCATGGTCCGCACGACGACGCCGGAGAACGTCCCGGCGCGCTGACCCATGACTGAGTCCGAAGCCCCGGGGCGAGTGCCCCGGGGCTTCGCCGTGTGGTCACTCGCTCCGCCGTACCGCGAGGAGACCGCCGTGCACGACCACCGCCGACTCGGCCGTGAGCTGGACCTGTTCGACACCGACCGCCTGATCGGCGCCGGGCTGCCGTACTGGCTGCCCGACGGCGCGGTGGTCCGGCACGCCCTGGAGGAGTACGTCCGCGAGGCGGAGCGCCGGGCCGGGTACCGGCACGTCTACTCCCCCGTGCTGGGCAAGCGCGAGCTCTACGAGATCTCCGGGCACTGGGCGCACTACAGCGAGGACATGTTCCCTCCGATGGAGCTGGGCGGCGAACAGGTGGTGCTGCGGCCCAGCCTCTGTCCGCACCATGCCCTCATCTACCGCTCCCGGCCGCACAGTTACCGGGAGCTACCACTGCGGATGGCCGAGCTCGGCGGCATGTTCCGGGCCGAACTCTCGGGCGTGCTCGGCGGGTTGACCCGGGTGCGGGCGATCCAGCTGAACGACGCGCACGTGTTCTGCACCCTGGAGCAGGTCGCCGGAGAGGCCCGGGCCGCGCTCGACCTGATCCGGCGGGCGCACCGGGACCTGGGCATCACCGGCGCCCGCTACCGGCTCTCGCTGCCCGGCCCCGGCGGCAAGTACGTGGCGGCGCCGGAGAAGTGGCGGCGGGCCACCGAGCTGCTGACCGAGGTGCTGAACGCCTCGGGGGTGGAGTACGAGGCGGTGGAGGGCGAGGCCGCCTTCTACGGCCCGAAGATCGACGTCCAGGTGGCCGACGGCGCCGGGCGGGAGTCCACCCTCTCCACCGTGCAGGTGGACTTCCACCAGCCGGAGCAGTTCGGGCTGGAGTACACCGGCCCGGACGGCGCGAAACACCGTCCGGTGATGGTGCACCGTGCGGTGATCGGCAGCGTGGAGCGGGCCGTCGCCCACCTGATCGAGCAGCACGGCGGGGCCTTCCCGGCCTGGCTGGCGCCCGTCCAGCTGGTGGTGCTTCCCGTCTCCGAGGCCGAACTCCCGCACGCCGAACAGCTGGTGGCGCGGAGCCTGGAGGCCGGGCTGCGGGCCGAGCTCGCCGGTCCGGAGCTGGGGAGCCTGGGCGCGCGGATCCGGCAGGCTCGGCTGGTGCCCTACCAGGCAGTGCTTGGAGCCCGGGAGGCGGCGGACGGAGCGGTGGCCCTGCGGCTTCGCGACGGTCGGCAGGTCCCCGGGGTGTCCGTGGACGGCCTGCTCGCCCGGATCGGCGCGGTGGCCGCCGGGCGGTGGGCGGACCTGTGGGAGGAGGGCACCCCGCCGGCCCCCTGACGCCGCCCGCAGCGTAGGCCGCACCACCACCCGACGTGCCCGTCCGTCCGGCGTGCGCTGCGCGCAGCGCACGCCGAGCGCAAGGCGGCGGACAGCAGGCAGCGCGGACGGCAAGCGACGCGGCGGAGTCGATCACATGCGCGCGACACTCGCCGAGTTACAGCCCGCCTCACCGGTCGGCCCGTTGACGCTGCGCGCAGCGCACACCGGACGCCAGGCGTCGAACAGCGGACGGCACGGACGGCAAGCGGCTCGGCGAAGCCGATCACATGCGCGCGACACAGCCCACGCCACAACCCACCTCTCCCGTCAGCCCGTTGACGCCGCGCGCAGCGCAACCCGGGCGGTGCGGACTCCACCACGCCGTTCACACCACGGTCCGCCGTTCCCGTCACCCCGTCGGCTCCGCGCGCAGCGTGCGCCGGACGGCGCGCCGGAGCCAGTGGTGGGCTCCGTCAGCGGTGTGGCGGGGGTGCCAGGCCATGCCGATGGTCAGGGGCGGGAGCGGCAGCGGGATGTCGAGCAGGTGGAGCCCGAGGGCCTCGGCGTCGTGGGTGAGGGGAGAGGCGGCGGCGCCGGGGAGTGCGGCGGGGACCAGGCAGACCAGGTCGCTGCGGGCGGCCAGGGTCATCGCGGCCAGATGGCCGGGCAGCACGACGCCGACCCTGCGCCGCAGGCCCCGCTCGGCCAGGGCCGTGTCGAGCGGCCCGCCGAAGCGGCCGCGCCGGCTGACCGCCACGTGCTCCGCGGCAGCCAGCCGGGCCGGGGTCAACTCCCCTTCCAGCAGCGGATGTCCGGGCCGGACGGCCGCCACCATCCGGAGCTCGGCCAGCTCCTCCACCCGGGTCTCCGGATCGACGTGGTCGATCGATCCCACCTCCAGGTCGATCCGCCCGTCGCGCAGGGCGGGCCCGGCCTCCAACTCCTCGGCCAGGACCCGGAAGGAGACCCCGGGCGCCTCCCGCCCGGCGAGCCGCAGCAGCCCGGGGGCGAGCGCCGAGCCGACCAGGTCGGCGGCCTGGAGGGTGAAGGTGTTGCTCAGCCTGGCCGGGTCGACGCCCGCGCCCGGGCTGAGCAGCGCGGCCAGGCTGCGGACCACGGCGGCGGCCTCCTCCCGCAGCTCCTGCGCCCGTGGGGTGGGGACCATGGTCTGCCCGGCCCGGACGAGCAGGGGGTCCTGGAGGACGCGGCGCAGTCGGGCCAGGGTGCGGCTCATCGCGGCGGGCGAGGTGTGCAGCCGCGCGGCCGCCCTGGTCACGCTCTGCTCGGCGAGCAGGGCGTCCAGGGCGACGGCGAGGTTGGCATCGAGGGCCGGGGAGACACCGCTCACCTGCATCATTCCGTTCTGGGCAATGATCATGTGCTGGGATTCCCATTGTGGCAGCACCTCGCGCCTCAGCAGGATGAGGGTCGTACCGACCGGCACCAACCGACCCACGAGGTTTTCATGATCGTCATCACCGCGCCCACCGGGAACATCGGCCGCCACCTGCTCCCCCTCCTCCTGGCACCCTCCGTCGAGGAGGAGGTGCGGGTGGTCGTCCGCGACCCCGCCCGCCTGCCGGCCGCCGCGCACGGCCGGGTCGAGGTGGTCACCGGCTCGCACGGGGACCGCGCCGTCCTGGACCGGGCCTTCGAGGGGGCGGACGCCGTCTTCTGGCTCGTCCCGCCGGACGGCTCCCGCACGCCCGAGGAGGCCTACGTCGGCTTCACCCGACCCGCCGTCGGCGCCCTCGCCGCCCACGGCGTCGGGCACGTGGTCGGAGTCTCGGCCCACGGCCGGGGCACCCCGCTCGCCAACCGGGCGGGCCTGGTCACCGCCTCCCTCGCGATGGACGACCTGATCGGCGCGTCCGGCGTCAACTACCGCGCCCTGGCCTGTCCTTCCTTCTACGAGAACCTGCTGGAGGACGTCCCCTCGATCGTCGAGCGCGGCGTCTTCACCGACTCGGTCGACCCGTACCTGAAGGCGCCGCTGGTCGCCGTCGCCGACATCGCGGCGGCCGCGGCGGCCCTGCTGCTGGACCGCTCCTGGAGCGGCACCGGCAGCGTCCCGGTGCTCGGCCCGGAGGACCTCTCCCCGCTCGACCGCGCCCGGATCCTGACCGAACGGCTCGGCCGCCCGGTCCGCTACGAGCACCAGCCCTACGGGGAGTTGCACGCCGCCCTGGCCGGCTACGGCCTGGACGAGGACTTCGTCCGGGGCGTGGTCGAGATGAAGCGCGCCAAGGACGCCGGCCTGGACTCCGGCGCCGTCCGCTCCCCCTCCGCCGCCTCCACCCTCTCCTTCGCCCAGTGGTGCACCGACACCCTCGCACCCGCCGTCCTGGAGGCTTCCTGATGACCACTCACCCCAACACCACCCCGGTCACGGCGTTCATGCTGCTCAAGACCACGCCGGAGTGGCTCGCCCTGACCGTCGAGGAACGGCTGCACGCCTTCACCACCCAGGTCCTGCCCGCCATCGAGGCGCGGACCACCGGTCTCCGCTCCCGCTTCTACGACACCGAGTTCTACTCGTCCCGGGTCACCGACGTCTGGGTCTGGGAGGCCGACGACCACCACGCGTACCAGCTCCTGGTGGACGCGCTGCGCGAAACCCCGTTCTGGGAGCGCTACTTCGAGGTCGTGGACCTCCTGGTCGGCACCGAGAACGGCTACGCCCGCACCTACGGGCTCGCCCCGGTGGCCACGATCACCACCTGAGCCCGCAGCACCCGTGCCGCCCACGCCGCCTGCGGACCATGGCCGGATGTGCCAGAAGCCCGTCATTGCGGACATCGGGCGGCGGGCGGCAGGATCGGGACATGCCCGCTCCGCACCGTGTGGTGATCGCCGCCTTCCCCGGGGTCGAACTCCTCGACGTCACCGGCCCCGCCGAGGTCTTCTCCGTCGCCTCGCGGCTCACCGGCGGCGCCGGGTCCACCGGGGCCGCCTACCAGGTACGGGTGGCCACCGCCGACGGCGGGCCGCTGACCACCTCCAGCGGGGTCCGGCTGCTGGCCGACCTGCGCCTGGACGAGGTGCGCGGACCACTCGACACACTGCTGGTCGCCGGAGCGATCGAGCCGCTCGGCGACGGCTCCGCCGTGGTCCCGGTGGTGGACCGTCAAGTGGTGGACTGGGTAAGGCGATCGGCGCCCCGCGCCGGGCGGGTCGGGTCGATCTGCGCGGGGGCACACCTGCTGGCCGCGGCCGGCCTGCTCGACGGACGGCCGGCCACCACCCACTGGCTGACCGCCGACCGGCTGGCCGCCGACCACCCGCAGGTCCGGGTCGACCCCGATCCGATCTTCGTCCGGGACGGCCGGGTGTGGACCTGCGCCGGGGTCACCTCCGGGCTGGACATGACGCTGGCGATGGTCGCCGAGGACCACGGCCAGCAGCTTGCGCTGGCCACCGCCCGCGCCATGGTGATGTACGTCAAACGGCCGGGCGGGCAGAGCCAGTTCAGCGTCCCGCTCTCCGTCCGGGAGGCCGAGGACGACCGGATCGACGGGCTGCGGCGGTGGATCGCCGAGCACCTCACCGACGACCTGTCCGCCGAAGCCCTGGCCGCCAGGCTGCACCTGAGCGTGCGCCACTTCTCCCGCCTGTTCCGCGAACGCACCGCGCGGACCCCGGCGGCCTACGTGGAGTCGGCCCGGCTGGAGGCCGCCCGCCGACTGCTCGAGGAGACCGGCCTCGGTCTCCCGGAGGTCGCCGCCGAGAGCGGCCTGGGCTCGGTCGAGACCCTGCACCGGGTCTTCCGCCGCCGCCTGGGAACCACCCCGGCGGAGTACCGCCGCCGCTTCTGACCGACCACCCCGCGTTCACTTCAACCGCCTTACCCACGGCGGCACTTCACCCTGCCCACCCCCGAGGAGAGCCATGCCCGGCGCCACCCGCACCACACGCACCACCCGCACCCAGGTCGTCCCGATCCCGGTGCTCGGCAGACACGCCGTCAACGCCCACCTGCTGCTCGGCCGCCTCCCCGTCCTGGTGGACGCGGGCATCCCCGGCCGCGGGCAGCACCTGCTCGACCGGATCGCCGCCCAGGGCGTGGACCCGGCCGACCTGGCGTTGATCGTCATCACCCACGGGCACATCGACCACTTCGGCTCCGCCGCCGAACTCCACCGCCTCACCGGCGCGCCCGTCGCCGCCCACGTCGCGGACCTCGGGCCGTACCGCTCCGGCCGCGCCCGGCAGCCGTACCTGCCCAACGGCCCGATGGGCCGGCTGATGGCGCGACGCCGCGAACTCCACGTCCCCGTCGAACCGTTCGAGCCCTCACTCGCCGTCAGCGGCGAGACCGACCTGGCGGACTTCGGGCTCGACGCCAGGATCGTCCCGACCCCCGGCCACACCGCCGGTTCCGTCTCGGTGCTGACCGGCGACGGCGACCTGGTGGCCGGCGACCTGATCGCCAACTCCTTCATGGGCCTCGTCCCCGGCCGCCCCGCCAACCCGCCCTTCCACGACGACCCCCGCCAGAACCTCACCAGCCTCCGCCGGATGCTCGCCCTCTCCCCCACCCGCCTCCACGTCGGCCACGGCCCGGCCCTCGACCCGGACCGCGTCCGCCGCTGGGCCGAACGCGAGGACGCCCGCCTCACCCGCCTGGAGCGCTCCGGCCGCCTGCGGGTCCGGGCCGCCGATTAGGGGCTGTCTCCTGGCCGAACGGTCAGTGGCCGGGGGTCAGTTGGCCGGAGAGGCGGGCGTGGAGGTCGGCGCTCGGGGGGTTGAGGCCGGTGAGCTCGACGGTCTTGCCGCGCTGCGCGTACCTGGCGGTGACGGCGTCCAGGGCGGCGACCGAGGAGGCGTCCCAGACGTGGGCGCGGCTGAGGTCGATGGTGATCCGGTCCGGGTCGCCGGCGTAGTCGAAGCGGGTGAGCAGCTCGTTGGCCGAGGCGAAGAAGAGCGCGCCGTCCACCGCGTAGACCACCCGCCCGCCGTCCGGGTCGCGGACGGCGGAGAGCCGGGCGTGGTGGGCCACCCGGCGGGCGAAGACCGCCATCGCGGTGAGCGAGCCGACCACCACCCCGGCCGCGAGGTTGGCGGTGGCGACCACCACCACGACGGTGACCACCATGACGGCGAGCTCCCCGGCCGGCATCCGGCGCAGCGTACCGGGCATGACGGAGTGCCAGTCGAAGGTGCCGACCGAGACCATCACCATGACCGCGACCAGGGCCGCCATCGGGATCTCGGAGACCACCGGACCGAGGAGCACGCAGAGCACCATCAGGAAGGCACCGGCCAGGAAGGTGGAGAGCCGGGTGCGGGCGCCGGAGACCTTGACGTTGATCATCGTCTGGCCGATCATCGCGCAGCCGCCCATGCCGCCGAACAGCCCCGTGACGACGTTGGCGACGCCCTGGCCGACGGACTCACGGGTCTTGTCCGACCGGGAGTCGGTCAGCTCGTCCACCAGCTGGGCGGTCATCAGCGACTCCAGCAGGCCGACCAGCGCCATCGCCAGCGCGTAGGGGGCGACGGTGGCGAGGGTCTGCGGGGTGAACGGGACGTCGGGCAGGCCCGGCAGCGGCAGCGAGTCCGGCAGCCCGCCCTTGTCGCCGACCGTGGGCACCGCGATCCCGGCGCCGAGGGTGAGGGCGGTGAGCACCACCACGGTGACCAGCGGCGCCGGGACCACCTTGGTGAGCTTCGGGGAGAGGACCATCAGCACGAGCCCCACCGCCAGCAGCGGGTAGACCGCCCACGGCACGTGGGTCAGCTCCGGGAGCTGGGCCAGGAAGATCAGGATCGCCAGCGAGTTGACGAAGCCGACCATCACGGAGCGGGGCACGAAGCGCATCAGTCTCGCCACCCCGAGCGCGCCCAGCACGATCTGGAACACCCCGGCCAGGATCACCGCCGCCACCAGGTACCCGAGGCCGTGCTCCCGGTTGAGCGGGGCGATCACCAGGGCGACCGCGCCCGTGGCGGCCGAGATCATCGCCCGGCGTCCGCCGACCACGGCGATCACGACGGCCATGGTGAAGGAGCCGAACAGACCGACCTGCGGCTCGACCCCGGCGATCACCGAGAACGAGATCGCCTCCGGGATCAGGGCCAGCGCGACGACCAGTCCGGCCAGGACCTCGGTGCGCCAGACCCTCGGGTCCGACAGCCACTCGGGGCGGAGGCGGCCGGCCGGGGCGGGGGCGGGGGAAGACACGGGTGGTGCACCTCGTCGTGCTCGGGCCCGGCCCCGCGGTGGGACGGGACGGGGCGGTGCGGGTGGTCCGGCGGCGGGGCCGGGCAGGCAGTGGGTGACTCTACGGCTGCCCCCGGCGCCACCGGCCGCACCCGGGGCTACCCGACTCAACCCGCCCGACAGACCGTCAGGTCAGCGACCGGGCAGCGGCCCTGACGGCCCGGAATCCGCTACCGGCCGCCCCGGGCCCCGTGGCAGCATGCGCGCCATGGAGACGAACGGGGTGCCCGTCACCGAGGCGGAGGCGGTACGGGAGCTGCGGCGGATCGCCCACTCCTGGGTGGACGGCCGGCACGAGGAGCCGCGCCTCCTGATCGAGGCGGCACTCCGCGCCCTGGACGCCGGCCTCTACACGCCCTCGCTGCTGCACCTCGCGGCACTGATGAGTGCCGAACGCGACGAGGCCCCGGCCCTGTTCGACCGGGTGATGGACGAGCTCGGTTTCGGCTTCCGTCCGCCGCCGGGCTACTGGGAGGGCCGCCTGGCCCTGGCCGGCTGGTGGGCCGCGGAGGTCGCCGACGGCTGGCTCGACCCGGCCGAAGGCATCGCCCTGATCCTGGAGAACGTCGCGGACGCGTACGGCGACTGCGAGGAGCTGGCACCCGTCGTCGAGCTGATGGACCGGCTCTGGGACCGCACCGGCCCGCTCCCGCCTCCCGCCGCGATCGAGGCCGCGATGGTCCGCACCGCACGGGAGTTGACCCGCCGGATTCCGGCTCCCGACCGTTCGCCGGCGCACGGCCCGAATACGGATCCGATCTCCCGGCGGCAAGGTCAAGATCACCCAAAGTCATGACCAGCCGTACGGAAACACCGGACCGTCGCGACCGGACCAAACGGGCAAACGACCGAGGCCGGTTCCCCTCCGGTCCCGATCGTTGCCGGATCGAGATCTCCCGCGCCAGCGGGTGCTCACTCAGCGTGAGAGGTTGTGCGGCGCTCTCCGGAGCATGATCATCCGCACCCACTCACCAGGATCGATTTTGCCGAAGAATGCTCAGGCCCTATCCGCATCGGCGGGCAGGGCCTTCACCGTGTCAACGCTACGAAGGGTGTCCACGGTCGTGGTGCTCGGTCTGCTCGTGCAGACCGGCGCCGTGGTGGACGCGGTCGCGTCCTCGCCGAGGACGCCGAAGCCGGGCGCCAAGCCCTCCGCCTCGCCAACCGGGGTCGTCGGCGAGGCTCCTGACGAAGCGTCGGCCCTGCTGGCGGCGCGGCTGAACAAGCGCCGGATCGAGGTGACCGGTGCCCGCACCGCCACCACCACCCTGTGGGCCAATCCCGAGGGGACCCTCACCCAGGAGATCGCCGACGGCCCGCTCCGGATGAGGTCCGGCGAGGCCTGGGTCCCGGTCGACACCACTCTGGTGGAGCGGCCGGACGGCAAGGTCGCGCCCAAGGCCCACCCGGAGGGTCTGGAGTTCGCCGGCGGTGACGCGACCTTGAAGGTCGGCGACGCGCTCCCGGGCACGGAGGCCGCCGTCCGCGGTCTGCCGGGCAGCGGTGCGCCCGCTGCCGACCCCAAGGCGTCCGCGCCCGCAGCGGGCGCCGCGAAGCCCGCCGGGCAAGGGCTGGTGAAGCTCGGCAAGGACCGCGAGCAGGTCGAGCTGGGCTGGCTCGGCAAGCTGCCCAAGCCCAAGCTGTCCGGCTCCAAGGCCACCTACGTCAACGCCCGCCCGGGCGTGGACCTGGTGCTGGAGGCCACCCGGACCGGCTTCGAGCAGTACCTGATCGTCAAGGACCGCTCGGCGGTCTCCCAGGCCGGCACCCTCACCCTGCCGATCGACACCACCGGCTACCGGATCGAGCGTCAGGCCGACGGCGGCATCCGTCTGGTGGCCCAGGAGCCGGGCAAGGCGCCGGTCCGCATCCCGGCCCCGGTGATGTGGGACGCCGCCGTCGACGAGGGATCGGCCGAGCACCTGCACCGCGGGGCGGTCTCGATGGAGCTGCGCGGCGAAGGCGCCGGCGCCGAGCTGGTGTTCACCGCCGACGCCGCGTTCCTCGCGGACCCGAAGACCCGGTACCCGGTCACCATCGACCCGACGGTGGACCTGGGCACCACCTTCGACACCTTCGTGCAGAGCGGGACCAGCAGCGACCAGTCCGCGTCCACCGAGTTGAGGGTGGGCACCTACGACGGCGGATCGACCGTCGCCCGCTCCTTCCTCCAGTTCCCGATCTCCGGTTTCAAGGGGAAGCAGGTCCTGGGAGCCACCCTCAACCTGTTCAACTTCCACTCCTACTCCTGCACCGCCAAGGAGTGGGAGGTCTGGAACACCACCGACCCCTCGACCGGGACCCGGTGGACCAACCAGCCCACCTGGGGCAGCGAGTACGCGTACTCCTTCGAGACCCGCGACGTCGACACCGGCACCGACGCCCACCAGTGCGCCAACGGCGACGGCAGCGGGTGGGTCAAGGCCGACATCACCCGGCTCGCCTCGGACTGGGCCGGCACCGGCAACAACTACGGCTCCGTCGGCCTGAAGGCCGACAACGAGTCGGACACCGCGGCCTGGAAGAAGTTCTCCTCCGCCGAGGGCGGCGCCGTGCCGTTCATCTCGGTGACGTACAACTCCGTTCCGGCGACGCCCGGTTCGGTCGACGTCCAGCCCTCACTGCCCGGTGACCCGAGCTACACGGCCTCGGCCACGCCGCGGTTCCAGGTGCTGGCGGCGGACCCCGACGGCGGCAACGTCGGCGTCAACATCGACCTGTGGAAGGGCTCCACCTTCCTGAACGGCATCTACCGCACCGTTCCGGCCAACAGCTACCTCCAGGTCACCTCCGCCGACCTCTCCTTCCCCACCCTGGAGGAGGGCGCCACCTACTCCGTGTGGGCCCGGATCAGTGACGCCAACTCCCAGTCCGGCTGGGTGGGGCGCTCGTTCGTGGTGGACACCGTCAAGCCCGGTGCGCCGTTCGTCACTTCGCCGACCTACCCGGCCGACGGCCTCTGGCACGGGGCGGCCGGCACCGCCGGGACCTTCACCTTCACCCCGCCGGCCGGCACCACCGACCTGGTCGCCTTCGTCCACTCCCTGGACGGCGGGGCACCGGTGACGGTCGCCGCGACCGGCACCACGAGCACCTCGATCACCCCGAGCACCGACGGCAAGCACACCCTCAGGGTGCAGGCCAAGGACCGGGCGGGGAACCTCTCCGACATCACCACCTTCGCCTTCCAGGTGGGCCGCGCCGGTCTGACCTCGCCGGTCGACGGCAGCCAGTCCGCCAAGCGCGTGAAGCTCTCGGTGGACGCGCAGGCCGACCTCAAGCGGGTGGTCTACCAGTACCGCCGCGGCCCCGGGGCCACCGAGTACAACGTGCCGCTGACCAACCTCACCAAGGCGGACAACACCCCGGTCACCGACCCCAAGCCGCGCCTGGCGGACCTCGGCACGCACGCCAACTGGACGGTGGTCGACACCCTCGGCAACGTCGGCGGCGTGGTCCAGGTCCGGGCCCTGATGTTCCCCGAGGACGGCTCCGGCACCGGTACCGCCACCGGCTGGAACACCATGACGGTGGACCAGAACGCCGACGGCGCCGCCTCCGCCGCGCTCGGCGTGGGTTCCGTCAACCTGCTCACCGGTGACTACTCGCTGGGCTCCACCGATGTCGACGAGTTCGGCAGCTCGGTCAAGCGCATCTACTCCTCCCGCGGCCTCGGCCGTGGTTGGCAGCCCCAGGGCGAGCGTCTGACGGCCGCTCAGCGCCAGGTCACCGACCTGACCGGCTTCGTGGCCGGCCCGGCCGACGTCACCCGCTCCACCGTGCGCGGCCACGACAACTCCACCGACTCGCTGCTGATCAAGCCCTCCAACAGCTGGGCGTCCTACGCCTCGATCGGCCCGGAGTACACCCTGGGCCAGGGCATGAAGCCCGGCCGGACCTACCGCCTGACCGGCTGGATCTACGTCCCGTCCGCCTCCGGCCTCAACCCCGAACGCGGCGACCTCGGCCTGCGCCTGGACGGCGTCTACCGGACCCCGGCCGGCTACAAGGACGTCCTCTCCCCGAAGGCCTCGTTCACCGACGGCTGGCAGCAGCTCTCGGTCGACATGGCCGTCCCGGCCGACGCGACCGAGGCCTGGTTCCGGCTGTTCAACGGCTTCGCCGCCGGCACCGGCAAGGAGGTCTACTTCGACGACCTCTCGCTGAAGGAGATCGTCGCCCCGTTCGGCCCGCAGTGGTCCGGCGGCCCCGACGCGGGCACCGGGTCGGCGTACCGTTCGCTCTCCTACCCGGCCTCCGACCTGGTGGAGGTCAAGTACACCAACGACACCGTGGTCACCTTCGCCAAGGGCAACGACGGCAGCTTCTTCCCCCAGCCCGGGGCGGAGCAGCTCACCCTGAAGACCACCACAGCCGCTTCGGGCGCGGTGGTCAGCTCCTTCGGCCAGTGCCTCCAGGTGCCGAACGGCGCCCCGTACAACGGCGCCACGCTCCAGTACGCCCCCTGCACCGGGGCGGCGAACCAGCAGTGGACCTACGAGGACGACCACACCCTGCGGATCCAGGGCTACTGCCTGGACAACCCCTGGGGCGCCACCGCCGACGACACCGCGGTCACCCTGTGGAGCTGCGGATCCGGCTCCCCCAACCAGCTCTGGGACCTCCAGGCGAACAAGTCGCTGGTGAACCGTCAGTCCGGCAAGTGCCTGGACGCCTACCGCGGCGGCGTGATCTGGAACTGCTGGGGCGGCGCCTGGCAGCTCTGGGACGTCCAGACCAAGGGCACCACCTACACCCTGACCGACCTCGACGGCACCACCACGACCTTCGCCCGGCAGGCCGGCTCCGAGGTCTACCTGGTGACCGGCGAGACCGGGCCGGACACCGGCTTCGCCACCCGGATCTCGTACGACACCACGGACGGGCGCGCCCTGCCCAAGCGGGTGGTCCCGCCGGTCGAAGCCGGCGTGGACGACCGCAACCACTGCACGGTCGATCCGCTGCCGCGCGGCTGCAAGGTGCTCGACTACGACTACGCCACCGCGACCACCGCCGTGGCGGGCACGCCCGGTGACTTCACCGACCGGGTCCGTTCGGTGAAGGTCTGGTCGTGGAACCCGGCCACCTCCAAGCAGGAGGCCGTGGAGGTCGCGCACTACCTGTACGACGAGCGCGGACGCCTGGTGCAGACCTGGGACCCGCGCCTGGCGACCCCGCTGAGGACGACCTACGGCTACGACACCGCGGGCCGGGTCAGCAAGGTCACCCCGCCCGGCCAGCTGCCCTGGGACCTGGAGTACGGCCCGGCCGGCTCCGACCAGGACGCGAACCGGCTGCTCAAGGTCCGGCGCGGCACGCTGGCCCCGGGCAGCACGAACCAGGTCAACGGCGAGGCGGCCACCGAGGTCGTGTACTCCGTCCCGCTGACCCGAGGCACGGGCGGTCCGTACGACATGTCCGGTGCCGACGTCGCGCAGTGGGCGCAGACCGACGCGCCGACCGACGCGACCGCCGTCTTCGGCGCCGACGCCGACCCGGCGGTGAACACCGCGACCCCGTCCTCGCCGGGAGCGGACGGCTACAAGCCGGCTGCGGTCCACTACCTGAACGCCTCGGGCCTGGAGGTCAACACCGCCACGCCCTCGGTGACCGCCAAGGGTGACATCGCCACCGCGGAGTACGACCGGTACGGACACGTCGTCAGGTCCCTGGACGCCACCAACCGTTCGATCGCACTCGGCGCCCACCCCGACGCGGCGAGGTTCGCCGCGGAGCTGGCACTGCCCGCCGCCCCGGCGGACCGGGCACGGCTGCTCGACTCCCGCACCACCTGGTCCAACGACGGTCTGGACGTCCTGGAGACCCTCGGTCCGCAGTACCGGGCCGCGCTGGCCGAGACCATGGCCGGGCAGACCAACCCGGTCACCGTCACCTCGGAGGCGGAGACCCTGCCGCAGCTGGGCGCCAACTACCCGCTGCAGATGGACGCCAACTGCTGCGGCGTCACCTGGTCGGGCGGTGCGCAGCTGAGCCTGCGCGGTACGGCCGCCGGTGCCGAGGACACGGTGCGGGTGAGCGTGCCGGAGGAGGGCGACTACGTCCTCAGCGGGCAGCTCACCAAGTCCACCGACAACGGCGTGGTGCAGCTGTCGATCGACGGGACCAACCTCGGTTCCGCGGTCGACGAGTACGCGGCCGCGCCGGCGGTGGCGCCGTTCACCACCGGGGCACCGATCCACCTGACCCGCGGTGACCACTCGCTGAAGATGCTCGTCACCGGCACCAACACCGCCTCCACCGGCGAGCGGTTCCACGCGGGCTTCGACACCTTCACCCTGACCAAGACCACCGTCAACCCGACCATTCCGGCCGGGACTTCGGTGCTGGTCCGGGACCACAACACCAACACCTACGACGAAGGGAAGCCGGACGGCAAGGCGTACCACCTGATCACCACCTCCACCGACGGCGCCCGCATCGACGGCTACGCCACCGACGCCGAGCTCCGGGTCACCAAGAACGGCTACGGCACCCCGATCGGCGGCACCTCCGGCTGGGTCCTGAGGACCCCGACCTCGGTGACCACCGACGCGGCCGGCCAGGCGCTCACCACCACGACCCGCCTCGGCCAGCACGGCCACCCGGAGGAGGTCCGTCAACCCGGCGCCACCACCACCGACGCCGGCACCGTGAAGACGGTGTACTGGACCTCCGGGGCCAACGCCGCCGACGCTGCCTGCGGCAACCGTCCCGAGTGGGCGGGTCTGCTCTGCACCAACGGCCCCGGCGGCGCGATCACCGGTGCGGACTCGGCACGGATGCCCACGACCCTGCCGGTCAAGCGGATCACCCGCTACTCCCGGCTCGACGACGTCGAGGAGACCGTCGAGACCAACGCGGGCAAGACCCGGACCACGACGGGCGTCTACGACGCCGCCGGCCGGCCCCTGTCCTCCGAGGTGACCGGTACCGAGGGCCAGGCGGTGCCGAAGACCGTCACCGAGTACGACCCCGCGATGGGGGCGACGCTCCGGACCGTCGCCGGCTCCAAGTCGGTGACCAAGGTAATCGACCAGCTCGGCCGGGTGGTCTCGTACACCGACGGCGACGGGGGCACCACCAGCACGGAGTACGACAGGTACGGCAAGCCGACCAAGGTCACCGACCCCACCGGCACCGTCACCTACGCGTACGACCGGGCCCAGGAAGCCCGCGGCATGGCCACCTCGGTGACCGACAGCCGGGCGGGGACGTTCACCGTCAAGTACGGGCCGGACGCCCAGGCCGAGGAGCTCGTCTACCCCGGCGGCACCGTCCGCAAGGACGTCCGCAACGCCTCCGGCGCCTACGTCTCCCGGACCTACACCCGCGCCTCGGACGGCACGGTGATCTGGTCGCAGTCCCAGGAGGTCTCGACCCAGGGGCAGGTGAACCGGGACTCGGGTTCCACGTCGGTCAAGAGCTACGCCTACGACCGCCTCGGACGGATCGTCAAGGCCGAGCAGAGCTCCTCCGGTACCGGATGCACCACCCGGTCCTACACCTACGACACCCACTTCAACCGCACCGCCCGGTCCGTGTCCGGGCCGGCGGCGAACGGAGGCTGCTCCACCGCCGCACCGGCCACCGAGGCACACACCTACGACAGCGCGGACCGGATCACCGACCCGGGTTACCAGTACGACGCCTTCGGCCGGACCACCCGGACCCCGAGCGGCACCGTGCTCTCGTACGCGGTGAACGACCTCGCCGTCGGCCAGGAGAACGCCGACACCCGGCAGTCCTGGAGTGCCGACCCGGCCGGACGGACCGCCACACGCACCGTCAGCAAGAAGCAGACGGACGGCAGTTGGTCCACCAGCACCTCCCGCCTCGACCACTACGGCGACGACACCGACAGGCCGCGATGGACGGTCGAGGACACCACCACGGGCACCTGGACCCGCAACGTCCCGGGGCCCGGCGGTGACCTCATGGCCACCGTCACCAGCACCGGGACCGTCCGGCTCCAGCTCACCAACCTCTTCGGCAGCGTCGTGGTCGACACCGACCCCGCCCTGACCGCACCGGTCGCGCTGGACTTCGACGAGTTCGGCGCCCCCGCCGCCGGCCAGGGCGCGACCCGCTACGGCTGGCTGGGCGGCAAGCAGCGCTCGGCCGAAGCACTGGACGGCGTCGTCCTGATGGGCGTGCGCCTCTACAGCACGGGCACCGGCCGCTTCCTGTCGACCGATCCGGTCGCGGGCGGCAACGCCAACGCCTACGACTACGTCTACGGCGATCCGCTGGGCAGCTACGACCTCAGCGGGCGCTTCTGCGTGACCGGGAAGAACTCCAACGGCAGCTGCAAGGGCGCGCACCTCTGGGCGGCCCACAAGGACTACGTCGTCCACCAGGCCATCAACCTCGGTGTCGGCATGGTGGCGAGCACGATCGCGTACTCGTCCTGCGGCGCCGCCGAAGCCGAGGTGGGCTGCACGATCGTGGTCGGCGTCAGCGCCGCGGCGCTCATCGGGACTCCCCTCCACCTCGTCGCCGACAAGGCGATGGGACACAAGACCACCGGTCCGGAGGCCGTCCACTACCTCTTGTCCTCGGCCCAGAGCGGTATGTTCGGCAGTGCGTTCAAGGCCACCCACGGGGGCACGGGCCCAGCGGGGTACGCCACCGGGAAGGCCTGGAGCGGAACCAAGACCGCGGGCAAGGCGACCATGGCGCAGGTCCAGACCGCCAGGGCAGCCATCTGGCAGGGCTCCCTCAACGGATTCTCGATCATGGCGAAGTTCGCGGCCTACCTGATCCTCTACGCCCGGGTCACCCTCGGGCTGTAGCTCACTGACCACGCCGGAGGGTGGTGAGGGGACGGGGCGACCCGTCCCCTCACCACCCTCCCTTCCTTTTCCGGCACGTCAGTTCCCGCCCGCGATGATCCGCTCCGTCAGCTGCCGCAGGGCGGGCAGCGCCGCGAGGGTGGCCTTGCGGCGGGCCGTCAGGTCGGTGGCGGTGTTGATGCCGAGGTCGGCGACGGCGGCGGTGAAGTGCGGGGTGAGGCGTTCGTGGGCGTCCGGGGCGTCGACGGCCAGCACGGCGTGACAGCGGGCGAAGGTGGCCACCGTCCAGTACATCGCCTCGCGGTGGTCGCCCCGGGCGACCAGGTGGTGGGCGGCGTCGACGGCGACCGGACGGGCCTGCGGGGAGATCTCGGCGGCGAACGGGGAGGGGGTGCGGGCCGCCGCCACGGTCTCGTCGAAGGTGACGGCCAGGGTGTCGAGGTGGTGGCGGACCTGACCGGGGGTCAGGTCCTCGGCGCCTAGCAGCCGCAGCAGCTCCGGGTAGCGTTCGGCGAGGCCGAGCTCGGCGAGCGCCTCGCGGGCGCGCAGGTAGCGCAGCCGCAGGGCCGGGTCCCGCAGGGCCGCGACGAGCACCAGGTGGGTGGTGGCGGCCGTCGGGAAGAGCCAGCCGGCCACCTGCCGGTACCAGGGCAGCGCCGGATCGTGGTGGCCGAGCCCGGTGGTGATCTCCTCGTGGACGCTCAGGCAGCGCGCCCGCACCAGGTCCGGCTCGGCGAACCGCGCCGCGACCTCCCGCTGGATCCCGCCCAGCACCCTGCCCGGGTCGTCGACCACCACGCCGTGCCGCAGCCCGGGCGCCAGGTGGTGGTCCGTCAGCACCCGTTCGGCGGAGTCGATCCGCTCCCGGGGCAGGTACGTCACCTCCAGCGGCACCCCCTGGTGCTCGACCCTGTCGTGCCGCGGTCCCTCCCCCTCCTCGGCGGTGACGAGCACGACGTCCAGGCCCGGGCCCTGCGGCAGTTCGGCTCCGGCGGGCAGTGCGGTGGTCGAACCGGTCAGGTACGCCCCGAGGTAGCCGGAGCGGGTTCGGCCCTCGGTGGTGATCCAGTGGCGGGCGGCGGCCCGTGCGGTGTCGAGTCTCACGGGCGCCATTCTGTCCGCAGGCCCGGCCCGGGGCGTCCTCGCCGAGCCGTACGGCGTGGCGGACCGTCCCGTCGGCTGTCGCCCGGTGCCCGGCGGTGTTGAAGTGGGAGGAGGCAGACGAACCGCCTCGACGGAGGTCCACCATGACATCCCGGCACGGACTGACCGACGACCAGCTCAAGACCCGCCACGAAGTCGCCGAGCGCCTCGAACGGGCCCTGCGCGAGGCCCGCGCCAAGCTCGCGGCCGACGGCCTCGACTTCGACCCCACCGGCGGCGACTTCTGCTTCCGCTGCGACTGCGAGTCCTGGAAGCCGCGCACGCCCCCCGACATCAACCACTGCGCACGCCCCACCTGCCGGCACAGCTTCGTCCAGCACAACGTCCTCTGAGCGACCGGCGCGCCGTGGCCCCGCTCGGCCGCGCGGCGGCCACGATCGGGGCATGTGCCACTACTGCGGCTGCCGCGAGATCCCGCTGATCAAGGAGTTCATCGCCGAGCACGAGTCGGTGACCGACCTCGCCGGGAAGGCCGTCCGCCTGCTGGAGCGGGGCGACCTCGACGGGGCCGGGCGGCTGGCGGCCCGGATGGCCGAGGAGCTGCGCGCGCACTGGGACGGCGAGGAGCGCGGTCTCTTCCGGGTGATGGGTGGCGATCCGGAGTACGCCGCGTACGTCGGGGCGCTCATCGCCGAGCACCGCGAACTGGCCGCCTTCCTCGGACGCCTCGACCTCCACCTGCCCGACCAGCGGGCCGCGTTCGTCGCGGCGGCCGAGGAGCTGCACCACCACATCGCCAAGGAGGAGGACGGGCTCTTCCCCGCCGCCCTGACCGCGCTCACCGGCGACCAGTGGGACACCGCGATGGCCGCCTGGCAGACCGTCCACCGCCCGGACCGCCCGGACCACCCGGACCACCCGGTGATCCATTAGCGGCCCCGGGCCCTCGTCCGCAAGCGGATCGTCGAATTCCCCGGCCGTACGACCCCGTTCCGTCCACTCCGCCCCGGGCCGGGCCGGCGGCGCCCTAGGGTGCGTGCCCATGGAACACGATCTGATACGGGAGTCGGCGCGGGCGGGGCGGGTCGTGCTCTGGGAGGAGTCCGCCCGGGACGGCGCGCAGGCGAAGACGCTGATGTCGGCGGACTTCCGGGTGCGGCTGGCCGTGGAGCAGGGCCGGATGTTCGGTGCCGACGGGCCCCGGCACGTGGTGTTCGCCGCCGGGTTCCCGGCCGTCTGCGGCGAGGAGTACGAGGCGGTGCGCCGGGTCGCGGCGGAGGCCGAAGGGGCGGTGAGCGTCGCGGCCGTCTGCCGGGGGCGGGCGGCGGACGTGCGGCAGGCCGTCGCCTCGGTCCGGGGCAGCGCGCACGCCCGGGTCATGGTGGTGGTCCCCGCCTCCGAGGCGATGGCACGGGTGATGACCCGCCAGTCCGCCCGCACCGCGCTGGAGTCGGCGACCGAACTGGTCAAGCAGGCCCGGGACGTGGACGCCTCCGTGGCCGTCGACCTGTGCTTCGCGGACGCCGCGCGGGCCGACCACGCCCTGATGGCCGCCCAGGCGGGCGAGTTGACGGCGGCGGGCGCGTCCACGGTGGTGCTGGCCGACACCGTGGGACGCCAACTCCCCACCGAGGCCTCGGAGATGTTCACCGCCGTCGCGGCCGGGGCGGGCCCGGACGTGGTGCTCGCCACCCATCTCCACAACGACCTCGGCCTCGGCCTGGCCAACACGGTGGAGGCGCTGCGCACCGGCGTCCGGGTGGTCTCCGCCTCCTGGCTCGGCCTCGCCGAACGCAGCGGACTGCCCGCGACCGAGCAGCTCCTGCTGCTCCTCGCCCACGACCCGGCCCGTGCCGCCACCCTGCTGGGCACCGACGCCCCCGCCTGGTGGACCGCCCCCGACCTGACCGCCCTGCCCCGGCT
Source organism: Kitasatospora albolonga (assembly GCF_039535905.1). Lineage (GTDB taxonomy): Bacteria > Actinomycetota > Actinomycetes > Streptomycetales > Streptomycetaceae > Kitasatospora > Kitasatospora albolonga. Next base: position 8,189 of record NZ_BAAAYB010000008.1, on the reverse strand, counting down.
GGCCCGGGCGGTCGCCGAGCACACCGGCCACCCCCTGACGGTCACCATGCCGGTGGTCGGCACCGGTGTCGGCACCATCTCCACCGGCACGCCGTTCGTCGATCCGCGGCTCTTCCAGCCCTACGACCACGAGCGGGTGCTCGGCACCGCCCCGCACGTGGTGCTCACCCACCTCGCCAACGCCCGCGTCGTCCAGGCCGTCGCCACCCGCCTCGGCCACCGCCTCGACGAGGAGCGGGCCCGGACGGCGATGGCCTGGGCCAAGGCCAGGGTGTACCGTACCGGCCGCGCCGTGGTGGAGGACGAGGCCTTCGCCGCCTACCTCGACGGCCTGCAGTCCGACGGCTCCCGGGAGGCAGCGAAGTGACCGTCCCTCAGACCGCCGAGGCGGTCCGTGCCGCCCTCCACCGGGGCTCCGCCGTGGTCCTCCCCAACCCCGCCCCGCTCACCCACGTGGTGGCCGGCACCGACCCGCTCGCCGTCAACGCCGCCAAGGGCCGCCCCGCCGACCAGGCCGTCGCGCTCTGGGCCCACCACCCGCACACCCTCGCCGCCCTCGACGGCACCCTCGGCCTCACCCCCGGGGTCCGCCGCCTGCTCGCCGAGGAGCGCGTCACCCTCCTCCTCCCCCTGCTCGCCGAGCCCCCCGGCTGGCTCGCCCCGGCCACCCGGGACGGCTGGACCATGCTCTTCGGCGCCCGCTGGGAGCCCGTCCTCCCGCTGCTCGACGACCACCCCGTCCTCTACGTCAGCAGCGCCAACCGCACCGGCCGGCCGCCGGCCGCCACCGCCGCCGAGGCGCTGGCGATGTTCCCTCCCGAGGTCCCCGTCCTCGCCTCCACCGCTCCCCCCTCGGACCGTGCGGCCACCACCACCCTGCGCCTGCACGCCGACGGCCGCCTGGAGCTGCACCGCCACGGCGCCCAGGACCGCCCCTTCGCCTCCCCCGCCGCCTACCTGGCCCACGTCCGGAGCGCCTACCTGGACGGCCCGGCGGGGTGACCGGGCCGCCGGGCCGTCCAGGAGCCGGTCAGAACGCGGGCTGGTCGTTGATCTCCGCGATCTTCCGGTCCGTCAGGCGCACGGCGTACCAGACGTCCTGGTCGGACTGCTCGCCCCAGACCTCCGTCAGCCGCACCGAGGCGTAGCCGTACTCCTGCTTCTCCTCGTGCACCCGCCAGTTCCCCGGCACGTTCTGCGCCCGGAACACCGGATCCGCGTCGTTCTGCCGGGCCCAGGCGTCCAGCCGGTAGTTGAGCTGCGGCAGCAGGTACCGCTCCCGCACCGCCCGCGGATCCTCCCCGCTCTCCCCCAGCACGGCCGCCCGGTACTCCTCGAAGAACGTCAGCACCTGCTGCGCCGCCGGCGTCCCGGCCCGCACCTCGCTGTCGACCCCGATCCCGACCCTCACCGACGGCGCCGCCACCGCCTGCACGGGCACCACCGCCAGACATCCGCCCACCACCAGGGCAGCCGCCACCACACGTCGCATCGCACTCGAACGGTTCATGCCCGAAGTCCACCACCCGCGCGCATCTCGGCCCAGCACCGACAGGAGTGAATTCCCGGTCCTACAAACCGACTTCACTCCTCCCGCTCCCCGATCACCAGCAGGTGCAGCGAGACCGCCACCAACTCCGGCCGCCGGTCCGCGAACCGCGCGGCGGCCAACGCCGCCCGCAGCGCCCGTTCCCCCAAGTCCCGTCGCCCGGTGCGGCGTTCCTCCGCCCGCAGCGCCTCGAACCGGGGCCCGTGCACCCCGTGGACCGCGATCCCACCGAGCCCGGCCCGCCGTGCCTCGGCCGCCAGCTCCGCCGGGTCGTGGTAGTACGAGGTGGGTCCGTCCGGACGGCTCCTGAGACCGGTCTCCGCGATCTCCAGGGCCACCTCGGACTCCAGGTCCAGCAGTTTGGCGTACCGGTTGAGCCCGGCCGCGGCCACCACCCCGCCCGGCCTGACGACCCGACAGGCCTCCGCCCACGCCCTCTCCCGGTCCGCCCCGTCCGGCAGGTGGTACAGCGGGCCGAGCATCAGCACCACGTCGAACGACCCGTCGTCCTGCGCCAGCTCCCGCGCGTCCCCCACCCACGCGGTCAGCCCCTGCGCCCTGGCCTGCCGTACGTGCCCCTCCACCGGGTCCACCACGACCACCCGGTGGCCCTCCTCCACCAGCCACCGCGCATGCACCCCCGGCCCGCCCCCGACGTCCAGCACCGAGGCCGGCGCCCCCGGCAGCCGAGCCCCCAGCAACTCCCTCGTCCGCACCAACTCCAAGGTCCCCGTGGTCCGCCCCGAGGTGAGCCTCCCCGCCTCGTCCCCCCGCCCGTAGAAGCCACTGATCTCCGGAAGCAACTCCACCTGAACCCTCCACCCGTCGGCCCGTCCGCCAAGCGTGGCAGGCACCACCACCGCACCGCGGCACACAGGCCGGAGGTCACCTGTCCGCCCGGGATCCCGGGCGGACAGGTGACCTTGGTCCCCTCCGGGCGTTAGCCGGTTCTTGTCACCGTGGAAGTGGAGGCGTCGCCGCGTGACGGGACCGCGGCCCTGCGGATCGTGCGACCGCAGCCTTCCCCACCAGGGGCGCCCGGACAGGATCACTCCCGTGAGAGGCCGCACCACCGCTCCCCGAGGCACCGACCTTCCCGACCGAACCGCCCCACCTCGCCGCAGCCACGCCAAGGCCGCGCTCTGGTCCTGCCTGGGCCTGGCCGTCGCACTCGCCGCCGGCAGCGGCCTGCTCGCCGTGGAGCACCGCGAGGACGCCGCCTCCTCGTCGGCGCAGCTCGACTCCCGGCTGCTGCCCACCCGGCGGCTGCTGAACGACTTCGTCGTCACGGTCCACCTGGGCGAGGCCGCCCAGCGCGACCACCGGATCACCGGGGAGCCCGCACTGCTGAAGCACCGCACCGTCCAGGCCGAACAGGCCCGGCGCCTGGCCGGCGTCCTCGTCCGCCTCAACGAGGGGACGGCACTGGCGGCCGGGACCACCCGGCTGGCCGAGGAGACCGAGCGGTGGCGCGGTTCGACGCCCGCCCCGGACGCGGACCGGGTGCTGACCGAGGTTCAGCAGCTCTCCAAGGACCTCCGCCGGGACAGCGACCTGGCCCAGTCCGGGGCGGCCGCCGGGCGTGACCGGATGCTCCTCAACCTCTCCGCCTGCGCCGCCGCCCTGTTCGTCCTCCTGGGCTCCGTGCTCGCCCTGGTGTGGCGGCGGATGCTGGTGCCGCTCGGCGAGTTGGAGAGCTACCTGCGGCGCTCGGCGGGCGAAGGCACCGATCAGCCGCGCCGGGCCCCGCGGCGGCACACCGGGTGGATGGCCGGCGCCTGGCTCGGCGCCGAGGGGGCCAGGCAGCGGCAGCGCGAGTCCGACCGGGCCGCCCGGCGCGACCGCGAGGCCCTGGAGCGGGACGCGGCCACCTCCCTGGGCCTGCGTCAGATCCTGGTCTCCGGCGAACGGCCGGGGCCCGGCGTGCGGGCGCACGGCGACATCGTGGCCGCTGAGGGCCTGATCGCCGGGGACTGGCTCGGCGTGCTCCCGATGCCGGGCGGTGCCACCGCCGTCTTCCTCGGCGACGTCTCCGGCCACGGCATCGAGGCCGGCCTGCTGGCCGTCCGGCTCAAGACCGTGGTCGAGGTGGGCCTGCGGCTGGGCCGGGACCTGGACACCACGGTCCGGGCGGCCTGGCAGGCGCTCTGCGGCGAGGACGAGCGCTTCTCCACCCTCGCGCTGGCCGTGCTCGACCCGGCCGCGTCCACGCTGAGCTGGGTGAACGCGGGCCACGGGGAGCCGTTCCTGCTCCGTGCCGACGGCACCGTGGAGCGGCTGGCCGCCACCGGCCCGCTGATCCACCCGCTCCTGGAGCCCGCACCGGGGACCTGGCACACCGCCACCACCGAGCTGCACCCCGGCGACCTGCTGACCCTGTGCACCGACGGCCTGACCGAGGGCCGCCGAGCGGACGGCGAGGAGTTCGGCGAACACCGGGTGGCCGCCCTCCTCGGCGGCCTGTCCACCCCCGAGCGCGAACCCCTCGACGTCACCCGGGCGCTCTACCGTGCCGCGGAGGGCTTCGGCGTCGACTGGCAGCGGGACGACATCAGCCTCCTGATCGCCACCCGGCCCGCCGCACCGGCCGCCTGACGGCGGCTCAGCCGGACCGGCCGGACCGGCCGGGGGCGCAACGGCGAGGGGCGGACCGGCGAGCGGCTGACCCGCTTGGGGTGGACCTCAGTCCCCGACCCGGCCCGCCTCGATCCGGCGGCCCTCGGTGGTGGTGACCACGACCGGAACGCCGTCCGGCACCTCGCCGTCCAGGGCCGCGAGCAGACGGTCCACCGGCGGGAGCGGGTCCGGGGTGCGCACGGTGACGTAGAGCGTGCGCCAGTGGGCCTGGGTGTCCACCACCTGCGCCTGCGGGGTGTCCGCGAGCCACTCGGCCGCCGCGTCCGCGGTCCGGGCGGTCCACAGGTGCACCAGGACCGTCCCCGCGGTGCTGGCCCCGAGCATCAGCCCGACGGCGGCGAACAGCGCACCCACCGTCAGGTAGCCCCGCCGCCGCGGCCCGCCGCCGGCCTCCGTGCCGCCGAGGGCCGCGAAGACCACCATCCCGGCGAAGACCAGCGCCAGCAGGTTGGAGAGGAAGAGCACCAAAGCTCCGAGCGAGAGCCACCACGCCCCCTGGCCGGCACAGACCCCGACCACCACCAGCGGCGGCACCAGGGAGATCGCGATGGCCACCCCCGGCAGCACGGCGGCCACGTCCTTGCGGGCCAGCGCGACCGCTCCGGCGAAGCCGGTGGCCAGGGCCGCCACCAGGTCCAGCAGCCCGGGCGAGGTGCGGCCCGCCACCTGACTGTCCGACAGCAGGTCGTAGGAGGCCGGCACCACCAGCGAGGCCAGCGCCCCGACGGCCACCACCAGCAGCGCCCCGCCGAGCACGAACCTCCCGGCCGACCCGCCGCGTCTGCGCACCGCGCCGAGGGCGATGCCCATGATCGGCGTGGAGAGCGGAGCGATGATCATCGCGCCGATCACGGTGGCCGTGGAGTCCGTGAGCACACCCCCGGCGGCGATCACCGCCGAGAGCAGCAACATCGTCCAGAACGCCGAGCGCTTGGCCCCCACGTCGCCGAAGGACAGGTCGAGGTCCTCCGCCAGGTCGTCCAGCGACCGGCGCTGATGAGCGGGCAGCACCAGGCTGCGCAGTCCGTCGAGCATCCGTCATACATGCGCCCCCGTACGCCCGGACACCACCTGCCCGACGCAAGACCCACCCGTCCGGAGCCACGCCCCGTCCCCGCCCCGCCCCCGACGCCCGTTCGCCGAGCGCGAAGCCGTGCACGTCCACGGCGGGCAGGGGCAGGCTCGGGGCATGACGCGCATCGAGGTCGTTCTCGGAGACATCACCGCCCAGGACACGGAGGCCCTCGTCACGGCCGCCAACGAGTCGCTGATGGGCGGTGGCGGGGTGGACGGGGCGATCCACCGGGCGGCCGGGCCACGGCTGGCCGCGGCGGGGGCGGCCATCGGGCCGTGCGCTCCGGGGGACGCGATGGCGACGCCGGGGTTCGAACTCCCGCCGCCCGTGCGGTACGTGATCCACACGGTGGGGCCCGTCTGGGAGGGCGGTGAGGAGGGCGAGTCGGACGTGCTGGCGTCCTGCTACCGCCGCTGCCTGGAGGTCGCGGACGGACTCGGTGTCACCAGCGTCGCGTTCCCGGCCATCGCCACCGGTGTCTACGGCTACCCGGCGGAGGAGGCGGCGCGGATCGCCGTCTCGGTGCTCGGATCGGCGGCGAGCTCGGTGCAGCTGGTCCGCCTGGTCGCGTTCGACGAGGAGGCGGAGGCGCACCTGCGGGCCGCCCTCGGCGCCGACCCGCGCTGACCCGCTGCCCGATGGGCCGTCAGGAGTGCAACGGGACCGGGGGCTTGACGGCCTCGACGGCGGCGACCAGGGGGGCGAGCTCGGGGTTGCGGGCCGCCTCTTCGAGGACCTCGCGGAGGGCGCGCTCGTTGGTCGGCCGGGCCTCGTCCAGGAGCCTGAGGCCGTCCTCGCTGACGTTGGTGTAAATGCCCCGGCGGTCGGTGGGGCAGAGGTAGCGCGCGAGCAGGCCCCGGTCCTCCAGCCTGGTCACCAGGCGGGTGGTGGCGCTCTGGCTGAGCACGACCGCGTCGGCCACCTGCTTCATCTGCAGGTGCCCGCCCTCGCCGTCGTGCTGGCGGCTGAGCACGTCGAGCAGGGAGTACTCGCGCACGCTCAGCTCGTGCTCGGCCTGGAGGGCGCGCTCGACGTGCGCCTCGATCCGGCCGTAGAGCACGTAGAGGGCACCCCACCCGTTGGCGAGGGCGGTCAGCGCGGGGTCGGTGGCGGTCATCGGCCGGTCTCCTTCCGTCTGCGGGATCAGCCCCCAGGATACGGCCCCGAGGGCGCTACCGGCCCGAGCCGGTAGGACGCCCCTGCAAGCACTTCCCCATCTCTGGCGCGATGCCCGCATTTGCCGATTGCCCGCGCCTGCAACTATTGTCGAAGCACGTAAGGCGCACAAGCAACAACCGTACGGAGGGCAGCCATGCCTCTCGCGCTCCTCGCCCTGGCCATCGGGGCATTCGGCATCGGGACCACCGAGTTCGTGATCATGGGTCTGCTGCCGCAGATCGCCGCCGACTACGGCGTCACCATCCCCAGCGCCGGCCTGCTGGTCACCGGCTACGCCCTCGGCGTCGTGGTCGGCGCCCCGTTGATGACCGCACTCGGCACCCGGATCAGCCGCAAGACCATGCTGATGCTGCTGATGGGCCTGTTCGTGGTGGGCAACCTGCTCTCCGCCGCCGCCCCCACCTTCCCGCTGATGTTGGCCGGTCGGATCGTCACCTCGCTCGCCCACGGCGCGTTCTTCGGCATCGGCTCGGTGGTCGCCGCCGAACTGGTCGCCCCCGAGAAGAAGGCCGGCGCCATCGCCACCATGTTCACCGGTCTGACGGTGGCCAACATCGTCGGCGTCCCGCTCGGCACCTTCATCGGCCAGGCCGTCGGCTGGCGGGCCACCTTCGCCGGGGTCGCCGTGCTCGGCGCGGCCGGCCTGCTCGGCATCGCCCGGCTGGTCCCCGCCACCCCGCGCCCCGAGGGCGCCCACCTGCGCCGCGAGCTGACGGCCTTCCGCAACCCGCAGGTGCTGCTCGCGATGGCGATGACCGTGCTCGGCTTCGGCGGGGTCTTCGCCGCCATCACCTACATCGCGCCCATGATGACCAACGTGGCCGGCTACTCCGAGGGCTCCGTCACCTGGCTGCTGGTCCTGTTCGGCGTCGGGATGTTCCTCGGCAACCTGCTCGGCGGCCGCTACGCCGACCGCAAGCTGATGCCGATGCTCTACACCACCCTCGGCGGCCTCTCGGTCGTGCTCGCCCTCTTCACCCTCACCGCACACAGCAAGGTCCTGGCCGCCGTCACCGTCCTGCTGGTCGGCGCCCTCGGCTTCGCCACCGTCCCACCGCTGCAGAAGCGCGTCCTGGACCAGGCCCACGGCGCCCCCACCCTGGCCTCCGCCGTCAACATCGGCGCCTTCAACCTCGGCAACGCGCTGGCCGCCTGGCTCGGCGGCATGGTCATCTCGGCCGGCCTCGGCTACACCGCCCCCAACTGGGTGGGCGCCCTGCTCGCCGCCGCCGCGCTGGTGCTGGCCCTCTGGTCCGCCGCCCTGGAGCGCCGCGCCCCGGCCGCCCCCGTGCCCACCCCCGCCCTCGTCCACCACTGACGAACCGTCACCACCGCACCGAAGGAACCACCATGAGCACCACCACCGTCACCCCGCTGACCACCGCCGCCGCCGAGACCCTGGTCGCCGCCGCCCGCGCCGCCGCCGAGGCCGCCGGAGTCGCCGTCAGCGTCACCGTCCTGGACGCGGGCGGGCACCTGCTCGCCTACCGCCGCGACGACCGCGCCGTCCTGATCTCCGGCGAGACCAGCACCCGCAAGGCGTACACCGCCCTCCAGCTGAACGCCCCCACCGCCGATCTGGTGGACCTCGTGAAGCCCGAGGGCCCGTTCCACTCCCTCACCACCGCCCTCGACCGCCCTCTCCTCTTCATCGCCGGCGGCGTCCCCGTCCACGACCGCGACGGCCACCTCATCGGCGCCCTCGGCGTCGGCGGCGGCGCCCCCGCCCAGGACCACGCCTTCGCGACC
>NZ_BAAAYB010000007.1:0-54027 GCF_039535905.1 Kitasatospora albolonga | reverse complement strand
CCTCTCGCTCACGGTCCAGGGCAACGCGGTCATCGACGCGCTGGTCCTGGCGGCCTTTCAACGCGAGTTCCGGACGACCGGTGAGACGGACGTCGCCCTCCGGTCGGTCAGCCGCTACTGGGGCGGGCGGGCACGGTACCTGAGGTGGTATCACGCCGTGGCCTGCGACACCGACCGTGACGGGAGCGACATGGCGGGCATCGCCAGCCTGCTCGCGCGAGACCTGGACGAACTCCGCTTCCAGACGAGCGTTCCGTGGGACTCTGCGCTCCGGGAGGCAGCCATCGGGCGGTTGGGTGACCAATGGCCGGACAGCGAAGACGTGTTCACCGATTTCCTTGCCGACGCCACCGACCGGACCCGTCCCGCCGGCACTCGGGAGGGTGCCCTCGCTGCTCTCGCGCGTGACTGGGCTGACCGGGATGAGGTGTTCGCCGTGATGCGCGAGGCCGCGATCGACTCCGAGCCCGGCGTCCACCGGACCGCGCTCTACTACCTTGCCTACCGGTGGAGGGCCCGCCCTGAGGCGTTCGACACCGTGATGGCAGCGGCGACCGACGAACGCAGTCCCGGCCGCCTGCTGGCGATCGGCGTACTGGCACTGGGCTGGACCCAGCACGAGGGCGTGTTCTCGGCGGTGATGAGGGCCGCAGAGGAGATGGATCCCGAGGTCCGTGGAGCCGCTGTCCTGGCTCTCGGGGCGGACTACCGCGACCGGGCGGCAGCGCGCGAAGTGCTCTGCGCCGCAGTCGTGGATGCGGACTTCTCGGTCCGGCGGCGGTCCATGGCAGTGTTCGACCGGGAATGGCCCGATCCTGCGGAGGCGTTCGGCGCTGTCCTGGCCGGTCTGCGGGACGAGCACGAGGCGGTCCGACTCGCGGCTCTCCACACCGTGGCCCTGCACTGGCCGGACAAGGAGGCCTCGCTCGGGGCTGTGCTCGATGCCATGGCGGATGAGGACCGGGAGGTGAGCAGGTCGGCCCTGCACCTGCTCGGCACCGGCTGGCCGTCCAGCGCGGAGGCCTTCGAGGCGGTGCGAGCCGTGGCAGCTGACGGGAGCTCCGAGGACCAGGGCGGGGCCCTCGCGGTACTGGCCCGCAGGTGGACGGACCGTCAGGAGTCCTTCGAGACCGTTCTCGCCGCTGCGACCGCAACAGGGGCTCAGGGACGGGAGACAGCGGTCGCGATCCTGGCCCAGTACTGGCGGGACCGGGAGGAGGTCCTCGCCGTGGCCCTGGCGGCGGCGGACGCCGCGGAGCCTTCGGTGCGGGTGGAGGGCCTGGTCGTCCTTGCGAACAGGTGGCCGGAGGAGACGTCGGTACTCCCTCTGCTGCTGGCCGCCACCACGGACCCTCACCACGAGGTCCGGGCCATCGCCCTCCAGCTGCTGGCGGTGTACTGGCCGGAGATCAGTGAGGTGGCGACCCTCGTGATGAACGCGGTCGCCGACGGGCATCCCGAGGTTCGTGGAGTGGCGATCTCCCTGCTCGGCGTGTGGCGGGCGGACGACTCCGCTCTGCGCACCGTCGCGGCCGCTGGGGTGGTGGACGAAAGCCCCAGGGTGCGCGAGGCCGCCCTCCAGGTCCTGGCGGCCGTTGAACCGGGGCAGTACCACGGCTTGATCCTGGATCATGCCCGAACCGATCCGGAAGCCGCCGTCCGCATTCTGGCGCTGAGGCTGGTGGCGAGCATCCTGCCGCAGGAACCCGGGACCAGGGAACTCCTCACCGAACTGGTCGAGGACGCCGACGTCGCGGTGGCGGCCGCAGTACGGGAGGCGCTGCCGTTGCTGGACCTGCCACGGCAGTCACTGCTGCCCTGACGCCCCGTCGGCCGCCGCCCGGAGGTGCGGCAGGAAGGCGGTGACGGCAGGGGGCAGGGCGTGGCAGCGGCGGGTGGCGGTGTGGACGTGGCGGGTGGGGGTGTCGTCGGGGTGGAGGGGGACGAGGGCGAGGTCGGGGCGGGTGGCGGGGGCCGAGAGGGACGGGACGAGGGTGACGCCGAGGCCGGCGGCCACCAGGCCCAGTTTGGCGGTCCATTCGGCGACGGCGTACTCGATGCGGGGGTGGAAGCCCTGGCGGAGGCAGGCGGCGAGGAGGGTGGAGCCGGGGTCGCGGGAGGCGGCGATCCAGGGGGCGTCGGCGAGGTCGGTGAGGTGGAGGGAGGGGCGGGAGGCCAGGGGGTGGTCGCGGGGGAGGGCGACCAGGAGGGTGTCGGTGATGAGGGGGGTGAGGTCGAAGAGGTCGGTGTCGTAGGGGTGGCCGGGGTAGGCGGTGACCACGGCGAGGTCGAGGAGGCCCTCGCGGAGTTGGTCGAGGAGGGTGGCGGAGAGGCCTTCGGTGACCGCGATGGAGAGGGAGGGGTGGGCGGCGCGGAAGCGGGCCAGGGCGGTGGGGACCAGGACGGCGTTGGCGCTGTCGAAGGAGCCGATGCGCAGGCGGCCGCCGGTGAGGGAGCTGAGGGCGGTGAGTTCGCGGGCGGCGGTGTCGAGGCGGTCGAGGACGGCTTCGGCGTGCGGGAGCAGGGTGCGGCCGTGTTCGGTGAGGCGGACGCCGCGCGGGAGGCGGTCGAACAGAGGGGCGCCGAACTCCGCCTCCAGGGTGGAGATCTGACGGGAGATCGCGGACTGGGTGTAGCCGAGGCGTTCGCCGGCGGCGGTGAAGGAGCCCAGGCGGGCGGCGGTGCGGAAGACTTCGAGCCAGGCCATGTCCATCGCGCATGGATAGCATGCGGGACATTCGTTTGTCGCCTGGGTGCGGGCTGCCTACGGTGAGGGGCATGGAGACGATCGCATTCCTCGGGCTGGGCCGGATGGGCCTGCCGATGGCCAAGCGCCTCACGGCAGTTGGGTTCGACGTGCGGGTGTGGAACCGCACGCCCGGCAAGGGGGCCGGGCTGGAGGAGGCCGGCGGCGCGGCGGAGGCGGTGCGCGGGGCCGGGGTGGTGGTGACGATGCTGGCCGACGGGGCTGCGCTGCGGGAGGTGGCGGGGCGGATCGTCGGGGAGCTGGCGCCGGGGACGCTCTGGGTGGAGATGTCCTCGGTGGGGCCGGTGGCGGTGGCGGAGCTGCGTGCCGAACTCCCGTATGGGGTGGGCCTGGTGGACGCCCCGGTGCTCGGCAGCGTGGGCCCGGCCGCGAGCGGCGGGCTGACCGTGCTGGCCGGTGGCCGGGCGGAGGACGTGGCGCGGGCCCGGCCGGTGCTGGCGGCGCTGGGCACGGTGGTGGACTGCGGCGGGCCGGGCACGGGTGCGGCGCTCAAGGTGGTGGTGATCAGCGCGATCGTCGGGGGAGTCGCGCTGGTCGGTGAGGCCTTGGCGGTGGCCGACGGCTACGGCCTGCCGGCGGAGTTGACGGCGGAGGTGCTGGGGGCAGGTCCGCTGGCGGGGCTGCTGGCGCGGGCCACCAGCACGGAGGCGGACTTCCCGGTCCGGCTGGCCGCCAAGGACGTCGCCCTGGCGGCCGGCACCGGCCCGGTGCTCGCGGCGGTGGCGGAGGGCCTCAACTCCCGCCCTGGGCTGGCGGAGCAGGACCTGGCCCGGTACGTGGACGCGCTCCGCGCCGAGGCGGCCGCCCCGGCGCGGTAGCACCGAGGCGCCGGAACCGACGCGGCGCCCGTTCCGGGCCGAACGGGGGTTGGCCCGGAACGGGGGCGCGCGATGCGTCAGCGCAGCCGGCCGTCGTGCATCTCCAGGACCCGGTCGACCCGGCCCAGCAGGTCGCGGTCGTGGGTGACCATGACCGTGGCGGTGCGGTGCTCGCGGGTGATCTCGGCGAGCAGCTCGACGATCTGGGCGCCGCGTTCGTGGTCCAGGGCCGAGGTGGGTTCGTCCACCAGCAGGACGGACGGGGAGCCGAAGAGCGCGCGGGCGATGTTGACCCGCTGGCGTTCGCCGCCGGAGAGCTGGTGCGGGCGGCGGCGCTGCTTGGCCGGGTCCAGGCCGACCGAGGCGAGCAGGGCCTCGGCCCGGGCCCGGGCGGCCCGGACGGACCCGCCGCGGACGGACTCCAGCACCAGCAGCTGCTCGACGGCGGTGAGCGAGGCCAGCAGGTTGGACTGCTGGAAGACGATGCCCAGGCGCTCCCGGCGCAGCGCGGCCCGGTCCTTCTCGCCGAGCGCGCCGACCTCCTGACCGTCTATCAGCACCCGCCCGGAGTCCGGCCGCAGCAGGGTGGCGGCCACCGCCAGCAGCGAGGACTTGCCGGAGCCGGACGGCCCGGCGACGGCGGTGAACTCGCCGGGGGCGACCGCCAGCGAGACGGCGTCCAGGGCGGTCAGCCGGGCCTCGCCGTCGGGGTAGGTGAGAGTGACGTCCTCCAGCGCGAGGCCGGTACGGACAGCGGTGGTGGTGGCGGTCATCGGTTGGCTCCCAGCGCGGCCAGCGGGTCGACGGAGGTGATGCGGCGGACGGCGAGCACGGCCCCGAGCAGGCCGAGCAGCACCATCGCGGTGACGGGCACGAAGACGCTCAGGAAGCTGACGTCGAAGGGCACGGCCGAGGCCGCGAACAGCCCGCCGACCCCGCCGAGCAGCCCGCCCAGCAACGCCCCGCCGAGCAGCACGGCGGCCGCCTGCGCGAGCGCGTCCCGCACCAGGTAGGCGCTGCTCGCGCCGACCGCCTTGAGCACCGCGATGTCGGGCTTGCGCTGCACCGTCCAGACCGTGAAGAAGGCCCCGACCACCAGCGCGCTGACCGCGAACAGGAAGCCCTGGATCATCTGGAGCGACCCCTGCTCGGCCGAGTAGCCGTTGATTCCCGCCAACGCGTCGGACAGCGCGACGGTCTCGGTGCCCTGGGCCGCGTCCAGCGTCGCGAGGTCGGTGCCGCCGGCCACGTCCAGGGCCAGCGCGGTGGGCTGGGTCTGGCTGCTGACCCGCTCCCAGGTCGCCACGGTGGTCCACACGGTGGGGGCGTGCCCGTACGAGCGGGGCGCGGTGATGCCGGAGATGGTGAGCTGGACGGGGCCCAGCTTCACCTGCTGACCGACCGTCAGGTGGTACTCCTCGGCCGCGTCCGAGCCGACCGCGACCTGCCCGTCCGCGGGCTGGGCGCCGGACTCCAACGGCGGCAGCAGCGCACCCGGCGCCCCGAACACGCTCACCGAGGCGGCGGCCGCGCTGCCCGTCAGCCTGGTCATCGAGATGCCCAGCGGCTGCGCCGACTTCACGCCCGGGGCGGCGGCCAGTGCGGCGGCCTGCTCGGGGGAGACGGTGGAGTTGCTGAACGAGACGGTGGGCGCGGCCCCGGCGGGGGCGCCGAAGACGATCCGGTCGGCCGGGAGCTCGGCGACGGTGGAGGAGGCGGCGGAGGCGAGCCCGCCGGTGAGGCCGTAGAGGAAGACGACCAGTGTGGTTATCAAGGTGACCACCGCGCCCATCAGGGCGAAGCGCCCTCTGGCGAAACGGATGTCCCGTAGTGCGACGAACACGGTGACCCTCTCGGGGAAGAACGGAGTGGTTCAGACTCCTCCACCCTGTCGGCGCGCGGGCTCCGTTCCATCAGGGAGAGGAAGGGGAGTCCACTCCTGCGGGGGATGCACTCCGGAATCCATCGAACGGTTGATGCCGTGGCGGCCTGAGCCGCCACCGCCACCCCGTACCCTCGGAAGGCGTGACCGCCACCGAACCCCACCCCGGAGCGACCCCCGCGCTGCGGCTGATGAACTTCGCCCTGCACGGGCTGTTCGCCGCCCTGCTCGTGGTGCTGCTCGCGCGCGGCCTGGCGGTCGGCAACCTCGGTCCCGGCGCGGTGATCACCGCGATGGTGCTGGCCGCCGTCTACCTGAGCGGCGGGGCGGTGGAGGCCATCCGTACTGACAGGCGCTGGGCCTGGGTCTGGTTCGGCGCGGTGCTGCTGCTCTGGATCGGGCTGACACTCCAGCACCCCGAGTTCTGCTACCTGGCCTTTCCGCTCTACTTCGTCTGCCTCCACCTGATGCCGGTCCGCTGGGCCGTGCTCTCGGTGGCCGGGCTGACCGCCGTGGTGGTCGCCGCCCAGGCCGGGACGGACGGTGGCCTGACCACGCCCAAGGTGCTCGGCCCGGTGGCCGGCGCCGTGGTCGCCCTGCTCACCGCCTACGGCTACGCCGCGCTCTACCGGGAGAGCCGGGAGAAGCAGCGCCTCATCGACGACCTGGTGCGCACCCGCGGCGAGCTCGCCGCCACCCAGCGGGAGGCCGGCCGGCTGGCAGAGCGTCAGCGGCTGGCCCGGGAGATCCACGACACCCTGGCGCAGGGGCTGTCCAGCATCGTGCTGCTGGCGCGGTCGGCGGAGTCCGCACTGCCGGACGGGGCCGCGACGGCCCGGGAGCGGATCGCCGAGGTCGGGGCCACCGCCTCGGCGAACCTGGCGGAGGCGCGCAGGTTCGTGCAGGCACTGACGCCGCCGGCCCTGGACGACGCCACCCTCTGCGAGGCGCTGCGCCGGCTGACGGCCGGTCAGGGCGCGGCGTTCCACCTTGACGGCGAGCCGTACCCGCTGCCGGTGGAGGCGGAGGTGGCGTTGCTGCGGCTCACCCAGGAGGCGCTGGCCAACGCCGTCCGGCACGCGCGGGCGAGGGCGGTCGCGGTGACCCTGACGTACCTGGACGACGAGGTGACGCTGGACGTGTTCGACGACGGGGTGGGCTTCGACCCGCAGGCCCTCCCGGAAGCGGGGCGGGCCCGGTTCGGGCTGCACGGGATGAGGGAGCGGATCGCGGCGCTGGGCGGCAGCCTGACGGTCGAGTCCGCACCGGGGGAGGGCACGGTGGTCGCGGTGTCGCTGCCGCTGCGGGCGATCGAGACGGCGGAGAGCGTGATGATGCGGGAGGCGTCGTGATCCGGGTGGTGCTGGTGGACGACCACCCGGTGGTGCGGCGCGGGCTGCGGGCCATGGTGGACGAGCTGCCCGAGCTGGAGGCGGTCGGCGAGGCGGCCGACGGGGCCGAGGCGCTGCGGGTGCTGGAGGGGCTGGCGGAGCGGCCGGACGTGGTGCTGATGGACCTTCAGATGGGGTCGGGCATGCACGGGGTCGAGGCGACCCGGCGGATCACCGCGCTGCCGGACCCGCCGGCGGTGCTGATCCTCACCACGTACAGCACGGACGCGGACATCCTGTCGGCGGTCGAGGCGGGAGCGACGGGCTACCTGCTGAAGGACGCCCCGCCGGAGGAGCTGGTGGCGGCGGTGAAGGCCGCCTCCCGCGGGGAGACGGTGCTGGCGCCGCCGGTCGCGGCGCGGCTGCTGGGGCGGGTGCGGGCGGGGCGGCCGACGCTGTCCCCGCGCGAGGCGGAGATCCTGCAGTTGCTGGCGGAGGGGCTGGCCAACCGGCAGATCGCCAAGCGGCTGTTCATCAGTGAGGCGACGGTGAAGACGCACCTGGTGCACATCTACGACAAGCTCGGCGTCGACAGCCGCACGGCGGCGATCGCCTCGGGGCTGGCCAGCGGGCTGATCAGGCCGTAATTGGCTACCCCGGGGGCGCGGGGAACTGCGCGAGTTCGGAAGGCGGACCAGTGTGAGGTCGGGGCAGGCGAGCCAGTTGCACGTGCTGCCGTTCCCCTGCGCGCAGTTCCTCGCGCCCCCGGGATAACGTGGTTGCCATGGTTGTTCCGTCGATCGTTGCCGCTCCGATGGCCGGGGGCGGGTCCACCCCGGAGTTGGTGGCCGCCGTGAATGACGGTGGCGGGCTGGGGTTCCTGGCGGCCGGGTACAAGAGCGCCACGGCCCTGGCCGACCAGATCGCCGTGACCAGGAAGCTGACGGGCCGTCCGTTCGGGGTGAACCTGTTCGTGCCGGACGTGCCCTCCGACCCGGCGGCGGTGGCCGCGTACCGGGAGGTGCTGCGGGCGGAGGCCGAGCGGTACGGGGTGGTGCTGCCGGAGGAGCTCGGGCCGGACCGGGACGGGTGGGAGGAGAAGACCGCGCTGCTGCTGGCGGATCCGGTGGCGGTGGTCTCGTACACCTTCGGGCTGCCGAGCGCCGCCGAAGCCGCGGCGTTCCGGGCGGCGGGCACGTACCAGGTGGCCACCGTCACCACCCTCGACGAGGCGCTCGCCGCGGCCGCGCGGGGGATGGACGCGCTCTGCGTGCAGGGCCCGGAGGCCGGCGGCCACCGCGGCACCCACCGGGCGGACGCGGTGCCGGGCACCACTCCGCTGCCCGCGCTCCTCCGCGAGATCGGAACGGCGGGCCTGCCGATGATCGCGGCGGGCGGCCTGGCCGACGGCCCGTCACTCGTCGCCGTCCGCGAGGCCGGAGCAGTGGCCGCGCAGATCGGCACCGCCTACCTGCGCACCGACGAGTCCGGGGCGAACGAGCCCTACAAGAAGGCCCTCGCCGGGCACCCCGGCCCGACCACCGTGACGCGGGCCTTCACCGGCCGCCCGGCCCGCGGCCTGCGCAACGCCTTCATCGACCGCTACGGCCCGCTCGCCCCGACCGGCTACCCGGAGGTGCACCACCTGACGGCTCCGCTGCGGGCCGCCGCCACCGCCCGGGGCGACCTGGAGGCGATGCACCTGTGGGCCGGCACCGCCCACCACCTGGCCCGCACCGGCCCGGCCGAGGCGCTCACCCGCGAGCTCACGGCCGCCTTCGAGCAGACGGCCTGACGGGGCCTCAGAGGACCTCGCGGTAGTAGGCGATCTTGTCGCGGATGGCCTGGCGCTGCCGCTGGAGTTCCCGGATCTGGGCCTCGACCTGTTCGTCGTGGGCCTCCAGGACCGCCAGCCGCGCGGCGACCGTGGAGTCCCCGGCCCGGACCAGCTCCGCGTAGTCGCGCATGTCGGCGATGGGCATCCCGGTGTCCCGCAGGCAGCGCAGCACGCCCAGCCAGGCCAGGTCGTGGGCGGTGAAGCGGCGGTGTCCGCTGGCCGAGCGGCGCACCTCACCGAGCAGGCCGATCTTCTCGTAGTACCGCAGGGTGTCAAGACTGAACCCCGACTCGGCGACTGCCTGAGCCGGGGTCAGTTCAACGTCGGTGTCCGTCATGGATCCATGATGGCAAGGAGGTTCAGCCCAGCAGGGTGCCCATCCACTCCTCGATACCGGCCACCGAGCGCGGGAGCGCGCCGGACATCAGACGGGCGCCGTCGGCGGTGATGACGAGGTCGTCCTCGATCCGGACGCCGATGCCGCGCAGCTCGGCCGGCAGGGTCTCGTCGTCGGGCTGGAGGTAGAGGCCGGGCTCGACGGTGAGGACCTGGCCCTCCTCCAGCTTGCCGTCGAGGTAGGTCTCGGCGCGGGCCTTGGCGCAGTCGTGGACGTCCAGGCCGAGCATGTGGCCGCTGGAGCAGAGGGTGTAGCGG
Source organism: Kitasatospora albolonga (assembly GCF_039535905.1). GTDB lineage: Bacteria > Actinomycetota > Actinomycetes > Streptomycetales > Streptomycetaceae > Kitasatospora > Kitasatospora albolonga. The sequence continues at coordinate 44,738 of NZ_BAAAYB010000007.1, read as the reverse complement.
CGGAACAGGCCGCTGTCCTCCCGCATGGCCTCGTCCGCGCTGATCTTCAGCACGCCCCAGTCGGCCAGGCCCTCGGCGATCACCCGCATGCCGGCCCGGTGGAAGTCGCGGAAGCTGGCGCCGGGCTTGAGGGTGGCGATTCCGGCGTCCTGGGCGGCGAGCACCAGCTCGTAGACCTGGCGCTGGACGGGGGAGAAGGTGCCGCTGAGCGGGAGGGTGCGGGTGATGTCGGCGGTGTAGAGGGAGTCGGTCTCCACGCCGGCGTCGAGCAGCAGCAGCTTGGAGGGGTCGAGGGCGCCGTCGTTGCGGATCCAGTGCAGCACGCAGGCGTGGGCGCCGGAGGCGACGATGGTGTCGTAGCCGGTGCCGTTGCCCTCGGCGCGGGCGCGGAGGTTGAAGGTGCCCTCCAGCCAGCGCTCGCCGCGGCCGTGCTTCAGCGCGAGCGGCAGGGCGCGGACGACGTCCTCGAAGCCGGTGGTGGTGAGGTCGACGGAGAGCTGGAGCTGCTCCACCTCCCAGCTGTCCTTGACCAGCCGGAGCTCGGAGAGCGTCGAGGCGAGCTGCGCGTCGGAGGGCAGCACCGCGTCCAGCAGCGGGTCGACGCCGCCGAGCAGGCGGGTGGGGGCCTGAGGACCCTTCAGCAGGTCCTCCAGCTCGTCCAGGTGGGCGGTGCGGATGCCGGTGAGCTGGGCGGCCTCGTCCAGGTCGGGGCGGCGGCCGACCCAGAACTCGCCGTAGCGGCGGTCGCGGTAGAACTCGGAGCCGTAGGGGCTGCCGCCGCCGCGGGGCGAGCGCGGGCGCAGGTAGAGGACCGGCTCGCCGCTCGGCTCGACCACCAGGACGTGGCCGACCTGCTCCTCGCCGGTGAGGCCGGTGAGCCAGGCGTAGGCGCTGTGCGGGCGGAAGCGGTAGTCGCAGTCGTTGCTGCGGACCTTCAACTGGCCGGCGGGGACGACCAGCCGCTCCCCGGGGAAGGCGGCGGCCAGCCTGGCCCGGCGGGCGGGCATGAACGCGTAGCCGTTCACCCGGTCGGTGGCGGGCAGCGGGGTGGCGGCCCAGCCGGTGCCCATGAAGGCGTCCAGCGCGGGGGAGACGGGCAGGTCGTGGCTGCCGGTGTTGAGGGGGCGGGGGTCGGACACGGCTGCGGCTCCTTCGCCGGACTGGACGGTGGTGGTGCTGTTACGCACGTACGGGTCTGACGTGCAGTGTTTCCTTGCGCGTGGCGGGAGTTGAGGGGCTGGAGGGACACAGGTCGGTAACGGCCCGCTCCATCTCTTGCCAGTGCAATTTCACATTACTATGTTACGGGTCACACCTTGGAGCGGCTAGACCCCGGCGGGCAGCACTCCTGGTGGCCCCGGATCAGCCCCGGGGCGGACCAAGGCCGCAACTGCGGCCTTCCACTGCGGAGTTGCACATGACCAGGCGCATCCACGCCGCGCTCGCGACCGCGATCACGGCAGCACTCACCCTCGGCCTCGGGGCCTGTTCGAGCACCGGCTCGTCCTCCGACGACACGGACAAGCCGGTCGTCACGGCCGGCGACGGCATCATCGGCGGCACCCCCGTCAAGGGCGGCACCCTGAACCTGCTGTCGAACACCGACTTCGACCAGCTGGACCCGACCCGCAACTGGACCATGCCGGTGATGGACTTCGGCGTGCGCGTCCTCTACCGGACCCTCACCACCTTCAAGGCGGCGCCCGGCGCCGAGGGTCTGAAGATCGAGCCGGACCTGGCCACCGACCTCGGCCAGTCCAGCGACGGCGGCAAGACCTGGACCTTCAAGCTGAAGGACGGCCTCAAGTACGAGGACGGCACCCCGATCGTCGCCGACGACATCAAGTACAACGTCGAGCGCTCCTACTCGCCGGAGCTCCCCGGCGGCCCGGACTACGCCCGGGTCTACCTGAACGCGCCCGAGGACTACAAGGGCCCGCTCACCGGCCAGCGCCTCGGCAAGGAGTCCATCGAGGTCCCGGACGAGAAGACCATCGTCTTCCACCTCAAGCGCCCGGTGGCCGAGTTCGGCTACACCGTGACACTGCCGACCTTCGCCCCGGTGCCGAAGGCCAAGGAGGCGGGCGCCAACTACAGCAACCACCCGGTCTCCTCCGGTCCGTACAAGATCGAGAGCTACGACCGCGGCAAGCGCATGGTGCTGGTCCGCAACACCTTCTGGGACGAGAAGACCGACACCGTCCGCAAGGCGTACCCGGACAAGATCGTGGTCGACCAGACCCTCAAGGGCACCGGTGTGGCCGAGCGCCTGATCGCCGACCAGGGCGAGGACAAGAACTCGCTCTCCTACGTCGACCTGGTCGCGTCGAAGATCAGCGAGGTGCTCACCAACCCGGAGCTGAAGGCCCGTCTGATCTCCGAGAACGCGGGCTGCACCACCTCGCTGCAGATGGACAACAGCAAGGCCCCGTTCAACGACCCCAAGGTCCGCCTCGCGATGCAGTACGCGGTGGACAAGGAGTCGTTCCAGGCGGCCCAGGGCGGTCCGGCCTTCGTCGACATCGCCACCACCTACCTGCCGCCGGTGCTCACCGACGGCAAGTCGGTCGACCACTTCAAGATCAAGCCGGGCGGCGACGTCGACAAGGCCAAGGCCCTGCTGGCCGAGGCGGGCCAGGCGGCCGGCTTCAAGACCGAGCTCACCACCTCCACCGGTGGCAAGCAGCAGGCCGAGGCCGTCCAGGCGGCGCTGAAGAAGGTCAACGTCGACGTCACCATTAACGTGGTGGACCCGACCGCCGTCAACTCGATCGTCGGTGACAAGACCAAGCAGACCGGTCTGTCGATCAGCGGCTGGTGCCCCGACTACCCGTCGGCCGCCACCTTCCTGCCGATGATCTACGACGGCAAGATCATCAAGGACAAGGGCAACTTCGGCAACGTCACCCGCTTCAACGACCCGGCCACCAACGCCGAGCTGGACCGGATCGCGGGCCTGAGCGACAAGGCCGAGGCCGACAAGGCGTGGCTCGCCCTGGACTCCTCGATCATGGACAAGTCGCCCGCCGTGCCGCTGGCCTGGGCCAAGAAGCCGCTGCTGGTCGGCTCCAACATCGCCGGCGCCTTCGCCCACCCCGTGTGGGCCGGCCAGGTCGACTACGCCGTCATCGGCCTGAAGTCCGTCAAGTAACCCGGGAGTCCGCATGACCGCCCCGCTCTCTCCGTCCCGGGCCGGTGCCGACGGCACCGACGGGACCGGGGGAGCGGGGGCGGCGGCCAGTCCCGCTGCCCCCGCCTCCACCACCGCTCAACCCCCCGCCTCCCCATGGCGGTTGGCCTGGCAGCGGCTGCGCCGCCAGAAGGCCGCGCTGACCGGCTTCGGCATCATCGCCTTCTTCGTCCTGGTCGCCCTGCTCGCCCCGCTGATCACCATGATCAGCGGCCACGGCCCGGCCGACACCGACAAGAAGGCCATCAACTCCTACCTCGGCGGCCTGCCCAAGGGCAGCTTCGGCGGGATGAGCCCCGACCACTGGCTGGGCGTCGAGCCCGGCCTCGGCCGGGACATCTTCGCCCGCCTGCTCTACGGTGCCCAGATCAGCCTGCTGGTGGCCTTCGCCTCGGCGGCCCTGATCACCGTGATCGGGGTGACCCTCGGCATCCTGGCCGGCTACTTCGGCGGCCGGGTGGACACCGTGATCAGCCGGTTCATGGACGTCATGATGTCCTTCCCCACCCTGATCTTCATGATCGCGCTGCTCTCGGTCGCCCGGGACGTCAACCGGGTGCTGCTGCTGATCATCGTGATGGGCGCCTTCAGCTGGCCCTACATCGCCCGCGTCATCCGGGCCCAGACGCTCTCGCTCAAGCACCGCGAGTACGTCGAGGCGGCCAGGGCCAGCGGCACCTCCTCGGGCCGGATCCTGCTCACCGAGATCCTCCCCAACCTCTCCGGCACCGTCATCGTCTACGTCACGCTGGCCATCCCCGGCCTGATCGGCACCGAGGCGGCCCTCACCTTCCTCGGCGTCGGCGTCCGGCCGCCGACCCCCTCGTGGGGCCAGATGATCGCGGACTCGGTGCAGTACTACAAGGTCGACCCGATGTTCTTCGTCCTGCCGAGCCTCTGCCTCTTCCTGGTGGTCCTCGGCTTCACCCTGATCGGTGACGCGCTCCGCGACGCCCTCGACCCGAAGGGCGGCAAGGCGTGATCTGGTTCCTGATCCGCCGTCTGGTCGGCATCGCCGCCACGCTGTTGGTGATCTGCGCGCTGACCTTCGCGGTGTTCTACCTCTTCCCGGCCGATCCGGCCGCCCAGTTCTGCGGCAAGGACTGCTCCACCGAGCGGATCGAGATGGTCCGTCAGCAGCTCGGCCTGAACGACCCGTTGATCGTCCAGTTCGGCCGCTACCTGGTCGGCATCTTCGCCGGCCAGACCCTGGGCAGCGGGCCGTACGCGGTCCAGTGCGACTTCCCCTGCTTCGGCTACTCCTTCCAGAGCGCCCAGCCGGTCTGGGACCTGATGATGGACCGCTTCCCGGTCAGCGCCTCGCTGGCGCTGGGCGCGGCGGTCTGCTGGCTGGCCCTGGGCATCTCGGCGGGCGTGGTCTCCGCCCTCAAGCGGAACACCTGGATCGACCGCACCGTGATGGTGGCCACCATCGGCATCGCCGCGCTGCCGGTCTACTTCACCGCGATGATCCTGCTCTACGTGGTGGTCTCGGTGCTCGGCCTGATGCCGCTGCCCCGGTACATCGCCTTCGGCGAGGACCCGGTCGGCTGGCTGCGCAACCTGATCCTGCCGTGGATCACGCTGGCGCTGCTCTCGGCCGCCCTCTACGCCCGGATGACCCGCAACTCGGTCATCGAGACGATGGAGGAGCCCTTCGTGCGCACCGCCCGGGCCAAGGGCCTGCGGGAGCGCCGGGTGGTCGGGCGGCACGGGCTGCGGCCCGCGCTCACCCCGGTGGCCACCATGCTCGGCCTGGACCTCGGCGGCCTGCTGGCCGGGGCCCTGATCACCGAGCAGCTGTTCAGCCTCCCGGGCGTCGGCAAGCTCTTCGCCGACTCGCTCAACAAGGCGGACCAGCCGGTCATCATGGGCGTCACCCTGCTGGCCTCGTTCTTCATCGTGACCTCCAACCTGGTGGTCGACCTGATGTACGCCTGGATCGACCCGAGGGCGAGGCTCTCATGACCGCACTGCTCGAAGTCACCAACCTCGAAGTCGAGTTCAACACCGCCGAGGGCGTCGTCAAGGCGATCAAGGGCGTCGACTTCACCGTCGAACGGGGGAGGACCCTCGGGATCGTCGGTGAGTCCGGCTCCGGCAAGTCCGTCACCTCGCTGGCCGTGATGGGCCTGCACCGGGGTGCCAAGGTCACCGGCTCGGTGAAGTTCGACGGCACCGAGCTGATCGGCGCCCCCGACGAGACCGTGCGCAAGCTGCGCGGCCGCCGGATGGCGATGGTCTTCCAGGACGCGCTCACCTCGCTGCACCCGTACTTCACCATCGGCGACCAGATCTCCGAGGCGTACCGGGAGCACTTCGGCGGCAGCAAGAAGGCCGCCTGGGCCCGGGCCGTCGAGGTGCTCGGCGACGTGGGCATCCCGGAGCCGGCCCGCCGGGCGGGGGAGCACCCGCACCAGTTCTCCGGCGGCATGCGCCAGCGCGCGATGATCGCGCTCGCGCTCTCCTGCGAGCCGGACCTGATCATCGCCGACGAGCCCACCACCGCACTGGACGTCACCGTGCAGGCCCAGGTGCTGGAGCTGCTGATGAAGCTCCAGCAGGAGCGCGGGCTCGGGGTCATGATGATCACCCACGACCTCGGCGTGATCGCCCGGGTCGCCGACGAGGTCCTGGTGATGTACGGCGGCGCCGCAGCCGAACAGGCCCCGGCCGACACGCTGTTCACCACCCCGCGGCACCCGTACACCCGGGGGCTGCTGGACTCGCTGCCGCGGCTGGACGCCCCGGAGGGGGAGGCCCTGCGCTCCATCCCGGGCTCCCCGCCCTCGCTGCTCAACCCGCCGCCCGGCTGCGCCTTCCAACCGCGCTGCCAGGTCTACGCGGCGGAGCCCAGCGAGCTCTGCACCGCCGGCCGCCCGCCGCTGCGCCTGGTCGCCCCGGAGCACCGCAACGCCTGCGTCCGTGACGCGGCCGACCTCGACGGGGTGACGGCATGACCACCACCGAAGTGACCACCGAGGCCGCCCGGGCCACCGGGACCATCCTGACGGCCGAGAACCTGGGCATGACCTTCCCCGGCCCGCGCTCCGGCCTGCGCCGCAGTGCCGGGATCAAGGCGGTGGACGGCGTCAGCTTCGACGTCCGGGCCGGCGAGACCCTGGGCCTGGTCGGCGAGTCCGGCTGCGGCAAGTCCACCACCGGGCGGATGCTGGTCCGGCTGCTGGACCCGACGGCCGGTCAGGTCTCGTTCCAGGGCAAGGACATCACCCGCACCGGGCAGCGCGAGCTGCGCCCGCTGCGCAGCAAGCTGCAGATGATCTTCCAGGACCCGTTCGCCTCGCTGAACCCGCGGCAGACCGTCCAGCAGATCATCTCGGCCCCGCTGCGCGCCCAGGGCCTGGCCACCGCGGCGATCCGCAGCGAGGTCCGTGACCTGGTCGACCTGGTCGGGCTGGCCCCCGAGCACCTGGAGCGCTACCCGCACCAGTTCTCCGGCGGCCAGGCCCAACGCATCGGCATCGCCCGGGCGTTGGCGACCCGCCCGGAGCTGGTGGTGGCGGACGAGCCGGTCTCCGCGCTGGACGTCTCGATCCAGGCGCAGATCGTCGGGCTGATGGAGCGGCTCCAGCGCGAGCTGGGCGTGGCCTACGTGTTCATCGCGCACGACCTGGCGGTGGTCAAGCACATCAGCCACCGGGTCGCGGTGATGTACCTCGGGCGGATCGTCGAGATCGGCGACAAGCAGGACGTCTACGACAACCCGGCCCACCCGTACACCAAGGCGCTGCTCTCCGCGGTGCCGCTGCCCGACCCGGCTGCCGAGCGGCGCCGGGAGCGGATCGTGCTGCTGGGCGACCCGCCCAGCCCGGCCAACCCGCCGAGCGGCTGCACCTTCCACCCGCGCTGCCCCAAGGCGCAGGAGATCTGCCGCACCGAGCGGCCGCTGCTCCAGATCACCGCCACCGGCGGCGGCCGGCAGGCCGCCTGCCACTTCCCCGAGGCCTGACCCCGCGTCAGCACCTCCGCTCCGGGGCCCGACGGCGCGTCGGGAGCCCCGGCCCCCGGCCCCGGCCGCCGTCCTCCTCCCCATGGGACGGCGGCCCGGGCCGGGCACCATCCGCACCACCCGCACCACCTGCTCCACCCACGACCTCCCCGGTCCTCCGGGAGACCGGGCCGACGGCCCCACCCGATCCGGCCCGCACTCACGTCCGAGCGGACACCGCCCCCACCTCCACCCCCCACTGGAGCCCCCCGTGCGAACCTCCCCCCGAACGGCGCGCAGAGCGCTGCTCGCGGCCGCCCTGGCCGCGACCCTCACCCTTCCGGCCGTGCAGACGGTGCAGGCGGCCACCCAGGCCACCCAGGCCACCCAGCCCGCCCCCACCGCCGCCGCCCCGGCCACCTTCCAGGGCGAGCCCCCGCTCCCCACCGGCTACGACGAACTCGCCCACCAGGGCGAGGCGGTGGCCCGTACCGGCGCCTCCGCGCCCGCTCCCGGCGGCGGTTCGCTGGGCGGCACGCCCTTCCCGGGCGCGATGCCCCAGCGGGTCGGCGCCCCCGCCCCGACCGCCGCCGAACTGGCCGCCCCCACGGCCGTGGTGCGGACCGCGGCCGGGGTGCCCTGCACCCTGGACGGCCTGACCGGCCTCGGCCCCGCCCAGCTGGCCGACTTCCTCACCGACCCCGCGGTCAAGGGCGACGACTGCCTCAAGTCCCTGCTCTGGACCTGGGACGCGCGCTTCGCCGTCACCATGGACGGCGCCCACGTCCGGGCGGTGGCCGACCGGATCGTCCAGCAGGTGCCCAGCGAGGACGGCAGCGGCCGGGCCCACCTGTACGAGCTGTTCTACTTCCTGCACGCGGCCGCGTACCACGACTTCACCCAGGCCGGGATCGACATCACCGAGACCGCCACGGCCGCCGCCGTCCGGCGCGCGGTGGACGCCTGGGCCGCCGCCCCGCTGGCCTTCGCCGACACCGACCAGGCCGGGCTGACCACCCGGGAGATGACCATCGCGGCCGGCTCCACCGGCCAGCGGCAGTACCAACTCGCCCTGGCGAAGCGGGTGCTGGCCAAGTTCGGCCCCGGCACCCGGGTCGCCGACAGCTGGGCCTGGGGCACCGCGGGCCTGGCCGCGCTGAACCTCAACTACCTGGGCGTCAACAACCGGGACGCCGCCTTCCTCGCGCAGGTCACCGCCGACGCCTCCTACCGGAGCGCGTTCCGCGACTTCGCCGGGTACGGCCACCTCAAGGGCACCCAGAACGAGTGGCTGGCCCGGGACGCGATGGCCGAGTACGGCCGCTTCGGCGAGCTCCCCGAGCTGAAGGCCGGGGTGGTCGGCGAGCTCGGGTGGCTGCTCTCCACCACCGCCCGGGTCTTCGGCGAGCTCTCCGGCCCCTGGGTGAAGGTGGTCGGCTGGGCCAACGCCTTCGGCGTCTGCCAGCAGTACGACGTCTGCGCGGCCAAGTACGACGCCCAGGTGTTCCCCTACACCTACAGCTACGACAACGGCGCCATCCAGGTCCGCACCTCGCTGGACCGGGCCACCGTCGACCGGATGTACTACGCGAGCAAGCAGGTCAAGACCCAGTTCCTGCGGGTGCTCGGCACCGACGCCCCGCTCGACGGCGACCCGAACGCCACCCTCAACATCCGGCTCTACCCGACCCGTTCGGCCTACGAGCTTTACCACCCGCTGCTCACCGGCATGGGCACCGCCAACGGCGGCATCTACATCGAACGCGGCGCCACCTTCTACACCTACCAGCGCACCACCGCCGAGTCGTACCTGACGCTGGAGGAGCTCTTCCGGCACGAGTACGTCCACTACCTGAACGGCCGCTGGGCCACCCCCGGCTACTTCGGCGACGCCCGCTGGTACGCCGGCGACCGGCTCACCGCGATGGACGAGGGCACCGCCGAGTTCTTCGACGGCTCCACCCGGGACGGCGGGGTGAAGGTCCGTCAGGCCCTGGTCGCCGCCCTGGCCCGGGACGAGGCGGCCGGCATCCCCCGGCTGAGCGTCGCGGAGCTGCTGCACGCCCGGTACGACGACGCCCCGGCCTTCCACTTCTACAACTACGCCGGGACCTTCTTCGAGTACCTCTGGGCCGAGCGCCCCGCCGAGCTGCGCGCCATGTACGCGCTGATGCGGGCCGACGACCCGGCGGGCTTCGACGCCTGGCGCGACCGGATGGGCGCCGACCGGGCGCTCCAGGCGGGCTACGACGCCTTCCTGACGGCGCAGAGCGCCCGGGTCCAGGACCTGTACGTGCCCAGCACCTCGTTCACCGCCAACGGCTACCTGCGCTACGCCTACGCCTCCGAGGTGCAGGCCGCGATCGCCTCGGCCACCGCCAACACGCCCACCTGCAAGGACAACGGCGACTGGGCCAACAAGCCGATGCGCTTCGTCTGCGAGGGCCGGATCACCGCCAACCTGGCGAACGCGGCCGATCCGGACCAGCTCTTCAAGGACATGTCCTCGACCGTGGACTACTTCATCCTCACCCGGACCAAGGGCGTCGCCAACAACCTGGACGACATGAACTGCTGGTTCGGCCCGGTCGAGGTATGGCCGGGCGGCAAGGCCGGCACCTCCAGCTACACCTGCGAGGGACCCCTGCGCAGGTGACCAGACCCCCGGTCGGACGTGGCGGGGAACCGTGACGGCGGGCCACGTCCGACCGGGTCCAACCCATCAACTCCCGCGCGGGGCGGCCGTCCTACCGCTTCCGCGGCCGCACCGCGCGGGTCCCACGAAAGGCACGACTGACGTGACTCAGGCACCCCAGCCGCTCAGCTGGGACGGCAGCGCCCACCCCTCCGGCCGGACCGAGACCGTGGCGGAGGTCGACCTCGGCCTGCCCGGGGTCCGGGCCAGAGCCGTGGCCGTCGGCGCCGCCCACCTGGCGGTCCGGGTCGTCCCGCAGGCCGAGCCCGGCGTGGTGGTCGTCGAGGCCGCGCCCGAACTCCCCACCGACGAGCAGCCGGTGCGCACCCGCATCGAGTGGCGGCTGCCCTGCACCGGCGCCACCGGCTACTGGACCCCGCTGAGCGGCACCCGCTGGCTGCCCCCGTCCTGGGCACTGCCCCGGACCGCCTCGCTGCCCAAGGGCGCCCCGGTCGGCAGCCTGGTCGGCACCGCCGACGCCGCGCTGTGCACCTTCGCGGCCGGTGAGACGGTGCTGCCGGTCTCGATCGGCGAGGGCGCGGTCGAGGAGACCGGGGACTTCAGCTTCTGGGTCGAGCACGAGGGCCCGCTGCGCCTGCGCCTGGACCTGAGCGGCCGTCACTTCGCCGACACCGTCCGGGACTGCGCCGCCTGGTGGGCCGAGTCGCTGCCCGCCTCCACCGTGCCGGACGCCGCCTTCGACCCGGTCTTCTGCACCTGGTACGCGCTGCACCTGACCATCACCGCCCCCGAGGTGGAGCGCCTGGCCGCGCTGGCCGCCCCGCTCGGGTTCGGCGCGCTGATCGTGGACGACGGCTGGCAGACCGACGAGGTGGGCCGCTCCTACGCCACCACCGGCGACTGGCAGCCCGCCCCGGTCGGCTTCCCGGACTTCGCCGACCACGTCGACCGGATCCGCAAGCTGGGGCTCAACTACCTGCTCTGGCACGCGCTCCCGTTCCTCGGCGACCGCAGCGCCGCCCAGGCCGAGCTGGCCCCGCACACCCTGGCCCACCTGCCGATGCTGGAGACCTCGGTGCTCGACCCGCGCAGCCCGCTGGTCCGGGCCCACCAGGTCGAGCGCCTCGCCGCGGCGGTGGAGCGGCACGGGGTGGACGGCCTGAAGATCGACTTCATCGACACCTTCCTGCGCGAGGCCACCACCGCCTCGCCCGACCCGGACTGCACCGAGGTCGCCGAGGGCGTCCGCCGCCTGCTGGAGGAGCTCGACACCCGGCTGCGGGCCACCCGGCCCGAGGTGCTGATCGAGCACCGCCAGCAGTACATGGGCCCCGGCCTGTGGCCGTACGCCACCATGGTCCGGGCCACCGACTGCCCGCACAACGCCACCGAGAACCGGGTCCGCTGCGCCGACCTGCGGCTCACCGCGGGCCCGCTGGCCGTGCACGCCGACCCGCTCACCTGGCACCCGGAGGAGGAGCCCGCGCAGATCGCGGTCTTCCTGATCTCGGTGCTGTTCGCCACCGCCCAGGTCTCGGTGGACCTGTCCGCGCAGAGCCCGGAGCAGCTGGCCGCCGTGCGGTTCTGGCTCTCCGTCATGCGTGAGCACCGCGACCTGCTGCAGCGCGCCGAGTTCCGCCCGCACCGCCCCGAGCTGGCCTACCCGCTGATCGAGGCCCGGGACGGCGGGGCGCTGGCCTTCGGCCGCTACGGCGCGCTGCCGGTGCGGGTCACCGGGGAGTGGGAGTCGCTGCTGCTGGCCAACGCCGAGGCGGACACCCTGGTCCGGCTGGTCTTCGACCGGGTGCCGGGACGCTTCTCGGTGCTGGTGCAGGACGCGCTGGGCGGCGAGGTGGCCGCGACCACGGCCTCGGTGGAGGGCGTGGAGTTCACCGTGCACGTGCCGCTGGGCGGTCTGCTGACGCTCCGTCGGGGCTGACACCGGCGCTTTCGTGGCCCGGTTCGGAGGGTGGGGGACCTCCGGACCGGGCCGCCCCCGTTGTCCACCGGGCGGGGTGGTGCCCCCGCCCGGTGAACACCTCTGTGCACCAGGCGGGTCCGACGGAGGGAACCGTAGCAGCGGGACCCGCCTGGTGAGCTCGTGTCCCCGACGGTACGCCCGCCGACACCTCGTCAGGTACCGCACGAGTGCACGGTCGCCGCCGCGGGAGCTGTCACCTGTGCACGGTCACCCCAGGCTCGGGCAGCGCCAGCTCCCCGAGCGCGGCGAAGGCCAGCACCACCTCGTACACCCCGCCGCCCCCGGCGAGCAGTTGACGCTGCAGCAGCCGCTCGGCCGCCCGCAGGTGCTCCCGGACGGTCTGCGCGTGCAGTCCGAGCTCCCGGGCGGCCCGCTCCACCCCGAGGTCGGCGCGGACCCAGGCCAGCAGGGTGGACCGCAGCTCGCGGCCGTCCTCAGCCAGCCGCCCGAACAGCCCGTCGGCCCAGTCCGCCACCGGGGCGGCAGCCAGCAGCTCGCCCAGGCCGGGCGCCGGGAGGCCCGCCCCGGCGGCCACCGCGCAGGCGGCCACCGAGGTGGAGGCCTGCAGCGCCAGGTGCAGCACCGTGCGGCCGGCCACCCCGGCCAGGTCCAGACCGAGCTGCGCGGCCGCCCGGTCCAGCCGGGCCTTCACGGTGTTGCGGCTGACCCCGAGGATGCGCCCGGCGCTCACGGCGGGGAACTCCAGGCCCAGGTGCAGGGTCCCGAGCAGCTGGTCCCGCCCGCTCAGCGGCAGCGCGTGCAGCGGGCGCAGCACCTCCTCCGCCCAGCGCGCCGCACCGCGCGGCTCCAGCACCTGGCCGAGCCGGCTCTCGGCGGCGTACAGCGCCGCCCGCCCCGGCCGCAGCCGGGCCACCGCCAGCGCCCGGGTGGCGTCCCCGTAGGAGCCGGCGGTCTGCGACAGCGGCAGCCGGCCGCTGCCGCCGAGCGAGCGGTCCGGGCGCCCGGCCACGAACTCGCGCAGCGTCAGGCCGACCCGGTCCCAGCCCTCCTGCTCCTCCTGCCGGGTGCCGTCCTCCCGCAGCGGCGCCACCACGATCAGGTGCTGCTCGTAGGCCGGGCAGCGGACCACCAGCGCGGTGGGGCCGAGCGCCTCCCGGCACCGCCGGGCCAGCTCGTCCCGCTCCGGCGCAGGACCCTCCAGTACGTAGACCCGCTGCTCCTCGGCGTCCAGCAGGCCGGGGGAGAGGCCCTCCCCGGTGCGCTGGGCGAGCGTCACCTCACCGCCCATCAGCAGCTGGAAGACCGCGACCCGCAGCGCCGCCTTGACCTCCTCCAGCCGCTCCCGGTCCGCCTCCGCCTGCCGCACCCGCACCAGCGGCGCGATCAGGTCGGCGGCGTGCGCGACCAGGGCGGCGGCCCGGGCGTCGAATGGCTCGCTGCGACCCACCGCCAGGACGGGGTACGGCCGGCTGCCGCCGACCGTGGTCAGCCGCACCCGGAGCGGGCCCGCGTCCAGGGCGGCCGCCCGCAGCCGTCCGTCCGTCAGCTCGCGCACCGTCGGCGCGGCGGCGGCGAGCAGGTGCTCCGTCCCGGCCGGGGCCGCCACGGCGGGCTCGCCGGGCCGGCCGGTGGTCAGCCGCACCGGGCCGCCGACCGCCCGGGCCAGCCACTCCACCAGGCGCTCCAGCCGCTGGTCGGCCCGCCCGCCGGGCTCCCGCAGGTGGGCCAACAGCTGGGCCAGCTCGGCCTGTTCGCCCTGCACCTCGCGCAGCCGGGCGTCGCCGATCCGGCGGGCCACCCGCAGCCAGCTCCGCTCGTCCTCGACCGCCAGCAGGGCCAGGCCGTGCCGCGCGGCCCCGGCCCGGTGCCCCTCGCTGGGCTCCGCCGCGGTGACCGCCACGGCCGCCGCCCGCCCCGCGGCCAGCCGGGCGAAGTCCCGCTCGGTCGCCTGCGGCGGCACCCGCACCAGGCGGTCCGCCACCTCCTCGTCGGGTTCGGCGACCCCGGTCACCGAACGTTCCGCTCCCGTCCCGCCGATCAGCCGCAATCCCGGCACATCGGTCAGTGACCCCACAGTGGGCAAGGCCCCTCCTCGGTACACGCGCTGCTACGTGGCCCCGGCCGTGCCTGCCGTCGCGATGACGTTCCCTCAGGCGCGCCGTCCCCCCGATCGACCCGCGCCGATCGTACGCACCACGGCCGGAGCCCCGGTCCGCAGGGTGTGCGGACCGGGGCTCCGGTTCGTGCTGCTGACGGGTGGTCAGCGAGAGTGGTGCAAGGGTGGGTCAGGAGGCGGGGCCGACCCGGACGGTGGTCAGCTTGCCGCCCTGGGTCTCCCGGACGACCTCGATCTTGGTGTTGGTGTTCGGGACGGCCACCGCGTGCTGCGGGAGCGCCGGGTCGCTGTAGACCCCGGTGCGGTCGTTGAAGACCGGCACGGCCGGCTTCGACGGGAAGGCGTTCAGCACACCGGCCTTGTGCAGGGTGAACTCGGTGGTGGGCTGGAGCGAGAAGGTCGCGTCGTAGGTCTGGGCGCGGCCGTTCACCAGGGTGCCGTCGGAGAACTTCATCGGCTGCGGGTGGGCGTCGATCGGGAGGATCAGGCCGCCGCCCGGGTGGTCCTTGGTGTTGTTGTCCAGGTAGCTGGTGTCCCAGAGCCAGATCAGGACGCCCTCCTGGTACGGGTAGGTGTCGATCACGTTGGTCTTGCCCGCGACCCCGGAGTACCCGAAGTTGTACGGGCCGGTCTTCAGGAAGGCGCCGTAGCCGACGTAGCGGCGGTTCTCCACCACGTAGGCGCGCGGGTGCTCCTTGACGGAGTCCTTGCCCTTGAGCGGGGTGAAGCCGTTCAGCACCCAGTCCTGGTTGCCGTTCTCCGCACCGTCGTTGAGGATCTCGACGCCACCGGCGGTGATCTTGACGGCGTCGACCAGCACGCCCTTGCCGTGGGTGTTGGAGTCCGAGGTGACGTGGAAGCGCAGCTGCACCTTCTGGCCCAGGTAGGCGGTGAGCGGGATGCCCACCTGCCGCCAGGCGTTCGACGTGCCGCTGAAGCCGGGGACGTTGGCCGCGGTGTTGGTGATCGGCGAGCCGTCCACCGTGCCGCCCAGGGCCTTCCAGGTCTTGCCGTTGTCGGTGCTGGCCTCGACGGTCAGGAAGTCGTAGTCCTGCTCGATGTCGTACCAGGTGGCCGCCGACAGGTTCGCGCTGCCGGTCTTCCCGGTCAGGTCGACCGTGCGGGAGAGCGAGTTGTCCAGGTAGTCGCCGGTGCCGCTGTACCACTGCGAGGCGCCCTCGAAGGGGTCGGCCAGCGTGGTGGTCTTGGTGACCGGGGGCAGGTGCACCAGCACCGCCTGCGCCTGGTCGGTGTTGTAGCCGCTGACGCCGAGCGCGTGGCTGGACCGGGTGGCGGCCTGCGCGTCGTCGTAGTTGAGCCAGCCGAACTGCAGCTTGCTCCAGGCGTCCAGGTCACCGGGGTACTCGCCGGTGGTGTTCTTGCCCTTGCCCAGGTACGAGGCCGAGGACATCAGGGACCAGAAGTTGACGCTGTTGTCGCCGCCGCTGGTCGGGTACAGGTCCGGCAGGCCGAGGTTGTGGCCGTACTCGTGCGAGAACAGGCCCACGCCCGAGTTCTCGCCGCCCTGCACGTAGTCGTAGGCGTAGAGGCCGGAGTCGCCGAGCGGCGCGCCGCCGATCTTGTTGCCCTCCGGGCCGACCTGGCCGGACGGGTCCGGCAGGGCCCAGGCGCGGTGCGCCCACATGGCGTCGCCGCCCTGCGCGCCGCCGCCCCAGGTCTCGTCGACGCCCGCGTGGACCACCACGAGGTTGTCGATGTACCCGTCGGGCTCGTTGAAGTTGCCGTCCTTGTCGAAGTCGTAGCGGTCGTAGACGTCGTACTGCTTGAGCTCGTCCTTGACCGACTGCGCGGTGCGGCCCTTGGCGATCTCGCCGTCGTACCAGGCCTTGGTGGCGTCCCGGATGAACTCGTGCGCCTGGGTCCACGCACCGCCGCCCTGCGGGCCCTTGTTGGACCCGTAGCGCGCCTCGTTCCACGGCAGCGTCACCCAGTCGGAGACGGTGCCCTCGATGTCGTACCGGCCCGAGGACTGGGTGCGGTAGTAGTTCCGCATCGAGTTGGCGCCGGCCGTGTCGTCGAAGAACATCTGCTGGTAGTACGACTTGGAGAAGTCGTTCTTCCAGAAGGTGTGGGTGTCGCTCTTGTCCGGCTTCGGGATCGCGTTGTGGCGCGGGCCCGGGGTGCCGGCGTAGCGGGGGACGCCGTTGTACAGCGTGGTGTTGTCGACCTGGTCGCCGAACTGGGCCAGGATGACGAAGACCTTGTCCTTGCGCTCCTGCGCGAGCTGGACGAAGTCGTTGCCGATCTTCACCTGCTTCGGCGCGGTCTTCGCCGAAGTCTTCGCCACGGCGCCCTTGTTGAGCTGCTCCAGCGCCTTGGTGCGCAGCGCCTGCCGGACCTTCTCCTGCGGGGCGAGCGGGGCCTGCGGGGCCTCCTTGGCCTCCAGTCCGCCGCCGGCCTGGGCGTCCTGCGACTGGACGGGGGGAGTGGGGAGCGGGGCGGCGGCAGCGATGCCGCTGCCGATCAGCGAGGCCGCTATCGCGCTGGTGGTCAGTGCAGCGAGGGCCGCTGCGGTCATTCTGCGCAACTGACCGGTCCTTTCCGGACGGGGGTGGTCGGGTGAGCGAGGGTAATATTTCACATGTCATCCATCACACGGAACCCCTCTGACTACCCGAATTTCCCACCGGAAACACGGAGGACCCCGCCGCACCCTCCCGGGGGCGGCGGGGTCCTGACGGGCCGTCAGGCCGTCAGCCGGTCGAGGAGTTCCGGCAGCCGCCCGATCAGGGCGGTCGCCCCGGCCCCGGTCAGCTTCGGCCCGGGCGTGAGCGCGGTGTAGCCGAGCACGTCCATCCCCGCGGCCCGGGCGGCCAACACGCCGTTCGGGCTGTCCTCGACCACCAGGCAGTCGGCGGGTGCGACCCCCAGGGCGGCCGCCGCGTGCAGGAAGAGGTCCGGGGCCGGCTTGCCCACGCCGCCCACGTCCTGGGCGCTGAACACCGACCCCGCCGGCAGCAGCGGCCGCAGGCCGGTCCGCTCCAGGGTGAGCTCGATCCAGGCGTGGTCGGAGGAGGAGGCCAGGCAGTACGGCACCCCGCGCCGGCCGAGCTCCGCGAGCACCTCGGCCGCGTCCGGGGTCGGGGCGAGCTCCTCGCGGAACGCGGCGAACACCCGCTCGTGGCAGCGTCGTTCGAAGTCCTCCGGCAGGGTGCCCCCGTACCGCCGGGCCACCACCTCGTGGACGTTGCGCCCCGCGTTGCCGAGGAAGTCCCGGAGCGAGTCCTCCAGGGTGGTCGGGTAGCCGAGCTCGGTCAGGTACCCGGACAGGATCCGGTGCGCGGTCGGCTCGCTGTCCACGAGCACGCCGTCGTTGTCGAAGATCACCAATTGGTAGGCCATCGGCGAAGGCTAACCGGAGCGGGGCGGTCCGGTGGAGTGCTTTTCCATCGGACCGCCCCGCCGTCCCTCAGCCCAAGTGCGAGCGGATGAAGGCCAGTTCGGCCTCGGTGACGAGCTCGTTCATGCCGTCCGGGGTCATGTGCGAGACGCCCGGGAGCGGGAGCACCGCGTGCGCGCGGCCGGCCGCGTGCAGGGCCTCGGAGAGCAGCAGGGTGTGCGAGGGGTGGACGTTGTCGTCGGCCAGGCCGTGGATCAGCAGCAGCGGGCGGGTGAGCGCGGGGGCGTCGTCGACCAGGCAGTCGGCGGCGTAGCCCTCGGGGTTCTCCTGGGGGAGGCCCAGGTAGCGCTCGGTGTAGGCGGTGTCGTACTGGCGGAAGTCGGTGGGCGGGGCGCCCGCCGCGGCGGCGTGGAAGACGTCCGGGCGGCGCAGCACCGCGAGGGCCGCGAAGTACCCGCCGTAGGACCAGCCGCGGACGCCGACCCTGCTCAGGTCGAGGTCGGGGTGGGTCTCGGCGAGCGCCTGCAGCGCGGCCACCTGGTCCTCGATCGCGACCGCGGAGAAGCGCCGGAAGATCGCCTTCACGAAGGCGGGCGAGACGAACGGGGTGCCCCGGTTGTCGGTGGTGACCACGGCGAAGCCCTGGTCGGCCCACCACTGGCGGGCCTGCCAGCGGCGCGGCTCGTTGGCCACGGCCTGGTAGCCGGGGCCGCCGTAGACGTCGAGCAGCACCGGCAGGCGGGTGCCGGCCACGTGGTCGCGCGGGTAGACCACCGCGGTGGGCAGGCCCAGCTCGGTCACCCGGGCGAGCTTCGGGGTGACCACGTAGGGCAGCGCGGCCGCGCGGTCCGGGAGGTCGAACTCCTCGCCGGAGAAGTGCAGTCGGCGCCGGATGCCGGTGGGCGTGGCGTGGGTGAGGAGCAGGGTGTCGCCCGCGGCGAGGACGGAGTGCACGCCGGTGCCCTCGGTCAGCCGGGAGAGCGCGCCGCTGTCCGGGTCGAGCAGGAAGACGTGCTGGTCGGCCGGGTCGTCCTGGCCGGCCTCGATCAGCAGGCCGTCCCCGTGCTGTCCGATCACCCGGCGGACCTGGGTCCGCTCGTCGGTGAGGATCTTGCCGTCCAGAGCCACCGCGCGGGCCTCGCCGCCGGGGGTGTCGGCGGAGGTGAGCAGCCGCCCGTCGGACAGCCGGGCCGGGGTGCCGGGCAGGTCGTCCACCCAGAACTCGTCGACGGTGCGCGAGAGTTCGCGGGTCGCGCCGGTGGCCGGGTCGGCGCTGAGCAGCAGCACGTTCTGCTGGAGGCGGTCGGCCACGGTGAGCAGCAGCTCGCCGTCGCCCTCCCAGCCGGCCGCGCAGACGTACGGGTACGCCGCGCGGTCCCAGGCGACCTCGGTGCGGGTGCCGTCCAGGCCGAGCACCCAGAGCCGCAGGTCGACGTTGGGCCCGCCGGCCTGCGGGTAGGCGAAGCTCTCGGGGGCCCGCTCGGGGTGCGACGGGTCGGCGAACCAGCGCAGCGGGAGGGCGGATTCGTCGATCCGGGTGGCCAGCACGGCCCGGCCGTCGGGTGACCACCAGTGGCCCCGGGTGCGGCCGAGCTCCTCGGCGGCGGCGAACTCGGCGACGCCCCAGACGGCGCCGTCGGCCGGGCTGAGCGGCTCGGCGCGGTCGGTCAGGTGCAGCGCGCCGCCGGTCACGTACGCGACCACCGAGCCGTCGGCGTTCGGGCGGGGGTCGAAGGCCGGTCCGGCGACCGGGAGTTCGGTGGTCGAGCCGTCGGCCACGGCGGTGCGGAAGATCCGGCCGTCGAGGGCGAAGACGGCCTGGGCGAGGTCGGAGGTGGCGGCGAAGGAGCCGATGCCGGGGGCCCAGAGCCGGATCCGCTCGCGCAGGCGGCGCTCCAGCACGGGCAGGTCGGCGGGGGCGCCGGTGCGGCCGGGCAGCAGGACGGCGGGGTCGGCGACCAGGTGCTCCTGACGGGTGGTCAGGTCGAACAGCCAGAGTCGGTCCACCGGGTCCTCCGGGCCGGTGGAGCGGAGGAGGAGCAGCCGGGTGCCGTCGGCGGAGAAGGTGACCGCGCGCGGGGCGCCGTAGGTGAAACGGCCGGTGCGGGAGCTGAGGGCGAGGAACTGGTCGGTGTGCGTCACGGCCCGATGGTTGCCCTGGAGGGGGGATTTCGGCTAGAAGTATGCAGTGTGAAATGTCACACATCATCACTCGAGGGAGCCCCATGAGCGACGAACTGCCCCGCCAGATCCAGGGGGCGGCCTCGCTGTTCACCCTCGACCCGGCCGTGGCGCACCTCAACCACGGCTCGTACGGGGCGGTACCGCTACCCGTCCAGCGCGCCCAGGCCAAGCTGCGGGCCGAGGAGGAGCAGGACCCGGACGGCTGGTTCCTGGAACTGCCCGACCGGATCGCCCGGGCCCGTGCCCGGGTGGCCACCGCCCTGAACGCCCGCCCCGACCGGATCTCGCTGGTCACCAACGTCACCGAGGGCGTGGCGGTGGTGCTCGACTCGATCCCGCTCGCCGAGGGGGACGAGGTGCTGGTCACCGACCACGGCTACGGCGTGGTCACCCGCGCCGCCGAGCGCCGGGCCGACGAGAGCGGCGCCCGGGTCCGCACCGTCCGGCTCTCGGTCCACACCCCCGACCAGGAGGCCGTCCGCGAGCGGATCCTGGCGGCCGTGGACGAGCGCACCAAGGTCGCCGTGCTCGACCTGGTCACCTCGCCGACGGCCCGTCAGATCGCCGACCCGGTACTGCTGGCGGAGCTGCGCGCCCGCGGCGTGATCACCGTGGTGGACGCCGCGCACGCGCCCGGCATGCTCCCGGTGGACCTCGGCGAGCAGGCCGGCGGCGCCGACTTCTGGGTCGGCAACCTGCACAAGTGGGCCTTCACACCGCGGGCCGCCGCGGTCCTCGCGGTGGCGGGCGGCTGGCGCTCGCGGATCCGGCCGCTGATGTTCTCCTGGGAGCACGACCGCGGCTTCCCCGGCCGGGTGGAGTGGCGCGGCACCGCCGACTACACCCCCTGGCTGGCCGCGCCCACCGGCTTCGCCCTGCTCGACCAGCTCGGTGCCGAGCGGGTCCGCGCCCACAACGAGGCCCTCGCGGTGTACGGGCAGCGGCAGTTGGTGGAGCGCACCGGGCTGCGCTTCCTGCCCGGCCTGCCCGGCGCGGCGATGCGGGCGGTCCGGCTGCCCCCGGGCTGCGCGGAGAGCGACCACACCGCCAAGGCGCTGATGGTGGCGATCCGGCGGCGGTTGAACGCCCGGGTGGCGATCCGCCCGTGGTCCGGCGGCGGGGTGCTCCGGGTGAGCGCCCAGGTCTACAACCGCCCGGAGGAGTACCGGAACCTGGCGTCCGGTCTGGTGGAGCTGCTGGACGGCCGCTGAGCGGCTGCCCGTCGAGCCCTCGGGTTCCCCCGCTCCTGGGAGCCCGAGCCGCGGTGGGAGGGGATCGTGGCCCCCTCCCACCGCCCCCGTCGGAGGCCCGCTGTGCGGCCGGGCCTCCGACGGGACACCGCGTGACCCGCCGTCAGTTCCCGGCCGCCCGCAGCTCGGCGAGCAGCGCGTCCCGGTCGGAGATCAGCTCGGTGAGGATGCGCCGGGCCGCCCGCATCAGGTCGGCCACGTCGCCGCCCGCCAGGGCGTAGACCACCGTGGGGCCCTCCCGGGTGGCGGTGACGATCCCCGCCCGTCGCAGCACGGCGAGCTGCTGGGAGAGGCTGGACGGCTCGATCTCCAGGTCGGCGAGCAGGTCGCGGACCGGGGTCGGCCCGGCCTGGAGGAGTTCCAGGACCCGGATGCGGACCGGGTGCCCGAGCATCCGGAAGAGCTCCGCCTTGGCCTGGTACAGCTGGACCGGCATGAGTCGTGACCCCCCTGGCGCACCGTCAGAGTTCCAGGCCTGCCTCGATCAGGCGCAGTTGGTGTCGCGCCATCGCCATGTTGGCCCGGGCCCGGTTGAGGGCCAGGTAGAGGAAGAGGCCGCGCCCGTTGGGCATGGTGAGCGGGCGGATCAGGTGGTACTGGGTGGTGAGCGAGATCAGCATGTCCTCGATCTCGTTGTCGTGCAGGTTGAGCATCTGCATGGTGCGCATCTTGGCGCGGACCAGGTCGGTGTTGGCGGCGGCGGCCACGTTCAGGTCCAGGTCGCTGCTGCCGTCGCTCAGGGTGCCGAGCGCCATCCCGCTGTCGTAGTCGACCAGTGCCACACCGATCGCACCGTCGATGCTCATGGCGTCCTTGAGCGCGCTGTCGAGACTTGCCACGGTGCCCTCCCGCTGTCGGCGGGGGCCGCGCCCCTGTGGGCGGCCCCGGTGCACCGACTGTAGGAAGCGGACCCCGCGCCGCAGGCGCTCTGCCCGGAACCGACCGAAGAAGGACCGGGCCCGACCGGGTGTTGACGGGATGAAGGATTGTGCAACTGACAAGCTGATCCGAAGGTGATCGACGGACGCCCCGGGACGCCCGCCGGAGCCGGGTCACCCGATCGGGGTGACCAGCCCGGCCGCCAGCCTCAGCGAGTCGTCCAACTGCCGCCGGGAGGCCCGCAGCAGCTCGCCGTTGTGCTCGATCAGGTCCCGCTGGTACGCGGACTCCACCGCGAACCAGATGCCGACCAGGTTGGTCTCGCGCTTGCAGGCCACGTCCGCGGTGGCCGCCGTGATCCCCTCGGGACCGGTGAACGCCTCGGGCCGCAGGCCGAGTTCGGGCTGCGGGCTGACCGGGTTCTCGGCCCGGTAGCCCTTGCCGGCCATGCACCTGGCCCAGGCCTCGCGGGCGGCGTCCACCCGGGCGTCCCGGCGGGAGCGGTCGTAGCCGTCGGCGTCCAGGTCCTGCACCTTGAGCGGGTCGGGCGCCCCGGCGGTCGGCACCCAGAGCTTGAGGTAGCCCTCCCGCACGCAGCCCCCCGGCGGCACCGCCAGCCCGTTCACCCGGCCCGCGCTGCGGCCGGACTTCTCCGCGTCCGCCTGGTTGGCCGGCAGCGAGGCCGGATCGGCGCCGTCCTCACCGCCGAGCACCAGCCGCTCGGTCGGGTCCATCGAGGGCTGCGGGGGCTTGGCCCGGCCCTCGGCGCCCAGCGTCCCGTAGCCGCTGCCGGCCGCCTCGGCCGGATCGGCCAGTCCGTACCGCCGGGTGTTGCCCGGCGCGCCGGCCGGCGGCAGCTCGGGCACCCGGTAGCGGAAGCCGTACCTGGCCATGCACTGGTCCGTCAGGATCCGCTGCGCCCGGTCGAGCCGGTCCAGCTCGCCCTCACTCGGCAGGTACTCCTGGAGCGGCAGCCGCAGCGCCCCGGCGTCCGCCGGGGTCGGCACCGGGCCCGGGAGCGCGGGCCCGGTGCCGGGTGCGCTCCCCGTCCCGCCGTCGGAACAGCCCGCCAACAGCAGGACGGCGGCGGCGAGGGCGGCGGGCAGCACGGAGGAACGCAAGGGGGAGCTCCCGGAGGTGACGACCCTGACGAGGGGTCAGTTGTAGTAGGCGGAGGAGATCTGGTGCCAGAAGGTGCTGGTGGCGTTGGAGGCCACGCCGGCGTTGATCCAGCCGTGCCGGCCGCCCCGGTAGACGTCGCTGTAGACGTGCCAGGTGTAGCTGTCCCGGTTCCAGTAGGACTCGTTCTGGTCGTTCACCGCGCCGCCGTAGCGGGGCCAGGCGAGCTGGGTGAAGTCGCCCCGCGAGAGGTAGAGGTCCAGCACCTCGTAGGTGGTGTTCGGCCCGCCGTAGATGGCGAACTCCCCGGGCTCGCTCACCCCGTCCAGTTCGGCCGCGCCGGCCGGGGCGGCCCCGGCCAGGACGAGGCAGGCGGCGGCGGTGAGCCCGGTCGCAAGGGTGGTCAGGCGGTGCAGGAGCCGTGGTCGCTGAGCCGGCATGGCTGGGGCCTCTCTGGAAGGGGGAACGGGACGCGGTACCCGGTGCCTGGTGCTGATGGGTAAGTGGAGCACTGCCGTGACTCCTTGCACAGGCGTGATTGCGCCACGTTGTCATGGCCCGCTCCGGCCCGGTACGCCCCGGTCCGGGCACCCGCCGCCCCCGCTCCCCGCCCCTCCCCGCTCCCGTCCGGGATCCCGCGAAAAGGGTGCTGTTGATGTCGGTCCTGGCGGGTAATGTCTGGCTGAGATGCACGATCACCACACCAACCGCACCCGCTGCGCCCCCGTCCGTGCCGAGGCCCTCCGCGCCCCGGCCGCGCGGGCCCCGCAGCCGCAGGCGTCGCCGTCTGCGCACCCGTCCCGCCCGGCCCTTCCCCGGCCCGGCATCCAGCAGTCCCACGGGAAGAAGAGGTGACGCCGATGAACAGCGCCGTGCCCGAGCGCCCCGAGAACCCGGCCGCTCCGGACACCGAGGAGCTCAGCCCCGCCGAGGCGTACGCCGCCTTCCGGCGCCGGGCCAAGGAGCAGGCCACCGTCCTGCACGGCTTCCGTCAGCTCTACGACTTCGAGCTGGACGACTTCCAGCTGGAGGCCTGCCGCTCCCTGGAGGCCGGCGAGGGCGTGCTGGTCGCCGCGCCGACCGGCTCCGGCAAGACCATCGTCGGCGAGTTCGCCGTCCACCTGGCCCTGCAGTCCGGCCGCAAGTGCTTCTACACCACGCCCATCAAGGCGCTCTCCAACCAGAAGTTCGGCGACCTGGTGAAGCGCTACGGGGCCGACAAGGTCGGCCTGCTGACCGGCGACAACAGCGTCAACGGCGACGCCCCGGTGGTCGTGATGACCACCGAGGTGCTGCGCAACATGCTCTACGCGGGCTCCTCCGCGCTGGACGGCCTCGGCTACGTGGTGATGGACGAGGTGCACTACCTCGCCGACCGCTTCCGCGGCGCGGTCTGGGAGGAGGTCATCATCCACCTCCCCGAGTCCGTGGTGCTGGCCTCGCTCTCCGCCACCGTCTCCAACGCCGAGGAGTTCGGCGACTGGCTGGACACCGTGCGCGGCGGCACCAAGGTGATCGTCTCCGAGCACCGTCCCGTGCCGCTCTGGCAGCACGTGATGGCCGGAAACCGCATGTACGACCTGTTCGCCGACCCGGACCGGGACGGCCGCCCCAAGGGTTCGCTCACCAACCCCGCCAAGGCGGTCAACCCCGAGCTGGTCCGCCTCTCCCGCTCCGAGGGCGACCGCAACCCGCGCGGCGACCGCTTCGGCCGCGGCCGCGGCCGCTCGATGCCCAACGGCCGCCCCAGCCGGGTCTGGACCCCGGGCCGGGTCGACGTCATCGACCGCCTCGACGCCGAGGGCCTGCTGCCCGCCATCACCTTCATCTTCAGCCGGGCCGGCTGCGAGGCCGCCGTCCAGCAGTGCCTCACCTCCGGCCTGCGGCTCAACCGCGAGGCCGACCGGGCCACCGTCCGCGAGATCGTCCAGGAGCGCTGCGCCGACATCCCGGACGAGGACCTGCACGTCCTGGGCTACTTCGAGTGGCTGGACGGGCTGGAGCGCGGCATCGCCGCCCACCACGCCGGGATGCTGCCCCGCTTCAAGGAGGTGGTCGAGGAGCTCTTCGTGAAGGGCCTGGTCAAGGCCGTCTTCGCGACCGAGACCCTCGCCCTGGGCATCAACATGCCCGCCCGCTCCGTGGTCCTGGAGAAGCTGGTCAAGTGGAACGGCGAGACCCACGCCGACATCACCCCCGGCGAGTACACCCAGCTCACCGGCCGGGCCGGCCGCCGCGGCATCGACGTCGAGGGCCACGCCGTCGTGCTCTGGCAGCGCGGCCTCGACCCGGAGGCGCTGGCCGGCCTGGCCGGCACCCGCACCTACCCGCTGCGCTCCTCCTTCCGCCCCTCCTACAACATGGCCGTCAACCTGGTCGGCCAGTTCGGGCGGCACCGCTCCCGGGAGCTGCTGGAGACCTCCTTCGCGCAGTTCCAGGCGGACCGCGCGGTGGTCGGCATCGCCCGCCAGGTGCAGAAGAACGAGGACGGGTTGGCGGGCTACCGCGAGTCGATGACCTGTCACCTCGGCGACTTCGAGGAGTACATGGGCCTGCGGCGGCAGCTGAAGGACCGTGAGAACGAACTCGCCCGCGAGGGCAGCGGCCAGCGCCGAGCCTCCGCCATCGAGGCCATCGAGGCCCTCAAGCCCGGCGACGTCATCCACGTCCCCACCGGCAAGTTCGCCGGGCTCGCCCTGGTCCTCGACCCGGGCCTGCCACCGGTCTCCCGCTCGCCGCGCCACCAGCGCCACCCCGACTACCAGGACGGCCCGCGCCCGGTGGTGCTCACCGCCGAGCGGCAGGTCAAGCGGCTCGCGATGATCGACTTCCCGTACCCGGTGACCGCGGTCGACCGGCTGCGGATCCCCAAGTCCTTCAACCCGCGCAGCCCGCAGTCCCGCCGCGACCTGGCCTCCGCCCTGCGCACCAAGGCCGGCCACCTCGAGCCCGAGCGCTTCCGCAAGGGCCGGGCCGCCGCGGCCGACGACGCGGAGATCACCCGGCTGCGCACCGAGCTGCGCCAGCACCCCTGCCACGGCTGCTCCGACCGCGAGGACCACGCCCGCTGGTCCGAGCGCTACCACCGGCTCCAGCGCGACACCCAGGTGCTGGACCGCAAGATGCGCTCCCGCACCCACACCATCGCCCGCACCTTCGACCGCGTCTGCGGCCTGCTCACCGACCTCGGCTACCTCAGCGGGGACACCGTCACCGACGACGGCAAGCGCCTCGGCCGGCTCTACGGCGAGCTCGACCTGCTCGCCTCGGAGTGCATCCGCGAGGGCGTCTGGGCCGAGCTCGCCCCGGCCGAACTCGCCGCCTGCGCCTCGGCCCTGGTCTACGAGTCGCGCCAGTCCGACGACGCCGCCACCCCGCGGGTCCCGGAGGGCGCCGCCAAGGAGGCCCTCGCCAGCATGATCCGCATCTGGGGCCACCTCGACGCCCTGGAGGAGCAGCACCGCATCAACACCGCCGAGGGCGTCGGCCAGCGCGAGCCCGACCTCGGCTTCGCCTGGGTCGCCTACCGCTGGTCCCTCGGCCACAACCTCGACCAGGTCCTCCGCGACGCCGACCTCCCGGCCGGCGACTTCGTCCGCTGGACCAAGCAGCTGATCGACGTCCTCAGCCAGATCCAGGACGCCGCGGGCGACGACACCAAGCTCCGCACCACCGCCCGCAAGGCCGTGGACAGCCTCCGCCGCGGCATCATCGCCTACAGCTCGGTCGGCTGACCGACAGCGCCGGCGCCCGTACCCGACTGACCGTCAGTCCGGGTACGGGCGCCGCCGTGTTCACGCACCCAGCGTCTCCACCAGGCGCTCCAGGGAGCTGCCGAGGCCCCAGCGGGTGGAGAGTTCCTCCAGGGTCATGGGGTCGAGCGGCTCCTTGGGGAGGGCGGGGTCGAAGTCGGGGAGCGGCGCGTCGGTGGCGACCCGGACGACGGTGGGGGCGACGTCGAGGTAGGGGGCGCCGTCGAGGAGGTTCTTGCGGCGGGCCGGGGTGAGCTTGGAGAGCGGGTCGGCGGCGGCGGCCCGGATGCCGGCCAGGTCGCCGTACTCGCGGATGAGCTGGGCGGCGGTCTTCTCGCCGATGCCCTTGACGCCCGGCAGGCCGTCGCTCGGGTCGCCGCGCAGGGCGGCCATGTCGGCGTACTCGGCCCCGGTGACGCCGTACTTCTCCACCAGGGCGGCCTCGTCGATCAGTTGGGCGTTGCCGACGCCCTTGACCGGGTAGACGACCTGGATGCCCCGGGCGTCGTCGACGAGCTGGAAGAGGTCGCGGTCGCCGGTGACGATCTGGACGGGGCCGGTCGCCCGGGCCGTCAGGGTGCCGATCACGTCGTCGGCCTCGTAGCCGGGGGAGCCGAGGCGGGCGATGCCGAGGGCGTCGAGGACCTGCTCGATGACCGGGACCTGGGGGGCGAGGGTGTCGGGGACCTCCTCCTCGCCGTCCACGGCGGCCTCGGCGACCCGGTGGGTCTTGTACGTGGGGATCAGCTCGACCCGCCAGGCGGGGCGCCAGTCGGCGTCCATGCAGGCGACCAGCTGGTCGGGCCGGTGGTCCTGGACGAGGCGGGTGATGAAGTCGAGCAGGCCGCGCACGGCGTTCACCGGCTGCCCGTCGGGCGACTTGATGGACTCCGGCACGCCGAAGTAGGCACGGAAGTAGAGGCTCGCCGAGTCGAGCAGCATCAGCCTGGGTGCGGTCATGCCTCCGATCATGCCGCAACGGGCTGACGGAGCCTCACAAGCGCGGGGTCAGTGCTCGTGCGGCCCGCCGCGGTGCACCGGTCCGTGCACGTCGTCGCAGTGCTCGTCGCGGGGGCGGTCCCGGGCCTCGACGGCCGAACGACCCAGGGTGAGCAGGTCCTGGCCGAGCTGTTCGCCGACGTGGTCGACCTGGAGGGTGGTGTGGGTGATCCGGTACTCCTCCCGCAGGGTGCGCTGGAGGTCGCGGCGGACGGCGTGGCAGTCGCCGCCGGGAGCGACCAGGACGTGGGCGGAGAGGGCGGGTTCGCCGGAGGTGATCTCCCAGATGTGCAGGTCGTGGATCTCCTTGACCTCCGAGCCGGAGATCAGCCGGTCGGCCACCGCGTCCGGGTCGATGCCGGCGGGCGCGGCCTCCAGGAAGATCCGCCCCGAGGCCCGGACCAGGCCGAGGCCGGCCTTGAGCATCAGGGCGACCACGATCAGCGAGGCGATGGGGTCGGCCCGGGTGAAGCCGGTGGTCACGATGACCAGACCGGCCACCGCCGTGGCGACGAAGGCGTAGAGGTCGGTCAGCACGTGCTGGAAGGCGCCCTCGACGTTCAGCGAGCTGCGGTTGGCCCGGGACAGGCACCAGGTGGCCGCGACGTTCACCACGATGCCGACCAGTGCGGTGACCAGCACCAGCGAGCCGGTCACCTCCGGCGGTTCGAGCAGCCGGACCACCGCCTCGTAGCCGAGCCAGGCGGAGAGCAGCAGCAGGGTGATCCCGTTGGCCTGGGCGGAGAGGATCTCGGCCCGCTTCAGCCCGTAGGTGTAGCCGCCCCGGGCGGGCCTCCGGGCGAGGGCCATCGCGATCAGCGCGAGCACGATGGAGACCGCGTCGGTGAGCATGTGCGCGGCGTCCGAGAGCAGGGCCAGCGACCGTGCGGCGAGGCCGACCACCACCTCGCCGGCCATGAAGAGCACGATCAGCGCCAGCGCGCCCAGCAGCCAGCGCCGGTCGGCGTCGGCGGAGACCCCGTGGGAGTGGCTGCCGTGGGAGTGCCCGTCCGGTCCGTGTGCGTGTCGGTGGTTCGCCATGGTGGTCCCCTTCCCGCCCGGCGCGCCGCGCACCGGTTCCGGGCCGTTCATCAGCCGGTCGGCCGTCTGCGCTAGGGTTCCGCCGCCCAACAGTGATCACCGGGGAGGGGCGGGACGTGCCGGAGCGTCAGGAACGGGTGTCGCTGGGCACCATCGCCGTCGAGTGGGGCCGGATCGGCTGCACCGGCTTCGGCGGGCCGCCGACCCACATCCTGCTGCTGCGCCGGCTCTGCGTGGAGCGGCGCGGCTGGTTGAGCGCCGAGGAGTTCGAGGACGGCATCGCGGCGACCAACCTGCTGCCGGGCCCGGCCTCCACCCAGCTGGCGGTCTTCACCGCCTGGCGGCTGCGCGGCGCCCCGGGCGCGCTGGTCGGCGGGGCCTGCTTCATCGTGCCCGGGCTGTTGCTGATCCTGGCCCTCTCGGTGCTCTTCCTGTCCGACGCCCCGCCCGCCTGGGTGCTGGGCGCGGCGGCCGGTGCGGGGGCGGCCGTCCCGGCGGTGGCGGTGCACGCAGCGGCCGCGCTGGTGCCGGGCAGCTGGGCCCGGGCCGGGGGCACGGACGGGGGCACGGACGGGGACCGCGCGGGCCGGGCCCGGTGGATCGGCTACGCGGTGGCCGGGGCGGTGGCCGCGCTGCTCACCGGGCCGTGGCTGGTGCTGGTACTGCTGGCCGCCGGGCTGGCCGAAGTCGCCGTCCGGCAGCGGAGCCTGACACTTCCCCTGGTGCTCGGGGCGCTCCCCGCCACGGGCGGGCTGGGGGCGCTGGCCTGGGTGGCGTTCAAGGTCGGTGCGCTCTCGTACGGCGGCGGCTTCGTGATCATCCCGCTGATGCGGGCCGACGCGGTGGAGCGGTACGGCTGGATGACGGACGGTCAGTTCCTGAACGCGGTGGCGCTCGGCCAGATCACCCCGGGCCCGGTGGTGCAGACCGTCGCCGTGGTCGGGTACGCGGCCGCCGGCCTCGGCGGCGGGCTGCTGGCGGCGGCGGTGGCCTTCGCCCCGTCGTTCCTCTTCGTGCTGTTCGGCGCGCGCCACTTCGACCGGCTGCGGGCCGACCGCCGGGTGCAGTCCTTCCTGACCGGGGCCGGCCCGGCCGTGGTCGGCGCCATCGCCGGGTCGTCCGTCCCGCTCGCCCTCGGGCTGGAGTACGGCTGGCAGACCGCCGTCCTCGCCCTGGCGCTGGCCTGGCTCCTGGCGGCCCGCCGCTCCGTGGTGGCCTGCCTACTGCTGGCCGGAACGGCGGGCGCGCTGATCGGCCCCTGGTACGGACTCTGACCGGCCGTTACGTCCAGCCGGGGTCAGCGGGCCTGCGTCAGCCGACCGGGGTCGGGACCATCGCCGCCGTCACCAGGGACCGCATCACCCGCAGGTCGGTGCCCTGCTCCGGGTGCCACTGCACGCCGAGCACGAAGCCCTCTCCCTCGACCGCCTCCACGGTGCCGTCCTCGGCCCGGGCGCTGACCGTCAGGCCCTCGCCGACCCGGTCCACCGCTTGATGGTGGAAGGTCGGCACCACCACCTCGGCCTCCGGCAACAGCTCCGCCAGCCGGGTGCCCGGCAGCGGCCGGATCGGATGGGAGCCGTAGTGGTTGGGCGAGCCCAGGTGGGCGGCGCCCTCCTCCAGGTGCTGGATCAGCGTGCCGCCGCAGACCACGTTGAGCAGCTGCATGCCCCGGCAGATGCCGAGCACCGGCAGGCCGGAGGCGAGGGCGGCGCGCAGCAGCGCGGCCTCCCAGTGGTCGCGCTCGGGGGCGAAGGCGCGGGTCCTGGGGTGGGGCTGCTCGCCGTAGAGCGAGGGGTTGACGTCCGGGCCGCCGGCGATGACCAGCCCGTCCACCCGGGCGAGCAGGTCGGGGGCGTGCTCCGCGGGCTGCGGGGGCAGCAGCAGCGGGATGCCGCCGGCCTCCTGCACCAGCAGGGGGTAGCGGTGCGGGAGCAGGACGGCGCGCTGGGCGTCCCAGTGGTCCCACTTGGCCTCGGTGAGGTAGGTGCTGATGCCGATCACTGGTCTGTTGGTCATGGCCGGGATTCTGCCGCGTCCGGCCCCTCCCGTACGCAGGATTCGCGCGGGCCCCACCCGTACGCCCGAGGCTCCGTCAGGTGGCCGGACCGCCTCCCGGAGGGTTCTCAGCGGAATCTCATCGAAAAACGGGCGGAAAGGGCCGTCAACTGATACCGCGTTTATCCGGGGCGCCTTACATTTTCTGGCGTGAGCGAGCAGATTCCCGCCGGGTGGTACCCGGACCCGCAGGACACCACGAGCGACCCGAGGCCGCAGCGCTGGTGGGACGGGCAGGGCTGGACGGCCTCCACCCGGCCCGCGCCCGCGGACGCCCCCGCCGCGGCCCCGGCCGATGAGGCCGCCCCGGCCGCCCCGGCCGCTCCGGCCGAGGACGCGCCGACGGTGCTGTCGGCGCCGGTCGCCGAACCCACGCCCACGGTGCTGACGGGGGAGGTGCTGGAGAACGGCGCCGCGTACCGCTACCCGGAGCCGCCGCTGCTCCCCTCGGCGCAGCCCCGTCCGAAGTCCGGTCCCGGCAAGCCGGTGCTGATCGCCGCCGCCGTGGCGGCGCTGGCCGGTCTGCTGGTCGGATCCGGCGTCACCTACCTGGCGATGGACGGCCGGGCCGACCGCCGCGCCTCCGACCGGGTCCGCCCCGACTTCCGTCCGGGCGGGGACGGTGCCGAGGGCCGCCGGGATGTCCCCGACGCGCCGGGCTCCTCGGCCTCCCCGAAGAGCCCGGACGGCAAGGGCCCCGACGGCAAGGGCGGCCGCAACGCCGGCCTGGCCGTGGACGTGGTCAACAAGCTGAGCCTCTCCGTCCCCTCCGGCTGGACGGCCGGCACCACCAAGGACGGCTTCGCCGCCATGTCGGTCGGCTCCTACACCTGCGCCAGTGGCGAGGGCGAGTGCTCCCTGGGCGGTGCCAACACCGGTCAGCTCCAGGGCAGCGACCCCAAGCAGGCCGCCGAGCAGGACATCAACGCGGCCGCCGAGCAGTCGTACGGCAAGGTCAAGTCCCACGAGCAGCTCAAGTCCGAGCCGATCGCGGTGGACGGCCGGGACGGCTGGCTGGTCCGCTGGAAGGTGGACGCGCCCGAGGGCAACGACGGCTACGTCCAGACGGTGGTCTTCCCGGCCGCCGACGGCAAGGGCCTGGCCACCATCCACCTCGGCTTCGACATCGCCGACAAGGCGCCCACGCTCAGCCAGATGGACAAGATCGTGGAGTCGGTCAAGGCCTTCAACGGCAAGATCGGCGAGGGCGGCACCGGCACCTGACGCCCCCTCACCCCGGACCCGGACGGCCCCGCACTCCTCCCCGCGGGGCCGTCCGCACGTGCTCAGCCGTTGATGATCCCGATGCTGTTCGCCTGGATCACCTTGCCGTGGAAGGTCCCGCCGGTGATCACGTTCTCCGCGCCCTGGTGGACCTTCACCGTGGTGCCGCCGTGCTCCGAGACCAGCGCCCGGAGCTCCTCCGCGAAGGCCGGGTTCTCCTCCACCGCGCGGCGCAGCCACTCGGTCAGCGAGGTCTGGTCCCCGTACTGCTCGAACTCCTCGCGGGCGATCTCCAGTTCGGCCGTGACCACCTCCTCGCGGTCCCGCCCGAAGTACGCGGCCACCCGGTTGCGGACGGCCTGCCACGCGCTGGTGGTCATCGCACCCGTCAAGGTGGTGGCCACCGCGGTGATCAGCTCGGCTTCCATGTCCCCTGCCCCCTGGCCTCGGTGATGTCCCGTCAGACTAGGACAGGGCACGGACGGCCGTCAGAGGAACGTCCGACCCTCGCCCCGGTACGTCGGGACGGTGGCCGTCACCCGGTCGCCCTCGATCAGGTGCAGCTCGGCGAAGCGCTCGCACAGCTCGCCCGCCTTGGCGTGCCGGAACCACACCTTGTCCCCGATCCGCAGGTCGTCCGCGGCCGCGCCGAGCAGCGGCGTCTGCACCTCCCCGGCACCCTCCTGCGGGTCGTAGCGCAGCCCGGCCGGCAGATACGGCACGGGGGAGCGGTCGGCGCCCGCCGCGCCCGAGGCGGGGTACCCGCCGCCGAGCACGGTGACCACCCCGAGCCCGGGCCGCCGCACCACCGGCTGCGCGAACAGTGCGGCCGGGCGCCCTTGGAACGAACGGTAGTTGTCGAACAGCCGGGGCACGTACAGCCCCGAACCGGCGGCCACCTCGGTCACCGCCCGCTCCGCCACGGTGGACTCCACGCTGCCGGTGCCGCCGCCGTTCACGAACTCCAGCTCGGCCACCTCGCGCAGCCGCCGCACCACCGCCGCCCGCCGCACGGCCAGCTCGCGCCGCGCCTTGGCCTGCATCGCCTGGATCACCCTGGAGCGCACCGGCCGCCCGGCCAGCGAGTCGCCCACCCCGGCCACGTGGCCCTCGTACGCCATCAGCCCGACCACCCGGAAGCCAGGGCGGCGCTGCACCAGCTCGGCGAAGGCGCCCAGCGCCTCCGGGGTGCGCAGCGGCGCCCGCCGGGCCCCGATCCGGACCTTGCCGCCCAGCAGCTGCAGCGAGGTGTCCAGCTCCAGGCAGACCCGGACCTCCTCGGTGCCCTCGCGGGCCGCGTCGATCAGCTCCAGCTGCGCCGGGTCGTCCACCAGCACGGTGACCTCGGCGGCCAGCTTCGGATCCGCCGTCAGCTCCGCGTACCCGGCCCGGTCGGCCGAGGGATAGGCCAGCAGCACGTCCTTGAAGCCCTCGCGGGCCAGCCAGAGCGACTCGGCCAGGGTGAAGCTCATCACCCCCGCGAAGCCCTCCACCGCCAACGCCCGCTCCAGCAGTGCCCGGCAGCGCACCGACTTGCTCGCCACCCGCACCGGCTTGCCGTTCGCCCGGCGGACCAGATCGGCGGCGTTGGCGTCGAAGGCCGCCAGGTCCACCACCGCCAGCGGCGCGTCCAGGTGCGCGGTGGCCCGGTCGTACCGGGCCCGGTCGGCGGCGAGGCCGGGAGCCGTGAGCTTGGTCATGGCCGCAGACTGCCACAGCTCCGTACTCATGGGTAGGGGGTTGTCAGTACGTCAACTCCCCGGTCAGCGCGCCCGCGGCGGCCTTCGCCAACCCCTCGACGGTGGCGATCCCGGCCCCCTCGTCCGCCGACCCCTCGGTCAGCACCGCCACCAGCAGCTCCCGGCCGTCGTACGTCACCCGGCCGATGCTGTTCACCGCCCACAGGCCGGTGGCGCTGCGCGGCAGCCAGCCGTTCTTCAGCGTGTACGCGCCGTCCTGGTCGGCCGCCGAGACGCCCCAGTCCTGGTCCGCCTCGACCTGCCCCATCAGGGACTGCAGGTAGGCCTGCGAGCCGGCGGTCAGCGGGGAGCCCTGGCCGAACACCACCTGAAGGAGCCTCAGCTGGTCGGCAGCCGTGGTGGTGGTCAGGCCCCAGTAGCCGTCCGTCCCGGCGGTGGTGGCGGTCAGGCCGAAGGCCGCGTTGGCCTCGTCCAGCCCGGCCGCCCCGCCGACGGCGCTCCACAGGGCGTCGGCCGCGTCGTTGTCGCTCTGCTCGATCATCAGGGTCGCGGTGGCCTTCTCGTCCGCGCTCAACTCCCGCCCGGCGCGCTGGCGTTGCCAGAGCAGGGCGGCCAGCAGATCGGCCTTGACGATGCTCGCGGTGACGAACGACCCGTCCCCGTAGACCGCGCTCGCCCCGCTCGCGGTGTCCAGCACCGCGACGGAGGCCCCGCCCTCGGCGGGGACCTGCGCGGCGGCCGCGGCCAGCACGGCGTTCAGGTCCACCGGCGTCGGTGTGGGCGTTGGCGTGGGTGTCGGCGTCGGTGTCGCGGCCACCGCCTGGGCGTTGACCACTGCCGCCCTCGGCTGCCCGCCGCCGTCCGCCTGTGCCACCCACACCCCGCCCGCCGTCAGGGCCAGCACCGGCAGCAGCAGCGCACCCCCGATCCTGCTCCTACGCGTTCCCGTCATGCCGTCGACCCTCCGCCGCGCCCATGGACGTGGCCTGAGCCGCCGATGAGCACCGGCTGAGAATGCGACCGCCCGGTTGGCATACCCTCAAGCGGGTGGAGCAGCAGAAGAACATCCCGAACCCCGGATTCGCCGACGACGACGGCACCGCCGACCCCCGCCTGACCGCCGCGCTGGCCGCCTGGCAGCAGAGCGGGACCGGCGAGCCGGAGGTGCTGGCCGCCCTGACGGGCAGTCGGCTGATGGTTCCGATCGTCGCCCTGCTCGGCGAGGTCGAGGTCGACGCCCACGGCCACAAGCACGAGAAGACCAGCGACATGGCCGTCCCCGTGATCGAGGCCCCCGACGGCCGCCGCGCGCTGCCGGCCTTCACCTCGCTGGCGTCCATGGCCGCCTGGCGCGCCGACGCCCGCCCGGCCCCGGTGGCGGCCCCGCAGGCCGCGATGGTCGCCTACTCCGAGCGCGCCGACACCCTGCTGGTCGACCCGGCCGGGCCCGTCACCTACACCCTCACCGGCGCCCGGCTGCGCGCCGTCGCCGAGAACCGCCCCTACCTGCCGCCCGCCGAGGACCCGGACGTCCGGGCCGCCGTGCAGGCGCTGGTCGAGGCCGAGCCGGCCGTGCTCCGCGCCGAGCTGCGCCCGGGCACCGAGACCGACGCCGTGCTCGCCCTCTCCCTCGCCGAGGGCACCGCGGTCCAGGAGCTGGCCCAGCGCCTGGCCACCGCCCTGGCCGCCGACGACACCCTCCGCGTCCGCCTCGACCGCGGCCTCGACCTCGCCCTGCTCGGCTAATTGCGGTGGTGGTCACACCTCTGGGGGCGCGGGGAACTGCGCGAGTCCGGAAGGCGGACCAGCGCTAGGTCGGGGCAGGTGAGCCAGTTGCGGCACCTGCCGTTCCCCTGCGCGCAGTTCCCCGCGCCCCCAAAGGCGTAGCCACCTGGCCTGACGGCGGGTCAGCTGTAGACCGGGCCGGTGAACTTCTCGCCCGGGCCGGAGCCCGGGGCGTCCGGCACCAGCGAGGCCTCGCGGAAGGCGAGCTGGAGCGAGCGCAGCCCGTCGCGGAGCGGGGCGGCGTGGAAGTTGGAGATCTCCGGGGCGCCGGCGGTGACCAGCCCGGCCAGGGCGGTGATCAGCTTGCGGGCCTCGTCCAGGTCCTTGTCCTTCTCGCCGCCCTCGGCGAGGCCGCACTTCACCGCGGCGGCGCTCATCAGGTGCACCGCGACGGTGGTGATCACCTCGACGGCGGGGACCTCGGCGATGTCGCGGGTGAGGTCGTCGAAGCCGATCTCGTCGTCGTGGGGAGTGGTGTCGTCGCTCACGGGTGCTCACTTCTTCTGATGGAGGCGTACACCAGGGAGCGTACCGAGCACCCGCCCGGTGACCGCCCGCCGGAGGCGGAATACCGCACCCTCCGGAAACGCTGGTATGCTTCGAGACTGACCGGCCAGGAGATCTTCGGATCGCCCGGCCAGCAAGTGGAGGCTCCACTCACAGGAGGCCCGAGAGGGCAACCGCGAAAGTCTCCCACCTGATCGGCCTAGCAGTCGACGGGTCCGGTCCGCGACACCTGAGCCGCAAGGCTCCAGCGAGTCGCCGCAGCGCCCCTCCGAGGGTGCAGCCCCGGTCTGTGGAGCCCCGCTTGTATACCGAGCGGGGCTTTTTTCGTGCCGCGGTGCGTACGCCAGTGGGCAGCGCAGCACGAATGAAGCCCCGCCCAGTGGTCGAGTCCACTACGTGCGACCGCCGTCCGACGGCCGCATCGCAGAAGGTGCAACCGAGGAGGCCCCATCAGCACCGAGCCCCGCATCAACGACCGGATTCGCGTCCCCGAGGTGCGACTCGTCGGTCCCAGCGGCGAGCAGGTCGGCATCGTGCCGCTTGCCAAGGCGCTGGAGCTCGCGCAGGAGTACGACCTCGACCTGGTCGAGGTCGCGGCGACCGCCCGGCCGCCGGTGTGCAAGCTCATGGACTACGGCAAGTTCAAGTACGAGTCGGCCATGAAGGCCCGTGAGGCGCGCAAGAACCAGGCGCACACGGTCATCAAGGAGATGAAGCTCCGGCCGAAGATCGACCCGCACGACTATGACACCAAGAAGGGTCACGTCGTTCGGTTCCTCAAGCAGGGCGACAAGGTCAAGATCACGATCATGTTCCGCGGTCGTGAGCAGTCCCGCCCCGAGCTGGGCTTCCGACTGCTCCAGCGGCTCGCCTCCGACGTCGAGGACCTCGGCTTCGTCGAGTCGTCGGCCAAGCAGGACGGCCGGAACATGATCATGGTTCTCGGCCCGCACAAGAAGAAGACCGAGGCGATGGCCGAGGCCCGTGCGCTGGCCGACGCCCGCAAGGCCGAGCGTCAGGGCCGCACCGCCGGCTCCGACGCCGCCGCGGACGACGACGCCGCGCTCGAGGCGGAGAACGCCGCCCTCGAGGCCGAGGCCGACGAGGTGGAGGACGACGAGGTGGAGGCCGAGGCCGCCGCCGAGGAGACCGCCGCCGCGGAGGTCGAGCAGCCGGCCGCGACCGCCCAGGACGCCTGAGCGGTCCGGTCACCCAGGTAGTGGGGCGTCCCGCCCCGCTCACCCGATCAATCCGGCCCCGCCCGCGCGGAAACGCGCGGGCGGGAGCCCGGACCGACGAGGAAGAGACGGCGATATGCCGAAGCAAAAGACGCACAGCGGCGCCAGCAAGCGCTTCAAGATCAGCGGCTCCGGGAAGGTGCTGCGCGAGCGTGCCGGCCGTCGCCACCTGCTCGAGCACAAGCCCTCGACGCTGACCCGCAAGCTGGCCGGCACCGTCGAGATGGCCCCGGCTGACGCGAAGAAGATCAAGAAGCTTCTCGGCAAGTGATCGCCCGCCCGCGGCTGAGGCCGCGGGAGTCCGGCTGATCCTTCCGACCCCATCGTTAACGGACCACGTGAAGTAGTCCGTGGTCCAACCCAAGGAGTAATGAAGTGGCACGCGTCAAGCGGGCAGTCAACGCCCACAAGAAGCGCCGGGTCATCCTCGAGCGGGCCAGCGGTTACCGCGGCCAGCGCTCGCGCCTGTACCGCAAGGCCAAGGAGCAGGTCACCCACTCGCTCGTTTACAACTACAACGACCGCAAGAAGCGCAAGGGTGACTTCCGCCAGCTCTGGATCCAGCGCATCAACGCTGCGGCCCGTGCCAACGGCATCACCTACAACCGCTTCGTGCAGGGCCTGAAGATCGCGAACGTCGAGATCGACCGCAAGATGCTGGCCGAGCTCGCCGTGAACGACCCGGGTGCCTTCGCCGCCCTCGTCGAGGTCGCCCAGAAGGCGCTCCCCGAGGACGTCAACGCCCCGCGCGTCGCCGCCTGAGGCAGATCCCCAGAGGATCCTTCAGCCGTGTAGCTGATCCACCCAGACCCGCAGGTTCGCCTGCGGGTCTGCGTGCTTCCGGGCCCCGCCCGGGAAATCTGACACCGTGTCACAGAGACGAGACCATGCAGAGCACCGAGACCCCCCTGCTCACCTCCCTGCGCTCGCCGCGGGTGATCGCCGCGCGCAAGCTCGCCCGGCGCAACCAGCGGAGCAAGGAGCGGCGCTTCCTGGCCGAGGGCCCGCAGGCGGTCCGTGAGGCGGTGGCGTACGGCCGCCCGGCCGGGTCCGACGAGCACGTGGTGGTCGAGGTGTACGTCACGTTCGAGGCGGCCGAGCGGCACGCCGAGATCGTGGCCGCCGCCGAGGACGCGGGCCTGCCGGTGCTCACCGCGACCGACGAGGTGATCGCCGAGATCTGCGACACCGTCACCCCGCAGGGCATCGTGGCGCTCTGCCGCTTCCTGGACACCCCCTTCGAGGAGGTGCTCAAGGCCCGCCCGCAGCTGGTCGCCGTGCTGGCGCACGTGCGCGACCCCGGGAACGCCGGGACGGTGCTGCGCACCGCCGACGCGGCCGGGGCGGACGCGGTGGTCCTCACCGACGCCTCGGTGGACCCGTACAACCCGAAGGCCGTCCGGGCCTCGGTGGGCAGCCTGTTCCACCTGCCGTTCGCGGTCGGGGTGCCGGTGGAGGAGGCGGTGGCGCGGCTGCGCGAGGCCGGGGTGCGGGTGCTGGCCGCGGACGGGGCCGGCGACCGGGACCTGGACCAGGAGCTGGACGAGGGCACCCTGGGCGCCCCCGGCGCGTGGGTCTTCGGCAACGAGGCCTGGGGCCTGCCGGAGGAGACCCGCGCACTCGCCGACGAGGTGGTGCGGGTGCCCATCCACGGCCACGCCGAGAGCCTCAACCTCGCCACGGCCGCCGCCGTGTGCCTGTACGCCTCCGCGCGCGCCCAGCGGTCCCCGGGAGGGTGTCGCGCGAAGGGGTAGGGGCGCTAGGGTTCGGACGGTGGGGGAACGGACACGGTGGGTGATCGGGGAGGGACCCATGGCCGGTGACGGCGCCGAGCTGGACTTGGACGAGCTGCCGGACGGGGTGGTGGTCGCCGACGCGTCCGGTGTCGTGGTGCGCTTCAACCGGGCGGCCGCCCGGCTGACCGGCATCCGGCCGGAGGCGGCGCTCGGGCTGCCGCTGGAGCAGGCGCTCCCGCTGGAGGACCTGGACGGGCGCCGCTGGTGGCAACTGACCGACCCGTACGGCGGCCTGACGATCCGTACGGGGCAGCCGGAGCGGTACCTGCTGCTGCCCGGCAGCCGCGAGCTGCTGGTCTCCGCCCGCTACGTGCGGGAGCACCGCGGCGGGCCGGTCCGGCGGGTGGTGGTGGCGCTGCGCGGCACCGAGGCGCGCCGCCGCACCGAGCGCAGCCACGCCGAGCTGATCGCCACCGTCGCGCACGAGCTGCGCTCGCCGCTGACCAGCGTCAAGGGCTTCACCCGGACCCTGCTGGCCAAGTGGGAGCGGTTCACCGACGGCCAGAAGCGGGTGATGCTGGAGACCGTCGACGCCGACGCGGACCGGGTCACCCGGCTGATCGCCGAGCTGCTGGACATCTCCCGGATCGACGCCGGCCGGCTGGAGCTCTGCAAGCAGGTGGTCGACCTGCCCGCGGCCGTGCGCCGGCACGTGGAGGGCAAGGTGGCGGCCGGGATCCCCGAGGACCGCTTCGACATCCGGATCGAGCAGCCGCTCACCCAGCTCTGGGCCGACCCGGACAAGCTGGACCAGGTGCTGGCCAACCTGCTGGAAAATGCGGTGCGCCACGGCGAGGGGACTGTCACGATCGAGGTGGCGCCCGCCAAGGAACTGGTGGAGAGCGCCGGGCGCGAATGGGTCCTGGAGGGGACGGCGGTGACGGTCAGCGACGAGGGCAGCGGGATCCCCGAGGAGTCCATGCCGCGCGTCTTCACCCGCTTCTGGCGCGGCTCCAAGCGCGGCGGCACCGGCCTCGGCCTCTACATCGTCAAGGGCATCGTCGAGGCCCACGGCGGCACCATCCGGGTGAGCCGCGCGCCGTCCGGCGGCGCCCGCTTCCGATTTATCCTGCCCGCCGGGGTGCCCGACTTCATGCTCTGAAAGAGCATGACCGACAACACAGCATGCTGTAGGAGTCGAGAGCCCGGCGGGCGGTTCGCAGGCTGCGACTACACTCGACCATTGCGTTGTGTGACGCCCTGCGCGGCTGTGCCGCGGACACCCTTCTCGACTCGTACGGGAGCGGCTGCCCGTGCCCCGGCCACGCAGTGCGTAATGCAATGGGCGAGGCACCCCCCTTCACGAGCAGGAGCACGGGAAAGATAGCGATGTCGGCACCCAACAAGGACTACGACCCGGTCGAGGTCGAGGCACTCAAGCCCGAAGCGGTCGAGCAGGCCCGGGACGAGGCCGTCGCGGCCTTCGCCGCGGCCGGCTCGCTCGAGGAGCTCAAGCAGGCGAAGGTGGCCCACACCGGCGACCGCTCGCCGCTCTCCCTCGCCAACCGCGAGATCGGCGCACTGCCCCCGCAGGCCAAGGCCGCGGCAGGAAAGCTGATCGGCCAGGCCCGCGGCGCGGTGAACCAGGCGCTGGCGAAGCGTCAGGTCGAGCTGGAGGCGGAGCGGGACGCCCGCGTGCTGGTCGAGGAGGCGGTGGACGTCACGCTGCCGTTCGACCGCACCCCGCGCGGCGCCCGGCACCCGCTGACCACGCTGGCCGAGCGGATCGAGGACACCTTCGTGGCCATGGGCTACGAGGTCGCCTCCGGCCCCGAGGTCGAGGCGGAGTGGCTCAACTTCGACGCCCTCAACCTGCACGAGGACCACCCGGCCCGCTCGATGCAGGACACCTTCTTCGTGCAGGCCCCGGACGGCTCCGCCGACTCCGGCGTGGTGCTGCGCACCCAGACCTCGCCGGTGCAGATCCGCACCATGCTCGACCGCGAGCCGCCGCTGTACGCGGTGAGCCCGGGCCGGGTGTACCGGACCGACGAGCTGGACGCCACCCACACCCCGGTGTTCCGCCAGGTCGAGGCGATCGCGGTGGACGAGGGCATCACCTTCGCCGACCTCAAGGGCACCATCGAGGTGCTGGTCGAGAAGCTGATCGGCAGCGGTCTCGAACTGCGCTGGCGCCCCTCGTACTTCCCGTTCACCGAGCCGAGCGCGGAGATCGACCTCCAGTGCTTCGTCTG
Organism: Kitasatospora albolonga; assembly: GCF_039535905.1. GTDB lineage: Bacteria > Actinomycetota > Actinomycetes > Streptomycetales > Streptomycetaceae > Kitasatospora > Kitasatospora albolonga. The sequence continues at coordinate 3,797 of NZ_BAAAYB010000007.1, read as the reverse complement.
CCGGGGCGAGAGCGTCGGCAACCCGGACCGCCCCTGCCGGACCTGCTCCTCCGAGGGCTGGATCGAGCTCGGCGGCTGCGGCGTGGTCAACCCGCGCGTGCTGGTCGCCTGCGGCGTGGACCCGCAGCGCTACAGCGGTTTCGCCTTCGGCCTCGGCCTGGAGCGGATCCTGATGAACCGTCACAACGTCGCCGACATGCGCGACATGGTCGAGGGCGACGTCCGCTTCACCCTCCCGTTCGGAATGGAGATCTGATGCGCGTCCCGCTTTCCTGGCTGCGCGAGTACGTCGACCTTCCGGCCGGTGAGACCGGCCGCGACGTGGCCGCCCGCCTGGTCCGGGCCGGTCTGGAGGTCGAGACGGTCGAGCAGCTCGGCGGTGACCTCAAGGGCCCGCTGGTGGTCGGTCAGGTGCTCTCCATCGAGGAGCTCACCGGCTTCAAGAAGCCGATCCGGCACTGCTACGTGAACGTCGGCGACGCCAACGGCACCGGCGAGCCGCAGGAGATCGTCTGCGGCGCCCGCAACTTCGCGGTCGGCGACAAGGTGGTCGTGGTGCTCCCCGGCGCCGTGCTGCCCGGCCCGTTCCCGATCGCCGCGCGGCAGACCTACGGCCACACCTCGGCCGGCATGATCTGCTCCGCCCGCGAGCTCGGCATGGGCGACGACCACGACGGCATCATCGTGCTCCCGCCGGAGTACGAGCCCGGCACCGACGCGATCGAGCTGCTCCAGCTGGTCGACGAGGTGCTGGACATCGCCGTCACCCCCGGCTGGCCGCCGTGCTCGCGGAGCACCGCGCCGTCCTGGTGGAGCACCTGGACGACGAGGAGAGGCCGAGCTCCTGCCGCTCGCCGAGCGCCACCTCACCGTGGCCGAGTGGAACCGGCTCGGCGAGCACTTCCTGGCCGCGACGCCCAAGCCGAAGCTGCTGCTCTTCTCGGCATCGCCCTGGAGGACGCCGACGCCGAGGAGCGGGCCGCCTTCCTGGCCGAACTCCCGCTCCCCGCCGCCTCCTGTGGCACACCGTCGGCCGCTCGCTGTACGCCCGCTCCGTCCGCCGCGTCCGCGGCTGAACCGCTCGCCCGTCACCGAAGGAGATCCCCGTCATGAAGAAGCACCTCGCCACCGTCCTCGCCGCCCTCGGCATCGCCTTCGTCCTCTGGTTCGGCAGTGGCTTCCTGCTCACCCCGCAGACCATGGCCTCGGGCTTCGGCCTGCCCGACTGGCCCACCGAGCAGGGCACGGTTTCTCGCGGTTCAAGGGCATCCGCGACCTGGGCCTCGCGCTGATCCTCCTCGTCCTGCTGCTCACGGGCCGGCGGACGCTCGCTCGGCTGGGCGATGCTCGCGGCCGCGACCATCCCGATCGGCGACATGTCCCTGATCCTCGCCCGGCACGGTGACACCACCACGGCTCTGACCGTGCACGGCCTCACCGCCCTCGGCGTGCTCCTCACCGCGGCCCTGCTGCTCACGGAGCCGCGTGGGGCCACGGCGGCTGCCCGGCGGGCGGGTTGAGCTACGCGGAGCCGCCTCAGACGGCGCCGACGGTCCATTCGGACGGGGCGTCGGCGACGGAGGCCGGCGCGGGCCGGTGGCGGAGGGCGCCGGCGGTGCACACCAGGGCGCCGGTGAGGGCGGCGACCAGGACGAACGACGCCCTGAGCGAGACGGTCTGGGCGATCAGGCCGACGGCGGCGGGGGCGCTCAGACCGGCGGTGTAGGTGATGGTGGCCACGCCGGCGATCGCCCGGCTCGGTTCGGCCGTGCGTCCGGCGGCGGCGAAGGCCAGCGGGACGACGGTGGCGACGCCGATGCCGATCAGGCCGAAACCGGGAACGGCGGTGGCGGGCGAGCCGGAGCAGACCACCAGCAGACCGCCCAGCGTGGCGAGCCCGCCGCCGAGGCGGACGGTACGGACCGGGCCGAGGCGGCGGACGGCGAGGTCACCGGTGAGGCGGGCGGCCGTCATCGTTGCGGCGAAGGCGGTGAAGCTCGCCGCCGCGACGGCGGGCGAGGCCCCGGTCACGTCGCGCAGGTAGACCCCGGCCCAGTCCATGCCGGCGCCCTCGGCGAAGACGGCGCAGAAGCCGACCAGGCCGATCGCGAGTGCCGACCGGGGCGGGAGCGCGAGGCGCGGCGGTGCCTTCCGGGAGGTCTGCGGGCCGTCGGTGGGGTGGGCCTCGGCGCGCAGGTCGGGGAGTCCGTTGCAGGCGGGCACGGCGAGCGCGGTGAGCAGCACGGCGGTGACGGCCAGGTGGATCCGGGCGTCGAGGTGCTGCCCGGCCGCGAGCACCCCGAAGCCCGAGGCGATCAGGCCGCCGGCGCTCCAGAGGCCGTGCAGACCGGACATGACGGAGCGTCCGAGGTCGCGTTCGACCTCCACGCCCCGGGCGTTCAACTGCACCGAGGCCATGCCCGAGGTCGCGCCGTAGACGAAGAGCGCCGCCCAGAGGGCGGGCAGGTTCGGTGCGAGGGCGGGCAGCGCCGGCGACAGGCACCACAGGACCATCAGCAGCCGCATCGCCGACCGGGGTCCGTAGCGGTCCACCACCCGGGCGGACAGCGGCATCGCCAGGAAGGCGCCGATCGCCGGGGCGAGCAGCGCGAGGCCGAGCTGGCCGGCGTTCAGGCCCAGGTGGTGCTGGAGCCAGGGGATCCTGGTGACGAAGGTGCCGGTCACGGCGCCGTGGACGGCGAAGACCACGCCGAACCGGATCCTGGCCCGGCGGGCGTCCTGATAGCTGCCCATGGGATCTGGGCCCTCCCCTGGTGAGTGAACGGCTGCGCTCTGACGGAGCAGAATTTATCAGGCAGGGTTCCTGATGAATAGTGGCGGTCGCCGTCCGGGGCGGGGTGCGCTCTTGACAGGTTGTCAGCTGAGGGGCGCTGATGTGTACCCACCGGTAATCGGCCGGTGGGACGGAACGGCACCGAAGGGGGCGGACGGCTCATGGCACGGTCCGGAAGCACGGGGCACGGTACGCGGAGTCCGAAGCAGTACGACGTCGTGATCAGCGGGGCCAGCCTGGCGGGGTGCGCCGCGGCGATCCTGCTGGCCCGCCAGGGAGTCCGGGTGGCGCTGCTGGAGCGCCGGGCCGACCCGCAGGCGTACAAGGTGCTCTGCACCCACTCCCTGGTGGCCAGCTCCTACCCGGTCCTGGTGGAGCTCGGGCTGACGGAGGCCATCGAGGCGGCCGGCGCCCTGCACAACGACGCCCGCTGGTGGACCCGTTGGGGCTGGATCGAGCCCCAGGCCGCCCCCGGCGGGCCCGCCCTGCCGTACGCCTACAACCTCCGGCGCAGCAGGCTCGACCCGCTGATCCGCTCCCGCGCCGCCGCCACCCCCGGGGGTCGACCTGCTGCTCGGCCACCAGGTCACCGGCCTGCTGCGGGAGGACGGGCGGACGGTCGGCGTCCGGGTGAGCACCCACGAGGGCGAGCGGGAGCTGCGCGCCCGGCTGGTGGTCGGCGCCGACGGCAAGGACTCGGCGGTCGCCAAGGGGGCGGGCATCGCCACCAAGCAGTACGAGAACGGCCGCTTCGGCTACCTCGCGCAGTACCGCGACCTGCCGCTGGCCGGGGGGATCGGCCAGACCTGGTTCCTGGAGCCCGACATGGCCTACGCCTTCCCCAACGAGGACGGCGTCACCGTGCTCGCGGTGCTGGTGGAGAAGAAGAAGCACCTGGCCGCCTTCAAGGCGGACCCGGAGGGCAGCTTCCTCGCATTCGTCCGCGCCCTCCCCGAGGCACCGCCGGTCGACGGCGCCCGGCGGATCTCCAAGCTGATCGGCA
>NZ_BAAAYB010000006.1:0-16877 GCF_039535905.1 Kitasatospora albolonga | reverse complement strand
GGTGTTGGGTCGGCCTGCTTGAGCTTCTGGGCGGCGGTGCGGAACTCGTCCCAGGTCTTGGGCGGGGCGGTGATGCGGCCTTCTCGTAAGAGTCCTTGCGGGTAGTAGAAGGACTGCGGGGCCGCTTTCCAGCGGCAGCGCCCAGTTCTTGCCTGCCCAGGGTGGTCAGTTCGATGGCCTGCGGCAGGTACTTGGCCTTAGAGTTCGGCGGTGACCAGCTTTGGAGATGTCCTGCACCGCGCCCTGGCTGACGAAGTCGGGCAGCTGGGGGTACTCGACGTTGAAGACGTCGGGGGCGTTGCCCGCCTTCACCGCGTTGGCGATCTTGGCGTAGCCGCCCGCGTTGCCCGAGGGGATCTCCTCGAAGGTGATCTGGACGTTCGGGTGGGAGGCGTTGAACGCGGCCACCACGTCCTTGGTGCCCTTGGCCCAGCCCCAGAAGGTGAGCGTGACCGGCTTGCCGTCGGTGGCCTGCTCGCCCGCGGCCGCCTGGGTGGAGCCGGAGCCACCGCTGCCGCAGGCGGTGAGCAGGGCGAGCGAGAGCGCGCAGGCGCCGAGCAGGAGGGCTCTGCGGGGGCGGGTGGGGTTAGCGGACATGGCTCGGCTCCTGGCAGTGAGGGGGGAATTGCACCGCTTTGATGCCGGATCACCGTTCTTACGACGATCTGACGAGGTGTGACCGCCATCTTGGGCCGCCCTCCGATCGGAGTCAAGAGATCTGGATCGAATGATCCGATCTGATCTCTGTATCGATCATTTGATCGCCCGACCTTGACGGGTGATCACCCTCCTCCTAGATTCGGCCCGGTAAGCCCCGGACGGAGGACACCCATGCCAGCCGCCATGCCCGCTCCCTTCCCGCTCCCCGCGGAGGACCGCGCCCTCAGCCCGCACACCGGCTGGACCAGGGCCCACTGGGAGGCCGCCGCAGACGGTCTGCTGGCCGCCGTCCGCCCGTACGCCTCCCCCGGCCTGGCCCGGATCGACCTGCCGGGCCCCCGCCCCAGCTGGTCCGGCCCCGCCTCGGACGGCCTGGAGGGCTACGCCCGCACCTTCCTGCTCGCCGCCTTCCGCACCGCCGGCGCCCGGGGCGAGGACCCCACCGGCCTGCTGGAGCGCTACGCCGCCGGCCTGGCCACCGGCACCGACCCGGCCTCGGCGGAGGCCTGGCCCCCGATCACCGACCGGGGCCCAGCCGATGTCGAGGCCGCCTCGATCGCCCTCGCCCTGCGCACTCACCCGCCCCTGGCTCTGGGAGCTTCCTGGACCACGCGCCGTCCGCACGCTCCGCGCCGCCCGCTGGCTGGCCGCCGCCCTCCACCGCGAACCGGTCGACAACAACTTGGCACCGGTCGTTCCCGCTCTACGGTGGCCGGTCTTTCCTGCGGTCGAGCTAGACGCCACCGACCCCGGCCTGCTGGGGGGGGAGGAGGGGCGGCACCGACGCCGAGGCCTGCCGGGCGCCGTACCCGGGGGCTGGCCAAGCTGGACGGCTGGTACCTCGGCGAGGGCTGGTACACCGACTGGCCGCCCGCGCGCGTCGAACACTACATACGCTGGGCCCTGCACCTCTACCCCTTGCTTGGCGACGCCCACCTGTCGGCGACGCCGAGCTGGTCGCCCGCCACGTCGCCCGCCTGGCCGGCCACCTCGACGGCTACGCCGCAACCTTCGGCGCCGACGGCGCCCCGCTGCACCAGGGGCGGTCCCTGATCTACGTCACGCCGCGGCCGGGGCCCTGGCTCTTTGGGCTCGGCGCCCTGTCACGGGCCACACCCTGCTGACCCCCGGCACCGACAGGCGGATGGCCTTCCGGCGCGCTGCGGCACTTTCCGTCGACCTGCGGCGTGCCGACCGGCGCGGCCTTGCTCAGCCTCGGCTGTTAAGGGCGCGCACCCCCGATGGTTCAGACTAATCGGTTGGTTGGGGGGGGTTGGGTGTTGGGGGTGGGGGTTTGGGGGGGGTGGGGTGTTTTCCGGCGCGCCGGTCGCCTAGCTGGTCGAGCAAGGGCTGTCCTCGGCCTGCTGCTCCCCGCCGATCACCTCGCTTGGACCGCCACGAACAGACCGCAACCGCCGAACTGCCGAGCTCGTCCGGCCGTTGGCGCCCCCGGCCTACTGGTGCAGTCTACGGCCGCCAGACGGGCTGGTCCGGGTGCACAACCACGGCCAGCGTACGACCAGCCCCCCGACGGCGGAGCGGCTACTGCCGGACGACCGCCTCTGTACGCCCGCTATCGCCCACTCCACCGCCACGCCCCGCTACCCGACCAAGCCGGCCCCCACAAACCAACCGTAAGTCGCTCGCCGGCCGCAGTACCCGCCACCGGGCCTGGGACGTAGATGGCCTGCGTAGAATCGTCTCCGGGACTTCGCCCCAAAAAAAAAAAGTAGCTGACAAGTTCCCATCCTTGTGGCTGTGGCACTCAGACACTGCTTTGCTGGAAACTCTTCACACTGGTACCCCAGGCCACTGTGCCGCATCACAGACATTCGTGCAGCTCTGTTCCGGTCCGACTTCTCGTCCCGCTGGGAACTGGCTACTCGGTGAGCAGAACGCGTTATGGACAGATCTGCTTCCCAGGCGTTAGGGGGAGAGGGGGGGCGTGACCTTACCTCCAATATCTCCGTTATTTCCCTCTTTCTTTTTCAAAACCCGTTTCCTTCAAAAAGTTTTCCCGTAGTGGAGGGGGCTCTCCCTGTCCCTCCGTTTCAGCGGAGTCCCCATTATCAGGTGACTACCAACCTCTTGTGTGGGGGGTGCGCAGCAAAAAGCGCGGGCCCTTTCCTTTGGCGTACAGCTTTTGGAGTCCTTGTGGGGCCATCGGCCGTTACATGCACCTGCTCCTTAATTCCTCAACGTCCCAGTAGCTTGGTATCAGGTCTTCTCTCATGTCCTTGGCTCTCCGTTGTGTTTTGTCGCCATCGTCCCAGTTAGACCACCCGTCTGTCTCAGTATGCTTATGGACTATTGCTGTTTTTATTGCTGCGATCTGAGTACTCCCATCGCACCTTGCTCTCTACACTACTAGCAACTTTCCCCATGCGTTCTTGATTACTTCTTGACTGAGCTCGGTTTCCGAGTGAGCTGGACCGCTGCTCTCGTGGGGGAAAACAGATTGACCCGTCACTCTATAATTCATCCGTCTCACTTATGTGTCCCCCCGCTCTCTGCCCTCCCTCCGGACACAACCACTTCGGTTATACGATCAACGGCGCCCCACCGGCGACGCGGCAGTCCGATCCAGTGTGCAAACGCATCGGGCACCCGGCCGCCGCTGTGCCGTGGCCTCTCTCCCCACATCCACGATCCAACAACAACCACACACCCCCATCTACCCCGCCCAGGACATCCTCGTCTCTGTATTCACCCTCGGCATTCCTCAGCCTGAGCCCGCACCGCCCGTCGAGGTCCTCCTCACACCTGGTCACCGAGGTCGCGTGTGCCACCCGGTCACCCCGCCTGCCTCGCCAGACCGGCTGGGCCGTCAAAAAAAAAAAAACCGCCGCCCGTCTGCACTCCTCGCTGCCACTAGCCCGGTGCTCCCACCGGGTCTTACACCGCCACTGACGCCCAACCACCATGAACTCGGGGCACCCTACGGTCTGCCGTTACGAAGAAATGCCGACAGGGCACGTCCAAAAAAGTCCGCCCGAGTCTTCCCTGCACGGCCGCCGCGCTCTACTCGCGGGTGTTCTTCGCGCTGCACGCCCCGGCCCTCGGTCCGGCAAACTCCCCCTGACGGCCCTTCCCCCCTCCGTCGCGTTTCACCGCCCCTCACGCTTAGCACACTATCCACTGGTGGGGGGGGTGGCGCCGACGACGGTACGCTGGCGCTTTTCCACGTCACCACAATGCGTGGGCCTGGCTTCTGCCGCGTTCACCACCCGGTGTGAGAGTGTGTCGGCGATGAGGTGGGCCTTCTCAGCTCACATCGGTCAAAGCGTCCTCTAGGACCCTGCCCGGCCTCCCCGTCCCCGAGGTCCTGCGCCTGGCCACCGAGCACGGCTGGGACGGCGTCGAACTGCGCTGCACCCCCGGCGAGCCGGTCCACCTCGACCTCGGCACCGCCGAACGCACCGCCCTGGCCCGGCAGTTCACCACCTCCGGCGTGCTGCCCCTCGCCGTCTGCTCCTACCTCCGGATCGCCGAACCGGGCGAGGACGGCCCCGTCCTCGCCGAGCTCACCGCCCACCTCCGGCTGGCCGCCGACCTCGGCGCCCCGTACGTCCGGGTCTTCCCGCGGGGCAACGACGCCACTGCCGTCCGCCGCCTGACCGCCATCGCCCCGACCGCCACCGCGCTCGGCGTCCGCGTCCTGGTCGAGACCCACGACACCCACCGCTCCGCCCGCGCCGTCGCCCGGCTCGCCGCCGCCGTCGGCTCCCCCGCCGTCGGCGGCCTCTGGGACCTGATGCACACCCACCTGGCCGGCGAGACCCCCGCCGACTCCCACACCGCCCTCGCCCCCTGGCTCGGCTACACCCAGGTGAAGGACATCGCCTCCCCCGAGGACCTCACTCCCCTCCCGCTCGGCTCCGGCACCCTCCCACTCGCCGACTGCCTCGCCCTCCTCCCCCCGACCGCGTGGGTCTCCTGGGAGTACGAGGCCCCCTGGCACCCCGCCGCCGCCCCCTTCGCACCGCTCCTCGCCCGCCCCAGGCCCAGCTGATTCCCGTTCGGGCACACCTGCCCGCCAGGGGTACCCGTACCACCTCCGATCTGCGATGATCCCCACTCACGACACCTAGCGCCTCAGGTGGGGAACATGATCGATCTGCTGCTCGTCGCCCTGCTCGCCTTCGTCGCGTTCGGCTGCGTCTGCATCCTCTGGGCCGAGCGCGGCGGCCCCCGCTGGACCCACGGCGTCGTCACGGCCATCCGGATCCTCACCGCCACCGCCGAGGCCTTCGGCAAGTCGAACCGCCGCCGCGCCACCCAGCCGTACGTCGGCGGTGACGGCGGCGGCAGTGGCGGCGACGGCTCCTGAGGTCAGATCAGTTCCAGGACCCCGACGATCTCGCCGTCGCTCAGTTCGCCGGTGGGGCGGAAGCCCAGGCCCAGGTAGAAGTTCTCCGGGCTGGCCGGGCCCTGGTGCCAGGTGACGAAGAGCCGGCGGCCGCCGCGGCGGCGGATCTCGGCCGCCACCTCCTGCACCGCGAAGCGCCCGTAGCCGCGCCCCTGCGCCTCGGCGGAGATGTTGAGCCGCCACAGTCCGGACCGGACGTCGCCGCTGCCGTCACCGAACCAGTCGATGGCCAGGAAGGCCATCAGGAAGCCGACCACCCGGTCACCGTCCATGATCAACCGAGGCCAGGCCACCCCGGGGTGGACGTACGCCTCCGCCAGCGACTTCACCACCGACGACACCACGTGCTCCTGCTCCGGGTGCACCCGGACGGCGATCGCGGCGTCCAGGTTGTCGGGCGTGATCTCGGCAAGGCTCAGTTTGCTCGGCATACCCGCAGCTTAGGGACCCGTCGGCCGCAACGACGGCACCAGGGTCCCCCGCGGCGGCTCAGCCCTCGACCAGGTCCAGGATCCGCTGCGTCAGCTCCGGGTAGCTCCAGCCGGCCCCGGCCGCCGCGAGCGGCAACAGGCTGGTGGCGGTCAGGCCGGGCAGCGCGTTCACCTCGATGCACATCGGCTCGCCGTCCGCGTCGCAGCGGAAGTCGGTGCGCGAGTAGGAACGCGCCCCGAAGCCCAGGGCGCCGTGGGCGGCCAGCGCCAGCTCCTGGAGCCGGGCCGCGAACGCCTCGTCCACGGGGGCCGGGCAGAGCTCCCGCACCGCGCCCGGCTGGTACTTGGCCGCGTAGTCGAACAGCGGGGTGGTCAGCTCGATCTCCACCACCGGCAGGGCACGGCCACCCACCACCGCCACCGTGAACTCGCGCCCGGGCAGGAACGGCTCCACCAGGAACTCCAGCCCCCGCTCGGCCACGTCGGCCGCCGCCCGCTCCAACTCCTCCTCCGTGCCGACCCGGTGGACCGAGACGCTGGAACCGTCCGCGGCCGGCTTCACCACCACCGGCCCCTGCTCGACCAACTCCCGTACGGCCTTCGGGACTTCCCGCTCCGCCGGCCCCCACAGCACCCGTCGCACCACCGGCAGCCCGGCCGCCCCGAGCACGGCCTGCGCCCGCCCCTTGTGCCAGGCCGCCGCACAGGCGGCGCTGCCCGCCCCGGTGAAGCGCACCCCCGCCATCTCCAACAGCGCCTGCACGTGCCCGTCCTCGCCCCAACCACCGTGCAGCGCCAGGAAGACCACGTCCGCACCGCGCAGCAGCTCCAGCACCGGACCGCCCGTCAGGGCCGCGTGCATCCGCCGCCGCCACGCCCCCTGATCCGCCAGCACCGGCGGCTCCTCGGGCACCGCGAACGCCGCCACCGCGTCCCCCGGCCGCAGCGGACCGGCCAGCACCGGCTCCGACGCCGCCGGGTCGACCAGCACCACCTCGTGCCCGCGCTCCAGCAGCGCCGCCGCGACGGCCCGGCCGGAGGCCGACGACACGTCCCGCTCCGGGCTCTCCCCACCACACAAGATCACGATTCGCATCCCCCGATTCTGCCGGACCGGCCTCCGGCCACGGGGCGGCGAGGAGATGAAACGGGGTCAGCGGTGCGGGGCCGACCCTTCGCGGCAGCCCGGGCCCGGCCGGCCCGCCTCGGGCCGCGGGGCGGTGGCGGGGTGACTCGGGGTCAGGGACTGCGGCTGTGGAGGGAGAAGCGTCGCCCGGCCCCGGCCCGGGCGAGCAGTGACCGGGCCGGACCGACATTGGGTTCTGGGGGGACGTCGGCACGGGGCCGGGCGACGGGCCCGGCAGACGGGCTGAACCCAGCCTCCGTGGTGGCCGACCGGCCGTCAACCACCGCGGCCCAACAGTGCCCGGGGGCCCACCGGCGCCTGCCTCCCCGGACACCCGACCCTCCTCCCGGCGGGCATCCCCGCACGTCACCACGGGTGAGGGGCCGGACGCGGGGAAGCACCACGCACCCGCGAAACGGCCCCGGAGGCAGCGGGGAGGCGCCGCGGCGACCGCACCGGGCAGTCGCCCGTGTCCGGCGGGGCAGTCCACGCGGCAGACCGCGACCCGGCCTCCGGACCGGCCCGCCCGGGAGCCGCCGAGCCCACCGCGCCGCGGAGAGCCGTCCGAACGGGACACCCGGCAGCATCAGCCCGCGGTCGCGTTCACGGCCGCAGTTGGAAGGCCGCGGTGAGGGTGTAACCGACCAGGGCACTGAAGAAGGCGACGGCGGTGACGTGACGGGACGTCACCGGCAGCCCCGCGAGCGCCGGGTAGAGCAGGACGGCGACGCCCGCGCAGACGTCGGCCGCGTACAGCCCGAGCGGCGGCAGCACGTGGGTGGTGCGGGCGGCCCAGCCGGTGGCCACCAGGAAGCCGGTGAGCAGCACGAAGCCGGAGAGGATGCCGGAGCCGATGGTGAGCAGCACGGCGTGCGGCTCCGGCTCCGGCTCGCCCTCGACCCGTACCGGACGGAAGCGGTGGCCGACGGCCAGACCGGTCATGGCGACGGTGACGGCGGCGAGGGCCCCGAGCAGGGACAGCAGGTTCACGAGCGGCTCCGGTGGTTGCGCAGGACGGGTTGCAGAAGGGCCGCCACGGCGGACGGCAGCAGGACCACCAGCAGCAGCACGGTGGACCACACCATCGGGTCCAACTCCCCTGCGGACGGCGGCACCACCGGCGGGGCGGGGGGCGCCGCCAGCACGACGGCCTGGGTCGCGGACGGCGACGGGACGGGCGGCGGCGTTGTCGGGGGCGGCGGCGCGGACGAGGACGGGGACTCCCGCGCCGATCGCAACGGAGTCGGGACCGGGCGGACGGCGGACGGGCGGGGCGCCGCGACCTCGGTCCGGCCGGGGGCGGTGACCGGCGTCGGAGTCGGCGTCGGCGCCGCACTCGCGGACGGCGGAAGGACCGTCACCGAAGGCGTGGGACCGGGCGTGGGCTTCGTGCTCGGACCGGGCGTCGGCGAAGGAGTCGGCGAAGGCGCGTGGCAGGACCACAGCCAGTGGTGCGGCCAGTGCCACGGCGGTCCGGCCGGTGGGGGGCAGGGCGGCGGGGGCGGAGACGGTGGGCAGTCGGGGGCGTCATCCATCCGGCCGATTCTGCGGCCGGCCGTGTCACGGTCTGCCAGTTTCGCCCACCATGACACCCACACGGGTGACGGCGCATCAGCGCACGGACCAGGGGCGGGCCGTGCGCCCCCTGACTGCACTCGGCCGCTCCCGCCCCGACCGGAGAGAGCACCGAAGCGATGGCCACCGCGTCACGGTCCTCGCCGCCACCGGCACGGACCGACCCCGCAGCGGGTCAGTCCACCCAGACCACCACGGCCAGCCCCCGGGCGGCAGCCCCCCGGTAGAACTCCCGGAGCATCGCGAAGTGCCGGGCGATCCACTCCAGGGTGTAGGTGCCACCGAGGCCCAACTTGGTCACCGAGGCCGCCAGTTCGCGGTCCTCCGGGAAGCGCGCGAACAGCGCTGCGGTGTCCACGGCGTCGAGCCGGGCCGAGAGTTCGGCGACCGCCGACGGGACGAGCAACGCGGGCGGCTCGCCCATGCGGTCGTAGAACTCCAGGTGGTCGAGGTACCGGACCGCCGACGGATCGTCACCGTCGAGGCTGCGCTCCAGGGTGCGGATCAGCTCCGGATCGCCCTCGGCCCACCGCAGGTAGTTGCCCAACCCCCAGGCGGCCCAGTCGAGATCGATCTCGTCCTCGGACGGCGGGCCCCATCCGGGATCGCCGTCGGCCGAGGCCGCGGCCGCACGGCGGCAGGCGTCGAGGTACTCGGTGCTCACGCGTGCGAGCTGCTGGTGCAGGGCCATGCCCGGAGTATCGCCGAACGCCACCGGCCCGGGCACCCGCGTTTTCGCAGGGCCGGGCCGCGGGTACTGACGGGCGGTCAGGCGGCGGTCCGGCTCAGGCGGCGGTCCGGCACAGGCGGGCGGAGACCAGGGAGATCCACGCCATCGCGGTGATCACGCCGACGGCCAGGGTCAGCGAGCCGGCCGGGCCGCCGCTCATCGCCCAGCCGTTGCCGAGCAGCAGGGCGGTGCCGGCGGTCCGGGAGAGCACGGCGGAGGTGCGGTCGCCGGCCAGACGGTAGTGGCGGCCCAGGAGGTAGCAGGCCGCGATGAAGGAGAGGAAGGTGACCGAGCCGGCGGCCATGTGGGCGTAGCCGTGCCAGCTGAGGGCGGTGGGCGCTCCGGCCGGGGTGCCGACCGGGAAGCCGTCGGCCGGGTCCATCACGAAGACGCCGGCCGCCGTCATGCCGAGCCCGCCGAGGCGGACCAGCCGGGGCACCCAGGTGGAGCCGGCCTGCCCCCGCATCGCCCGGCGCAGCCCGGCCGCTCCGGCGGTCATCAGCAGGCCGACCACCAGGAAGTTGGTGATCTGCACCCAGCCGAGCGGGCCGTTGCTGAGGATGCTGAGCGGGTGCCGGAGGAGCGAGAAGCCCTCCCGGGTGAGGACCTGGGCCGTCGCCACCACCGTCCAGACCGGCACGGCCGCCGCCCCGAGGGCGAGCAGCGCACGGGTGCGGGAGCGGGGACGGACGGCGGCGGCAGCGGTGGACGAGGCGGTGAAGACGGTCATGGGGGGTGCTTCCTTCCGGGGCGGTGAGCGGTTCCTCGCCGGTACGTCGTCCGGGTCGATGTGACGGGGAACAGCGACCGTTCCCTGTCACATCACCTCGTTCGACGTACCGGTGGAAGCAGAAACCGACCCACCCCCGAGGAGCACCCCATGCGTTACCTGATGACCACCAACGCCCACAGCGCCGTCCCCGACGAGAAGCTCTTCGCCGAGATGGGCGCCTTCATCGAGGAGCTGACCGCCTCCGGTGTCCTGCTGGCCACCGGCGGGCTGGCCGCCGAGTCGATCCTGGTCTCCTCCGAGGGCGAGGAGATCACGGTGACCGACGGCCCGTTCGCCGAGGCCAAGGAGGCGGTGGCCGGCTTCGCCCTGGTCGAGGTCCGCTCGCCGGAGGAGGCGGTCGAGCTGGCCCGCCGCTTCCGCCGGATCGTCGGTGACGGCCAGAGCCGCCTCCAGCAGGTGTTCACCGGCTGATCCACCCACCGTCGACGGCCACGGCCCCGGTGCGCGTCCCGCGTGCCGGGGCCGGTGTGGTGGGATGAGGAGCGTGCTGGATACCCGCCGGACGATCGACGCGGTCTGGAAGCTGGAGTCGGCGAAGATCATCGCCGGTCTGGTCCGGACGGTCCGCGACGTCGGGCTGGCCGAGGAGCTGGCCCAGGACGCCCTGGTCGCGGCGCTGGAGCAGTGGCCGCGCACCGGTGTGCCGGACAACCCGGGTGCCTGGCTGACCACCATCGCCCGACGCCGCGCGGTGGACCACATCCGCCGCTCCCAGCTGCACGAGCGCCATCAGGGCCGGCTGGCCCACGAGCTGACGCAGGAGCAGCTCCAGGCACGGCACCAGGACCCGACTCCGGGCGAGGGCGGAGGCGGGGACGACGAGAGCGGCGACGACCCGGAGGACATGCTCCGGCTGATGCTGGTCTCCTGCCACCCCGTGCTGCCCGCCGCCCAGCGGGCCGCCCTGACGCTCCGTCTGCTCGGCGGCCTCACCCCCGCCGAGATCGCCCGCGCCTTCCTCTCCACCACCCCCGAGATCACCCGGCGGATCGCCGCGGCCAAGCGGACCCTGGCCGAGCGGCGGGTCTCCTTCGAGCTGCCGGAGGGCGAGGAGCTCGCGGGGCGGCTGGCCTCCGTCCTGGAGGTGGTCTACCTGATCTTCAACGAGGGCTACTCGGCCACCTCCGGCGACGACCTGATGCGCCCCGGCCTCTGTCAGGAGGCGCTCCGGCTGGGCCGGTTGCTGGCGGTGCTGGCCCCGCGCGAGGCCGAGGTGCACGGCCTGGTGGCGCTGATGGAGATCCAGGCCTCGCGCTCGGCCGCCCGCACCGGCCCGTCCGGCGAACCGGTGCTGCTGCACGAGCAGAACCGGGGCCGCTGGGACCAGTTGCTGATCCGCCGCGGCTTCACCGCGATGCTCCGCGCCCGCGAAGTCGGCGGCAGCGCGCCCGGCCCGTACGTGCTCCAGGCCGCCATCGCGGTCTGCCACGCCCAGGCACCGACCGCCGAGGCCACCGACTGGACGCAGATCGCCGCCCTGTACGGGGCGCTGGCCCGGCTGCTGCCCACGCCGGTGGTCCGGCTGAACCGGGCGGTGGCGGTCGGCATGGCCCGTGGCCCGCAGGCCGGGCTCGACCTGGCCGACGAACTGACCGCCGAGCCCGCGCTGCGCGACTACCACCTGCTGCCGAGCGTCCGGGGTGACCTGCTGGCCCGGCTGCACCGGCCGGCCGAGGCCCGGCTGGAGTTCCGCCGGGCGGCCGAACTCACCCGCAACGCCGCCGAACGCGCCTTCCTGCTGGCCCGCGCCGACGCCCTCACGGAGCCCGGCGCCGCCCCCGGCACCGACCCTGCGGCGGGCCCGGCCCTCGGCCCGGCCACCCGCGCCTTCCTGGCCCGCCCGGAGCTGGACGCCTCGACCGTCCGCTCCTACGGGCAGACCGTGCGGCGGCTCTGCCTGGCGCTCGGGGAGGGCCGGCCGCTGGACGGGCTGACGGCCGATCAGGTGGCCGGGGTGTTCGCCGCGGCCTGGGGCAGCGCTGCCGGACGCACCTGGAACCGGCACCGCGCGGCCGTACGCTCCTTCGCCCTCTGGGCCGGACTGCCGGGCCTGGCCCAGGAGTTGGCGGCGGCGTTGGAACGCCGCCCCGAGCCGGGGCGCCGGGCCGCCGAGGCGGTCGGTCCGACCCGGTTGGACGCGCTCTGCGCGCTGCCCGGGCCGACCGTCCGCGAGCACGTGCTGTGGCGGCTGCTCAGCGAGTCCGGCGCCGGGGTGAAGGCCGTGCTGGCCCTGAACGTCGAGGACCTGGACCTGGAGGACCGCCGCGCCCGCAACGGCATCGGCTGGCGCTCCGGCACCGCCCGGCTGCTCCCCGAGCTGCTGGCCGGCCGCACCCGGGGCCCGCTGTTCCTGACCGACCGCCGCCCGGGCCCGGCCCGGCTGCCCACCGCCGACCTCTGCCCGGACACCGGCCGGGCCCGGCTCTCCTACGAGCGGGCCGAGTACCTCTTCAAGCGGGCCAGCGGCGGGCTCACCCTGAGCCGTCTCAAGCCCTGACCTCCGGTGGCCCCGGTCAGAACCCACCGGGCCCGAGGGTCAGCCGCAGCTCGTAGCGGTCCGCGCGGTAGGTCTCGTGGCTGTCGGCGCACGGGCTGCCGCCCTCGTCGAACGAGAGCCGTTCGGTGGTCAAGACGGCGGAGGGGCCGCGCAGTTCGAGCAGCCGGCGCTGGCCGGCGTCGGCCAGGGCGGCCCGGGCGGTGTAGCGGGCCGAGACCGGGGCGTGGCCGGCGGCGGTGAGCTGGGCGAAGACCGAGGCGGTGGTGAAGTCGGCGGCGGGCAGCTCGGGGGCCACCGCGAGCGGGACCAGGTCGTGCGAGACGCAGATCGGCAGCCCGTCCAGGAGGCGTAGTCGCCGCAGCTCGAACAGCGCCGAGCCGGTCGGCACCCGGAGCCGTTCGGCCTCCTCGGAGCCGGCCGGTCTGGTCCGGGTGCCGAGCACCCGGGCGGTGACCACCCGGCCCAGCGAGCGGTTGAAGTCGGCGAAGCCGAGCAGGCCGGAGGTCTCCGGGGCGTGGCTGTGGCCGATCTGCCGCACCCGCCAGCCTCGCCGTTCGGAGGACTCCACCAGGCCCTGCTCCTCCAGTGCCTTGAGGGTGCGGCGCAGGGTGGAGCGGCTGATGCCGAGCTGCTCGCAGAGGTGGCGCTCGGAGGGCAGCCGCCGGCCGGGGCCGAACGCGCCGGTGGCGACGGCGTGTTGGATCGCCTGCTGGGCGAGGACGTACGGCGGCTGGCCGGCGTCGGCGGCGACGGGCTCCAGGACGGGGTCGGCAGGCACCTGCGGTCCTCTCGGTCGGGGGCGTCCGGCACGGCGGCACGGGACTTTGGTCCGGCTTTCATCTGGTATCGCTCTGGTATACCTGAAGGTGTCCGGAGGGGGGGAGACACCACGCCGGGGCCCGCGCCCCGTGCTCCTCGAACGGAAGGACCTCCCATGACCCGCATCCTCGACCTCGACGGCGCCCAGCTCACCGCCCTGCGCGGCCGCGCCCTGACCGCCGCCGTCGCGGAGAGCGAGGGCCGCACCATGGTCGGCGAGGTCTGGCCGAACACCGCGATGCTGGCCGGCGCGCACGAGACCGGCGGGGTCTCCAACATCGAGATCGCGGCGGCCTTCGGCGCCGACCTCGTCGTCCTCAACCTGGTGGAGACGGTCTTCGACGGCGAGCGCTGGCGGCTGCCGGTGCTCGGCGAGTTCGCCACGCTGGCCGAGCTCTCGGACTTCGTCGGGCGGCCGATCGGCGTCAACCTGGAGCCGGGCACGGTGCCCGAGGGCCGCAAGGCCACCGTGGAGAACGCCCGCCGCCTGATCGACCAGGGAGCCGCGATGCTCTGCGTCACCGCCAACCCGGCGACCGGGGCCGGCCTGGCCGACATCGCCCGCACCAGCGAGCAGTTGAGGTCCGCGCTCGGCGAGGACGCCGCGATCTGGTCCGGGAAGATGCACCTGGCCGGGCGCTCCGAGCCGCTGGACGCGGCGGGCATGGCGGCGGTGGCCGAGGCCGGGGCGGACGGCGTCCTGGTCCCGCTGCCCGGCACCGTCCCGGGCGTCACCCGGGAGATCGCCGCCGAGGCCGTGCGGCGCATCCACGCGGCCGGGGCGATCGCGATGGGCACCATCGGCACCAGCCAGGAGGGCTCGCACCGCAATCTGGTGCCCCAACTCGCCCTGAACGCCAAGGAGATCGGGGTCGATGCGCACCACTTCGGGGACGCCTTCGTGTCCGGCGCGATGGACCCCGAGTTCATGTACGACTACTCGGTGGCGATCCGCGGCCGCCGGCACACCTGGATCCGGATGGCCCGCAACGTTCGCAAGCGTGGCTGAGGCCGGGCCCTCGCGGCGGCCGGTGAGCCGATCCTCCGTACCCTGACGGGCAGTCAGATGACTGAGGCCGCCGGTACGGCCGCGGCGGCACTGTGGTGCTGCACCCGGGAGAACGGAACCCGGGGCAGCACCGAACAGTCACCGCAGAGGAGTTCACCGTGAAGCTTCGCACCACCGCCGTACGTCTCGCCCTGGGAACCGCCGCCCTGACCGGGGCCCTGCTCGCCACGGCCGTACCGGCCAACGCCTCCGTGCTCAAGGACGTCAGCAGCGGCTCGGGCAGCTGCCCGGCCAACTGGGTCTGCCTGTGGAGCGACAACAACTTCGTCCGGGGCAACCCCAAGGGCGGCACCGACTACGGCGCGGTCGGCTCGGACGAGAACACGGCCGACATGGGGAAGATCGTCTTCGAGAGCAAGCTCTGGCGCTGGAAGGGGATGCAGGACGAGGCCTCCTCGGTGGTGAACAACACCGGGAGCGCCATCTGCTTCTACGAGCACAACAACTACGGCGGCCTGGAGTTCCGGGTCGGCCCGCACGAGAAGTGGGCCTCGGTGCCGGGATGGATCAACGACAGGATCAGCTCCTTCAAGTACTGCTGACCCCCCGTAGACCCACCGATCCCGAGAAGAGGCCCACCGTGTTCACCAAGACCAAGCTCGCCAAGTTCGGCGTCTCCGCCGCCCTCGCGGCCGGACTGACCCTCGCCCTGTCCACCTCGGCCAACGCCGCCAGTGTCTACGACATCAGCCACGGCGCCGGCTCCTGCCCGGACGGCTACGTCTGCCTCTGGCCGGAGGCCAACTTCATCCACCACAACTTCGCCCTGGAGTCCAAGTACGGCTCCTACGGCTCGAACCAGAACGTCGGCGACATGGGAAAGCTGGGCCGCGGCCCGGCCGGCGACAAGGGCATGCAGGACGTCGCCTCCTCGCTCGTCAACAAGACCGGGAGCAGCATCTGCTTCTACGAGCACAACTGGTACGGCGGCCTGCAGTTCAAGGTCGGCCCGCACGAGGAGTGGCCGTACCTGCCGGGCTGGATCAACGACAAGATCAGCTCGTTCAAGTACTGCTGACCGGCGCGAGCGGGCTCAGGCCGCGCCGCCGCAGGAGGTGCGGACCTTCAGGCTCGGCAGCAACTCGATGTGGTGGGCGGGGAGTTCGGGCTCCCCGCCCAGCCGTCGCAGCAGCAGCGACAGGGCGGTGGCACCGACCGCCCGCTTGGGCGGGGCGACGGCGGTGAGCGGCGGCGCGGCCAGGGCGGCGAAGACGTCGTCGTAGGAGATCAGCGCGATGTCGGCGGGCACGTCCAGGCCCAGCGATCGGAGCACGGGCGGGAGTTGGATGGCGTCCTGGTCGTTGTGGACCAGGACCGCGCGGGTGCCCTTGCGGGCGGCCGCGGCGATCTTCTCGGCGACCAGGGCCGGGTCGGCGGGGCCGCCGCCGGGGCGGTGCAGGTCGATCACCGGATGAGCGGCGAGGCCGAGCAGCTCGGCTCCCGCGGCGTAGCCGGTGCGGACCTGGTGGGCGGTCCAGGTGTCCTCGCGTGCGGCCAGCAGTACCGAGGTGTGCCCGAGGGCGGCAAGGTGACGCAGTGCCAGCAGCGCGCCGTGGCGGTGGTCGGAGACCACCGAGTCGAGTTCGGCGCCGGGGCTCTCGGGGGCCGCGCGGCGCTCCACCAGGACGGCGGGGACGGGCAGCTCGCCGAGCCAGGCGGAGTCCTCGGCCCGGCCGCCGGGCTGCCAGTTGGGGGTGAGCAGCAGGCCGTCCACGCCGGAGTCGAGCAGGCGGGCGGCCTGCTCCTGGTCGTCGCGGGCCTCGTAGGGGGCGATGCCGAGCACCAGGCGGGCACCGGCCGCCGCCGCGGCGGTCCGGGCACCGGCGATCACCTCGTCGAAGTAGGAGCCGACGGTGGGCACCAACATGCCGATCACCCGCTCACCCGTGGGGACCGGCGCGGCCGGGTCGGCGGCGGCGAGCGAGACGGAGCCGTGCGAGCGGTTGAGGCGACCGCTCTCGGCGAGGGCGGCGACGTCGCGGCGGACGGTCACGGCCGGGATGCCGAGACGGGTCGCCAGGTCCGCCACCCGGACCGTGCCGAGCTCGCGGACGGCCTCGGTGATGCGGGTCCGCCGTTCGTCGGCCGAGATGGTCATGGGCTTCCTTCTCCAGATCTGCGGTCTGCGGGTGCACGGGTCTGTCGCGATCGTCTGATCACTTTGTATCATTCGATCGCCGTTTGATCTAACGGTCTGCAGTGATCCGTTCACCGCTCAAGGAGTCCACCCCACTCATGCTCCTGCCTCGCACAGCCCTCACCCTCCTCGCGGTCACCGCCGCCGTCCTCCCCGCCGCTCCGGCGGCCGAGGCCGCCGCGGGAGCCCACTACCTCGACTGCTCCGCGCCCACCAACGGTACCGGCACGGCCGCCAGCCCCTGGAACAACCTGGCCGCCGCCAACGCCCACCTCTTCGGGCCCGGTGACCAGCTCCTGCTCAGGCGCGGCGCGACCTGCCTGGGCACCCTCAAGCCCCAGGGCTCCGGCACCGCCGGCTCCCCCGTCACCCTGTCCGGCTACGGCACCTCCACCTCCCGTCCCGTGGTCCAGGGCGACCCGGCCTCCACCGAGAAGGCCGCCGTCCACCTCTACAACGTCGAGCAGTGGGAGCTGCGCGAGCTGGAGATCACCTTCCCCGACCCCGCCGCCACCAAGCGCGAACGCAACGGCCTGCTGGTGGAGATCGCCGACCTCCCCGACGGCGTCGGCACCCACTACCTCGCCGACGACCTCTACGTCCACGACGTCAACGGCGACGCCACCAAGTGGTCCAACGGCATCCAGTTCCGGGTCTCGGGCCTGGCCACC
>NZ_BAAAYB010000005.1:0-45051 GCF_039535905.1 Kitasatospora albolonga | reverse complement strand
ACGTCAGGGTTCATCCCGAGGCCGGGACGGAAGTGAGTACCAGGACTCGCGAAACTTGCGCGGGTCGGAGGAGACCTTGACGGCCCCTCCACTCGCTGACCTTGCCGACCACGATCAGCCTCGCCGGTGACGGTCTTTGTGTTTGTCACTTCCAGCGCGACGTGGACCGCAGTCGTCGGACCCAGCAGGAACTTGCGCAGCACGACGGAGCTGGCGCCGCCCAGGGTGTTCCGGTGGCCCGGGAGCATGACGGAGAAGTCAGCTTGAGCAGGACGGACTTGCCGCCGCCCGTCTCCAGGAAAGCACGCCGGCCGGGGCGGGGCCGGCGCTGCGGACCCTCCGGCTCCTCGCCGAACAGGCCGATCTGCTGCGGCCTGGGCTCGGCCCACCGGCCACCGACGCCGCGCAGGTCGAGCACCGTGGTCGGCGTAGCGGGCGCACGGCCGGTCCGATCGAGTACAGGCGGACCCGGTTGAGGCGTACATGTGCGGCGGTTCTCAGATGACGGGTGGATCAGTGGATCAGAGCTGTGGAACGGCAGGCCGGCGTGCCGCGACCAGTTCCTCGCTGTGGTCGGCGGGGAGCAGGGTGGCGGTGCCGTCGGTGACCGCGACCACGCCGAGGTCGAGCAGCTCGCCCATCGCGGCGCCGCCCGCCAGGTCGCGGACCTGGAGCTGGTTAGCGGGCCGTGGTGCGGTAGGTGCCCGCCGGCGTCCGTCGGGAGGTCTTCTGCAGGAAACCGGAGTCGACCAGGAAGAGCACCGCATTGGAGACGATGCCGATGGTCGAGCCGGAGAGGCGGCGGGCGTCCTTGGTGGCCCGGTCGCGGAGCGCCGGGCCCAGACCCGCCAGGCGGCTTCCAGGCCGGGGGCGTCGGAGGTCGGGTCGGTGTTGTCCCCGGCCGCCTCGGCACGCTCCTCCAGCCGGCGGCAGGCCTGCCGACGAAGGCGTCCACGCCGTTGACCTGATCCGGCCCAGGTACGCGTCGTCGCGCCAGGTCTCCGGCGGGGGAAGGCCATCGCGGCGGTCGCCCAGGTGGGCCAGGCCGTGCAGGAAGCGGTCGGTGGCCTCCCCGGCAGCGCGGCGGGAGTAGTCGCCCATCCGGACCGCGAAGAGCGAGTCCTCGGCGGCGGCCACCGCCATGCCGGCCCGGGGCGAGACCTCCAGCACGACCAGGCCGAGGCCGGCCGCGACGGCGTCCGCGAGGCGGGCGAAGCCCGGGTCCTCACGGTGACGGCGGATCAGCTCGGCGTACTCCGCGTCGCGAGCGGGCAGCAGCTTGGCTGGAGGCCGAAGGAGACCAGGCGGGGCGGCGTCGGCGACGTCGGCCGGCGTGAGGCTCGCCGCGGGCGCCGGCGCCGCGGGCTCGTCCTCGGTCTCCCAGGACTGGTCGGTCATTGGTACTCCTTGCAGGGGCGGATCGCGGCGGCGCCGGGGAGAGTGGTCACCCCAGGGGCGCGGGGAACTGCGCGCGGGGGAACGGCACGGGTCCGTACGCCGCCGATGGTGGGGGCGTTGCCGTTCGGCGGGCGGGGACGGGTCACTGCAGAGGCGGCAACTGACTGTGCGTCGTCCACTGCGGCTCTGATGCCTGCCGCTGCGCGCAGTTCCTCGCGCCCCTGGGGGAACCACCATGCGGGGGTGGATCGCGGCGGCGCCGGGGAAGGTGGTCACACCAGGGGCGCGAGGAACTGCGCGCGGGGGAACGGCACGGGTCCGTACGCCGCCGATGGTGGGGCGTTGCCGTTCGGTGGGCGGGGACAGGTCAGGGCAGAGGCGGCAACTGACTGTGCGTCGTCCACTGCGGCTCTGATGCCTGCCGCTGCGCGCAGTTCCTCGCGCCCCTGGGGTGGCCACTCTCGTCATTGGCGGTCCGCTGCCATGCCGGCGGCGTCGAGGAGGGCGCTGCCGACGATGAGGTCGGCACCGCCGAACTCGGGGTCGTCGAGGGCGGGTGCCGTCGTCGACCGCGAAGAGGAGGCGTTCCTCGCCCTGGCGGTAGGCCGTGCCGACCGGCGGGCTGGCCGCGTGGACGGCGAGCAGGGCGACCAGGTAGGGCAGGTCGGGGTCCTTGAGGCGGGCCTCGGCGAGCAGGCCGGAGAGGCGGCGGGGAGCGTCGGCCGGCAGGTCGAGCAGCTCCAGTGCGGCCTCCAGCTGCTCGTCGGAGAACCGGCTGTCGTCGGGGGTGGCCACCAAGTCCGGGTCGGGCAGCTCCGCGCCGAGGTGCTCGCGCTCGACCGGCGGGGTGAGCAGCAGGTCCACCAGATCGGTCATCCGCACCGAGACGGGCGTGCGCAGGCCGGTGCCGCGGGCGAAGAACGCGTCGGTGGGCCGGGTGGCCTGACTGACCGGCAGCTCCAGCAGCGGGGCGAGCAGCTGCCCGTACAGGTCGATGCCGCTCCGGGCGGAGGGCGCGGCGAAGGCCTGCCGGTCCTGCTCGGCTCGGAACAGCGGGCCGGCCTCCAGCAGACGGGTCTGGAGCTGGGTGTGGCGGCGGATGCAGTCCTTGACGATGTCGACCAGTTCGGCGGCGCGCCGCTTGTGCTCCGGGTCCTCGGCCTCGTCGCGGGCCTTGCGGATGTTGGTGAGGATGGCGTTCTCGTGCCGGTAGCGGTCGGCGATGTGGCCGAGCGCCTCGTCGATCAGGTCCGGGACGGCCTGCATCCAGTCGACCGCGCGGACGTTGCGCCGGGTGGCGTCGAGAGCGCGGCGCAGGGTCTCGGCGTACTGGACGGTGCGGTAGCGGGCCTGCTCGGCGGCGAGCTGGGCGTCGGCCAGGCGGCCGCGGTTGATCAGGACCTCGAGCTTGACCTCGGCAGCGATCTGGGCCGAGGTGACGTCGGTGTCGAGGGCGCCGACCAGGACGTTGACCGCCTCGTCGGTGGTGCGCAGGTAGACCCCGCCGTCCGGGCCGGGGACCTCCTCGATGAGCTTGAAGTCGTAGTCGCGGCGGACGTAGCTGCCGTCGGAGCCGAAGGTGCCGTAGACGGCGCGGAAGCCGCGGTCGACGCTGCCGACGTTGATCAGCGACTCCAGCACCCAGCGGGCCACCCGCTCGTGCTCGGCGGTGGCGCGGGCCGGGTTCTGCGCGGCGACCCGGGGCAGCATGCGGGCCAGCACTATGTCGCGGTCGGCCCCGGTGTCGAAGTCCATGTTGAGCGTGACGAGGTCGATCGCGGCGAGGCCGACCTCGGACATCGCGTAGGAGCCGTACTCGCCCGCCAGGTTGACCTTGCGGTTCTCCAGGTCGTGGAGCGGGGCGGTGCAGGCCAGCGCCTTGAGCCGACGGGCCAGCCCCTCGTCGGCGGCCGGGCCCGGGGCGGGGCGGGCGGCACCGGGGGCGGGCGGCCGGAGCACGGGCTCGGTGGGCTGAACTGCGGTGGTCACGGTGGACAAGGTTAGAGGCTGATGCCGACAAGGTCCGAAACGTCCCTCCCGGGAGGGCCGGGAGCGACCCCCGAAAGTGAGTTGAACATGTTCAGTTATTAGGTCTAGAGTCACTGCTGCGCAGGTCGGGACGGGTTCCCGATCCGCTCTACCCGCTTGGGGGGTTGGCACCATGACCGAGGACCAGTACGCCGCCGAGGCCAGCACTCTCCGGCACGTCCGCCGGTGGATCTGGATCTTCATCGTCTGTCTCGCGGTGAGCGGCCTGACGGCCTTTCCGCTGGAGACCGAGACCCGCTGGCTGGTCTCGCTGGTCGAACGGGCACCGCTGGTGGACCACTTCCCGGGGGTGCTCGAATGGGCCGAGCGGGTCCGCGACGGGGTGGCCGACGCCAACGTCCGGTACCCGTTCCTGGCGTACGGCACCGACTGGCTGGCCTTCGCCCACCTGGTGATCGCCGTCGCGTTCTGGGGGCCGCTCAAGGACCCGGTGCGCAACGTCTGGGTGATCCGCTGGGCGCTCATCGCCTGCGCGGCGATCATCCCGCTGGCGCTGATCTGCGGGCCGCTGCGCGGGATCCCGCTGGCATGGCGATTCATCGACATGTCGTTCGGGGTGTTCGGTGCGGTGCCGCTGCTGGTGGTGCTGCGGGGCATCCGGCGGCTCGAGTGGGCCGAGGCGCTGCGGCGGCGGCCGGCGGCGGTGGCGACCGCGGCCTGACGAGGTCTCACCCGTCCGGCCGACGGCCCTGGGGAGTACGGAGAGGAAACGTTCCTCCATGTGAGGGAGCGCGCACCCGGCGGGTGCGCGCTCCGGCATCGGGTCAGGTGCGTACGCGCCCCTGCGCAGGCCCTACGATCACCCCCAGGAAGCGGGCGGGAGACGGGTGTTGGCATGAGGGTGTTGGCGTGAGCGAAGCGGTGATCGATCTCAATGCGGACCTCGGCGAGGGGTTCGGACGCTGGACCCTGACCGACGACGAGGCCCTGCTCTCCGTGGTGACCAGCGCCAACGTGGCCTGCGGCTTCCACGCCGGCGACCCGTCCACCATGCGCCGGGTCTGCGCGCTCGCCGCCGAACGCGGCGTCCGGATCGGCGCCCAGGTCTCCTACCGCGACCTGGCCGGCTTCGGCCGCCGCGCGATGGAGGTGCCCTCCGAGGAGCTGGCCGACGAGATCGCGTACCAGATCGGCGCCCTCCAGGTCTTCGCCCGCGCGGCCGGCTCCCGGGTCAGCTACGTCAAGCCGCACGGCGCCCTCTACAACCGGGTGGTCGGCGACTCCGAACAGGCCGAGGCGGTGGTGGCCGGAGTGCTGCGGGCCGGGGCGGTCTGCGACGGCCCGCTGCCGGTGCTCGGCCTCCCCGGCTCCCGGCTGCTCGCCGTCGCCGAGGGCGTCGGCCTCCCGGTCGTCACCGAGGCCTTCGCCGACCGGGGCTACACCTGGGCCGGCACCCTCGTCCCCCGGCGCGACCCCGAGGCCGTGCTGCACGACCCGGAGGCGGTCATCGCCCGGGCCGTCGGCATCGCGAAGGACGGTCTGGTCACCGCGGTCGGAGGCGAGCCGGTGGCGGTGGAGGCGCGTTCGCTGTGCGTGCACGGGGACACCCCGGGGGCCGCGCAGCTGGCCTGGCGGGTACGGGGCGCACTGGCCTCGGCGGGGGTGCGGGTGGAGGCCTTCGTCTGATGGGGGCCGACGGGGGGTTGACGTTCCGACAGGTCGGGGACGACGGGGGGTTGACGTTCCGACAGGTCGGGGACGACGGGGGGTTGACGTTCCGACAGGTCGGGGACGACGGGGGGTTGACGTTCCGGCAGGTCGGGGCGGAGGCGCTGTTGGTCGAGGCGCCGGACGGGGCGTCGGTCGAGGCGCTGTACGCGGAGCTGCTGGCCCGGCGCGGGTCCCTGCCGGAGGTGGCGGAGATCGTGCCGGCGGCGCGGACGGTGCTGCTGGACGGGGTGTCGGACGTGGCGGCGCTGCGGCGGGAGCTGGCGGGGTGGCGGCTGACGGAGCGCCGGGCGGCCGAGGGGCCGCTGGTGTCGGTGCGGGTGGTCTACGACGGGGCGGACCTGGAGGAGGTGGCCGGGCTGTGGGGGGTGTCGGTGGCGGAGGCCGTGCGGGTGCACTCGTCGGTGGAGTACCGGGTGGCCTTCTGCGGCTTCGCGCCGGGTTTCGCGTACCTGACGGGGCTTCCGGAGCGGTACCACGTGCCGCGGCGGGCCACTCCGCGGAGCTCCGTCCCGGCGGGGTCGGTGGCGCTGGCGGGGCCGTACACGGGGGTCTATCCGCGGTCCTCGCCCGGGGGGTGGCAGTTGATCGGGCGGACGGCGGCGGTGCTGTGGGACGCGTCCCGGGAGCCGGCGGCGTTGCTGGCGCCGGGGACGCGGGTGCGGTTCGTGCCGGAGGCGGGCTCGTGACGCCCTGCGAACGTGGCTACGCCTCTGGGGGCGCGGGGAACTGCGCGAACCGGAAGGCGGCCCACCGGCAACTGAACCACCGTCAGCCAGGTGCACGTGCTGCCGTACCCCCGCGCGCCGTTCCTCGCGCCCCTGGCGCCGCGTCGTGACGGGGCTGGTGGTGGTGCGGCCCGGGCCGTTGACGACGGTTCAGGACCTGGGGCGGCGGGGGGGTGGCGCACCTGGGGGTGCCCCGGGGCGGGGCGTTGGACGAACCGGCGTTGCGGGCGGCGAACCGCTTGGTGGGGAACCCCGAGGGGGCGGCCGGACTGGAGACCACGCTCGGCGGGGTCGCGCTGCGGGCCGTCGGGCGGGTGGTGGTCGCCGTGACCGGGGCTCCGGCGGCGGTCCGGGTCGGCGGACGGGCGGCGGCCTGGGGTGCGGCGGTGACGGTGCCGGACGGGGCTGTGGTCGAGATCGGGCCGGCCACGTACGGCGTGCGGAGCTACCTCGCGGTGGCGGGCGGGGTGGCGGTGGAGCCCGTCCTGGGCAGCCGTTCGGCGGACCTGCTCTCCGGGCTCGGCCCGGCCCCGCTGACGGGCGGTCAGCTGCTCCCGGTGGGTGCGCCCGTCGCTCCGCCGCCGGGTGACGGGCTCGCGGTCCTGCCCGCGCCCCCGGCCGAGTTGGTGCTCCGCCTGCTGCCGGGGCCGCGCGCCGACTGGTTCGCCCCGTCGGCGTTCACGCTGCTGGCCCGCGCCCGGTACGAGGTCGCCGCCGCGTCCAACCGGATCGCCCTGCGCACCGAAGGCCCTCCCCTCCCCCGCCTGCGGACCGACGAACTCCCCAGCGAGGGCATGGTCCTGGGCGCCGTCCAGGTCCCGCCCGACGGCCGCCCCGTGGTCTTCCTCGCCGACCACCCCACCACCGGCGGCTACCCGGTCATCGGCGTCGTCCCGACCGGCGACCTCCCCTCCGCCGCCCAGGCCCGCCCGGGCACCCCGCTCCGCTTCGTGCTCTGACGCCGGGCCGGAATCCGCTGGCCCCGGAAGCCCCCCTGCGGAATGCTGCCCAGCATGATCGACCGTGAGTACGCCAGGCACCTGGCCCAGGAGGATCTGGACCTCAAGTTCGAGGGCCGATTCGTGGTGTCCGGCGTGGAGGAGCACGAGCTCGTCTGGATCGTCCACTACCAGACACCGGAGTACCTCCGCACCCGAGACCCGATGCAGCGCCTCGGGGGAAACGGCCCCTACCTGGTCGACCGGCTCGACGGCGGCCTCCACGCCATCGGCAGTTCGGTCGGCGACTGGGAGGACGACTACCGCCGGCGCATCCGGCGGATGCCGGTCCGGACGGCGGTCGACGACCTGGAGGACGCGGTCCGTGAGGCCGTGACCGAGCAGGGCCGGGTCGTCGCCATGCGCCTGCTGCGGCGGAACGTACCGGCCCTCACCCATGCCGAAGCCGCCGAGTACGTGACCGCACTCCGGTCCGGCTCCGCACCGGCGCACCTCGCCGCCATCGCCACCGAGACCCTCGCACCGATCGTGCCCGAGGTGGTGACGCTCCGCCGGAGGCAGAGCTCCTGTGCCTCCGATCCTGGTGAACCGAGGCCGCACCCTGAAACTCCTGCTCACTGAAGACCGGTCAATGTCGATCTACGCCACCTGGCTGCTGTTCGCCGTAGACGGCGACGCACCACCACCGCTCGCCTACCGGGGCTCGCACCTCAACCCAGCCGACCACCATCCGCGCGACGGCCGACTGGAGCTCGCCGCGATCCCGGACCACTGCCATCCCCTCGTCCGCGATCCGGCCCTGAGCGCTGGGGCTTCGGAACAGCCGGCACCCCTTCCGGTGGACTTCGTGCGCCTGTCGCTCACCCGGCCCGCCGCGACCAACGAGGAGCACCCTGCCTCTGAGACGACGACCGTGATCCTCGACCGGTCGCAGGTGGAACTGCTGCACCGAACCCTCGGGGAGTGGCTGGAGGCCGACATGCGCTGAGCCTGGAGCCCTTCGACCTGGGCACCCTCCGTTCCGCAGCGATACCGAATCACCGGCAAGATCGTTTGGCACGGGACGCCAGCGTCCCATGTCAGATGATCCTGACCGCTCGTTAGACGATCTTGACGGTTGGCGGTTTCTGCCACTCGATCTTGGTCGACGGCGGGGACGGACCGCCTTGTCGGGGCAAGGGCATACGTTGCCGCCGAAGATGGAGCCGCCGAGAAGAGGATCAAGATGGCGCTGACATTGGATGAAGCCTTGGCGCAGCTCGGCCACCGACTCTCACCCAAGCGGCGTTCTGCCGCATCGCGCCTGCGTCGGCTTGCCGACCCGGCCGCAGGGCCGTCGTTGATGGAGGCCCTCCAGCGGGAGGTTCGTGATGCCCGTACTTGGGAGACGCAGTACCAGGTCGTCATGGCCCTCGGGATGTGCGGCCACCGGCCTGCCCTCGGCCTGCTCCGCGATCTGGCCCAGCGCCCCTTCAAGGCCAACATGGTGTACGTCGCGCTTGGCGACGCCATCGTCCGGCTGAGCGCCGCCGAAGACGCAGCCGATTCACTGCGCTGGTGCCTGGATGGCGGCACTCCGATGCTCGCCGACGGCGCCCTGCGCGCCGTCGCCATGCAGCAGCTCCCCTTGGACTCGGCCACGATCGACCACGTCCTCGACCTCCTCGACCCCCTGGGCCCTCACGACGGCCTCCGATTCTGGGCTGCGGCAGCCGCAGCAGGATGGACGGGCCCTCGCGTCCGAGCGTTCCTCCAGGAGTGCGCGGCCGGCCCCCGGGCCGACGTAGCCAACGCGGCTACCTCATCCCTGCAAGGCAAGTACCAGACCTACTCCATCCTGTAGCACCCGCCCCGAAGTCCACCGATCAAGATCGTGTGGTTCTCCTGGCCGGGGTACGCTGCGCCTGACCCGGGCGGGTCATATGGAGGGGGAAAGCATGGCGGAGATCGTCGTACCCGGGCCGGAGCCCGACTGGCAGCCGGCCACCGTCCCGCCCTACCGAAAGGGCGGGAACCCGGCCATGCAGTTGAGCCTCTGGGGGGCCGCCGCGAGCGGATTCCGGATGATCGCCGGCCTGAAGCCCTCGCTGGACGCCCTGGCCGCGCGGCTGCGCCTGACGGTGGAGCGGAGCTGGGAGGATCTCGGCGAGGTGGACGCCGCGATGTTCAGGGTCGGCCGACGGCACTTCGCGCTCAGCCTCATGACCCACGGGCAGACGGAGACGTGGGTGTGGCTGCACCGCTCCCACACCGGAGACGACGACGGAGCACTGCGGGTGCTGCTGGAGACGCTCGGCCTGGACGACGACGCGGTGGTCTTCACCGGCGGCCCGGACACCGGCTTCGACTACCGCAGCCCCTACCGGCCCGCCAACCCGGTCTGATCTGGCCCGGCCGGTTCATTGCCCTGCCGCGCCACCCGTCGCCGGTCCGGAAGGACGGCGGGGCAGGCCACGAGAGCACCCGGGCCCAAGGCGCCCTGCTGCTGATGACCGGCCTGTTCTCAGGTGTCCTCGGGTGCCCGTCGGCGGCCGCGATCGGCCACCGCATGCTCCCCGGCGTTCCGGTCTGGCCCGGCACCGGACCCTGATCCACTGGGTCCACCGGCCATGCGGCATGGCAACCGGTTCGAACCCTGCCGTCGGAGCTGCGGGTCCTGCGGCACCAAGTAGACCCAGGCCCCGGGGCCGGCCTCCTGACCGAGGTAGCCGGGTGCGCCGAGTACCTCCGAGCCAAGAAAGGCCAGTGCCTCAGCGCCATGGCGCGGATCGGCGAAGCCAGCCAGGTCCACACCCTCCGGTACCAGCTCCGCTACGCCGTGCCCGCAGTGCCGACACCCCCGTCGGTACTGCGCGTCACCGTTCCACGGAAGTGATGCTGTTGGTGATCTTCGACAACTGCCCGTACCTCGGGTCCTGCCTGCGGACCGGTCGACTCCCGCTGCAACCTGAGGCGGCTGGTCTGCCATGATCCTCCGGACCGATGGAGGTAGGACATGGCCCTGGACGACCGAACCGACCCGGTTCAGATCATCGCCAAGGTGGGCAGCTTCAACAATCGAGGGCGCGCTGTCGAGGTATGGATGTACCTTGCGACCAAGGCCGGCTGGCAGGTGAGCCTGGCCGCAGTTACACCGGAGAAGTCCCAGGACGGGGACTGCGGCATCGTCGACGTAGAGGGCCTGCGCTACCGGATACGCCTCACTCCGCGCATTCGCACACAGCTCGCCGAGACCGAGGGCGGCACGCTCACCTGGCGCACGGTGTTCGCGCACGCGGCCTGGGCAGAGCCGGTCCTGGAGCCGGACAACTACCTCCCCTACCTTGGCCGCGGCTGACCCGGTCCGCAGCCACCAGAACCGTCACGGCCCCTCACCGCCCCACGAAGAGGGTGCTATTGGCATCAGCCGGGCAACACCCGGACCAGCCCCGCAATCCGCTTCACACGCCTCTGCCGCCAGACGATCGACCGGACCCAAACTGACAGCTACTGAAGATTGCCAACAGCATCCGGAAGTTTAGCCAGAACCACTTCACGTGAACGAAGCCATCCAGGTGTCCGAGGAGGGCGGCAACGCCGACAATGGCGCATGCTGACCGACCACTGGCCGCTGCTCGGCCTGCGCCTGCGCACACCCCGCCTCGAACTCCGACTGCCCACCGACGACGAGCTGGCCGCCTTGGCCGATTTGGCGGCGGCCGGTGTCCACGCGCCGGACCGGATGCCCTTCCTGGTGCCGTGGACCGACCTGCCGCCCGCGGAGCGGGCCCGTTCGGTGGTGCAGCACCACTGGCTGCGCCGGGGGAACTGGTCCCCGCAGGACTGGGCCCTGAACCTGGCCGTCCTCGAGGACGGCCGGGTCCTCGGCCAACAGACCGTCGCCGCCCGGGAGTTCGCCGTGCTGCGGCAGGTCGGCACCGGTTCCTGGCTGGGGACGGCCCACCAGGGCCGGGGCATCGGCACCGAGATGCGGGCCGCCGTCCTGCACCTGGCGTTCGCCGGGCTGGGGGCGGCCGAGGCGACGTCGGGGGCGTTCGAGGACAACGGCCCCTCGTACGCGGTGTCGCTCAAGCACGGGTACGAACCCGACGGGGTCGACCGGCATGTCGTGAGGGGAGTGCCAGTGACCACCAGGCGGCTGCGGCTGGGCCGGGCCCGCTGGGAGGAGCACCGGAGCGTCCGGGTCACGGTGGAGGGGCTCGCTCCCTGCCTGCCGTTGTTCGGTCTCCCGGACTCCTGACGGACGGTCTCGGACGCGCGGGCCGGGACGCGCGGCGCTCGGCTACGGGCAGATCCAGCAGTACAGACCTTGGCCGCGGGCGACCGCCCGGGTCGCGAGGGCGGCCAGGTCCGTCAGGAAGTCCAGCAGCCAGGGACGTTCGGACGGCCCGAGCGAGGCGTCAGAGCGGGACCAGACCTCGGCCGCCTCGGCGAGTGACTCCGGGGTGGCGGCGGCGAGTGCGTCCCGGAAGGCGGGCGAGAGCCCCACCGTGACCACTTCGCCGTCCTCGATCATGCCGACCAGCCGGCCCCGCGCGCGGTCCGCGGTGACGGCTGCGGCCGGGCCGCCGCGGAGGCGGGCCTCGGCGGGGAGCAGGCAGACGACCGGGTCCAGGTGCTTGACCTCGACCCCGTCGTAGCCCGCGCCGAGCGGACCGTCGTCGTCGCGGTCGATCGCGCCGAGCGCGTGTGCGTCGTCATCGGCGGCGTAGTAGCCGAACAGAACTCCCATGTGGCCGATCATCGTGCCCGGCACTGACAGGGCGCGGCCTCTCTGGGCTTCCCATCCTAGCGGGACGGGTGCCGGAGAACGGGTATTCGAAAGGGGGTGGGCGTGGCGCGCGCGGGCTGGGCTAATCTCCGCCGGTACCCGATTCGACCAGGGAGAACATCCGCCATGACCAGGCCTCCGCTGCCCCACGAATTCCTGCGCCCCGTACCGGCGTTCAGCGTCAGCAGTGACGACGTGAAGGACGGCGGCACGCTGCTGCCGGCCCAGACGCTGGAGGGCGGCAACCTCTCGCCGCAGCTCGCGTGGTCGGGGTTCCCGGCCGGAACCAAGAGCTTCGCGGTGACCTGTTTCGACCCCGACGCGCCCACGGGCAGCGGGTGGTGGCACTGGGTGCTGTTCAACCTTCCGGTGACCACCACGGAGCTGCCCGCCGGGGCGGGGAGCGGGGCGTTCCCGGGGCTGCCGGAGGGGGCGGTGCACGGGCGGAACGACTACGGGACCAAGGAGTTCGGCGGTGCGGCGCCGCCGCCCGGGCACGGGCCGCACCGGTACGTGTTCACCGTGCACGCCCTGCCCGTCGAGGAGTTGGGGCCGGACGCGGACACCTCGGCGGCGGCGATCAGCGGCGCGCTCGGGTTCTTCGCCCTCGGCCGGGCCGTCCTGGTGGCGGAGTACGAGAACCGGTAGCGCCCGGTCCGAGGCATGAGCCCCCGAGGGGCGTCTCACGCCTCGGGGGCCGCCTCGCGCCGGCGTTGGCGATGCTTGCGCATGGAGACCTGAGAGCCGCAGCCGGTGCTGCAGTACAGACCGCCGCCGTTGCGGGTGCGGTCGAAGAAGCCGAAGTGGCACGGGGGGTTCAGGCAGGCCTTGACCCGGCCCCAGTCGCCGCTCTGCGCGGCGGTCGTGACCGCAGCCAGGACGGTGCCGAAGACGCGCGGCACGCCGGTCTGCGGCGAGGCCAGCTCCACTCCGCGGGCCGTGACCACCGGCGCCAGCGGGTAGAGCGAACCCACGCTCCGCAGGTACCGCTCCGCGCGCAGCAGCGGCTCCCCCTGGCTCTCCGGGTCGCCCGAGTGCGCTAGCAGCAGCGTCACCAGGGCGTCGCGCAGTTCGCGCGCGACCGCCGCGTCGGCGTCGGTCGGCTCGGCCACGCCGCCGAAGTCCTCGTCGAAGTCCTCGCGCTCGGCCAGCCAGGCCGCGAACGCGTCCCCGTCCGCGAAGAGTTCTCGGCTCCCCCCACCGTCGGCGCGCGTGTTCACGAACGCGAGGACGGTCTCGACCGTCGGCGTGACGGTGCGTGGGCTGCTGGGTCCGGGGGATGCGGCTGTCACGCCGGCCATCCTCCCACAGAGCGCCAGCGCGATGCGAGCTAATGGCGTTAGAACATAACTCCATGGTGGATCAAGATTGACTCGTTGCGAGCTAAGCCAATACGGTCGCAACATGAACCAGACACGCACATGGCTGATCACCGGCGCGACCTCCGGCATCGGCCGTGAACTGACCCTCCAGGCACTGGAGAACGGCGAATCCGTCGCCGCCCTCGCCCGCGACACCTCCTCGCTGCGGGAACTGACGCACGCTCACACCGACAGGCTGCTCCTCCTCCCGACGGACGTACGCGAGGAGCAGGCCGTCGAGGAGGCGGTAAAGAGCACGCTCGCCCGGTTCGGCCGGATCGACGTCGTGGCCAACAACGCGGGGTACGGGCTGTTCGGAGCCGTCGAGGAGGCCTCCGACGCGCAGGCGCGGGCCGTGTTCGACACCAACGTCTTCGGGGCGCTCAACGTGCTCCGCGCAACACTCCCGGTGCTCCGGGCCCAGCGCTCGGGGCACGTCCTCCAGGGCTCCTCGGTGTACGGGCAGTCCGCCCACCCCGGCGTGGGCCTGCTCGCCGCCACCAAGTACGCGGTCGAGGGGCTGACGGACGCGCTCGCGGCGGAGGTCGCACCGCTCGGCATCAAGGTCACCCTCATCCAGCCCGGGATGACCGCGACCCCGTTCCTCGCCAACCTGGACGTCGCGGCCGGCCTGGACGACTACGACCCGACCGTCCGTCAGGTCCACCAGGCCATCGGGGAGATGCCGGCGTCCGCGTTCTCCGACGCCGCGCGGATCGCCGAAGGCATCCGGGGTGCGGTCGACAGCCCCAACCCGCCGCTGCGCCTGGCCCTCGGCGCCTCCAGCGCGGCGGCCCTGCGCCCGGCCCTGGAGGCACGGCTCGCGGACCTGGAGGCCTGGCTGCACGTGACCGAGGCCGTCGACCGCCGCTAGACGCCGAACGGACAGGGGTCCGGGTCGAAGCCACTGCAGATGGCTTCGACCCGGACCCCTGTCCTACCACGGTGCGGTCCGCCGTCGGGTGCCGGGCGTCAGGCCTCGGCCTGCCAGAGGACGCGGAAGCGCTGGGCGACCACCTCGGTGTCGTCGTCGACGGTGAAGTCGGGGCCGAGTTCGGCGCGGACTTCGGGGCCGTGCCAGAAGGACTCGTGGTTGGTGCGCCACTGGGCCACCGTCTCGTCGCCCTCGCCCTCGTCGACCGCGTGGCGCAGGTCTACGTCGGCGAGGCGCAGGACGCGGACCTCGGTGAGTTCGATGACCGCGACGCGGTGGCCGTCGGAGTCGATGACGGCGGCGCGGTGGCCGGCCCGGGGCAGGGGGTCTCCGGTGGTGGCGTAGTCGACGGCCAGGCCGGTGGTGGTGGTCTTGGCCCCGGAGAGGACCGCGCCGACCAGCTGGTCGCGGAGCGGGCCGGGGAAAGCGAACTCGAAGACGGGGAGGGCGTCGATGTCCATGGTGGGGACGGTAGCCGACGGACCGTCGAGGACGGCGGGCAGCAGGGCGGTGACGGCGCCCGAGCTGGTGCCGAGGACGTACGCGGGCGCGTCCGGGGAGTGGTGGTCGAGCAGGCGGCGGGCGCCACCGGCCCAGACCTCCACCCGCTGGGCGGCGGGCGGGCCGCCGAGCGGACTGAGGGGCCGTCAGGTGGTGCGGGGGCCGCCGAAGCGGGCCAGGTAGTGCCAGACGCGCTTGAGGGCCTGCGGGTCGTGCTCGCCGGAACGGGCCGCCTCCCCGAGGACCAGCGGGTCGAGGTGGCCGTCCCGGGCGAGGGCGATGCCGAGCTCGACGAACTCCGGCCCCCGGTAGTCGGGGTGACGGCGCAGCACCTCGGTGCTCAGCCGCAGGCCCGGGTGGTACTCGACGGGACAGGGCAGCGCGGCTGCGGCCTCCTCGACCTCGGTGCCCAGGTAACAGGGGTCGAGGACGAGGGCCTCCACGTCGCGGGCGAGGTGGACGCCGCCGTGGACATGGGCCTCGACGTAGTCGTCCAGGGCGTCCTGGTCGTCCGCCTCGGCCAGCTCGATCAGGGCCATCCGCTCGGCGGTGCCGAAGTGTTCGGGCTCCAGGAAGCTGTCCGGGTAGCAGAAGGTGGTGCGGTCCAGGGCCCCGGCGGTGAGCCGGAAGAAGGCGGAACCGAAGCGCGGGGCCGCACCGTACGGGCGGTGGCGGAAGTCGAGGGCGCCGTACACCGGGCGCTCGGCGGGCGGGGCCTGGTCGTACGCGCCGCCGAAGATCCGGCTCTCCCAGGCCCAGCGGTCGCCGCCGGGGTGGGCGGTGAGGCCGCCGTTGCTGGTGCCGGTGACGAACTGGGAGTGGTAGCTGCCGTCCTCGGCGAGCGCGGCCAGGACCGTGCGGCCGGCGGTGGTGCGGTCGGGGTGGAAGTTGAGGGTGACCCGGAGGCCGGCCGGGAGGGGTGCCCCGTGGGACAGGGCGGTGACGTGACGGATCGCCAGGTCTGCGGGGGTGGCCGTCACGCCTCGGCCTCCAGAGCGGCGAGCTCGTCCTCGGTCAGGCGGATGGCTCCGGCGGCGACGTTCTGCTCCAGGTGGGCCGGGTTCCCGGTGCCGGGGATGGCCAGCACGTGCGGGCCCTGGGCCAGGCTCCAGGCCAGCCGGATCTGGGCGGGGCTGGCGTCGTGCGCCTCGGCGGCGGCGAGCAGGGCGGGGCCGTCGGTGTGCTCGGCACCGGCCTCGGCGCCCTTGCCGGCGATGGCGAAGAACGGGACGAAGGCGATGCCCTGCTCGCCGCAGGCCTCCAGGACGGCGCGCTGGGCGGGGGTGGCGCCCAGGCCGAAACGGTTCTGCACGCAGACCACGGGGGCGATCCGCCGGGCCTCGGCGAGCTGGGTGGTGTCGGCGTTGGAGAGGCCGAGGTGACGGATCAGGCCGGCCTCGCGGAGCTCGGCGAGGGCGCCGAAGTGCTCGGCGATCGGGGCGCGGCCGTTGGTGCGGTAGTTGACCAGGTCGAGGTGGTCGCGGCCGAGCTGACGGAGGTTCTCCTCGACGTGCCCGCGGAGCTGGTCGGGGCGGGCCCACTCCAGCCACTCGCCTGTGACGTCGCGGACCGGGCCGACCTTGGTCGATATCAGGAGGTCGTCCGGGTACGGGGCGAGGGCGGAGTTGATCAGCTCGTTGGCGGAGCGGAGGGTGGAGAAGTAGATGGCGGCGGTGTCGATGTGGTTGACGCCCAGCTCGACGGCCCGGCGGAGCACCGCGAGGGAGCGCGAGCGGTCGCTGGGGGTGCCGAGGTCGAAGGCGGCGCTGCCGGTGAGGCGCATCGCGCCGAAGCCGAGGCGGTGCACGGGGAAGTCGCCGAGGGTCCAGGTACCGGAGGTGGCTGCAGTGATCACCGAGGGATGATGCCACGGGCTCCGCCGCGGGTACACGGAGTTTCCGGACGGGACCACGATCGGGTTTTCAGCGGCGCGGGGCGGCTCCGCCGCGTGGGCGCGCTGACGCCGGAGGCATCAGGGGCGCGGGGAACTGCGCGAATCGGGAGAAGGAGACCGTGTGCCGGGTACGGGCGCTCACTTGCACGTGGTTCTCCGTACCCGGCAGACGGGAGAGGTCTTCCGCTTCGCGCAGTTCCTCGCGCCCCTGATGCCTTCGGCATCGGCGCGGCGCGGCGTCAGTCCGTGACGCCGGCGAGGAGGCGGTCGAGGAGGCGGGTGAAGGTGGCGTCGGGGTCGGCGGGGGTGGGGGGTTCGGCGAGGGTGGCGGCGAGGTGGGGGTAGGCGCCGGTGGCGGCCATGGTGGTGAGGTAGCGGTACTGGGCGGCGGCGAAGTCCGGGCCGGCGGTCTCCAGGGCGCGGCGCTGGGCGAGTTCGTACCCGACGTGGCTCGCGACAAAGCCGCTGATCAGGGCGAAGACCTCGGCGCGGGCCCCGCCGGAGAGCCCGGAGGGGGCCAGCACGGCCAGCGCGTGCTCCAGGGCCGCCAGGGTGCCGGGCCCGATGGTGCGACGCTGCGGAAGGGCGGCGACCAGCCAGGGGTGACGGTGCATCAGGGTCCGTTGGGCCCGGGCCAGACCACGGACGTCGGCCCGCCAGTCCTCGCTCGGGGGCGGGAACTCCATCCCGGCCGAGACCGCGTCGACCATCAGTTCCAGCAGGGTGTCCTTGTCGGGCACGTAGCTGTACAGCGACATGACGGCCACCCCGAGCCGGGCCGCCACCGCCCGCATGGTGACGGCGGCCAGACCCTCCTCGTCGGCCAGTCCGACCGCCGCCACCGTGATCTGCTCCCGGCTGTACCGGGGCGGCCGGCCCCGGCCGGGCCGGTCCGGCGGCAGCCAGAGCCGTTCGGGGTCGATGCCCTCCGCCACGCTCCGCTCCTCTCCCAGGGGTGGACTCCATCCAAGCATCCGCTATTCTCGTACAACGTACGAAAAAGAGGAGGGGGCCCCGATGCCCGAGACCACCCGCCGCCCGCCCCGGGCCGCCCGGCTGCTCCGCCGCACCCTGCGCGGCCTGCCCCCGAAGCGCTTCGACACCCGCCACCGCCCGGCGCTGGAGGTGCCGGCCGAGGACGGCACCGTGCTGCTGACGGACCACCACCTCCCGGTCGGCCCCGGCCCGTTCCCGACCGTGCTGCTCCGCTCCCCCTACGGCCGGGGGTTCCCGTGGATGCCGCTGTACGGGCTGGCACTGGCCGAGCAGGGGTTCCACGTGGTGATCCAGAGCTGCCGGGGCACCGGCGGCTCCGGCGGGGAGTTCCGGCCGTGGCGGGACGAGCGGGCCGACGGCCTGGCCACCGTGGAGTGGCTGCGCGGGCAGCCGTGGTTCGACGGCCGGCTCGGCACCATCGGCCCCAGCTACCTGGGCTACGTCCAGTGGGCGCTGGCCGCCGACCCGCCGCCGGAGCTGCGCGCCATGGTGGTGCACAACGGCGTCCACGACCTGTACGGCTTCTTCCGCACCGGCGGCGCACCCGGCGCCCCGGGCGTGTTCCAGCTGGAGAACGCGCTGATCGCCTCGGTCGGGCTGCTCCACTTCCAGCACGGCTTCGGCGCGCTGATGCGCGCCGCCGCGCGCCTGCAGCGCCATCTGCGCGCCGCCACCCGGGGCCTGCCGCTCCGTCAGGCGTACACCGCCGGGACGGGCCGGCCGGTCCCGTTCCTGGCGGAGGCCATGGACCACCCGGAGCCGGGCGACCCGTACTGGCACGGCGCCGACCTCGCGGCGGTGGCCCGGCGGACCTCGGTGCCGACGGCTCTGGTCACCGGCTGGTGGGACGTCCAACTCGGGCAGACCCTCGGGCAGTGGGAGCGGCTCGGCGAGGCCGGGGTGCCGCGCTCCCTGCTGGTCGGGCCGTGGACGCACACCTCCACCCTGGGCCCCGGCCTGCCCGAGACCTTCCGGGAGAGCCTGGCCTGGCTCCGCGCCCACCTGGCCGACGACCCGTCAGAGCTGCGGGCCGCACCGGTCCGGGTGCACACCGGCGAGGGCTGGCGCGAGCTCGCCGAGTGGCCGCCGCCGGGCAAGGAGCTGCTACTCCACCTGGACGGGGAGCGGCTCTCACCCGAGGCGCGGCCCGGGGCGGAGCCGCTGCGGCTGCGGGCCGTGCCGGACCGGCCGGTGCCCTCGGTGGGCGGCGCGCTGCTCTCCCAGCAGGCCGGGCCCCGCCGGGTGGACGCACCCGGCCGGCACGAGGCGGTGCTGAGCCTGGACGGCGAGCCGTTCGACGGGCCGGTGCGGCTGCTCGGCCCGGTGAGCCTCGAGCTGCTGGTCGACTCGGGCCACCTGGACCTCTACGCCAGGCTCTGCGAGGTCGACCCGCGCGGGCAGGCGGTCCACCTCACCGACGGGGTGGTCCGGCTCACCCCCGGCACCGACCGGCCGGACCGGGTGACCCTCACCCTGAACCCCGCCGCCCGGCGGATCGCTGCGGGCCACCGGCTACGGCTCCAGCTGGGCCCCGCGCCGCACCCCCGCTACGCCCGCAACCCCGGCACCGGCGAGTCCGACACCACCGCCACCCGGCTGGTCCCGGCCCGGGCCACCGTGCACCCCGGCTCGGTGCTCCGGGTCACGGTGGAGCACCCGGACGGGTCCTGAGACGCCGTCAGTCCGAACGGCGCCCCGAGGGTCCGCCGTCCACCTCGAACCGCTAGCATCGCGCCCGGAACACCCGTCAGCAGAACAGGATCACCAGCAGATGCGCTCCCCCCTCCAGACGACTCGGGCGGGTGCCCGGTGATCAGCTGGTTCGAAGCCACCGTCCTCGGACTGATCCAGGGGCTCACCGAGTTCCTGCCGGTCTCCTCCAGCGCCCACCTCCGGGTGTTCTCCGCCCTGTTCGGCTGGGAGGACCCGGGCGCCGCGTTCACCGCCGTCACCCAGCTGGGCACCGAGTCCGCGGTGCTGATCTACTTCCGCAAGGACATCTGGGCGATCATCACCGCCTGGACCGCCGCGCTCTTCAAGAAGGAGCGGCGGAGCGACCCGAACGCCCGGCTCGGCTGGTTCGTGATCCTCGGCACCCTGCCGATCGGCATCTTCGGCGTGCTGTTCCAGGACACCATCGAGAGCAGCCTGCGCGACCTGCGGGTCATCGGCACCACGCTGATCCTGTTCGGCGTGATCCTGGCCGTGGCCGACCGGACCCGCGCGGTCCGCAACGCCAAGCCGATCTCCGAACTGACCCTGCCGCACGCCCTCGGCTACGGCTTCGCCCAGTCGCTCGCCCTGATCCCCGGCGTCTCCCGCTCCGGCGGCACCATCAGCGCCGGCCTCTTCCTCGGCTACAGCCGGGAGGCGGCGGCCCGGTACTCCTTCCTGCTCGCCATCCCCGCCGTCCTGGCCTCGGGCGTGCTCGAGCTGTTCAAGATCGGCGAGGGGCCGGCCCCGGCCTGGGGGCCGACGCTGCTGGCCACGGGCATCGCCTTCGTGGTCGGGTACGCGGCGGTGGCGTGGTTCCTGAAGTACATCTCGCACCACAGCTTCATGCCGTTCGTGGTGTACCGGATCGCGCTCGGCATCCTGATCATCGCGCTGGTCAGCGCCGGGGTGCTCACCCCGGACGCGGGGACGCCCGCGGCGCACTGACGGTGGCCGCGGTGGCGCCGTCGCTCAGCCCTCGGCGGAGCGGCGGCGCCACCAGACCACGCCACCGGTGACCACCAGCAGCAGGACCACGGCACCGATGATCACCGGGCCGTTGGAGCCGGCGCCCTCGTCGGTGCTCTGCACGGAGACGGGGGTCGCCGACGGGGAGACGGTCGGCGTGGGGGTAGCGGTCGGGGAAGGGGACGGGGTCGGCGTCGGTGTCGGCGAGGGGGACGGCGTCGGGGCGGCGAGCGGGGTGGCACCGGGGGCGGCCTTGGCCAGCTTGAGGACGGGGGCCGGGTTCTTGGGCTCGGAGCCGTTCTGCGGGATCTCGATCCAGCGGTCGACCTGGGTGTCGGAGTACATGACCAGGGTCTTGAAGGCGAGCTGCGGCGCGTCCGGCAGCTGACGGACCTTCACCTGGTACTCGGCGGCCTTGCCCGGCGCGAGCGCGGGCCCGCTCACCGTGAAGCCCTCCGGGCCGGGCTTGAAGGCCCACCCCTGCGGCGCCTTCACCAGACTCACGTCGGCCGGCCCGATCCCCTGCGGGAGCACCACCTGCACCTCGTCGACCCCGGCGGTGTCCGACTCCCCCGCCGCCTTGAACGCCAGTACGGCGTCCACCGCGAGGGCCTGTGCCTGCTGCGAGCTCACGCCGGTGTGGGCGGAGGCCGGGGCGGCGGCGAGGAGCACGGCGGCGAAGGCGGCTATCGGGGCCGCGACGCGGGTGAGGTGACGGTTCATCGGGCCATGATGTCAGCGTTGCTGCGGGGAGGCAGCGAAAGTGGTCACCCCGGGGGCGCGGGGAACTGCGCGAAGGGGAACGAAACGACCCGTGTGCCGGGTACGGATGCCCACGTGCAAGTGGATCTCCGTGCCCGGCACACGGGTCGTTGTCTTCCGGTTCGCGCAGTTCCCCGCGCCCCTGACCGCCCTCCGGGCGGTCCGAGCGCGGTCCGGGCGCGGTGCGGTCAGTGGCCGGTGAGGCGGCTGCGGATGACGGTGTGGACCTCGGCCTCTTCGGCCGGGTCGGCCGCGAGGCGGCGGAGGCGTTCGAGGACGCGGACGTCGCCGGTGGTGGTGACGTGGCGGGCGGCCAGCTCGCGGGTGGCCTCCTCGCAGTCCCAGAGGCACTCGACGGCGATGCCGCGGGCGAAGTACGGGTCGGTGAGGGAGAGGGCTTTCGCGGCCCGGCCGCGCAGCTCGGAGGAGGCGGCCTCGCCGTAGACGTGGCGCAGGGCGGGGACGGCACCGGCGGCGGCCAGCCGCCCCACGCCGTCGACCAAGGTTCCCAGGCCGCTGCCGTCGACCCCGCGCAC
This sequence comes from Kitasatospora albolonga, assembly GCF_039535905.1. Taxonomy (GTDB): domain Bacteria; phylum Actinomycetota; class Actinomycetes; order Streptomycetales; family Streptomycetaceae; genus Kitasatospora; species Kitasatospora albolonga. The sequence goes on along the minus strand of NZ_BAAAYB010000005.1, from coordinate 23,812 downwards.
GGAGATCCAGCGGCGGAGGCCGGCCACCACCAGGGGGCCGTCGGCGGGTTCGCCGGCGTCGGCGAGGAGCTGGACGGCGGCCTCGCCGAGGGCGCTGTCGGCGCCGCCGGTGGCCGGGTCGGCCCAGCGGCGGGCGTGCTCCAGGGCGGCCTCGCCGCGCATCCGGCGCAGCTCGGACAGGGCGGAGGCGACGACCCGCTCGTCGATGTCGGCGGCGGCCAGCTCGATCAGGCCGGCCGCCTCGGGATCCTGCTGGTCCACCAGGTAGCGCAGGGCCGCGGTGCGGGCGCCGGGGGCGCCGTCGCGGGCGGCGGTCAGGACGGCCCGGCGGTCCTCGGGGCGGACCACGGCGGCCAGACAGCGGGCGGCGGCGGCCGCGCGGCGCTCGGGCGAGCCGCCGGGCTCGGGCTGGTCGGCCCAGGCCAGCACGTCGTCGGTGCTCCAGCCGGGGGTGACGCCGGTGCGGTTCATCTGGCGTTGCCAGAGGTCGAAGGGTGACTGCTCGCCGGCGGCGGCGATCCGCGGGTGGTGGGCGGCCCAGAGGCGCCAGGGGCGCGGCTCGTAGGCGGCCCGGACGGCCGCTCTCAGGGCGGCGTCGCCCTCCGGGCCGGCCGGGAAGCGGCCGAGCACCGAGGGGGCCAGCGCGAGCAGCGAGCGCTCGTCGTCGTCGCGCAGCGCCAGCTCGTCCAGGGCCCAGGCCCAGTTGCTGCCGGTGGCGACGTAGCTGCGGAGCAGGGTGAGGGCGTCCCGGCGGCCGTATCCGGCCAGGTGGCCGAGGACGGCCAGGGTGAGGCCGGTGCGGCCCTCGTCCGGGTCGAGGGTGTCCTCGACGGAGTGCAGGTGCAGCTCCAGCCCGGTGAGCGGTGCCTCGAGCTCCATGTAGAGCCGGGCGTAGTAGAGGGAGCGGTTCTCGACCTGCCAGTCGGCACGGGGGTCGGATGTGACGCAGGACTCCAAGGCGGCGACCGCCTCGTGACGGTCGGCCGCGAGCGCATGCAGTTGCCCGTCACCACGGCCTCGCTGGAGGAGGCCGAGGAGGCTGGCACTGGGCGCTATCACTGGCTCGAACATGACGTCAGCATCCGTTGCGGCGGTCTAGGTGGCAACGGGATTTCCGCCGCCGGGGGTCAGGAGGGTCGAACAATGGGCGCCCGGGCGCCGGAACCACCGAAGGTTACCGCCTGACCGCCCCTTACGCACACAGGACCGATCAAGCCACCCCGCGGCCGGACCGTCCGGACGGACACCGACGGGGAACCTCCAAGGGATCCGCACAATTTCCTCGCCCCCCACCGCGCTCCGTGGCAGAGTCTGCCCACCGGCGCGGACGGACCGCCTGCTGACGGTCCGTCCGCTGTCACTCCGTCAGTTCCGACCGGGCCCCGGAGCGGGCTCAGGCCAGCCCCGGCTCGCGGCGCGGGGCGGGCATCGCGGCCTCGATCTCGGAGCGCAGCTCGGCCACGGCCGGCATCGTGCGGTAGCGCCCGGTGAGCCGGTACATGGCCCGGAGCCTGTCCCAGGTACGGGTCGAGGAGGTCTGGCCGATCGAGTTGAGCGCCAGCTTGGCGTGGGTGAGGGCGCCCTCGGGCTCGCCGGAGAGCCAGTGCACCGAGGCCAGGGTGATCTCGTCCAGCAGGCTGGAGCGCTCACGGCCGGTCCGGTGCCGCTGCTCCATCGCCTGGCGGACGTGGTGCTCGGCCCGCCGGGCCCAGCCCGGGTCGTGCTCGGCCAGGGTGCGGTAGACCAGGGCCTGCATGCCGTGCAGCTCGGCCACGTCGAAGGTGGCCATCCAGCTGGGGACCGGCAGGTCGCTGACGCGGGTGAAGAGCTCCTCGGCCTCGCCGAGCAGCCGCCGGGTGGCCTCGGCGCGGCCGAGCGCGGCCTGCGCCCAGGCCTCCACGGTGTGCAGCATCGCCTCGGTCTGCGGGAGCATCCGGCCGTCGCCGTTCGCCCGGGCCATCCGCATCAGTTCGAGGGCGTCGTCGGCCCGGCCGAGGTGGAGCATCTGCCGGGCGGCCCGGGAGACGGCCTCGCCGGCCCGGGGCCGGTCGTCGGCCTCCCGGGCGGCCTGGGCGGCGATCACGAAGTACCGCTGGGCGGTGGGCTCCAGGCCGACGTCGTGCGACATCCAGCCCGCCAGCACCGCCAGGTTGGCGGCCACCAGCCAGAGCCGGCGCTTGGCCTGCGGCCGGATGTCGTGGGTCAACAGGCCGCCCACCTCGTTGAGTTGGCCGACCACCGCCTTGCGCTGGAGGCCGCCGCCCCGGGAGGCGTCCCAGGCCCGGAAGACCTCCACCGAGCGCTCCAGCGCCGCCACCTCGTCGTCGCCGACCGGGCCCGGCTCGTATACGTCGAGCACCGGTCTGCCGTTGGAGCTGGTCACCATCGTCCGGGGGCCCGGACGTTCGGCTGCGTACGCCACGTCGGCGCCGCGCAGCCAGTCGTAGAGGTTGTCGCCGATGACGGCGCCCGCCGTGAGCGCGGTGCCCGCGCCCACCAGTCCGCGTCGGTTGAGCATGAGGTCCATTCCCGTGAACTCGGTGAGGACCTCGGCCGTGCGATCCGGCTCCCAGGCTGGTTCCTTGCTGCTGCTCCCGGTCCTGGAGGGCCGGTGTCGTTCGAGGCCGAGGTCCTCAGTGGTGACGACACGGCCGAGCCGCTCGGTGAACACGGCAGCCAGTACTCTGGGCACCGGGTCGCGGGGGACCTCCCCCTGCTCGATCCAGCGCCGCACCCGCGAGGTGTCGGTGGACAGCTGTTGCTGGCCCATCGCCGCGCCCCGCCGGTTCACCAGCCTCGCCAACTCGCCCTTGGACCAACCGGTCAGGGCGAAGAGGTCGGCGAATCTGGCGTTCGGCCCCTTGCTCACGTGAAGCCCCCAGGATCCTCGGCTGCCACGACAGTAGTGGCGCTGGCATGTGCCGCGCGACCATTCGCCACGCTTCGCCAGGGTCCGCCAGATGGTGCACCAGTGGCCGCCGGGTGTCAGGTAGAGATGCGCCACCCCGACTGCGGGTCGGAGCGCCGAAAACGGCCCAGGGACTGCCCTGACGCACCGTCAACGGCCGTTCCGGGGCCTCATCCGAGGGGGTGGCGCGGCCGGGTGGCGCGCAGGCGCCGGGCATGGCCAGGGCTGGCGAACGGCACGCACTCCCCAGGGTGCGGGCCGACCACCGACCCACCGTTCCGTGCCCGGCGCCTGCGCTCCACCTCCAGCCCCGGCGGCACCCAGCCGCACCGGGGAGTCCGCAGCAGACACCGGCAGAGGCCAGCCGCCGGACCGGAAGGGACCCTCACCAGCCCATGTACTCCTCAGCGACCACCGGCACCCCCACCCAGCCCCGCACCGCGCTGCGCCCCCCCACCGCGGCCGGCGGTCGTCCCGGGCCCGGCCCGGTCCCCCTCCGCGACCCCCGCGCCCTCGCCACCGCCCGCGCCCTGCTGCCGCGCCAGGCCGACCAGTACGGCAACCGCCCCGGCTCCGAGCGGCTGCTCCGCGGCCGCCCGCTGGAGACCGGCACGGACCGCCTCGACCCGGCCGCCCTGCAGACCCCGGCCGTCCGGGCCGTCCTCGCCAACGTCGCGCGGATATGCCCTGGCTTCCTCCCGCGCCAGGTCCTGCGGGAAGGCAGCCGACACATCATCATCGCCGGCACCATCGGCCGCGCCCCCGTGGTCGCCAAGTGCCTGGCGCCGCAGGCGCTCCGCAGCGAGCACTCCGAGCAGCTGATCGAGCGCTTCCACCACGAGATCGCGGTCTACCGGGCCTTCGTCCGGCACCGTCCGCCGGTCCGCCTCCCCCGGCTGGTGGCCGCCGACCACGACCGCTGCGTCCTGGTCATGGAGCGGGTGCCGGGCCGTCAGGCCGCCCGCGAGCGCCACCCGGTGAACGCCCCCACCCCGGGCGAGCTGCGCGCGGTGCTCGGCTCGATCCGCTCGCTCAACCTCTGGCGGCCGCCGACGGACGTCTTCGGCAAGCCGCTCGACTACCAGCTGGAGATCTCCCGCTACCACTCGGTCGGGCAGCTCACCGACCGGGACGCGGGCGACCTGCGGGCCCTGCTGCACGGGCTCTCCTCGGCGCCGCTCCAGCTCTGCCACGGCGACGCGCTGCTCGGGAACGTGCTGCTCGCGCCCTCCGGGCCGGTCCTGGTCGACTGGGAGCAGGCCGGCTGGTACCTCCCGGGATACGACCTGGCGGTCCTGTGGAGCGTCCTCTCCGGGGACACCGCGGCCCGACGGCAGATCAGCCAGCTCGCGCAGTCCGGCGGGACGGTGGCGCGGGACGCGTTCCTGGTGAACCTGGCGCTGGTCCTGATGCGGGAGATCCGCCTGCACGACGTCCCGGGGGCCGGCGAGGAGCAGCGCATCATGATCCGCCGCCTCTACGACGACGCCGCCCTCGCCCGCCGGGCCGTCCGCACCGCGGTGGGCACCCGCTAGGGGCGCGGGGAACTGCGCGAGGCGGAAGAACGAGACCCGTGTGCCGGGTACGGACGCTCACTTGCAAGTGGAACTCCGTACCCGGCACACGGGTCGTTCCGTTCCCCTTCGCGCAGTTCCTCGCGCCCCTAGTGCAGCTCCGCTGCCAAGGCCTCCAGGGTGGCGTCCTCGGAGGGGAGGTGGGTGCGGCCGGTGAGGAGGTCGCGGAGGTAGCGCTCCAGGGGGTGGCGGCGGCTGAGGCCGGGGTTGCCGGTGAGGGTGACGGCCTGTTGGACGGCGGCGGTGGCGGCGCGGTTGATCAGGAGCTGGGCCGCCCCGGTGCGCTGGGCGGCGGTGCGCTCGCCCCGGTCGACGCGGGCGGCCAGCCCGTGCAGCAGCTCCTCGGCCCCGATCAGCGAGGCCTCGATCTCGGCCACCGCCGCGCGGTACCGCGGCAGGGTGGAGAGCGGCTCCGTCAGGTTGGCCGGGGTACGGCGGCCCAGGAAGGTGACCAGCCACTGCTGGGCGGCCCGGGCGACGCCCAGGTGCACGGCGGAGAGGGCGAGTTCGCGCCAGGCGCGGGAGACCTGGTCGGCGGCCTCCGCCGCCGGGTCGGCCCTGCGGGCGGGTGCCAGGCCCACCACCGCGTCGGCGGCCACCGCGACCTCGCTGAGCTGCACCTCCTGGCCGGCCGCCGCCCGCAGGCCCAACTGGTCCCAGACCGGGTCGAGTTCGATGCCGGGGCTGTCCCCGCGGACCAGGAACCAGCCGGTCCGCGGCGGCTCCTCCTCGGTCCGGGCCCGGACCGCCATCCAGGCCAGCGCCTCGGCCCCGGCGCACCAGCCCTTGCGGCCGTTCAGCCGCCAGCCCTGGCCGTCCCGGCGGGCCACCGTGTCGGGGCGTTGGCCGGGCTCGGCGGGCAGGGTGTTGAGCAGGGCCGGGCCGCGGCGGGATTCGGTCAGCAGGCGGCGGTAGAGCGCGGCGGGCCAGCCACCGGTGCGGGCCTGCTCCGCGTGGACCAGCAGGGTGTCGGCGGCGAGCAGGGCCACCGAGGCGTCGCCCCGGCCGAGTTGGGCCAGCAGCTGGACGGTCTCGGCCAGCCCGGCACCGGGGCCGCCGTAGCGGCGGCCGACGGTGAGGGTGAGCAGGCCGGCCTCGTGCACGGCCTCGATGCCCTGGTAGGGGAAGGTGGCGTCCCGGTCGTGCTCCTCCGCGCGGGCCGCCAGCAGGTCGACCACGCGGGGCAGGCGGGCGAGGGCGTCCGGGACGGACGGGGTGCCGTCGGTGACGGTCATGGCGGGGTGCCTCCGGGGCGGCTGCGTGGTGCGCTGCGGACTGCGGACGACGCGCCGTCACCCGCTCGGGGGGCGCGCTCGGTGCCGGGACGCGGCGGTCCGGAGATTGGCTGCTTTTCAGCCCCGGAGCACGCCGCCGGAGGAGTGACTCCTCCTCAGCCGGCCGGACAGACCGCGCTCGCGGTGCGCCGCAGGTCGAGGTAGCTGCGGCGGGTCAGCAGCGGGCGGTGCGGCATGCCGGTGACTGTACGAAGCATTGATCACGAGCGTCAAGCAAGGCCTGGAAGGTGGACCTCCGGGGCCGTCAGCCCTGCTGGAACATCTCCGCCGGGAGCGGCTTGAGCAGCTGGTACAGGTCGTCCGCGATCGGACGGTCCCAGGAGGCGATGGTCACCTGGACGCCGTCGCTGCGGCCGAACTGGGCGCAGAACACGCGCTCCTCACTGACCTTCACCTTCCGGACGATCAGCAGGTCGTCGCCGAGCATCACCGGGAAGTCCTCGGCCGAGACGAAGTCGACCGGCTCCTCGTTCTCCAGCGCGGTGAGCAGCTGACGGATCTCGAACGGGACTCCGTCGGCCGCGTCGCGGGCCGGCGAGCCCTCCGGGAGGTTGCCGATGAACATCGCGGGGCCGCGGCCGCCGAACAGGTCGTACCGGAGGAAGATCCCCTGACACGAACCGTCCGGGCCGCTCATGATCATGGCGCCGAAGTCACCGGGCCAGTCGCCCGGGTCCATCGCGAGCACGTCGAAGTCCGGGCCCGCGGGGGTGCCGGAGCGGCGGCGGAGAAATGACATGACGCCATCGTACGGTGCGGTCACGCCCTGCTCACGGGGCGGGTGGGTGCTCGGGCCGAGATCCACGCTCAGAGACCAATGTTGACTCTGAGCAACCGTCCGGGCTACGTTCGGTTCAGCACGACAGCCGCTGTGGGCATCGGTCCACCGGGGGGCGGCTTGTCGCAGCGCGCCCGCGTGCGCGTTCCCTCACTGCACATAGTCGTGCGACACACCGAACCATCTGCCCAAGCGTTTTCCGCTGTCCGTCGACCGTCGAGTAGCGTCAAGCAGAGCAGGAACGACCACAGACCGCACTTCGTTTTTTCACACACAAGCCAGGTTCGCGGGGCCCCGCCCGTCGCAGCTCGCGAACCTGCCCGGTAGACCGCCGCGTGGGGGCGTGCGGATACCGGGCACCGGCACCGGACGTCGAGTCGCTCTCGATCCCGGGGCCATCCCTCCCGGCGACGCGTACCGAGGTACGTCAGGGGTTCACACGGGAGGGGGCCCGGCACTCGTGCCGGACCGCACAGCAGGCGCCGTGCCTGGACGCGTGGGGGCGTTGGGCACGGCGTCTGTCTGGTCATACTGTGAGCTGTTACTTGTCGAACAGTCAACGACTATCCGACCATCAGATTTCTTTCCGGTGTTCCGGGGCCTGCGGCCGCTCCTCCGATCTGACGGAGAACCTCCAAGGCCGGGCCCCACGGGACCTGACGGAGTGTCCGCTCAGACCGGGTCGAACTCCCCGTCCCGCGCACCCAGGACGAAGGCCCGCCACTCGGCCGGCGTGAAGACCAGGACCGGGCCCTCCGGCTCCCGCCCGTCCCGCATCGCGATGAAGCCGTCCACGAAGGCGATCTGCACGTCCCCCGGCCCCTGGCTGCTGGAGAGCCACTCGGCCCCGGTCAGGTCCAGATCCGGCTTCTTCTGCTCGGTCACTGACATGTCCCCTCTCCCTCTGTCGGACGAAGGCCCAGCGTAGCCAGCCCTCCCCGCCCGGGCGCCGCTTGGCACCAACCGCCGTCTCCCCAGGGGCAGATGAGCCGTTCGGGTGCGGTGAGCGGGCGCGCTGTGCTAGGAGCGGCCGTCCGAATCGTGCTGCGCGCGGCGGGCGGCTGCGAGAGGGTTGGTCCAACGACCCGTCAGACCGCGCACCGCGCAGGCCCCGAGGAGCAGCCATGGACCGCCGGGAGGACCCCCGGGCCGATGTGATCCCCATCTCACAGGCCCCCTCCGCCCCGCACCCGGCCCCCGCGGCGGCGCCCCCTCCCCCGCCGCGGCCGGGCGGGCCCGGGCAGGTCGGCCGGGTGGGCGTGGTGCTGGTCTCGCACAGCCAGCGGCTGGCCGAGGCGGTGGCCTCGCTGGCCACCGGACTGACCAGGGCGACCGACCCGGCGCCGGTGGCCGCCACCGGCGGGAGCCTGGCCGACGGCCTGGGCACCAGCGCAGTGCTGGTCGCGGCGGCGGCCCGGCGGGTGGACCAGGGGCACGGGGTGGCGGTGCTGGCCGACCTCGGCAGCGCGGTCGGCACCGTGCGGGCGCTGCTGGCCGAGGCGGACGAGCACGGACTGCCCTTCCCCGTCCGGCTGGCCGACGCCCCTTTCGTCGAGGGCGCGGTGGCGGCCGTGGCCACCGCCTCGGCCGGCGGGGACCTGGCCGCCGTGCTGGACGCGGCCGAGGAGATGTACCGCCAGCGCAAACTCTGAGCCCCGGAGGGCCACCCGCGCACGGCGGATCGGAAAGGCGCCCCCGGGGGAGGTTGGTGGTCACACCGGGGGCGCGAGGCTCTGCTGATCTGCGGCTCCGCCGCGCGGGCGCGAATCGGGAGGCGGCCCACCGGCAACTGAACCAGCGTCAGCCAGTTGCACGTGCTGCCTTTCCACAGCGCGCAGTTCCCCGCGCCCCCGGTGTGACCACTTTCGATCGTGCGTGCTGCCATCCCCTCTGGCCCCGGGGTGGCCGCTCTGCCCCGTTTGCGGCACGTCGGGCCTGGTGCGTCGATACGATGCGGCGCAGTGCGCCCGGGGCGGGAGACCCCGGGCCGACAGGTGGGGGGAGTACGACAGATGCGGGTGGTCGTGACCGGCGGAGCCGGTTTCATCGGGGCCAACCTGGTCCGCGCGCTGCTGGACCGGCCCGAGGTGGCCGAGGTCGCGGTGGTGGACAACCTGAGCACCGGGAGCAAGGCCAACCTGGACGGTGTCGACGTGACACTGTACGAGGGAACCATCCTGGACCCGGCACTGCTGGACGAGGCCTTCGCCGGGGCCGAAGCGGTGGTGCACCTGGCCGCGCTGCCCTCGGTGCCGCGCTCGGTGGCCGATCCGCTGGCCAGCCACCACGCCAACGCGACCGGCACCCTGGAGGTGCTGGAGGCCGCCCGCCGGGCCGGCGTCGGCCACGTGACGGCGGCCTCCTCGTCCTCGGTCTACGGGGCGAACCGGGAGCTGCCCAAGCGGGAGACCATGCGGACGGCGCCGATGAGCCCGTACGCGGTCAGCAAGCTGGCCACCGAGGCGTACCTGGCGGCCTATCACCACTGCTACGGGCTGGGCGTGCTGCCGCTGCGCTTCTTCAACGTCTTCGGCCCGCTCCAGCCGGCCGGGCACGCCTACGCCGCCGTGGTCCCGGCCTTCCTGGACGCCGCGCTGGCCGGGCGGCCGCTGAGCGTGCACGGGGACGGCGGCCAGAGCCGGGACTTCACCTACGTCGGCACCGTCACCCAGGTGATCAGCGAGGCCGTGGTCCGTAAGGTGGTGCACGCCGACCCGGTCAACCTGGCCTTCGGCACCCGCACCTCGCTGCTCGAACTGATCGGCCTGCTGGGCGAGGTGCTCGGCGAGACCCCGCAGGTCGAGCACACCGACCCGCGGCCCGGCGACGTCCGCGACTCCCAGGCGGACAACGCCAGGTTGCGCGAGCTGTTCCCCGAGGTCGTGCCGGTGCCGCTGCGGGAGGGCCTGGAGCGCACGGCGGCCTGGTTCCGCACGCTCTGACCGCGCCCGTGAGGGGGTGTCAGGCCGGGTCGCCGGTGCCGGGGGTGAAGCTGAAGGCGGCCTCGGCCTTCCCTGCCAGCGCCAGTTCGAGCCGGTAGCGGACGTACTCGTCCAGCTCCAGCTCCGCCAGCTCGGCCAGGGTGAACCAGCGGACCTCCAGGGACTCGTCGTCGTTCACCCTGGCCTCGCCGGAGACGGCGCGGCAGCGGAAGGTCAGGTCCAGGTACTGGGCCTGGTCCCCGTTGGGGTAGCTCATCATCGGGGAGACCGTGACGGCGCTGAGCATCTCGGGCTCGGCCACCACGCCGGTCTCCTCGAACACCTCGCGGACCAGCCCCTCGGCGGGCTGCTCCCCCGGGTCGAGGATGCCGCCGACGATCCCCCAACGGCCGGAGTCGCTGCGGCGGTTGAGCAGCACCCGGCCCTCCTCGTCGCGGACCACGGCGCCGACGCCGGTGAGCCAGAGCGGACGGGTGCCGACGAGGGAGCGCAGTTCCGCCAGGAAGGAAGGAATAGCCATGGTCCGAGACTATGCCGTCCGGAGGTGCGCATGGACTCCCACCCGTCCCCGGAGGGCGTGCGGAACCTGATCGACGGTCAGGCCTCGATCGGGACGGTGATCCAGTCCGGCACGATCGGGCAGGTCAACCTGGCGGCCCGGGCCGAGGTGCGGACCGCGCTGGACGGGCTGCGCTCACGCGGGCGGGTGTTCGTCGGGCGGCAGCCGGAGCTCGACCGGCTGCTGGAGCTGCTCCGTCCGGAACCGTCCGCCCCGGCGGACCCCGGGGAGCCGCAGCCCGGGTCCGCAGCGGGCTCCCCCACCGCACCGGCCCGCTCACCTTCGGGCTCCGGCTCGGATCAGGGCTCCGGCTCCAGCTCCGGCTCGCTGGAGGAGCTCGCCGCCCGGCACGGGCTGTCGACCTGGGCCCCGCCGGCCCCGGGGCCGGACGGTCCCCGGACCGAGTGGCGGATGACCCGGGCCGACGGCACCTTCGGCCCGCTCCCGGAGAACCTGCGGCTGCTCGCGCGCCGGAGCCCCTCCGGACAGATGCTGCCGCTGCCCTACGCCTATCTGGAGGAGCCACCGAGCCCCGAGGAGCCGGTGCCGGCGGTGCCCGAGGCGGAACCGGGTCCGGCCGCCGTGGTGGTGATCAGCGGTCCGGGCGGGGTGGGCACCACCGAACTCGCCCTGCAGGCCGCCCACCTGGCCCGGGAGCGGGGTGACTTCCCCGGCGGTGTGCTCTTCCTCGACCTCCGGGGCCACCGGCCGGACGGCCGGGTGGAGCCCGGCGCGGCGCTCGGCACGCTGCTGGAGGCGCTCGGCGTCCCCGCCGCCGAACAGCCCGCCGGGCAGCCGGAGCGCGAGCAGCTCTACCGCTCGCTGCTGGCCGCGCGGGAGGGTGCGGTGCTCGTGGTGCTCGACGACGCGGCCGCCGTGCCGCAGGTGCTCCCGCTGCTGCCGGGCGATCCGCGCACCCGGGTGCTGGTCACCTCCCGGCACTCGCTCGGTCTGCCCGGCGCCGAGGTGGTCGAGCTGGCCGCCCTCGGCCGCGCCGACGCGCTGGAGGCGCTGCGGCTGCACGTCCGGGCCTCCGGTCCGCACGAGGGCCACCGGCAGCGGGGCCGTCGGGACGGCCGCTTCGGGCGGGAACCGGAGGCGGCCGAGGCGCTCGCCGTCCAGTGCGGGCGGCTGCCGCTGGCCCTGCGGATGGTGGCGGCACTGCTCGCCGAGGACCCGGAGCTGACCCTCGCCGAGTTGGCCGGGGAGCTGGCGGACCGGCGGACGGCGCTGGACGGCATCGCCGACCGGGAGCGGACCCTGCGGGCGGTCATCGACGTGTCGTACCGTCACCTGCCGGCGGACCAGGCCCGACTGCTGCGGCTGATGGCACTGGCGCCCTTCCCCCTCACCACCGACACCGCCACCGCACTGGGCGGCGGATCCGAGCGGACCACCCGCCGCCTGCTGCGCGGCCTGGTCCGGTCCCATCTGGTGACCGGCAGCGGCGGAGGGCAGGGGCGCTGGGAACTGCCCGACCTGATCCGGCTCTTCCTGGAGGGGCTGCCCACCGAGCCCACCGAGCCCCCGGAGGCAGCAGAGTCCGCGGAGCCCGCGGACGAGGAGGCCGCCCAGGCCCGGATCCGGCTGCTGCTGGTGTACGAGGGCCGCACCCGGGCGGCCGCCGAGGACCTGTTCGCGACCGCTCCCCGAGGTGGCCGGTCGGTGGCGGTCCGGCAGGCCCAGGCGCTGAACTGGCTGGACGAGGTGCTCGCGGAGGCGGTGCTGCTGGCCACCGGCGAGGGCCCGGCGGACCTGCGGATGCTGCTCTGCCACAACCTGGAGCGGTACCTGGAGCGCCGTCACCTGCCGGACACCGGGCTGCTGGTGGCCGAGACCCTGCTGGCGCTGACCCTCGAACTGGCCGAGACCCGGCTCCGGCCGGAGTTGGCGCGGGGACTGCCCCGGATGGTCCGGGACGCGCACTGCTCGCTGGGCTCGGCCCTGCTGGCGGTCCGTCAGCCCCGGGCCGCGGCGGCCTGCTTCGAGGAGGCCGTGGAGCGGGCCCGCGCCGACGGGGATCTCCGGGACGAGGCGCTGGCGCTCTCCGGGGTGAGCCGGGCCCTGGCCGGGCAGGACCGCGGGGAGGAGGCGGTGACCGTGCTGCGTCGGGCCCTCGCCCTGCTGGACGGCCCGCCGGAGCTGAGCCCGGAGCGGGACCCGGAGCTGGGCCCGGAGCGGGACGCCCTCCGGCTGGCGCTCGGTCGGGCCCTGCTGCGGGAGGGCGACGCCGAGGGCGCACTCGCCGAGTGGCGGCGGATCGCGGAGCCCGGGGCCTCGGACGAGGTGGACCGGGAGGTGGCGCGGGCGCTGCTCGCGCTCGACCGGGCGCCCGAGGCGGTCGCGCTCCTGCGCGGGGTGCTCCGGCGGGCCACCGAGGCGGAGCAGGTGTTCCGAGCCACCTCCACCCGGCTCGCGCTGGGCGAGGCCCTGGTGGCGGCGGGCGAGGCGGCCGAGGCCGCCGAGGTGCTGCGGGTCGTCGAACTGGCGGGCGCCATGAACGAGGACCACTGGCTGGTGGCCCGTTCCTGGCGGTGGCTGGCCACGGCCCACCGGGAGCTCGGCGAGCCGGACCGGGCCGGTGAACTCCTCCGGCACGCCGTCGCGCTGGCCCGGCGGACCGACGACGCCGAGCTGCTGGTGGAGATCGGCAACGCCCGGCAGGTGGCCGAGGAGCCGGCGGAGGCGGCGCAGGCCTGGGGGCTCGCGGTGGAGTGCCTGGTGCGCACCGGCGACCTGCCCGGGGCCCGCTCGGTGCTCGGCCAGGCGGCCGACGCGCTGGAGCGGCTGGACGGCCGGCCCGAGCTGCGGGAGCTGGTGCCGGAGCTGCGGGCCCGGGCGGCGGCGTTGGCCGAGCTGGAGCGCGGGCTCGCCGCGGAGACCGGGGCGGGCTGACCGTCCGTCAGGCGGGCGGTGCCATGGGCCGGGCCGGGGAGCCGATCACCGTGGTGCCGTCCGGGACGTCCCGGGTGACCACGGCGGCGGCACCGACGAAGGCCAGCCGGCCGAGCTTGCGGCCCTGGAGCACGACGGCGTTGCTGCCGACGGTGGCGCCGGGCTCGGCGTGCACGGAGCCGGAGACGTTGCCGCCCGGATAGACCGTCACCAGCTCGGTCAGCACGGTGTCGTGACCGACCGTCGCGTTGTAGTGCACCTGGCTGTGCGGCCCGATCCGGACGTTGCTGGAGACGTACGCCCCGCCCATCACCAGGCAGCCCGGCCCGAGCGTGGTCTCCGGGCCGACGATCGCCCGGGGGTGCACCAGCGTGGCGGCCCGGCCGCCGAGGCCGTCCAGGAGCGCGGCCAGCCGCTCCCGCACCCCGGGGTCGGCGATCCCGATCAGGTACGGCGCGCCGGCGGGCAGCTCGGCCGGCGCCAGCACCGGCAGCCCGCGCACCGTGCCGCCCTGCGCCCGGTCGTCGAGGAAGCCGGCCACCGGCACTCCGGCGGCGAGGGCGGTGTCCAGCGCCTCGCGGCCGACGCCGCCGGCTCCGGCGATCCACAGGGACTCGGTCATGAATGGTGTCCTCTCGGGCAAACGTGGCTACGCCCTCGGGGGCGCGGGGAACTGCGCGGGTCGGAAGGCGGCTCACCGGCAACTGAACCACCATCGGCCAGTTGCCGGTGCTGCCTTTCCACCGCGCGCAGTTCCCCGCGCCCCCGGTGTGGCCACTGTCAGGAGGCCTCCTCGACCGGGATGCGCGGGGCCGTGGCCTGACGGGGAAGGACGATGCGGGTCGTGGTGGTGGCGACCGGGACGGGGAAGCCCGGGTTGACGCCGCCGGCGGCGGTGATGCCGGTGGGGCGCAGGAGCATGCGGGCGGTCATGGCGAGGATCCGGAGATCCAGGCCGAGGGAGCGCCTGGCGATGTACTCCAGGTCCAGCTCGATCCGCTCGGGCCAGGTGATGGAGTTGCGGCCCTTGACCTGGGCCCAGCCGGTGAGGCCGGGCCGGACGGCGAGACGGCCGCGCTGCCGCTCGGAGTAGTGGACGACCTGCTCGGGCAGGGTGGGCCGGGGGCCGATCACGCCCATGTCGCCGCGCACCACGTTCCACAGCTGCGGCAGCTCGTCGAGACTGGTCTTGCGGAGCAGGGCGCCGAGCCGGGTGATCCGGGGAGCGTCCGGCTCGTCGGGGTGGCGCTTGTCCCGCATGGTGCGGAACTTGAGGATGCTGAACTCCTGACCGGCCCGGCCGGTCCGGGTCTGTCGGAAGATCACCGGGCCGCCCATGGTGCAGCGGATCAGGATCGCGATCACCAGTCCCAGCGGGAGCGCGATGCTCCCGGCCAGCACGGTGACCACGAGGTCCCCCCCTCGCTTCATCTTCTTCTCCCCCAGCGGGTGTGGTGGTGAGGTGGCGTCAGCCGACCGGCCAGGCCAACCGCTTGGCTCTGGCCACCGCGGCGTAGGTCTCCAGCGAGACCCGCGCGACGGCGCGTTGGTCGAACGTGGCCAGGGCGCGGCGACGGGCGGCCGCGCCCAGCTGCTCACGCAGGTCCGGCTCGGTGAGGAGCCGGTCCAGCGCGGTGGTGAGGGCCCGGGCGTCGCCGGGCGGGGTGAGCAGCAGGTGCTCGCCGTGGGTGCCGATCTCGCGGCACCCGCGGATGTCGCTCAGCACCATCGGCAGACCGCTGGCGGCGGCCTCCATGGCGGAGCGGGAGAACCCCTCCCGGTAGGAGGGGAGAACGAAGACGTCGAGCGCGGCGTAGACCTGCGGCATGTCGGAGCGGCTGCCGAGGTACTCGACGCCCCGCTCCTCCTCGGCCAGCGCGTCCGGCTTGTCCGCGTCCTGCGGGCCGACCCAGACGAACCGGGCCTTCCCGGCCAGGGCGCGGGCCGCCTCGGCGTACTCGACGATGCCCTTCTCGGCGACCCGGCGGCCGACCCCGCCGACCAGCAACTCGTCGTCCGCGACGCCCAGTCCGGCCCTGATCCGGGCCCGGGCCTCGGGGTCGGCGCCGAAGCGGGAGAGGTCCACGCCGTTGCCCACCACCCTGGAGCGGCGGGCCGGGACGGCGCGCGAGAGGGTCTTGCGGTCCTCGCCGTTCTGGTAGAGCTCGGCGTGCGAGAAGCGGGCCGCGAAGGCCTCGGCGCCCAGCACGAAGGCCCGTTTGGCGATCGGGTCGTGGGCCTGGGCCCAGAGGCCGTGGCAGGTGTTGACCACCACCGGCACCCCGGCCAGCCGGCCGAGGATCCGGCCCATCACGCCGGTCTTGGGGTTGTGGGTGTGCAGCACGTCGGGCTCGATCCGGCGCAGCACCGCGAGCAGTTCGCGGGCGGCGGCCAGGTCGGCCTTCGGCTCCCAGGCGCGGGTCAGCGCGTGGAGCGGCTCGTGCCGGACCCCGATCGCGGTGAGCTGCTCGACGTAGGGGCCGGGGGCGCTGATGCCGTAGGTCTCGAAGCCGGCCTCCAGGTCCACCTTGAGCTCGGTGGCCAGCAGCAGCTGGAGGCTCATGTCGACGGTGGTGAGGTGGGCGACCCTGAGCGGGCGGCCGTGCGGGCCGCGCAGGCGGGGTGACGGGGCACCGGGTGACAGGGCGTCAGGCACGGGCGCCGACCGCCTTCGCGGTGGCCACGATCCGGGCATAGGCCCGTTCGGGTATCAGGCGGCCGTAGAGCTTGGCCCGGTAGAAGTCGATCGGGTCGGTGCGCCGGACCGGCACCCGGGCGAACCGGGCCGGGTCGAAGCCGGGCAGGTTGCGGCCGACCTGGCCGGTGGCCGAGGTGCGGAAGCGGGCCCGCAGGGCGGCGTCCAGGTGCGGGACGGGGACGCCCCAGGTGTAGGCGAAGTGCTGGGGCCGCACCCCGAGGCGCTCCTCGATGTCGTCGTTGCACCCGTCCAGCTCGTCGGTGGAGAGCAGTTCGGGACGGACGTGGGTGCGGGTGTGGTTGGCCACCGTGCACAGGCCGGAGTCGACGAGCTCGCGCAGCTGCTCCCAGCTGAGGCCGGGCGCACCGGTGTCCTTGGCGGTGGCGCCCTCCCAGCGCATCGGGCCGCCGACCTGACCGCTGGCCAGGTAGATGGTGAAGGGCAGGCCGCGTTCCTTGAGCAGCGGCCAGGCGTTCTCGTAGACGTCGGCGAAGCCGTCGTCGAAGGTGATCACGGTGCTGGGGGTGCGGCGGCCGGCCGCGAGGCGGTCGGCGGCCTCGTCGAGACCGGTCACCCGGCCGGGCGGCAGCTCGGCGAGCAGGTCCATCTGGGCGGTGAAGTCGGCCGTGGTGACGTCGAGTTCGTCGCTGGATCCGCCGCCCACCCGGTGGTAGATGAGCACCGTGGCACCCTCGCCGGGGACGGCCCCGGCAGCCCGTGCCAACTGCTGTTTCACCCTGCCCCGGATGCCTCCGGACGCAGCACTGCCCGCCATCGTTCCCCCCTCGGCGCCACCCTCCCCGGCGGCGCAAGTGGCCTTGCGCCCGGCAGCGGTCGGCGGCCGGGCGAGCCCAGACTAGGGGGATGCGTGGGGCTGGTGCCGGGAACTTGTGAAAGAAAAGCGCAGATAGGCCGAAAATCGGCCGGTCCGATCAGAACGCGGCACCGCGCGGTGCCGGAGGTGTCACGCAGCGCTGCCCTTCGGCGCGCCGGGGCCCGTCAGCACACTCGGAGCCCGTCAGGAGGCGCCTGAGCCCGTCAGAGCGCCGATCCGCCGTTCGGGCGGAGGCGGGCGAACGCGACCCGGGCCAGCAGCAGCACCCCGGCCGCCAGGCAGCCGGCGACCGCCATCACCCAGGCTGCGGGGCCGTCGCTCTCCGGGACCAGCACGGCGGTGAGGATGCCCATCGCGATGCAGGCCGCACCGACGGCGGCCAGCGCGAGCTGGTGACGGTGCAGAGCGGCACCGCCGAACAGCCGGGCCACCGTGCCGCCATGATCACGTTCTGTCTCGCTCATGCCACCCAAGGTATACCCGCGGGAGCGCGGACGGGAGCCGGTGAACACGCTCCCGGCGCACTCCCGCACGCCCCCGCAGGCCTCCCGCACGCTGCCGCGAAATCTTGCCGAAGGCCGTACAACCATCGGTGGCCGTCGGCTGTCTCCACTACATTGAACGATCCAGATCCAGGCCCGCTCCGACGGTCCGCCGGGTGCCCACACACCCGGAGGCCGTAGGTGCGGGCCGAGCAGCACGCCGGGCAGTCCGGCACCCGGCGGGGCGCGAGCAGGAGCAGCGTCCGAGGCGTTCCCGCCGGTTGCAGGTCCGTCCGGTCAGCGATGCAGGCCTTCCGTGGCACGGGTTGGGAGTCCCCACCACGGTCGGCCGGGCCGAGGGCGGCGCCGCCGCGCCACGGCAGCCGGGGCACGGCCAGGTCGCCCCGGTGGTACCGCCACGCCGCACCGGCGACCGAGGGGGGCCCAGTGCCGCAGTCCGACAGCACCGTCACCACCATGACCAGCCGTCCCACCGACCGCACACCGTCCGTGACCGTCCCTGCCGTTCCCGCCACCACCACCGGCGCCGACGGCACCGAGGGCCCCGCCGACCGCGACCGCGGCGGCTGGCTGCGCTTCTCGCCCGCCCAACCGCTCTTCCGCGCCCGGGCCGCCCAGCGGCTCGCGGTGCTCGCCTACCACGGCGTGACCGACCCCGGCTCCTTCGGCGCCCAGCTCGACCGGCTGCGCCGCCTCGCCACCCCGGTCTCGCTCCAGGACGTCGAGCGCTCGATCGCCGAGGGACGCCCGCTGCCGCCGCGCTCGGTGCTCATCACCTTCGACGACGCCGACCGCACCGTCCTCACCCACGCCCTGCCCGAGCTGAAGGCCCGTCGGATCCCGGCGGCCGCATTCGTGATCGCCGAGCTGATCGGCACCGAGCGCCCGTTCTGGTGGCACGAGGCCGCCTTCCTCGCCCGCAACGGCGGCCAGGCCCGCTCGCTGCGCAGCCTGGCCCGGCCGGACCAGCTGCTGGCCCGCCTGAAGACCCTGCCCGACCCGGACCGGCGGCGCAGCCTCGCCGAGCTGCGGGTCAGTGCGCACCGGCGGCCGCCGGGGCAGCAGCAGCTCTCCCCCGCGGACCTGCGGGAGCTGAGGGACGGTCAGGTGGCGATCGGCAACCACACCCTGGGGCACCCCTGCCTCAGCCAGTGCGACGACGCCACCGTGGAGGCCGAGATCACCGGTGCCCACCGGGCCCTCAGCGGCTGGCTGGGCGAGGCGCCCACCGCCTTCGCCTACCCCAACGGCGGCTACGACCCGCGGGCCGACACCCTGCTCCGCCAGCTCGGCTACCACCTCGGCTTCCTCTCCGACCACCGCCTGGGGCCCCGGCTGCCCGAGCACCCGCTGCGGATCAGCCGCCTCCAGGTCGACTGCACCACCAGCGCCCGCCGCTTCGACACCATCCTCTCGGGGCTGGAGCCGGCGGTGCAGCGCCTCTGCGGCAGACCTGCGGTCGCCGACTGAGGTAGCCGCCCGGGGGGGTGGGGGCACTTGGTCACACCGGGGGCGCGGGGAACTGCGCGCGGGGGAACGGCAGCACGTGCAACTGGCTGACGTGCCCCGATCCCACGCTGGGCCGCCTTCCGTACTCGCGCAGTTCCTCGCGCCCCTGCGGGGCGCAGCCTCGTGCGTCGGACCGCGTACATTGGGGCGGTTGTCCGTCCTAGTTTTCCGGGAGCACGTCCGTGGTGGCCGAGGGTCTTGAGCTGGTGTCCGACTGTGCGAACTGCTTCGGGCTGTGCTGCGTGGCCCTGCCGTTCGCGAAGTCGGCGGACTTCGCGGTGAACAAGACCGCCGGGACGCCGTGCCGGAACCTCCAGGAGGACTTCCGGTGCGGGATCCACACCAAGCTCCGCACCTCGGGCTTCACCGGCTGCACCGTCTTCGACTGCCTGGGCGCCGGCCAGAAGGTCTCCCAGCTGACCTACGGCGGCCGCAGCTGGCGGGAGGACCCGTCCAGCGCCGCCGAGATGTTCGAGGTCTTCCCGGTGGTGCGGCAGCTGCACGAGCTGCTGCGCTACCTGACCGAGGCCGCCGCCCTCCCCCACCTGGGCTCCGTACGGGCCGAGCTGGAGGCGGAGCTGGCGGAGGTCGGCGGGCTGACCCGCGGCGCCCCGGCCGAGCTGCTGGCGGTGGACGTGCCGACGGTGCGTCAGCGGGTGAGCGAGACGCTGCTGCGCGCCAGTGAGCTGTACCGGGCCGCCGTCCCCGGCAAGAAGCGCAACCACCGCGGCGCCGACCTGATCGGGGCCCGCCTGGCGGGGGCCAAGCTGCGCGGGGCCAACCTGCGCGGCGCCTACCTGATCGCCGCCGACCTGCGGAAGGCGGACCTGCGGGAGGCCGACCTGATCGGCGCCGACCTGCGGGACGCCAACCTGGCGGGGGCGGACCTGACGGGTGCCCTGTTCCTCCTCCAGGCCCAGCTGAACGCGGCCCGCGGCGACGCCGCCACCGTCCTCCCGGCCGGCCTGGAGCGCCCGGCCCACTGGGCCTGATCCCCCCGACCCGCGCGGGCCGGGGGGACGGGTACGTCAGGGGGCCAGCCGGTGCGGCCCGCGGAAGAGGAAGACCGCCTCGCGGATCGACTCCAGCCCCAGCATCACCATCAGCAGCCGGGCCAGCCCGGCGCCGAAGCCGCCGTGCGGCGGGCACCCGAAGCGGAACACGTCCAGGTACTCCCGCATGGGGCCGGTCTCCATCCCCTTCTCAGCCGCCTGCGCCAGCAGCACCTCGGAGCGGTGCTCGCGCTGGGCACCGGTGGTGACCTCCAGCCCCTTCCAGAGCAGGTCGAAGCTGAGCGTGAGGTCGGGCCGGCCTTCGGGCCGCCGGTGGTAGAAGGGCCGGATCGCCGCCGGGTAGTGGGTGACGAAGAGGAACTCGTGGCCGAAGCGCTCCCGCGCGTACGCGGCGATCCGCCGCTCGCCCTCGGGGTCGAGGTCCTGCTTCTCCCCCTCCGGGCCCCAGCCGCCGGCCCGCAGCACCTCCTGGGCCTCGGCCATGGTCAGCCGGGGGAACGGGACCTGAGGGACCACCACCTCCACGCCGAGGACCTCGCGGACCGCCTCGCCGTGCGCCTCGGCGACCCTGCCGACCGCGTGGGCCAGCATGGCCTCCTCGAAGGCCATCACGTCCTCGACCCCGTCGGTCCAGGACAGCTCGACGTCCAGGCCGGTGAACTCGGTGGCGTGCCGGGAGGTGTGCGAGGGCTCGGCCCGGAAGACCGGCCCGATCTCCAGCACCCGGTCGATCCCGGCGGCCACCGCCATCTGCTTGTAGAACTGCGGCGACTGCGCCAGGTACGCGGAGCGGTCGAAGTAGCCGACCCGGAACACCTCGGCCCCGGACTCGGAGGCCGAGCCCATCAGCTTGGGGGTGTGCATCTCGGTGCAGCCCTCGGCCACCGCGTACTCGCGCACGGCCTGTTCGAAGGTGGTCTGCACGGCGAACAGCAGCTGGGCGGCGGCCCGGCGGCGGACGTCCAGGAAGCGGTGGTCGAGCCGCTGCTCGGGGCCGGTCCGGTCGTCGATCGGCAGCGGGGTCTCGGCGAGGCCGAGCACCTCGACCCGCTCGGGGACGATCTCCAGGCCGCCCAGCTTCACCTGAGGGGCCGTCACCAGCCGGCCGGTGATCCGGACGGCGGACTCGGGAGTGAGGGAGTCGAGCACGGCCTCCAGCTCACCACCGTCGCGGCGGTGGGTGACCTGGACCTGGCCGGTGTGGTCGCGCAGCACCAGGAACTGCATGGCGCGTTGGAGCCGTAGGGCGTGCACCCAGCCGGCGACCGTGACCGTGTCGTCGAGGCGGGTGGGGAGGCCGGAGCAGAGGGTCCGGCTCGTCGGGTGGATCATCGCAGCCTCCGTGGCTGTCGTCATGATCCCTTGGGAGTGCGGGCGAGAAGGGTGCTCGCGGTACCACCGCACTTTCGCCGCCCCGCGCGGGGGCGGCCTCGGGTCGCCCGGTGACGGGGGCGGGCCGGCGGGGCATGGGGCCCGGACGGGCCGTTCCTCCCCGCACTCGGGAGGGTCTTCACCTCGGACGCGAGTCCGCCTTCACAGCTTCCGGCGGCTCTCTCGGCTCGCGTGGGTCCTCGGCTACTCGTCTCCTTCGACGCGTTGCGACGAGAGTAGGCACCGCCCCGGCCCCCGGCAAGGGACTTTCCGGGGCGGCCGGCCCCGGGGTCAGCGGGCCTGGGCGAGGGCCGTCAGCAGCCGGCCCTCGGGGTAGGTCAGGGCGGCGGCGGGCAGCGCGGCGGTGCGGCCGGTGTGCAGCACCGTCAGGGTGCCGGAGCCCTCCGGGGTCCCGTCGGCGATCCGGCGCAGCGCCTGGGCGGCGACCGCGTCGGCCGAGCCGTGGAAGACCGGCCGGGAGCCCCGGGCGTCCACGGCGTCCCGGATCTGATCCACCACCAGCTCGTAGTGGGTGCAGCCGAGCACCAGCACGTCCGTCCCCGCCGGGGTGCGGGAGGCCGCGTCGGCCACGGCGGCGGCGATGTCCGCCGCGTCGGCCCGTTCGACCGCGTCGGCCAGGCCCGGGCAGGCCACCTCGGTGATCTCGGCCGAGCCGCCGAACTCCCGGATCAGGCCGCGCTGGTAGGGGCTTCCGGTGGTCGCGGGGGTGGCCCAGATCGCCACCCGGCCGCCCCGGGCGGCGGCCGGCTTGATCGCCGGGACGGTGCCGATCACCGGCAGCCGCGGCTCCAGCTCGGCCCGGATCGCGTCCAGTGCGTGCACCGAGGCGGTGTTGCAGGCCACCACCAGGGCGTCCGGCTCCAGCTCGGCGGCGGCCCGCGCGCAGGCCAGCGCGTGCTCGCTGAGGTCCTCGGGCGTCCGGGGGCCCCAGGGCATCCCGTCCGGGTCGGAGGAGAGCACCAGGTCGGCGTCGGGGCGCAGCCGCCGCAGGGCCGCGGCGGCGGCGAGCAGGCCGATTCCGGAGTCCATCAGTGCGATCTTCACAGCTCACGACTCTACTGGACCGGCCCCGCCGCCCGGCCGCCGGTGACTGCTCCGGGGCGGGCCTTCCAAGGACCGGACGGGCGTTGGCACGGGGTGGGCGCGCTGTGTGAGGGTGCCTGCCATGCCTACCTTCAGCTCCTACGACGGGACCGCGCTCCACTACGAACTCCTCGGCGAGGGGCCGCCCTTGCTGGTGCTCCCGGGCGGCCCCGGGATGGACCTGCGCTACCTGGGCGGGCTCGGCGGCCTGACGGACCGTCGGCGGCTGGTTCTGCTCGACCCCCGGGCCACCGGCCGTTCGGCGGTACCGGCCGACCGGGGCACGGTGGCCTTCACCGAGCAGGCCCGGGACGTCGAGGCGCTGCGCGCGCACCTCGGCCTGCCGGCGGTCGACCTGCTCGGGCACTCGGCCGGCTGCCTGATCGCCCAGGAGTACGCGGCCGCCCACCCCGGTCGGTTGCGGCGGCTGGTCCTGGTCACCCCGGTGGGGCGGGCCGCCCGGGAGCCGGACGAGGCGGAGCTCGCGGAGCTGCGGGCCGCCCGCTCCGGCGAGCCCTGGTACCCGGACGCCGCCGAGGCCCACCGGCTGCTCACCGGGGGCGGGCTCACCGGGGAGGCGGCGGCCGAGTCGGGGCGGCGGACGCACCCCTTCTCCTGGCACCACTGGGACGACGCCCGGCAGGCCGAGCACCGCCCCGAGCACGGCTCCCCGCACGCCTGGCTGCGCGCCGCCTACTACGCGGGCGCGGCCACCCCTGCCGACGAGGAGCGGCGGCTGGCACGGCTGGCGGCGGTACGGGCGCCGGTGCTGGTGCTGGCCGGGGCCTCCGACGGCCTGATCGGCACCGCCC
The DNA here is from genome assembly GCF_039535905.1 of Kitasatospora albolonga. Taxonomy (GTDB): domain Bacteria; phylum Actinomycetota; class Actinomycetes; order Streptomycetales; family Streptomycetaceae; genus Kitasatospora; species Kitasatospora albolonga. The sequence goes on along the minus strand of NZ_BAAAYB010000005.1, from coordinate 1,016 downwards.
CGGCCCGGGCGGCGGCCGCGCTCTACCCGCACGCCCGGCTGGAACTGATGGACCGTTCGGGCCACCGGCCCTGGGTGGAGGAGCCCGGCCGGTTCGTGGAGCTGGTCGCGGGCTTCCTCGACTTGCCCGATCCGGCAGACTTGAACACGTTCAATTAATCTGCCACGCTGGCGGACGACGACGGTGCCGACCGTCGCGGACCGGGGGGTGGGCACGGTGGGGCTGATCGCTGGCGTGATTCTGTTCGTGGTGATCCCGGGGGTGTACTTCCTGGCCCCCGCCTACATGGCGGGCCTGCTCGCGGTCGTGCTCACCCGTCGACTGCCCTGGTACCTGCGGGTCCTGGCGATGCTGGTGCTCCCCGCCCTGAGCGCGCTGCTGTGCCGGACCCTGGTCGAGGGCTTCGGAGTCGCCCGCACGATGACCGGCACCGTGATCGCCGGCCTGCTGGTCTCCCTGGCCGCCCTCCAGTGGGAGGACCGGCGAAGGGCACGGCACCCGGCAGCGGTCGCCCGTCCGGCGGTGCGGTGACGCTCGGCGGGCAGGGGCCGGTGGCAGACTGGCGAGGGTGACGGTGCTGCTGTGGGTCTCGGTGGTGTCCCTGGCCTCCTGGGTGTGGCTGACGGTGGGTCAGGGGTTCTTCTGGCGGACCGACCAGCGGCTGCCCCGGCGGGTGGAGCCGGAGCGGTGGCCCTCGGTGGTGGTGCTGGTGCCGGCCCGGGACGAGGCCGAGGTGCTCCCGGAGTCACTGCCGAGCGTGCTGGCGCAGCGGTACCCGGGGTCCGCCCGGGTGGTGCTGATCGACGATCACAGCACGGACGGCACGGGCGAGCTGGCGCACCGGCTGGGCGCGGCGGGCGGGCTGCCGCTGACCGTCACCACCCCTCCCCCGCTGCCGGCCGGCTGGACGGGCAAGCTCTGGGCCCTGCGGCACGGGGTCGAACTGGCCGACGGGGCCGATTACCTGCTGCTGACGGACGCGGACATCGCGCACGGCCCGGACTCGCTGGCCGCAC
>NZ_BAAAYB010000004.1:0-152498 GCF_039535905.1 Kitasatospora albolonga | reverse complement strand
CACGCACGCACGAACCCCTGCGTGCGAACAGCAGCACCCCGAAGACCGAGCACCCGCAGGTAGCATGCAGTTTACAGGACTGTTCCCGCGCCTGGAGACCACCATACTCCCGTCCACAGCGAAAAGGTCCTGACGCGCCGGTCGCTCCCCACCTCGGTTCTCGTCCACCTTCTCGCACCATGCGAACTCGTAGAACGGCTGTGCCCGATCTCAGGGCGTGTCACCCGCCGTGAACGTCACCACCGACAGCGCGGAAACGCTCGCCCCCGGAGCACGGTCCACTGCACCGCCCGCGCACCAGCCCCTGCCACGGCGACCCCGCCCCGTCCGCGAACGGCGTCGCCCACTCTCGCGACGTCGTGTCGGCGTACACCCCAGCACCACCAGGCGCCGCCACGTGGCCACACAGGCGATCAGCGCAGGGGATCATCCCGAAACCCACCAGCGCCGTGGCCGGCACCACCCAGCTTCTGGCCCTTGACCAGATAGCCCATCCCCGCGCAGAAATCACGCATGCCGCGCAGCCTACGGGCCCGGCTTGAGCGTCTTTTCGAGTTAGGCGGAACAGGAACGCTGGTGGTCGAGCACGAACCCGTTTCCATAGTCCCCTCCAGATGCTGGCCCGGCACCACGCTTACCGCCCGCGGCCGGGGGTATGGTCGGCGGCACGTGGGCTCGCCTCTCATGACCGACGCCCACGACCCCGCCTGATGGTCACACCGGGTGCTCACCGACCACCGGACCGGTCCAAGGCCAACAGCGCCGTCTGCGAGCACCTCGACACACCGGGCCGCCGCGCTTGCTGAACGGAGCCGCAGTTTTCCCCCGCCCGGCGGCGGGGAGACGGCCGGACCCGTCGGATCCGCACCAATCGGCCGACTCCGCTCCCGCCGAGGGCGCCGCGACTCAGTGGACGCCGGCGGTGAATGGCTCGTCCAGGGATCGCGACCAGGCGTGGGTGGAACAGCGCGCCGGGCAGGCTGCGGGTGCTGGGGTCAGGACCCCGGGCCAGGGTTCAGGCGGGTCCAGGGCGGGGCCCGGGGCGCGGGTGGTGCGGCCCTTCAGCCACTGGGCCGAGACGGCGGGGGTCGGCGGAGGTGGGCCAGGACTTCCGCGGGGCCGCGGATCTCCCTTGGGCCCGGGTCCATCGCGGCGGTCGCTGAGCACCCGCCGGTACGCCTTGTTGAGTTGTGGCGATCCGGTGGGTGCGCCGTCTTCGGTGGGACCATCACGCGCGAAGTGTCGCCCCCCAGGCCATCAGGTCCGCCGTGCGACCGCGGGCTGGCGAAGGCTCGTCGTCTCGCCACATGGCGATTGCCGTGCACCAGCCGCCCAGTCCACAGCAGCCAGCAGCGCTCCGGGCATCAGCCCGGCGGCCACCAGGTCGCACTGCGCCAGCAGCCCACATGCGCCCGACCCCGTTGCCGTCGCGGCGAACGGATGGATCGTCAGCAGCGGATCGTGTGAGAGCGCCGAGGCGTCGAGCGGCGGGGATGGTGTGGGTCGCCAGGCCCCACGGTACCAGGCGCCGCATCCTGCTCGTCAAGCTCTCGCCCCGGGGGCCGGTGCCGAAGAGGACGAGCCCGGCCGTCCGGCTGCGGGTGACGGGGTGACGTTCCCCGCGGAACCCGCCCCGGCCCGGGATGCTGGGGGTCGCGGCGGCGATCAGCCGGTGCAAGGTTCGGCGAGTGCGTTGGGGGGCGAAGCACGGCCGCCGGCCCGGGTGTCGCGGCAGCTCCTCCCGGACCGAGTGGACGGCCAGCAGGCCGGCTTGTGGTCCGCTGCCTCGGCGCGTTCGAGATCGCCTCGGCCAGCTCGGCCCTCGTCCGTGGTGTGCAGGTGTGTGCCGGTGGTGCTAGTGGCCGTTCGGAACCGGGGGACGGTGGAAGTGTATAGGTCGGGTTGTCGAGCGGGAAGCGGCCTTGGTCAAACTCGGCAGCGGCCCGGCCAGCGCCCGCAGGCGGTCCCCGGCGGGGAACCGCCTCGGCGTCCAGCGGCGGGTTCGACGGGGAGCACCCGCCGACCCGGCCGTCGGAGAGAGACGGAGAAACTCACTGACAGGGAACCGAGCGGACGGACGCCGGGGGGTCTCCTTGACGGTCGCGTACTCCGGGCCGCTCCGGCGTGAGGATCTTGTAGTAGTGTTCTGGTACCCACGTACATTCGCCCAGCTCATGCCCGGCGGGATGGTGACCTCGATCGCGTGGCTCACGCTGGTTCGTCCGCCGAAGGTGACCCCGAGGCTCGCCGACAGGATCGAGTAGGCCGAGGCCGAGATGTTCCCGGTCACCTGGTTAGGTCACGTTGTACGAGGATGTTGATGGTCTCCTTCAACGGGTTGGTGCTGTGTTCTTGATGCGAGTTCTGGCCGCAATCCTCCCTTGGTGCCTCCGCACCGATCTCTTCGTCGACGGATAGTCCCTCCCCGAACCGTCGCCGCCGCCTCCGCCGCGTTGGCCCAGTCCGCGTTCCACACCGGAAGGGAGGAGGGCACCTCGGGCATCTCGGACAGGCCCTCGATGATCACCTGTTGCATGTACTCGTCGCCCAGGTCGTTGGAGCTCATGGTCCCAGTCGTCGTCGCACTGACTGGTGTACCCGTCGCAGTAGGACGCCCGAGGGGCGATGCTCGGAAAGACGACGGCGGGCACCCGCAGTGAGCACGGACGTGCCCAGTGCGACGGGTGGCGAGCATGGTCCTCAGCTTCACGGTTTCTCCTCTGGTGGCGATCGGGCACCCTGGTCGCGCCCCGCCGGCGGAGGGATGACTCCGGAACGCTGGGGCGGCCGCAACACTGACACAGCGTCAGAGCATCAGCCAGGATGAATTCAAGCAACATTGCATCAGCTCATATGAATCACCATGGTCTAAAGTCCGGCCCTGTGAAACAGATCTGACTACGTGTCCGCGCCCTCCGCCGGCACGCCGGGCTGATGGCCGGACGCCACCGCGAAACGCGCAATCACCACCCCGGGTCCCGCTGCCCCGACTGGACCCTCGACGACCTGCTGTTCCACACCGGCACCGTGCACGCCTTCTGGACCGGAGACGGCCGACGGCACCCTCACCGACCCCGACACCTGGACCGGCGCGGACGGACGTTCCCCGAGTGACCTCTGCCGAGCTGCCGGCCTGGCTGGCGGCGGGCGGGGCCCCCCGGCCGAGGCCGCCGCGTGCCACCGTGGAGGTGCTTCGATTCCGGCGGAGCCGCGGGTGGTTGTTCTGGTCCACCCCGGTAAGGATCGCCGGGTTCAATCCAGCGGCGGTTTGGGCCCAGGGAGACCGCCGTGCACACCTGGGCGCCACTCGACGCCCTCGGCCTGGCACGACGAGGCGATCGAGCGCGAGCTCTGGCCGACCGACGGCGTCGAGGGTTTCCTCCACGGTTCTGCCGCCACGAGACCCCGGCCGGCCGGACTCCCGCCGACGGCCTCACCTGCACGCCCACCTGACGGCCCCGGCGAGTTGGACCCTGCGGGGTGGCCGGGGACGGGCACCTGGCAGCTCCTCACGAACAGCCAAGGGCGCCGTCGCCGTCCGCGGCACCGCCTCCGACCTGCTCCCTCTTCCTCTGGCAACGCCGCACCCCGGCCGACCTCGAGTCTTCGGCTCCCCGGGGACCTTGACTCGCCGCCTTCACCGCCTTTCCGCGCGACTTGATCCCCCCGGGGGCCGCGGTGGTTGAGCGCCGGTGCCTCCGGCGGGCGGGAAGGCCTCGTACTTCTGCACCGCCGGGGTCCGCGCAGGAGCACGGGGAGCCTCCGGCGGGACGCGAGCGAGCAAACGGGGAGACGCCTTCGGCGGGGCTCGCGTTCGGGAGACACCGGTTCGCGCCTCCGGCAGGGCCGCGGGAGCGGCGGGGCGGGGGCGGGAAGGCCTCTTCGCTTCCTGCACGCCGGGGGCCGCGCAGGAGGCACGGGAGCCTCCGGCTGCGCCCGCCCCGTCCCGTCGGCCCGCCCCGGCCCCGCCGGCGGCGCCCACCGACCCCCGGCCGCTCCCGACCCGCCCGCCGACTGGAAGAAGTCTGGGCGGGTGTTGGTTGTCAAAAAAGGGAGCTGTCAGGGATATCTTGATGTCGAGACGTTGTAGCCGTGAAGCGGAGTACCGATGACTGACTCGACATCATCTACACCCCACACCCGACGGAGGCGCCGCCCTGGCGACGTACTTCGTTTCCTCCCGGATCGTCCAGGCCTACGCCTCGACCGCGGGCTGGCGGGTGGAGACGCGTGACATTCTCCCTGGCCGGGCCGATCATCGGCCGCCTTCCCGGAGCGTCTCGAAGAGGGCCAGCGCATCGGACGACGCCCTCGCGGAGCTGGGCGAGCTCGCCAGGACCCCGCAGGCCCAAACATAATCAGCTCCCGAAACGTCTCCGCCTCGATCCCGCAGCTCAAGGCGGCCGTGCCGAGCGCTGAGGCCCAGGGCTACGCGCTCCCGGACTACCCGGACGAGCCGCAGACCGACGAGGAGCGCGACGTGCCGGCGCCCGCGTACGACAAGGATCAAGGGCTCCGCGGTCAAACCGTCCTCCGCGAGGGCAAACTCCGACCGCCGCGCCCCGCTCCGGTGAAGAAACTACGCACGCAAGGCCCACCCGCTCACCGGCATGGGCGCCTGGACCCCGGCGAGTGCAAGACCAACGTGTCGCCACCATGGGGTCAACGACTTCGCTTCCAACCGAGAAGTCGACCGTGATCGCCGAGGCCGGCGGCGCTCAAGATCGAGGCTGGTCGCCCCGCCGAGGGGCACCACCACCGTGCTGCGCGTGAGTCCGTTCCCGGTCAGGGCCGGGCGAGGTCGGGTCGATCGCCTTCGGTCATGCGCGGTTCGCACGCGCTAGCGCGCGAGTTCCTCGCCGCCCAGGTCGCCGAGGCCAAGGGCCCAGGGCGTGCTGTTCCGGTGCACCTCAAGGCCACCATGATGAAGGTCTCCGACTGCCGCGCGTCTTCGCGGCCACGTGGTCCGCGCTTCTTCCCGAAGACCTTCGCCAAGTACGGCGTCCGACCCTGCCGCGGCCGGCCTGAACCCGAAACAACGCCTCGGGCGGCATTCCATGGACGGCCTGGACAAGCCGCCAACGGCGCCGAGGTCAAGGCCTCCTTCGAGGCCGAGCTCGCCGACGGGCCCGGCCCTGGCGATGGTCGACTCGGACAAGGGCTATTCACCAACCTGCACGTGCCGGTCGACTTCATGGTCGACGCCTCGATGCCGGGCCATGATCACCGCACTCCGGCCACAAACATGTGGGGACCCGGACGGCCAGGAAGAGCAGCGGACACGCCTCAGCCGTCCTGCCGGACAGCTGCATACGCGCGCGGCGTCTACTCAGGCCGTCATCGAGGATCTGCCGCGCTCCACGGCGCGTTCGACCCGGCCATTCCATGGGCTCGGTCCGAACGTGCGGCCCTAGATGCGGCCCAGGCCGTCCGAGGAGTAAAGTACGGCGAGCCAACGACAAGACCTTCGAGATCGCCCAACCCGCGGCACCTGTCGCTGCCTGGTCGGACGCCTCGGGCGAGGTCGTGCTGGTAGCAGAGCCGTCGAGGCCGAGACGACGACATCTTCCGCGCCTGGCCAGACCAGGACGCCCCGCTCCAGGACTGGTCCAGCGTGGCCGTCAACCGCGCCCGAGCGCACCGCTCCCCGGCCGTCTTCTGGCTGTGACGAGACCCGTGCCCACGGACGCACGGTGCTGATCGGCAAGGTCACGCGTACCTGCGACAGCGACGACACTGAGGGCTCTGACCATGCGAGATACCTCTCCCGGTCGAAGGCCCACCGCCTACTCGCTGGAGCAGGCATCCGCCGCTGGCTTGGTCGAGGACACATCGTCGAGGTCACCGGCAACGTGCTGCGCGACTACCTGACCGACCCGTGTATCCCCGCGATCACTGGAGCTGGGCACCAGCGTACCAAGATGGACATCTCGGTCGTCCCGCTGATGAACGGCGGCGGCCTGTTCGAGACCGCGCACGGCGGCTCCGCCCGAAGCCACGTCCAGCAGCTGGTCAAGGAGAACTACCTCGCTGGGACAGCCTGGCGAGTTACTCGCGCTGGCCGCCAGCTTCGAGCACCTGGCCCAGACCACCGGCAACGCCCGCGCCCAGGTCCTCGCGGACACCCTGGACCGCGCCACCGCACCTTCCTCAACGAGGACAAGTCGCCGAGCCGCCGCCTCGGTGCATCGACAACCGCGGCAGCCACTTCTACCTCGCCTGTACTGGGCCAGGAGCTGGCGCAGCAGACCGCGACGCCGAGCTCGCCGCCGCCTTCACCGGACCTCGCCAGACCCGGCGGAGCAGGAGGAGACCATCGTCGCCGAGCTGATCGCGGTGCAGGGCGCCCCGGCCGAGATCGGCGCTACTACCAGCCGTCGCCCGTCGCTGGCCGCGCGGCCGTGATGCGTCCGTCGCCACCTTCAACGAGGCGCTGGCCCAGTCTGGGCTGACGCACCGTCAGGAGCGCGTGAAGGAGGGGCCCGCGGCTGTGCGTGGGGCCCCTCCCCTTTCCGCAGGACTTGCCCAGGACTTGCCCGGGACGACGAGAACGGATCAGCGATGCCGCACACCGACACTGGCCACCCGGCCCACTCCGCGCTCCTCGCCCGCACGCCGGGCTCGCCGAGGCGGCGCGGCCGGGCCGCCCGCTACCCCGCCGACGTCTCCCCCTTCCACGGCCTCCCGGACGACCCGACCGAGGCGGACTGGGCGCCGACCTGGCGCGGGCTCACCGGCGCGGGCGGCTTCGCCCTGACTGGCCGGAACGGGATCACCCCGCCGGCCGACTGCGGGTGACCTTCTCGCTCGACGGCGTCCAGCTGGTCGCGACCGCTGGTGGCACTGCCCACGACCCGGAGGCGGTGGAGCTGGGCCCCGAGGACGTCCCGGAGATGCTGGCCCTGGTGGCGGCCACCCGTCCCGGCCCGTTCGAGGCCCGCACCATCGCCCTGGGCCGTAACCTGGGCATTCCGTCAGGACGGCGTCCTGGTCGCGATGGCGGGCGAGCGGATGCACCCGTCGGCCACACCGAGATCAGCGCCGTCTGCACCGCCGCCACCCACCGCGGCCTAGGGCCTGGACCGCCCGCCTGGTCCGCGCGGTCGCAGCGGGGCATCCGCGACCGCGACGAGGTCCCGTTCCTGCACGCCGCCGGCGAACAACGTGGACGCGATCCGCCTCTACAAGGCCCTCGGCTTAACCCAGAGCCGCCCGATGACCTTCCTGGGCGCCGTGGCCCCGGGCGGGGAGGCCGCTGACAGCCTGATCAGCGGTCAGCCGTCGAGCGGGGGAGGGGTTCAGAGCCAGAGAGGACGCAGGACGGCGAGCACGCCTCCGAGGACGGCGCGCACCCAGCGGCGGCTTCTCGCTCGCCTGCGGGCGGCCAGCATCAGGACATCTCCGGCGGGCACCAGGGTGTGTGAGCCGCTCCCGAGAAGGTGAACCCCACGCCCAGGAACGCGGCCAGGATGCCGACGATCGCTGAGAGGACGCGGAACAGCCATCGGTCGCGGCAGATCTGGGGCAGCAGGGTGAGCACCCCGAACAGGGCCGCCAGCTTGTCGAGTCGATGTCGTCCCTGGAGAGACCCCACGCACGATGCGGTCGGCGCAGGTCACGGAGGCCAGGGCGGCCAGCACGCGCGGCGACAGACGGACCGATCAGGTGGCCATGGTTCCCCCCACAGCTCTCTTGAACGCGTTCAAGTCTAGCAGTTCCCGAAATGGCCCCAAGGGATCGGATGATCGAATGGACCAGATGCTTGGGCCGCTTGCGTCCGTAGGCTGATCATCGAAGCAAGCGAGAACCGCACGAGTGGGAACCACACATGACCGAGAATCATGACGTCGTCCTGGTCCGCGCCGCCGCCGCCGAGGTGCTGACGCGACGCGCCCGGCAGTCCTGATCACCCTGTTCGCCGACTCCGCCACCACCGGCGGCAAGGTGACCAGCAACACGGGCCACCTTCGAGAAGGCGCGAACCGGCGCCCCGCCGCACTCCACACCCGGCACCGAGTTCTTCTTCGGCCTGGACGGCGAGCTGACGTGCTGCTCGACGACCGCATCGAGACCCTGCGGCAGGGCGACTTCCTCGCCGTCCGGCCGGCACCAGGCACGCCTTCGCCCCCGCCGCCGGCTCCACCGCCTGACGTGCTGGTTCCTCTCACCCCGGGCATGGACCGCTTCGACTACTACCGCCTGCTGACCGGGTCAACAGGGCGAGGCCAGCTGCAGGAGATCCGCGAGTCGGGCGAGCACTACGACAACCACTACGTCGAGAGCGAGGTCTGGCAGGCCCGTACCGGGCGCTGAACGTGCGGAACCCCCTGGACCCGTCCGGTCCAGGGGGTTCCGCACGTGTGACTGCGGGTCAGGAACGGACCTCGGCGACGGCCGGGGCCAGCGCCTCCTTCAGGCGGGGGCCGACCCGGGAGAAGCCGAGCTCCTTGACGGCGGCGCGGAGCAGCTCGTCCTCGCTGCGCTCCGTGCCGTCGGTGTCCAACCACCGGACCAGGGCGACCAGTTCGGCGGGCTCGTAAGCGGTCACGGCACGGCCGGCGGTGATCGCGGGCTTCTTCGGACGCCGCGCCTTCTTCTCCGGCGCGGGCGGCCTGCGGCTCCTCGAACGACCTCGGCCACGACGGGCTCCGGCTCGACCACCGGCGCGGCCTCCTCGACCCACGACGGCCTCAGGCTCGGGCTGGGGCTCGACCACGGCCGCGGCCACCGGCTCCTCGGCGACCGGCTCCGGCGCGACCATCGGGCTCAGCCTCCGTCAGCGCCTCGGCCACGGGCTCGAGTTCGGCCTCGACCTCAGGCTCGACCACGGGCTCGACCTCAGCCACCGGCTCCGGCTCGACGATCGGCTCGGCCTCAACCTCAGCCACCGCTCAACCTCGACCACGGGCTCGACCTCGGCCACGGGCTCCGGCTCGACGATCGGCTCGGCCTCAACCTCAGCCACCGCTCCTCCGCCACGGCCTCCACGACCGCCGAGCCGGCTCCGCCTCCCGGGGACCGGCCGCGAGGACCTGGATGGCCTCCGCCTCGGTCGCCGTGCCGTGCAGCCGGTCGTACGCCGCGAGCGCCGCGTCCCGGTCGGCCTGACGGTCCGCCAGTTCGCCCAGCAGGTCGAGCAGCGTCCGGCTCCGCCGCGAGCAGCGAGGCGCGCAGGGCGCGGAGCGCGGGCAGCCGGTAGAGGGTGCCCTCGTCGGCGGCCAACCGTCGACCAGGTCGGCGAGTTCGCCCAGCGGGAGGGCGTACCAGCGGGTAGTCGGAGGAGCAGCGCGCCGAGGGCGCGGGCGGCCTGGCGCGAGCTCCCGACGGTCTGGGCGAGGGCGGTCAGCCGGGCCGGGTCGGCGACCGGGGCCGGACGGGCCGACGGCGCCGGCCGAGGCCCACTCGCCCTGGGTGGCGGCGGCGGCCCGGACCGCGTCGAGCAGGTCGGCCCGGCGGGTGCGGCCGTCGACGGCGAGGTTCTTGGCCTGGGCGCGGAGCGCGGCGGCGGCGGCCCCAGCCGAGCTTGACGCCCTGCTCGCGGCGCTCCCGCCAGGGGGCGAGCGCGGCGGTGAGCGCGTCCAGGTCGGTGTCGTAGACCTCGGGGCGCAGGGTGGCCGAAGTGCCGTGCGCGCGCTGGAGGATGGCGGTGAGCCTGGTCAGTTCGGCCAGGTTGGCGGGGGTGGCGGCGGTGCCGAGGAGTTCGGCCAGGGGCGTCGCGGGTGGCGAGCAGGTCGTGGCTGCGCAGTTCGGCAGTGCGGTGGAGCCCGGCGCGGGCGTCCTCGGGGGTGCGGACGGTTTTCGGCGGCGGAGACCCACGGGTGGTCCTCGGCGGCGAGCGAGAGCCCGCCGAGCTCGGCGTAGCGGCCGAGGTCCTCGCGGGCCTCGCCGGAAGGCGCGGCGGGTCGCGAGGAAGAGGTGTCCACCGCCGGGTGGTGGCCGGCTGTCGTTCAGGTAGTTCACGGTCATGTGTGAAGTCCGGGTTCGTGGCTGGGCGGACAGGCGGTGGCGGCCGCGGTCTCCGCCGGCACGGACGAGAGGTGCGGGGCGTCCGGTGTGGACGCCAGGATACGGGTGAGGGCGTTCGAGGCCCGCACGCAACCCGGCCCCAACGCACGCGCGCCGGGGCGGTGTGCCCGAGCCGCGCGGGGTGTGGTGCGGGTTCAGTGCGGATCGCCGCGCACCTGCGGTGAAGTCCGCGAGGGCGACCGGTGTGGGAGGTACTCGCGCACCAGGGTGCGCTCCCACCAGGCGCCGGTGCCGCGCAGGGTGCGAGGTCGGTGAAGCGGTAACGGTACAGCCGGGCACGGACGTAGGCGGGTGGCTCGCCCGCGAACGGTCGTGGCCGAGCAGCCGCAGGGTGTCCCGGTCGGCGGTGAGCAGGCGGTGGACGAACGGGGTGAACCAGGGCCGGGCGTACGCCGGGGAGATGCCGCGAACCACATCAGCCAGTCCAGCCGCAGGTGGTAGGGCGCGAACTGACGCGGCAATCACGCCGCGGATCGCCGGGCTTGCCGCGGAGCCGTACTCCCGCCCAGTCGGCCCCCGGCCCGGGGACGGGCTCCCCGCACGTGCCCTCGACCACCACCTCGAAGCGGATCCGGTTGACGGAGCGACGCGCCGTAGGCGTTCACCAGATGGAGGCGGTCGAACGAACGGTTCATCACCTGACAACGGTGCGAGAGCAGGTCGCGCCGGTGGCGGTAGCTCAGCCACGCAGGACCAGCAGGGTGTACGCGGTCGACCAGCCCAGCACCAGTCCGGCCCGTCCGGGCGGGGGTGCGGGGCGGCCGGACGGCGGTGCAGGCGATGGCGATGGTGAGCCAGTTGAGCCAGGCGAAGTTGCCGGAGAGCCCAGCCAGAGCTGGTGACGATGAATCAGACCGCGCAGACCCCGGACAACGGCCGGGCAGTGAACAGGCGACCGGGACGGCGAGTTAGCACGACGTGGTTGGCGGCGGCCTCGACCCGGTGCAGCGGGGCGGGCAGGTGGTGGAAGAACCAGCTCAGCGGGCCCGCATCGGCTGTGGTCTCGTGGTGTAGCGCAGGCAGGTCAGGTCGCGCCAGCAGGCGTCCCCGCGCATCTTGATCAGCCCGGCCCCGACTCGAACCCGGACAGCAGCCATCGGGCCGACAGCAGCACGGGAGCGGGGTGCGACGCGATCGTTGCCCGAGGAGGGCGGCCAGGACGCCGGCCTCCAGCAGCAGGACTCCCAGCCGAAGGATACCAGGCTGCCCGACGTTGACGATCGAGAGGTAGACAGCCAGAGCACCGCCCAGTAGCAGCGCAGCGCCGCGCCGAGCGCGGGAGCCGTGTCCGCGGCTCCGGCCAGCACGGCGGCGGCGAGGGCGGCCCCGTTCCAGAGCGGCGAGTGCGAACGCGGTCCTGTAGTGGAACTGAGACAGGCTGGTGCCCGGCGCACAGCTCACGTCCGGGCCGTGAAGGGGCACGCGCGGAGCAATCGAACTCATGGCGCCTCACCGATACAGCGCGCCGGAGGCGAGGGAACTGCCAGTGTGCGGCGGTGCACACGAACTCACGCGTTTCAGGAGACGGCACTGGCGACCAGCCGTATGGAAAGCCAGCCGCCGAGCCAGTACTCCGGCCGCCGCGCCACCTTCACTCTCCTACCCCAACACTCCCGCCTACCGCCGGACTCCGCGTCCCATGACTAACCACACGTGTCTTCTCGTCCCGTCCTGGCCCACCAGCGAGCCCCACCGACACGGGCGTCAGCCACTCGTCGGACGCACGTCCTGGACCCCTCACGGCGCGCCGCGAGGCGGCGCCATCCACGAGCGCGGGGCACAGCCGGCGGCAGCAAGTCGTCGAGCATTGGCACGCAAAGCGAACTCGCGCTAGATGTGGCGCCTGAGGTGTGGTGGCCATTGTGCACACACGACACAGGCACTACACTAGGCGACACATCGTAGCAGCATACGTCGCTCGAACGCGAAGAGCATCACACTGACATTCCAGGACCACGCACACGCCCAGCGCACCCAGAGTCAACGCCGACAGCACTTCGCCAGGACTGTCCCCCACCTGTCACTCCACCACCTCACGCCTCACTATCCACGCTCCATCACCCTGCGCCGTCTGGCCGAACGCCTAAAAACGGGCTCGCGGTAGGGTCTTGACGTGGTCTGGGCGTCCACCTATCTGCATCCGCGAGTCGTGTCGAGTGTACCATAGGTGCCCATGACCCCGTCACCCTCGCGTCGACGCGCGCGCTTCATACCCGCCGACATGCTTGCTGGCATCGTCACCATATCGGTGACGACGCGAGGGCAAGCACAGTGCCACGCCGCCCGCGCGCGTGAGCGCTCCGCCGAACTGGCCTCGCGCCGCCCTGGTCCGCGCCGTGAGGCTGATCTGCTCAGGCGCGGCAACGGCATGGTGGTGCTGCCTGAGCGCGACGTGCCACCTCCGGCCTGACCGCGCTGATCATCGCCGTCGTCCCGCTCTTGCTGGTGCTGGCCCGCTGGGCACCGGAGCGCCGGCCTGGACCACCGTCGCCGGCGTGCTGCTCGCCTGATTCGCCTGGGGTGCTCTCCAGCTCCGTGTCTGAGCGGCGAGTGAAGCCGCGGGCGTCGCGCTGAATCTCTGCTGGCCACGCTCTCCTGGGCCGGCGGCTCGTTCCTTTTTCTCGCCAGGGGATCAGAGCCCGCCAACGTCTTCGCCACCAGTGCTACGAATGATCGCCGCGGACTCGGCTGCCCTGGCGGTTCTCGGCTCCTCAAGGGCGACCGCAGCGCTTCCACCCCCTCCAGGTCTCCCCGGTGAGCCTCCTGGCTGGGCTGGCCTTCCTGGTGGTCTTCGGCCTATCGTCGCCTTCCACCCCTACGCCTGCTGCTCCAGGCCGCCCGCTGTCCGCTGTTCGCCACCTATCGCTTACGTGAGACCCTTGTGGTGGCCGTGCTGCTCGCTGGCTGATCCTCTCCGAGCCGCTCACCCTGCCCTGCTGCTTGGCGCGCGATTCGTGGTGCCTGCGCGTCGTCTGGTGGTGCGCACCGAACGCTGACTGCCGCATCAGGCCTCCGTGGGGCCCTCCACCTTTCTCAAGTGTGAAGGCGGGCCCCTTGCATATACCGACCATCGGCGACTGCCTTCGAGTCCATAACATTTGAGTCGCGCTCCGTTTCGTAGGGTTTAATTATTGACGGCAGCGCTCACGGGCTTGACTCCCTCAGCAATGCCGCGACGCTGCGCAGGCGTCAGGGAGGCACACCCACCATGAACGCACACTGCGTCGCACCCTCGTCGGCATGCTCGCTCTGTCGACGGCTGTGACCTGGCAGCCTGCGGTCAGGACGGCACGCGTCGGTTCGACCGGCAACAAGACCATCGTCCTGTCTGTTGCCCGAGCGCTCCTCCTCCACCCGGTACTAGGCCTTCGACAGCCGCTCATTCGTAGTCGGCCATCGGGCCTGTTGCCCAAGTGCGCTGGTGGACACGCCAACGCGGACGGCGACGAGGCGGTGCAGAAGCAGCAGTTCGACGCCCTTCTGGCCAGGGCGTCAAGGTGGTGCTGCCGACCCGGTGAACGCCCAGGGACCGCCCCGTTGGGGCCGAGCCACCAAGCGCGGCCGTCAAGGTGGTCGCGTACGACCGGCTGGCCGCCGGCAGGTCGCCGTACGTCTCCTTCGACAACCACCGCACAGGCGAACTCCAGGGCCAGGCCCTTGGTGGCTCGCTCGGGCGCGAAGGCTGCGGCAGTCCCCCGTGTGATTGATCAACGTGCTCCGAGACCGACCCGAACGCCGCGATGTTCAAGGCCGGCCGCACAATGTGCTGGACGCAAGTGTCAAGAAGATCGGCTACGAGCAGTTCCCGGCGAGTGGAAGCCGGAGGTGGCCGCCAGAAAGACCACCGAGGCGGTCACTCCCTCGGCAGGACGGCTTCCAGGCCGTCTACTCCTCCAACTAACCGGCATGGGCACCGCCATCATCGGCCAGCTCAAAGCCGCCGCGTCAAGAACGTGCCGGTCGCGGCCAGGACGCCTCGGTCGAGCGTTCCGCCGCCTGCTGACGGGCGGAGCAGTACCTACACCATCTACAAGCCGTACAAGCCGAGGCCGACACCGCGCCTGCCTCCATCGCGGTCTACCTTCTCAATCGGCATCGCATCACCGCGGTGGCAGCTCGTGTGACCTATAGCGGCGGCGATCAGATCCCCTCGATGCGCTCACTCGCCCGGTCGTGGTCACCAAGGCCAAGATCGTCCTGAGACCGTCATCGCAGGGCGGCCTTTACATGCGCGAGGACATCTGCGGGCCCAGCACGCCCAGGCTGCGCCTGCGGCCTGCATCAACTGACGCTCGAGCCCGACTCCGCGTGCCTGACGCCCGGTCAGGGCGGGCCCGCCCTCGGCGGCGGCCCGTCCCGGCGGGCGTCCTCAGCGGCCCGTCCCTCGCCGCAGCTCCCCTGCGGCCAGCGACGAGCGCTGGCGATCACCGCGAGCGCCGCGGCCGGACCGGCCTCCATCGCCCGGTGTGTCGGACTCCGCCACCTTCCTCGTACGGGCCGCGTGATCTCCACCTCCCGCGGGTGCCCTCCGGGGTGGCGCCGTGGTCTGAGTAGTGCCCGTCCCGCGCCGGCGTCCTGCAGCGCACCGTCCATCCGGACGCTCGACCCGGTGACCACTGCTGCGGCGACGAACAGCAGCAGCAACCCGCCCAGTCGCGCGCGCACGCTCATATCGCCCAGCCCAGCTCCTGCCGGTCCGTCGGCCAAGCGGCCACTCCCATCGAACATGGCGACGGCCACCCAGCACACGTCCGAACTCCCCAGGACCAGCCAGCTGTTCCCGCCCACGGCTGAAGCCCCGGCGCCAGGTCAGCAACCGGCGGCCACAAGCACGACACCGGCGGCGGCGGTCGCACCGGCCTGACGCTCGAACGTTCCATCCCATGCGCAGCAGCGTGGCCGCCCCCCCTGGCCGCGACAGTGGTTTTCGGCCACACATCCCTTCGTACGCGCCCGTTGCGTGCCGCGATGCAGGCCGGCGCGCCGACCGCGGTGACCGGGGCGGCCAGCGGGAGCTCCTCGTGAGAAGCAGCAGCACGCCAACAGGGTCAGCAGTCGGCTGGGCGAGCTTGGAGTTGACTGGCCAGTGGGACCGCCGATCTGTGCCATGCCCCGGTACCAGAGCACGAAGCCGGCCGAACTGCGAGACGGCCGCGACGTAGGCCAGCCGCAGCGCACGGAACGTCGGGTGTACGCGGCTCGGCCGTCAAGCGCCAGCGCGGTCACCCCGGCCATCAGCGGGGCGGCCGCCACCACGGCCCATCCGATCCCTGCCAGCCCTGCATCTCCCGGCGCAGCCGGCCGCCCTCGGCGTAGCCGACGTCGCGCAGCCAGCAGTGTGCCCCGTCCAGTACAGGTCCGCCAGGCTGAACGCGCCACCTGCTCTGCTGGATGGTGAAGCCAGCACCACGTCGGCCCCGCCGATGCGGCGCCCCAGAAGGTGCGCGACAGCCGGGTGCGCGAGCGCACAGCGGCGGCGACGTGGCGGTGGCCAGCGGGAGCAGTCCGACCCACCACGGCTGGTGTGCGGGTGGAGGAGTTTGCAGCGCCAGCGTGTCAGCAGCGGGAAGCCGAGGACGCAGCCGAGCGCCACTGCGACCAGTCCGTGCCAGTGCCGCGGGCGGGCAGCGGGACCCGGCTCAGCTTGAGGCAGACGGCGGCCAGGGCGGCGGCCAGCAGGCCGCGTCAGGCCGGTGAGGTCCATGGGCCGAAGCACGTCGGAGTGCCCCAGACGTGGCCGGGTGCTGAGCGAGAATGCAGATCCACGTCCCAGGGGCGGCCCCGTACTGTGCCGCCCGCTCGCCTCGCGGTAAGGATCCTCTCAACACAACACGAGGAGGAAGTCCTCCGGCGGCGGCCGGGGCGGCACCGTCCGGGCCGCCCTGGGCGTGGTCTGCTTCTCGCTCAGCTTCCCGGCCACCGTCTGGGCACTCGACGGCTTCGGCCCCTGGACCTCCACCGGCCTGCGCGGCCTGCTGGCCGCCGCCCTGGCCGCCGTCTGCCTCAAGCTGAGCCGGGTCCCGCTGCCCGCCCGCCGGCACTGGCCCGGACTGGTCGCAGTGGCGCTCGGCTGCGTCCTCGGCTTCCCGCTGCTGACCACGCTGGCGCTGCAGACCTCCTCCACCGCGCACACCGCCGTGGTGGTCGGACTGCTCCCGCTGGCCACCGCCACCGTCGCCGCGCTGCGCTCGCGCACCCGGCTGTCGCGCACCTTCTGGGGCGCCGCGCTCGGCGGGGCCGCCGTGGTGCTGGCCTTCACCCTCCAGCAGAGCGGTGGCGCGTTCAGCCTGGCGGACCTGTACCTGGCCGGGGCACTGCTGGTCTGCGCGGTCGGCTACGCCGAGGGCGGCCGGCTGGCCCGGGAGATGGCGGGCTGGCAGGTGATCGGCTGGGCCGTGGTGGCGGCCGCCCCGCTGATGGCCGTGGTGACCGCGCTGGCGCTGCCGGCCGAGCCGGTCCACCTGACGTTCCGTGCGCTGACCGGCCTGGCCTACGTCGCGGCCGTCTCGCAGTTCGGCGGCTTCGTGCTCTGGTACCGGGGCATGGCCCAGATCGGCGTCCCCCGGGCCAGTCAACTCCAGCTCGCCCAGCCGCTGCTGACCCTGTTCTGGGCCGTGCTGCTGCTCTCCGAGGAGCTCCCGCTGGCCGCCCCGGTCACCGCGGTCGGCGTGCTGGCCTGCATCGCGGTCACGCAACGGGCGCGTACGAAGGGCTAGTTGGGGCCGAAATCCACTGTCGCGGCCGGCGGGGGCGTGCCACGCTGCTGCGCATGGGATGGACGTTCGAGCGTCAGGCCGGTGTGACCGCCGCCGCCGGTGTCGTGCTGTTGGCCGCCGCGGTGCTGACCTGGCTGCCGGGGCTTCAGCCGTGGGCCGGGAACAGCTGGCTGGTCCTGGGGGAGTTCGGAGTGGTGCTCGGGCTGGCCGTCGCCATGTTCGTGCGGGTGGCCCGCATGTGGCCGACGGACCGGCAGGAGCTGGGCTGGGCGATGCTGAGCGTGCCGCGCGCCGTACTGGGCGGGTTGCTGCTGCTGTTCGTCGCCGCAGCAGTGGTCACCGGGTCGAGCGTCCGGATGGACGGTGCGCTGCAGGACGCCGGCGCGCGGGACGGGCACTACTACGCCCACGGCGCCACCCCGGAGGGCACCCGCGGCGAGGTGGAGATCACGCGTGCCCAGTACGAGGAGGTGGCGGAGTCCGACACCCGGGCGATGGAGGCCGGTCCGGCCGCGGCGCTCGCGGTGATCGCCGCGCTCGTGCTGGCCGCAGGGGAGCTGCGGCCGAGGGCCGGCCGCTGAGGACGTCCGCCGGGACGGGCCGCCGCCGAGGGCGGGCCCGTCCCTGACCGGGCGTCAGGCACGCGGCGTCGGGCTCGGCGTCAGTTGATGCCGGCCGCGGCGCAGGCCTGGGCGTGCTCCGGGTCGCAGATGTCCTCGCGCTTGTACAGGCCGCCCGCGATGACGGTCTCGGCGATCTTGGCCTTGGTGACCACGACCGGGGTGAGCAGCATCGAGGGGATCTGCTCGCCGCCGCTCTCGGTCACCGAGCTGGCCACGCCGGTGATGTCGATGCCGTTGAGCAGGTAGACCGCGATGGAGGCGGCGGTGTCGGCCTCCGGCTTGTACGGCTTGTAGATGGTGTAGGTCTGCTCGCCCGTCAGCAGGCGGCGGATCGCCTCGACCGAGGCGTCCTGGCCGCCGACCGGCACGTTCTTGACGCCGGCGGCCTTGAGCTGGCCGATGATGGCGGTGGCCATGCCGTCGTTGGCGGAGTAGACGGCCTGGAAGCCGTCCTTGCCGAGGGAGTTGACCGCCTCGGTGGTCTTCTGGGCGGCCACCTCCGGCTTCCACTCGCCGGACTGCTCGTAGCCGATCTTCTTGACCTTGCCGTCCAGCACCTTGTGCGCGCCGGCCTTGAACATCGCGGCGTTCGGGTCGGTCTCGGAGCCGTTGATCATCACCACGGTGGACTGCGCAGCCTTCGCGCCGAGCGCGTCCACCAGGGCCTGGCCCTGGAGTTCGCCGGTGCGGTGGTTGTCGAAGGAGACGTACGCGGCGACCTTGCCGGCGGCCAGCCGGTCGTACGCGACCACCTTGACGCCGCGCTTGGTGGCCTCGGCCACCCACGGGGCGGTGCCCTGGGCGTTCACCGGGTCGAGCAGCACCACCTTGACGCCCTTGGCCAGAAGGGCGTCGAACTGCTGCTTCTGCACCGCCTCGTCGCCGTCCGCGTTGGCGTAGTCCACCACGCACTTGGTGCACAGGCCGCCGATGGCCGACTCGATGAGCGGCTTGTCGAAGGCCTCGTACCGGGTGGAGGAGGAGCGCTCGGGCAGCAGCAGGCCGATGGTCTTGTTGCCGGTCGAACCGGCCGACGTGCCGTCCTGGCCGCAGGCGGCCAGCGTCAGCGCCGTCGACAGCGCGAGCATGCCGACGAGGGTGCGACGCAGTGGTGCGTTCATGGTGGGTGGTGCCTCCCTGACTGCCTGCCGCAGCGTCGCGGCAGTGCTGAGGGAGTCAAGCCCGTGAGCCGACTTGCCGTCAATAATTAAACCCTACGAAACGGAGCGCGACTCCAATCGTTATGGACTCGAAGGCAGTCGCCCGATTGGTCGGTATATGCCAAGGGCCCGCCTTCACCTTGAGAAGGTGGGCGGGCCCCGGAGGCCTGATGCGGCGTCAGCGTTCGGTGCGCACCACCAGGACGACGGCGGCCACCACGATCGCGCCGCCCAGCAGCACGGGCAGGGTGAGCGGCTCGGAGAGGATCAGCCAGCCGAGCAGCACGGCCACCACAGGGTTCACGTAGGCGTAGGTGGCGACCAGCGGCAGCGGGGCGGCCTGGAGCAGCCAGGCGTAGGCGGTGAAGGCGACGATCGAGCCGAAGACCACCAGGAAGGCCAGGCCCAGCCAGGAGGCGGTGGAGACCTCGGAGGGGTGGAAGCGCTGCGGCTCGCCCTTGAGGAGCGAGACCGCCAGGCAGCCGAGTCCGCCGGCGATCATCTCGTAGGCACTGGTGGCGAAGACGTTGGCGGGCATCGTGATCCGCTTGGCGAGGAACGAGCCGCCGGCCCAGGAGAGCGTGGCCAGCAGGATCAGCGCGACGCCCAGCGGCTTCACCTCGCCGCTCAGACCGGAGCTGGAGAGCACCCCCAGGCCGATCAGGCCGAGCAGCACGCCGGCGACGGTGGTCCAGGCCGGGCGCTGCCCGGTGGCCCAGCGGGCCAGCACCAGCCAGAGCGGGACGACGGCGATGATCAGCGCGGTCAGGCCGGAGGGCACGTCGCGCTCGGCCAGCACCACCATGCCGTTGCCGCCGAGCAGCAGCATCAGGCCGACCAGGGCGGCGGAGGCCAGTTGGCGGGGCGTCACGCGCAGGGCGGCCGTGCCGCTCCTCGCCGCCACCAGGGCGAGCAGCAGCAGGCCGGCGGGTATGAAGCGCGCGGTCGCGGAGAGGAACGGGGGCATGGTCTCGACCACGACCCGGATGGCCAGATAGGTGGAGCCCCAGACCACGTAGACCACCGCGAGGGCGGCCCAGACGGCAGGGGTGATGGAGCGGAGGGGGGAGGCGGAGGTGGGGGTGACGGTGGGGGACGTCCTGGCGGAGTGCGCGGATTGCTGGGGCGCGGCGGTCATGAGCCTCTCCTGGATTTGGTGCTGTCGCCGCACATGGCACCACACCCCGCGCCACCTGCGCGAGTTCGTTTGCTGCCAAGCTCGGACGACTTGCTGCCAGCCGGCTGTGCCCCGCGCCCCCCGGGATGGCCGCCTTCGCGGCGCCGGAGGGTCCAGGCGTGCGCCGAGTGGCTGACGCCGTCGGTGGGGCTGGGGGCCAGGACGGGACCCGAGTGGTAGTCATGGGACCGGTCCGGCGGGAGGAGGGTGGGGTGGAGTGGGTGGCGGCGCCCGAGTACTGGCTCGGGCGGCTGGCTTTCCAACGGCTGGTCGCCGCCGTCTACCTGCTCGGGTTCGTGGCCGCCGCACGGCAGTTCCGCGCGCTGATCGGTGAGCACGGCATGCTCCCGGTGCCCCGCTTCACGGCCCGGACGGGCTGGCGCCGGGCACCCAGCCTGTTCCAGTTCCACTACACGGACCGGGCGTTCGCCCTCGCCGCCTGGACCGGGGCCGCCCTCGCCGCCGCCGTGCTGGCCGGAGCCGCGGACCGGCTCCCGCTCGGCGCGGCGCTGCTGCTCTGGGCGGTGCTCTGGCTGCTCTACCTCTCGATCGTCAACGTCGGGCAGGCCTGGTACTCCTTCGGCTGGGAGTCCCTGCTGCTGGAGGCCGGCGTCCTGGCCGCCCTCCTCGGCAACGATCGCGTCGCACCCCCGCTCCCGGTGCTGCTGCTGGCCCGATGGCTGCTGTTCCGGGTCGAGTTCGGGGCCGGGCTGATCAAGATGCGCGGGGACGCCTGCTGGCGCGACCTGACCTGCCTGCGCTACCACCACGAGACCCAGCCGATGCCGGGCCCGCTGAGCTGGTTCTTCCACCACCTGCCCGCCCCGCTGCACCGGGTCGAGGCCGCCGCCAACCACGTCGTGCAACTCGCCGTCCCGGTCGGCCTGTTCCTGCCCCGGCCGGTGTCCGGGGTCTGCGCCGGTCTGATCATCGTCACCCAGCTCTGGCTGGTGCTCTCCGGCAACTTCGCCTGGCTCAACTGGCTCACCATCGCCATCGCCTGCACCGCCGTCCCGGCCGCCCCGCACCCCCGCCCGACCGGGCCGGACTGGTGGCTGGGCCTGGTCGCCGCGTACACCCTGCTGGTCCTGGTGCTGAGCTACCGCCCCGCGCGCAACCTGCTCTCGCACCGTCAGGTGATGAACCGTTCGTTCGACCGCCTCCATCTGGTGAACGCCTACGGCGCGTTCGGCTCCGTCAACCGGATCCGCTTCGAGGTGGTGGTCGAGGGCACGCGGGAGCCCGTCCCCGGGCCGGGGGCCGACTGGCGGGAGTACGGCTTCCGCGGCAAGCCCGGCGATCCGCGGCGGATGCCGCGTCAGTTCGCGCCCTACCACCTGCGGCTGGACTGGCTGATGTGGTTCGCCGGCATCTCCCCGGCGTACGCCCGGCCCTGGTTCACCCCGTTCGTCCACCGCCTGCTCACCGCCGACCGGGACACCCTGCGGCTGCTCGGCCACGACCCGTTCGCGGGCGAGCCACCCGCCTACGTCCGTGCCCGGCTGTACCGTTACCGCTTCACCGACCTCCGCACCCTGCGCGGCACCGGCGCCTGGTGGGAGCGCACCCTGGTGCGCGAGTACCTCCCACCGGTCGCCCTCGCGGACTTCCCGCAGGTGCGCGGCGATCCGCACTGAACCCGCACCACACCCGCGCGGCTCGGGCACACCGCCCCGGCGCGCGGTGCGTTGGGGCCGGGTTGCGTGCGGGCCTCGAACGCCCACCCGTATCCTGGCGTCCACACCGGACGCCCCGCACCCTCGTCCGTGCCGGCGGAGACCGCCGCCGCCACCGCCCTGTCCGCCCAGCCACGAACCCGGACTTCACACATGACCGTGAACTACCTGAACGACGCCGACCACCCGGCGG
Organism: Kitasatospora albolonga; assembly: GCF_039535905.1. GTDB lineage: Bacteria > Actinomycetota > Actinomycetes > Streptomycetales > Streptomycetaceae > Kitasatospora > Kitasatospora albolonga. The sequence continues at coordinate 130,927 of NZ_BAAAYB010000004.1, read as the reverse complement.
TGGACACCTCTTCCTCCGCGACCGCCGCGCCTTCCGGCGAGGCCCGCGAGGACCTCGGCCGCTACGCCGAGCTCGGCGGGCTCTCGCTCGCCGCCGAGACCAACCCGTGGGTCTCCGCCGCCGAAACCGTCCGCACCCCCGAGGACGCCCGCGCCGGCTCCACCGCACTGGCCGAACTGCGCAGCCACGACCTGCTCGCCACCCGCGACGCCCTGGCCGAACTCCTCGGCACCGCCGCCACCCCCGCCAACCTGGCCGAACTGACCAGGCTCACCGCCATCCTCCAGCGCGCGCACGGCACTTCGGCCACCCTGCGCCCCGAGGTCTACGACACCGACCTGGACGCGCTCACCGCCGCGCTCGCCCCCCTGGCGGGAGCGCCGCGAGCAGGGCGTCAAGCTCGGCTGGGGCCGCCGCCGCGCGCTCCGCGCCCAGGCCAAGAACCTCGCCGTCGACGGCCGCACCCGCCGGGCCGACCTGCTCGACGCGGTCCGGGCCGCCGCCGCCACCCAGGGCGAGTGGGCCTCGGCCGGCGCCGTCGGCCGTCCGGCCCCGGTCGCCGACCCGGCCCGGCTGACCGCCCTCGCCCAGACCGTCGAGGAGCTCGGCCAGGCCGCCCGCGCCCTCGGCGCGCTGCTCCCCGACTACCCGCTGGACGCCCTCCCGCTGGGCGAACTCGCCGACCTGGTCGACCGGTTGGCCGCCGACGAGGGCACCCTCTACCGGCTGCCCGCGCTCCGCGCCCTGCGCGCCTCGCTGCTCGCGGCGGAGCCGGAGCTGCTCGACCTGCTGGGCGAACTGGCGGACCGTCAGGCCGACCGGGACGCGGCGCTCGCGGCGTACGACCGGCTGCACGGCACGGCGACCGAGGCGGAGGCCATCCAGGTCCTCGCGGCCGGTCCCCGGGAGGCGGAGCCGGCTCCGGCGGTCGTGGAGGCCGTGGCGGAGGAGCCGGTGGCTGAGGTTGAGGCCGAGCCGATCGTCGAGCCGGAGCCCGTGGCCGAGGTCGAGCCCGTGGTCGAGGTTGAGCCGGTGGCTGAGGTTGAGGCCGAGCCGATCGTCGAGCCGGAGCCGGTGGCTGAGGTCGAGCCCGTGGTCGAGCCTGAGGTCGAGGCCGAACTCGAGCCCGTGGCCGAGGCGCTGACGGAGGCTGAGCCCGAGGTCGCGCCGGAGCCGGTCGCCGAGGAGCCGGTGGCCGCGGCCGTGGTCGAGCCCCAGCCCGAGCCTGAGGCCGTCGTGGTCGAGGAGGCCGCGCCGGTGGTCGAGCCGGAGCCCGTCGTGGCCGAGGTCGTCGAGGAGCCGCAGGCCGCCGCGCCGGAGAAGAAGGCGCGGCGTCCGAAGAAGCCCGCGATCACCGCCGGCCGTGCCGTGACCGCTTACGAGCCCGCCGAACTGGTCGCCCTGGTCCGGTGGTTGGACACCGACGGCACGGAGCGCAGCGAGGACGAGCTGCTCCGCGCCGCCGTCAAGGAGCTCGGCTTCTCCCGGGTCGGCCCCCGCCTGAAGGAGGCGCTGGCCCCGGCCGTCGCCGAGGTCCGTTCCTGACCCGCAGTCACACGTGCGGAACCCCCTGGACCGGACGGGTCCAGGGGGTTCCGCACGTTCAGCGCCCGGTACGGGCCTGCCAGACCTCGCTCTCGACGTAGTGGTTGTCGTAGTGCTCGCCCGACTCGCGGATCTCCTGCCAGCTGGCCTCGCCCTTGTTGACCCGGTCCAGCAGGCGGTAGTAGTCGAAGCGGTCCATGCCCGGGGTGAAGAGGACCAGCACGTCGGCGGTGGAGCCGGCGGCGGGGGCGAAGGCGTGCCTGGTGCCGGCCGGGACGGCGAGGAAGTCGCCCTGCCGCAGGGTCTCGATGCGGTCGTCGAGCAGCACGTCCAGCTCGCCGTCCAGGCCGAAGAAGAACTCGGTGGCCCGGGTGTGGAAGTGCGGCGGGGCGCCGGTCGCGCCCTTCTCGAAGGTGGCCCGGTTGCTGGTCACCTTGCCGCCGGTGGTGGCGGAGTCGGCGAACAGGGTGATCAGGCTGCCGGGCGCGTCGGTCAGCACCTCGGCGGCGGCGGCGCGGACCAGGACGACGTCGTGATTCTCGGTCATGTGTGGTTCCCCCTCGTGCGGTTCTCGCTTGCTTCGATGATCAGCCTACGGCGCAAGCGGCCCAAGCATCTGGTCCATTCGATCATCCGATCCCTTGGGCCATTTCGGGAACTGCTAGACTTTGAACGCGTTCAAGAGAGCTTGTGGGGGGAACCATGGCACCTGATCCGGTCCGTCTGTCGCCGCGCGTGCTGGCCGCCCTGGCCTCCGTGACCTGCGCCGCCGCATTCGTGGAGGGTCTCTCCAGGGACGACATCGACCTCGACAAGCTGGCGGCCCTGTTCGGGGTGCTCACCCTGCTGCCCCAGATCTGCCGCGACCGATGGCTGTTCCGCGTCCTCTCAGCGATCGTCGGCATCCTGGCCGCGTTCCTGGGCGTGGGGTTCACCTTCTCGGGAGGGCTCACCCTGGTGCCCGCCGGGATGTTCCTGATGCTGGCCGCCCGGCAGGCGAGCGAGAAGCCCCGCTGGGTGCCGGCCGTCCTCGGAGGCGTGCTCGCCGTCCTGGTCCTCTGGCTCTGAACCCTCCCCCGCTCGACGGCTGACCGCTGATCAGGCGTCAGCGGCCTCCCCGCCCGGGGCCACGGCGCCCAGGAAGGTCATCGGGCGGCTCTGGGTGAAGCCGAGGGCCTTGTAGAGGCGGATCGCGTCCACGTTGTCGCCGGCGGCGTGCAGGAACGGGACCTCGTCGCGGTCGCGGATGCCCGCTGCGACCGCGCGGACCAGGCGGGCGGCCAGGCCCTGGCCGCGGTGGGTGGGGGCGGTGCAGACGGCGCTGATCTCGGTGTGGCCGACCGGGTGCATCCGCTCGCCCGCCATCGCGACCAGGACGCCGTCCTGACGGATGCCCAGGTACCGGCCCAGGGCGATGGTGCGGGCCTCGAACGGGCCGGGACGGGTGGCCGCCACCAGGGCCAGCATCTCCGGGACGTCCTCGGGGCCCAGCTCCACCGCCTCCGGGTCGTGGGCGTGCACCAGCCGGTCGCCGACCAGCTGGACGCCGTCGAGCGAGAAGGTCACCCGCCAGTCGGCCGGCGGGGTGATCCCGTTCCCGGCCAGCAGGGCGAAGCCGCCCGGCCCGGTGAGCCCGGCCAGGTCGGCCCAGTCCGCCTCGGTCGGGTCGTCCGGGAGGGCGTGGAAGGGGGAGACGTCGGCGGGGTAGCGGGCGGCCCGGCCGCGCCGCTCGGCGAGCCCGGCGTGCGGGCCGAGGAGCGCGGAGTGGGCCGGGTTGGCCAGGGGGTCGGTGTGCGGCATCGCTGATCCGTTCTCGTGGTCCCGGGCAAGTCCTGGGCAAGTCCTGCGGAAAGGGGGAGGGGCCCCACGGCACAGCCGCGGGGCCCCTCCTTCACGCGCTCCTGACGGTGCGTCAGCCCAGCTGGGCCAGCGCCTCGTTGAAGGTGGCGGACGGACGCATCACGGCCGCGGCCAGCGCGGGCGACGGCTGGTAGTAGCCGCCGATCTCGGCCGGGGCGCCCTGCACCGCGATCAGCTCGGCGACGATGGTCTCCTCCTGCTCCGCCAGGGTCTTGGCGAGGCCGGTGAAGGCGGCGGCGAGCTCGGCGTCGGCGGTCTGCTGCGCCAGCTCCTGGGCCCAGTACAGGCCGAGGTAGAAGTGGCTGCCGCGGTTGTCGATGCCACCGAGGCGGCGGCTCGGCGACTTGTCCTCGTTGAGGAAGGTGCCGGTGGCGCGGTCCAGGGTGTCCGCGAGGACCTGGGCGCGGGCGTTGCCGGTGGTCTGGGCCAGGTGCTCGAAGCTGGCGGCCAGCGCGAAGAACTCGCCCAGGCTGTCCCAGCGCAGGTAGTTCTCCTTGACCAGCTGCTGGACGTGCTTCGGGGCGGAGCCGCCGGCGCCGGTCTCGAACAGGCCGCCGCCGTTCATCAGCGGGACGACCGAGAGCATCTTGGCGCTGGTGCCCAGCTCCAGGATCGGGAACAGGTCGGTCAGGTAGTCGCGCAGCACGTTGCCGGTGACCGAGATGGTGTCCTCGCCGCGGCGGATGCGCTCCAGCGAGTAGGCGGTGGCCTTGACCGGGGAGAGGATCTCGATGGTCAGGCCCTCGGTGTCGTGCTGCGGCAGGTACGCGTTGACCTTGCCGATCAGCACCGCGTCGTGGGCACGGGTCTCGTCCAGCCAGAAGACGGCCGGGGAGCCGGTGGCGCGGGCGCGGTTGACGGCCAGCTTGACCCAGTCCTGGATCGGGGCGTCCTTGGTCTGGCAGGCGCGGAAGATGTCGCCGGCCTCGACGGCCTGCTCCAGCACGACCTCGCCCGAGGCGTCGACCAGGCGGACGGTGCCCGCGGTGGCGATCTCGAAGGTCTTGTCGTGGCTGCCGTACTCCTCGGCGGCCTGGGCCATCAGGCCGACGTTCGGGACCGAGCCCATGGTGGCCGGGTCGAACGCGCCGTGGGCGCGGCAGTCCTCGATGACGGCCTGGTAGACGCCCGCGTAGGAGCTGTCCGGCAGGACGGCGAGGGTGTCGGCCTCCTGGCCGTCCGGGCCCCACATGTGGCCGGAGGTGCGGATCATGGCCGGCATCGAGGCGTCGACGATGACGTCGGACGGCACGTGCAGGTTGGTGATGCCCTTGTCCGAGTCGACCATCGCCAGGGCCGGGCCGTCGGCGAGCTCGGCCTCGAAGGAGGCCTTGACCTCGGCGCCGTTGGCGAGCTTGTCCAGGCCGTCCAGGATGCCGCCGAGGCCGTTGTTCGGGTTCAGGCCGGCCGCGGCCAGGTCGGCGCCGTACTTGGCGAAGGTCTGCGGGAAGAAGGCGCGGACCACGTGGCCGAAGACGATCGGGTCGGAGACCTTCATCATGGTGGCCTTGAGGTGCACCGAGAACAGCACGCCCTGGGCCTTGGCCTCGGCGACCTGGGCGGCGAGGAACTCGCGCAGCGCGGCGACGCGCATGACCGAGGCGTCGACGACCTCGCCGGCCTGGACCGGGACGGACTCGCGCAGCACGGTGGTGGTGCCGTCGGCGGCGACCAGCTCGATCTTGAGCGCGCCGGCCTCGGCGATCACGGTCGACTTCTCGGTGGAGCGGAAGTCGTTGACGCCCATGGTGGCGACGTTGGTCTTGGACTCCGGGGTCCAGGCGCCCATGCGGTGCGGGTGGGCCTTGGCGTAGTTCTTCACCGAGGCGGGGGCGCGGCGGTCGGAGTTGCCCTCGCGGAGGACCGGGTTGACCGCGGAGCCCTTGATCTTGTCGTAGCGGGCGCGGACGTCGCGCTCCTCGTCGGTCTGCGGCTCGTCCGGGTAGTCCGGGAGCGCGTAGCCCTGGGCCTGCAGCTCGGCGACGGCCGCCTTGAGCTGCGGGATCGAGGCGGAGACGTTCGGGAGCTTGATGATGTTGGCCTGCGGGGTCTTGGCGAGCTCGCCCAGCTCCGCGAGGGCGTCGCCGATGCGCTGGCCCTCTTCGAGACGCTCCGGGAAGGCGGCGATGATGCGGCCGGCCAGGGAGATGTCACGCGTCTCCACCCGCACGCCCGCGGTCGAGGCGTAGGCCTGGACGATCGGGAGGAACGAGTACGTCGCCAGGGCGGGCGCCTCGTCGGTGTGGGTGTAGATGATGGTCGAGTCAGTCATCGGTACTCCGCTTCACGGCTACAACGTCTCGACATCAAGATATCCCGTGACAGCTCCTTTTTGACAACCAACCCCGCCCAGACTTCTTCCAGTCGGCGGGCGGGGTCGGGAGCGGCCGGGGGTCGGTGGGCGCCGCCGGCGGGGGCCGGGGCGGGGCCGACGGGACGGGGGCGGGCGCAGCCGGAGGCTCCCGTGCTCCTGCGCGGACCCCGGCGGTGCAGGAAGCGAGAGGCCTTCCCGCCCCCCGCCCCGCCGCTCCCGCGGCCCTGCCGGAGGCGACCGGTGTTCCCGCGGCCCCGCCGGAGGCGTCTCCCCGTTGCTGCTCGCGTCCCGCCGGAGGCTCCCGTGCTCCTGCGCGGACCCCGGCGGTGCAGGAAGTACGAGGCCTTCCCGCCCCGCCGGAGGCGACCGGCGCTCCCGCGGCCCCGGGGGGATCAGTCGCGGCGGAAGGCGGTGAAGGCGGCGGTCAGGTCCTCCGGGGAGCCGAAGACCTCGAGGTCGGCCGGGGTGCGGCGTTGCCAGAGGAAGAGGAGCAGGTCGGAGGCGGTGCCGCGGACGGCGACGGCGCCCTTGGCGTGTTCGGTGAGGAGCTGCCAGGTGCCGTCCCCGGCCACCCGCAGGGTCCACTCGCCGGGGCCGTCGGTGGCGTGCAGGTGGAGGCCGTCGGCGGGGAAGCCGGCCGGCGGGGTCTCGTGGCGGCAGACCGTGAGGAACTCCTCGACGCCGTCGGCGGCGAGCTCGCGCTCGATCGCCTCGTCGCGGCCGAGGGCGTCGAGTGCGTCCCAGGTGTGCACGGCGGTCTCCTGGGCCAACCGCCGCTGGATGAACCCGGCGTCCTTCCGGGTGGACCAGGACCACCGCGGCTCCGCCGGATCGAGCACCTCCACGGTGGCAGCGGCGGCCTCGGCGCCCGCCGCCAGCCAGGCCGGCAGCTCGGCAGGGTCCTCGGGGACGTCGTCCGCGCCGGTCCAGGTGTCGGGGTCGGTGAGGGTGCCGTCGGCGATCCGGGTCCAGAAGCGGTGCACGGTGCCGGTGTGGAACAGCAGGTCGTCGAGGGTCCAGTCGGGGCAGCTGGGGACCGGGGTGGTGAGGTCGGCGTTCGCGGTGGCGTCGGCCATCAGCCCGGCGTGCCGGCGGAGGGCGGACACGTAGTCAGATCTGTTCACAGGGCCGGACTTTAGACCATGGTGATTCATATGAGCTGATGCAATGTTGGCTTGAATTCATCCTGGCTGATGCTCTGACGCTGTGTCAGTGTTGCGGCCGCCCCCAGCGTTCGGAGGTCATCCCTCCGCCGGCGGGGCGCGCCAGAGGTGCCCGATCGCCACCGAGGAGAAACCGTGAAGCTGAGGACCATGCTCGCCACCGTCGCACTGGGCACGTCCGTGCTCACTGCGGTGCCCGCCGTCGTCTTTCCGAGCATCGCCTCGGCGTCCTACTGCGACGGGTACACCAGTCAGTGCGACGACGACTGGGACATGAGCTCCAACGACCTGGGCGACGAGTACATGCAACAGGTGATCATCGAGGGCCTGTCCGAGATGCCCGAGGTGCCCTCCTCCCTTCCGGTGTGGAACGCGGACTGGGCCAACGCCGGCGGAGGCGGCGGCGACGGTTCGGGGAGGGACTATCCGTCGACGAAGATCGCGGAGGGCACCAAGGAGGAGGTGCGGCAGAACTGCATCAAGAACAACAGCACCACCCCCGTGAAGGAGACCATCAACTCCTCGTACAACGTGACCTACCAGGTGACCGGGAACATCTCGGCCTCGGCCTACTCGATCCTGTCGGCGAGCCTCGGGGTCACCTTCGGCGAGACGACCAGCGTGAGCCACGCGATCGAGGTCACCATCCCGCCGGGCATGAGCTGGGCGATGTACGTGGAGTACCAGAACAACTACTACAAGATCCTCACGCCGAGCGGCCCGGAGTACGCGACCGTCAAGGAGCCCACCGGCGTCGTCCGCTCGGGTCCCTGTCAGTGAGTTCTCCCGTCTCTCCGACGGCGGGTCGGCGGGTGCTCCCCGTCGACCCGCCGCTGGACGCCGAGGCGGTCCCCGCCGGGGACCGCCTGCGGGCGCTGGCCGCGCTCGCCGAGTTGACCAAGGCCGCTTCCCGCCTCGACAACCCCGACCTCTTCCACCGTCCCCGGTTCCGGACGGCCCTGCACCACCGGCACCTGCACACCACGGACGAGGGCGAGCTGGCCGAGGCGATCTCGAACGCCGCCGAGCAGCGGACCAAGGCCGGCCTGCTGGCCGTCCACTCGGTCCGGGAGGAGCTGCGCGAACACCCGGGCCGGCGGCCGTGCTTCGCCCCCGACGCACTCGCCGAACTGCACCGGCTGATCGCCGCCGCCGACCCCAGCATCCCGGGCCGGGGCGGGTTCCGCCGGGGGAACGTCACCGTCACCCGCGCCGACGGCGGGCTCGTCCTCTTCGGCACCGCCCCCGGGGCGGAGCTGAACGAGCAGGTGCGGCGCTGGTACGCGTGGGGCCTGGCGACCACCTCCCCGCCGCTCGACGCCTCGGCGCTCTCCACGATCCGGCTGCTGACGATCCATCCGTTCGCCGACGGCAACGGGCGCATGGTGCGGCTGCTGGCGCAGTGCGACCTGGTGGCCGCCGGGCTGATGCCCGGGCTGCTGCTGGACCTGGAGGGCTGGGTGCACGGCAATCGCCAGGCGGACGACGACGCCTTCGCCGCCGCGGTCGACGGCGACCTGATGGCCTGGGGGGCGACCTTCGCGCGGATGGTCACCGAGACGGCGCACCACCGGATCGCCACCATCAAGGCGTACCGGCGGGTGCTCGACGCCGCGATGGACCGGGCCAAGGGAGATCCGGCGGCCCGGGAAGTCCTGGCCCACCTCCGCGCGACCCCCGCCGTCTCGGCCCAGTGGCTGAAGGGCCGCACCACCCGCGCCCCGGGCCCCGCCCTGGACCGCCTGACCCGGGCCGGGGTCCTGACCCCGCACCCGCGCCTGCCCGGCGCGCTGTTCCACCCACGCCTGGTCGCGATCCTGGACGAGCCCTTCACCGCCGGCGTCCACTGAGTCAGCGGCGCCCTCGGCGGGAGCGGGAGTCGGCGATGGTGCGGATCCGACGGGTCCGGCCGTCTCCCGCCGCCGGGCGGGGAACTGCGGCTCCGTCAGCAGCGCGGCGGCCCGGTGGTCGAGGTGCTCGCAGACGGCGCTGTTGGCCTTGGACCGGTCGGTGTCGGTGAGCACCCGGGTGACCAGCGCGGGGTCGTGGGCGTCGGTCATGAGAGGCGAGCCCACGTGCCGCACGACCATCCCCGGCCGCGGGCGGTAGCGTGGTGCCGGGCCCAGCATCTGGAGGAGACGATGAACGGGTTCGTGCTCGACACCGCGGTCCTGTTGCCCTACTGAAAGACGCTCAAGCCGGGCCCGTAGGCTGCGGGCATGCGTGATTTCGTGGCGGGGATGGGCTATCTGGTCAAGGGCCAGAAGTGGGTGGCGCGGCACGGGCGGTGGTGGGGGTTCGGGATGATCCCGGCGCTGATCGCCCTGGTGGGGTACGTGGCGGCGCTGGTGGTGCTGGGGGTGTACGCGGACGACGTCGCGGAGTGGGCGACGCCGTTCGCGGACGGGTGGGGGTCGCCGTGGCAGGGGCTGGTGCGCGGGGCGGTGCAGGTGGCGGTGCTCGGGGGCGGGTTCGCGCTGTCGGTGGTGACGTTCACGGCGGTGACGCTGCTGATCGGGCAGCCGTTCTACGAGTCGCTGTGCGAGAAGGTGGACGAGACCGAGGGTGGGGCGCCGGCGCGTCAGGACCTTTCGCTGTGGCGGGAGTTGGTGGTCTCGGCGCGGGACAGCCTGTACGTGCTGCTGCGGGTGCTGGGCTTCGGGGTGCTGCTGTTCGCCGCGGGGTTCGTGCCGGTGGTGGGGCAGACGGTGGTGCCGGTGCTCGGGATCCTCGTCTCGGGGTACTTCATGGCGGCCGAGCTCTCGGCCGTGGCGCTGCAGCGGCGCGGGGTGGACCAGCCGGAGCGGCTGCGGCTGCTGCGCGGGCGGCTGGGGCTGGCGCTGGGCTTCGGGGCGCCGTTGATGGTGCTCTTCCTGGTGCCGTTCGTGACGGTGTTGGCGATGCCCGGCGCGGTGGCCGGTGCGACCCTGCTGGCCCGGGACCTGGTGCCGGTGGAGGACGAGACGGAAGACGATGAGTAGGTAAATAGGACAAAGCTAGTGGAATTTGACATTCCGCCAGAAGCTGCACGATAACTGCCCGCATGAGGGCAACGGTGGACACCGGTCAGCGTCAGCACACCCCGGGCGGGATCGATCTCGCCGACCCGGAGTTCTGGCGGCTCCCGCTGTCCGAACGGGCCGCCGCGTTCGCCCGGCTGCGCGCGCTGGACGGCCCGCTGCACTTCACCGACCTGCGCACCGGCCGCGGCTTCCACGCCCTGGTCCGGCACGCCGACGTGGTCGCCGCCAGCCGTACCCCGGAGGTGTTCGTCAGCGGCCCAGGCGTCACCACCCCCGAGCCGGCCCGCTGGGTGCGGACGGTGTTCGGCGACTCGATGGTGAACCTGGACGACCCGCGCCACGCGGACCTGCGGCGGATCGTCTCGCGGGCCTTCACGCCGCGGCTGGTCTCCAAGGTGGAGGAGGACATCCGCGCGGTGGCGGGGGAGTTGGTGGAGGGCCTGGCGGCCGAGCGGCCCGCCGACTTCGTCGGAGCGGTGGCCGCCCAGCTCCCCTATCGGGTGATCTGCAACATGATGGGGGTGCCGGAGCGGCAGCGGAACCGCATCCTGGCGATGGTCAACGACGCCTCCGAGAACACCGGCGTGGCCCGCAGCCGGCTGCGCGTCCCGGGCCGCGGGCTGATGGCACTGGCCCGGATGCAGGGCATCATCGCCGCGCTCGGCCGGGAGCGCCGCCGCCGCCCCACCGGGGACCTGATCTCCGCCCTGGTCACCGCCGACGTGGACGGGCGGCGCCTCAACTCCCGTGAGCTGGGCGCCTTCTTCTCGCTGCTGCTGGTCGCCGGGGTGGAGACCACCCGCAACGCGTTGGCCCACGGGCTGCACCTGCTCTCCACCCACCCCGAGCAGCGCGAGCTGCTGACGGCCGACCTGGACGGGCGGATCGGCGGCGCGGTGGAGGAGATGGTCCGCCACTCCACCCCGATCATCCAGTTCCGCCGCACCGTGGCCGTCGACCACGAGCTGAACGGCACCCGGTTCGCCGCCGGCGACAAGGTGGTGCTCTTCTTCGGCTCGGCCAACCGGGACGAGGCGGTCTTCACCGACCCGGACGCCTTCGACATCACCCGCTCGCCCAACCCGCACCTGGGCTTCGGTGGCGGCGGCCCGCACTTCTGCCTCGGCGCCTACCTGGCCCGGCAGGAGATGAAGGTGCTCTTCCGCGAGCTGCTCACCCGGCTGCCCGAGATCCGCTCGGTCGGCGAGCCGACCCTGGTGCACTCCAACTTCGACAACCGGGTCAAGTCCCTGCGCCTCGCCTACTGAGACCGGGCAAGCGGCGGGACGTACGGTTCGGCGCGGCGGATTGTCCGTTCCGGCGGTCTGTCCGGACCGCCGCGCGGGCCTAGCGTTCCGGGCCATGAACGAGTGGCTGATACACGACTACCGCGAGGACGACCTGGCGGCCGTGGTGCACCTGATCGACACCACCGCGGGCCTCGGCCAGGAGTCGGTCTTCTCGCTGGCCGAGTGCATCTCGGCGCTGACCGACCGTCAGCCCGCCGTGGTGGCGGTCCGGCGCGGCGAGCCGATCGGGGCGGCGCTGGCCCACCTGGCGGGGGACCGGGCCTGGGTGATGCGGATCGCCATCGCCCCCGGCTGGCGCGGCCGGGGCCTGGCCAGCGCGCTGCTGCGGGAGCTGGAGCGGCGCCTGCTGGAGCGCCGGGTCCGCCGGATCGCCTACGTGCTCCCCGAGGAGGAGCAGCTCGGCGAGGGGCTGCACAACGCCGGGTACACCCGCCGCCCGGCGGTGGCGTACTTCGAGAAGGACGAGCCGCAGGCCGGCCCGGGCGGCGGGCTGTTGGACGAGCTCGGCGGGCGGCTGCTGCCTGGCGACCTCTGGGAGCGGGTGGCCGGGATGGGCACCGAGAAGGACCTGATCGAGCGTCGGGTGGTGCAGCCGCTGGCCGAACCGGAGCGGGCCGCCCGGCACGGGGTGCGGCCGCCGCGGGCGATCGCGCTGTTCGGCCCGCCCGGCACCGGCAAGACCACCTTCGCCCGGGCGGTGGCCTCCCGGCTCGGCTGGCCGTTCGTCGAGCTGCTGCCCTCCCGGCTGGCCGACGGCGGCAACCTGGCCGCCGCGCTGCGCACCGCCTTCGGGCGGATCGCCGAACTGGAGCGGGTGCTGGTCTTCGTCGACGAGGTGGAGGAGATCGCGCCGGTCCGGGGCGAGGCGGTGGACTCCGCACTGCACGGGGTCACCAACGAGCTGCTCAAGCTGATCCCGGGCTTCCGCGAGGGCGAGGAGCGTTTGCTGGTCTGCGCCACCAACTCGATCCGCTCGATCGACCCGGCCTTCCTGCGGCACGGCCGGTTCGACTACCTCATCCCGATCGGCACGCCGGACGCGGTGGCCCGGCACGCCATCTGGTCGCGCTACACGGCCGGCCGCGAGGGCGTCGACCTGGACCTGCTGGTCGAGCGGAGCGCGCTCTTCACCCCGGCCGACATCGAGCACGCCGCCCGGGCGGCGGCCCAGGCGGCGTTCGAGCGGGACACCGGCGAGGACCCCTCGGCGACGGCCGGCGCGACCACCGCCGACTACCTGGCGGCGATCGCCCAGTGCCGCCCGACCGTCACACCGGAGCTGGTCGCCGACTTCGAGGCGGACATCACCACCCACGCCCGGCTCTAGGCCCGTGGATGCGCCGGGGCTCCGGGCCGCCGGCGCATCCGGTTCGGCTAGGAGCAGGCGAGGACCTGCCAGTCGCGGTCGGCGTAGTTGAACAGGAAGTAGGTGTACCCGCCAGGGGTCGCGCTCTGGCACTGGCTGGTTCGGCCGGTTGCCGGCAGGTGGACCTTGAAGCTGTGTGTGGAACGGCAGCGGTTCTGTAGATGATGTCCGCCGGGCCGCTGCCCGTGCTCACCCCGGCGCGGACGCCGCAGAAACCCGGGTCCGCGGAGGCCGTGGTGGCCGGGCCGGCCACGGCGAGGGAGAGGGCGAGTGCCGCGGTGCTCATGCCCGCGGCGGCGAACCTGCGGCTGGTGTTCAGCACGAGCGGACCTCCCACGAGGTGCTGTCACCCGGGTAGACGTAGGTGCGGTCCCCGTACGGGTCGATGCTTTCGCAGAACGTCGACCGGCCGCTCTCCGGGATGTACACCTTCATGTTCACTGGTGACCGAGGGTGATGCTTCGTGTGCGATGCGGGAATCCTTGCACGGCCGAATGCCGGAGAGCACTCGTCGTTCGGCGGGGGTCGGGGGTGCCGGCCGTCAGGCCGGGTGGGCGCCCACCGCGTCGCGGATCTGCTCGCCGAGGCCGCCGTCGCGGCGGGCGCAGTTGGCGCAGCAGAAGAACTTGCCGGAGACCTCGACGCCGTGGCCGACGATCCGCACCTGGCAGTACTCGCAGCGGGGCGCCAGCTTCTCCATCGCGCACTCGAAGCTGTCGAAGGTGTAGCTGTCTCCGGTGATCGTCCTGATCTCGAAGGCCAGCCAGTAGTCGTTGCCGCAGACCACGCAGACTGCCATGGGATTGCTCCGTCTCCGATGGGGAAGGCGCCCGGCCGGGCTCGGCCGCGCGCTTCCACTGTCGAACCGGGCACCAGGGGCGGCAAGCTCGGGCGGCCGAACGGAGAATGGAGGGGTTACCGGAGGTGGTGGCGATGATCGTCCGGATCTGGGAGGCGCAGGTGGTCCCGCGCCGCAGGGACGAGTTCTGCACCAGGCTGACCGAGGTGGTGATCCCGGCGCTGGACGGGACCGACGGATTCGAGGGGGCCGAGCTGATGAGGTCGGTCTCCGAGCTGGACCACCGGGTGCTGGTGGTGACGCGCTGGCGGGACGAGGCGGCGCTGCGGGCCTACGCGGGGACGATGTGGCGGATCAGGCCGGTCTGGGCGGAGGGGGAGTTCGGTTTCCTGGAGCACCCGCCGTCCGTGTCGCACTTCGAACACCTGCCGCTGGCCGCCGAGTTGACGGCCCAGCAGCGGTGAGGAGCTAAGCAGTCGGCCCCTCGGACAGTTCCTCGGGCGGCCCCTCGGGCGGGACGGGCGGCGGCGGGCTGAGCCGGGCCAGGCCGCTGCGGGTCGCGGCGACCAGCACCCGGTCGCCGGCCTGCAACCGGTGGCCGCGGTCGGCGAAGTTCCAGAACACCACTCCGGGCCGGCGGGCCAGCCGGACCGCGACCACCCGGACCCCGCCGGCCTCCTCCAGCTCCCAGACCGTCCGCCCGAGCAGGCTGGAGCCCACCCCGTTCTCGCCGCTCTCGGCGGTCAGCTCGGCGAGCAGCAGCACGTGCCGGAAGACCGAGAGGGTGCCGACCACCTCACGCCCCATCAGGGCGGCGGCGAAGCCGGGGGCGGAGAGGTAGGAGACGGAGCGGGAGACCACGTTCCCGAGGGTGGCGTAGACGTGGTGGGCGAACTCGTCGTCGAAGAGCCGGACCACGATGCGGATCTCGGGGTGGATCGCCCGGGCCTCCAGGGCCGCCTCCAGGTTGGCGGCGTCGTCCCTGGTCACCGAGACCACCGCCCGGGCGTGCTGGACCCGGGCCCGGCGCAGCTGCCCGTCCAAGGGGGCGTCACCGAGCAGCACCGGCACGCCGAGCGCCCGCATCGCGGCCACGCCCTGGGACTGCGGGTCGCGCTCCACGCAGACCACCGGCACCCCGGTCTCCCGGAGCATCCCGGCCACCCGGGTGCCCAGGTTGTTCAGCCCGACCACCACCACGTGGTCGCGCAGCCCGGCTCCGGGGCTGCGGGGCAGGCCGCGCCGGCCGGTGGCCAGGGCCTCCACCGCGATGGCGGTGGCCAGGGGTGCGAAGGTGATGCCGCAGAAGGTGACGATCACCTGGGCGGCCCGGGCCCAGGGGCCGCTGCCGTCGCCGGGGGAGTCGCCCGGCCGGTCGGGGTTGGCGGCCCCGGCCACGTCCAGCAGGGTGTAGTAGAGGGCCCAGCCGAGGTGGCCGGTGGACCACCAGATCACCGCCCCGCCGAGCAGTACCGCCCCCAGCGCCACGGTGAGCAGCAGCCGCAGCCGGGCGCTGGTGAAGAACCGCAGGGCGTCCAGCACCCGCCAGCGCAGCCTGCGCCACCAGGGGGGTGCGCTGCCGGGGCGGGGCGTTCAGCGCCTGGAGCGCGGCGATCCCGCCGGGCTCGCGCTCGGCCCGCTCGGGCGGCGGCCCGCCCTGGCCCTCGTCGCCGAAGCGGCGGGCCAGCTCGATGAACTCGGCGGCCCGTCCGGCGGTGTCGGGCAGCAGCCGCAGCCGGCTCAGGTCCTGCGGGTCGATCCGGTCGGCGACCACGGTGAGCTGGTTCTCGTGGATCTCCTCGTCGTACGCGACGTAGAGGTAACGGCCGTTGACCTGGACCGAGTTGGGCCGCTCCAGGGCGCCGTCGGCGAAGGCCGGGGCGGCGGTGGCGGAGCCGGAGAGCGAGGTGCAGTTGGGCAGCAGCCGTTCGATGTGCTGGCCGAGCCGCTGGTTGTACATCCGCAGCACGATCCGGATCCCGGGGTTGAGACCCTCGGCGGCCATCGCGGCGTGGATGTTGCCCTGGTCGGTGCCGTCCACCAGGGCGATCCCGTTGGCGTCCGCCACCCCGCAGGCGCGCAGGGTCTCGGCCGAGATGGCGGCGTACTCGTGCACCGCGGCCAGCCCGGGGATCTGGCTGATCCGCGGTCCGTGGTCCTTCGTCAGGTCCGGTACCAGTGCGACCACCGGGACGTCGTAGTGCTCGATCAGCTCGCGGATCAGACGGTGGGCGAGCGCGTTGCCGCCGCACACCAGGTAGTGACTCAACCGGCCCCCCGACCTCGTCCCGCTCCGGCCCAGTGGTGCGGCCCCCGACCCGATCATAACCAGCGAGGTGTCCACCGGATGGCGGTCCGATGGCCGTCCCCCGAACGGCCGTTCCCGTACGGCGCACCGCCCCGGGGAGCGGCAGAGTGGGGATGATCGACACCACTGCCCGTCAGGAGCCGCGCCGTGAACGAGGTCTACCGCCCCACCCCGATCCCCGACGAGGAGCACCCCGGCTTCGAGGGCCCGATCCAGCGGCTGGCCAAGATGGCCTGGCAGGTGCTGCTCGCAGCCGGCGTCGTCTCGCTGGCGCTCGGTGTGATCGTCTTCGTCTGGCCCAAGCAGACCCTGTGGGTGGTGGGGGTGCTGTTCGGGCTCTACCTGGTGGTGATCGGCGTGGTGCAGCTGGTCGCCGCCTTCGGCACGCACGCCACCACGGCGCTGCGGGTGCTGGCGTTCGTCAGCGGGGCGCTCTGCCTGCTGCTGGGGCTGCTCTGCTTCCGCAGCGCGGTGCAGTCGCTGGCGCTGCTGGGGATCTGGATCGGGATCGGCTGGCTGTTCCGCGGCATCACCCAGCTCGCGGCCACCGCCTCCGACCCCCGGATGCCGGCCCGCGGCTGGCAGGTCTTCGGCGGCGTGCTCAACACCCTGGCGGGCGTGCTGCTGATGGTCTGGCCGGTGCACTCGGTGGCGGCCCTGACCGTGCTGGCGGGGGTGTGGCTGCTGGTGCTCGGTGTGATGGAGATCGTCACCGCGCTCCAGGTCCGCCGCCGCTCCAAGGAGATCCCGGCGGGCGTCTGAGGGCGTCGGACCAACGGGACCCCCGGCCGCGGTGGCCGGGGGTCCCGTGCGGTCAGCGGTTCTCGAAGGACGGCTTGCGCTTCTCGGCGAAGGCGGCCATCCCCTCCTTCTGGTCCGCGGTGGCGAACAGGGCGTGGAACAGGCGGCGTTCGAAGCGCACGCCCTCGGCGAGGGTGGTCTCGAAGACCCGGTTCACGCTCTCCTTCATCATCACGGAGGCGGTGGTGGACATCGCCGCGATCGTCTCGGCGGTGGCCAGCGCCTCGGTGAGCAGGTCGGCGGCCGGAACGATCCGGGCCACCAGCCCGGCCCGCTCGGCCTCTTCGGCGCCCATCATCCGGCCGGTGAGGCAGAGGTCCATCGCCTTGGCCTTGCCGATCGCCCGGGTGAGCCGCTGCGAGCCGCCGATGCCGGGGATGACACCGAGCTTGATCTCCGGCTGGCCGAACTTCGCGGTGTCGGCCGCGATCAGCACGTCGCAGAGCATCGCCAACTCGCAGCCGCCGCCCAGCGCGTAGCCCGCGACGGCGGCGATCACCGGCTTGCGCAGCCGGCCCAGCTCGTCCCAGGGGCCCAGCCAGTCCTCCAGGTAGACCGCGGGGAACGCGTTGCCCTGCATCTCCTTGATGTCCGCCCCGGCGGCGAAGGCCTTCTCCGAGCCGGTGATCACGGTGCAGCCGATCTCCGGGTCCCGGTCGAAGGCGGTGGCGGCGGCCACCACCTCCCGCATCAGCTGGTTGTTCAGCGCGTTCAGCGCCTCCGGGCGGTTGAGCGTGATCAGCCCGACCCGCCCCTTCTGCTCCACCAGGATCGTCTGGTACTCGGTCATCCTCGTTGACTCCCTCGGTACGCCTGCGGGTCTCCGGGGACAACCATCCCGAAGAAGGGCGCCGCACACCAGTCTCGCGATCCGAGACGATGATCACGTGTCAGGCGGGCGGTTCAGCGCAGCAGGGTGGCCAGCGGACGGGCCGTCACCTGCGCGGCCGGCCGGGAGACGTACAGCGCCGCGTGGTACCAGCCCTCCTCCTCCAGCCCGGCCGGGTCCAGGCCCGCCTCCACCGCCGCCCGCAGCGCCCCCGCCCGCTCCTCGGGCCCGGTGAAGCGGCGCTGCGGGAAGGTCCCGGCGGCCCGCTCGGTGACCAGGCCGTACTCCGCCAGCACCTCGGCCACCGGCCCGTACGGCACCGCCCGCAGCGCGAAGGCCGCCACCCAGGGCGGGGAGGCGGTGCAGGCCAGCAGGTGGTCGAAGCTGCGCTCGGAGACGTAGCCGACGCCGCCGGTCACCGTCACCAGACCGACGTCGGCCAGCAGCGCGCGCAGCGCGGGGGGAGGGCGCGGCCCGCTCCAGGTTCTCCGCGAAGGCGGCGTCCAGCAGCCCGGCCCGCCGGGCGTGGTCGACCGGGCCGGTGGCCACGTCCACGCCGATCACCGGCACCGCCTCGGGCCGCCGCCGGGCGGCGTAGAACTGCCGGTCCCGCAGGGTGAGTTCCTCGGCCGAGAGGGAGTCCAGGGCCGGGTCGGTGTAGCGGTGGTAGAGCTCGGCCAGGGTCAGCTGGTGGTTGAGCAGCGCCGCGTTCACCCCGTACGAGCAGCACAGGTCCACCACCGCCCGGGGCGCCCGGGCGGCGGTCAGCAGCCGGAAGACCCGCTGGGCGTGGTGCGGCGTCAGGTACTCGTACGGGGCCAGCGCCCGGAAGTACCCGCGCGGGTCAGGCCCCGCGTACGCGGCGGCGAAGTCGGCCTTGCCCGGCATCGCGTGACCCGAACTCATGCGGCGGCCTCCCCGGCGGGACGGGACGTGTACACACCCCCAGTCAAGACCGGGCCGCCGCCCGGCGCAACGCACCGCTGCGCCGGGCGGGCGCGCCGGTTCCGTCAGCCGGCCAGGCCGAGCTCGTCGCCGGGGCGCGGGGCGAAGAAGGCGTCGACCTGAGCGTCCGTCACCCCGTCGAGGGTGGCGGGGCTCCACCGCGGGTTGCGGTCCTTGTCGACCACCTGGGCGCGGATGCCCTCGACCAGGTCGGGGGTGGTGAGGGCGGTGCAGGAGATCCGGTACTCCTGGTCGAGGGTCTCGGCCAGCGAGCGGTGGGCGCGGGCGCGGCGCAGCGCGGCCAGGGTGACCTTGAGCATGGTGGGGGACTTGGCCCGGATCTGCTCGGCCGCCTCCTTGGCCTCGGCGGTGCCCTCGGCGTCCAGGCGCTCCAGCACCTCCTCCACCGTGCCGGCGGCGTAGCAGCGGTCGATCCACTCGCGCTGGGCGGCCAGTTCTGCGGCGGGGGCCTCGGCGGCGTGGGCGGCCAGCGCCTCGGCGGGGGTGACCTCGGCGAGGGCGGCGGTGAAGGAGGAGAGCGCCGCGCCCGGCACGAAGTGGTCGGCGAAGCCGCAGAGCAGGGCGTCGCCGGGGGCCATCGAGGCGGCGGTGAGGGCCAGGTGGGTGCCGAGCTCGCCGGGGGCGCGGGCCAGCAGCAGGCTGCCGCCGACGTCCGGCACCAGGCCGATCCTGGTCTCCGGCATGGCCACCGTGGTGCGCTCGCTGACCACCCGGACGCTGCCGTGCACGGAGAGGCCGACCCCACCGCCCATGGTGATCCCGTCCATCACCGCCACGTAGGGCTTGGGGTAACGGGAGATCAGGTGGTTGGTCAGGTACTCGTCCCGGAAGAAGGCCCGGGCCCCGGCACCGCCGAGCTTGGCGTCGTCGTGCAGCGCGCGGATGTCCGCCCCGGCGCACAGCCCGCGGTCGCCCGCCCCGGTCAGCACCACGGTCTCCACCGCGTCGTCCTCGGCCCACTCGGTCAGCCTGTCGCGGACCGCGAGCAGCATCCCGTGCGTGAGCGCGTTGAGCGCTCGGGGCCGGTTCAGCATGATCCGCCCGGCCCGGCCGTCCCGGGCCATCAGCACATCCGTCGTCGTCGCCATGTGGAGCGCACTCTCCGTTCGTCGTCGTTCCGGTCGCCCCATGGATCATCGCAGGCCCGTGCACATGCCACGGCCCCCGCCCGGAAGACCGGACGGGGGCCGTGGCGGAGGTGCTACGGGACGATGCGGCCGGTGACCTCGCCGAAGGAGATCACGGTGCCGTCCGGGCCCGGGGCGGTGGCGGTGATGGTGACGGTGTCGCCGTCCTCCAGGTAGCTGCGGGTGGTGCCGTCGTCGAGCTTGACGGGCTCCTGGCCGTTCCAGGTGAGCTCGATCAGGGCGCCGCGGGTCTCCGGCTCCGGGCCGGAGACGGTGCCGGAGGCGAACAGGTCGCCGGGGCGGACGGAGGCGCCGTTGACGGTCATGTGGGCCAGCATCTGGGCGGCGGTCCAGTACATCCCGGCGAACGGCGGGCGCGAGATCACCTGGCCGTTCAGACGGACCGTCAGGGAGATGTCCAGGCCCCAGGGCTCGTCCTCCCGGTCGGCGAGGTAGGGCAGCAGCTCGAAGGTCCGGGCCGGCGGGGCGACCCGGGCCGCCTCCAGGGCGTCCAGCGGGACCACCCACGGGGAGAGCGAGGTGGCGAAGGACTTGCCGAGGAAGGGGCCGAGCGGCACGTACTCCCAGGCCTGGAGGTCGCGCGAGGACCAGTCGTTGAGCAGGCAGACGCCGAAGACGTGCTCGCGGAAGTCGGCCTGGGAGACCGGCTTGCCGAGCTCGGAGCCGGCGCCGACCACGAAGGCCACCTCGGCCTCGATGTCCAGGCGGCGGCTCGGGCCGAAGGACGGCAGCTCGTCGGTGGGGGCCTTGCGCTGGCCGTGCGGGCGGACCACCTCGGTGCCGGAGACCACGATCGAGCCGGAGCGGCCGTGGTAACCGATCGGCAGGTGCTTCCAGTTGGGGGTGAGCGGCTCGGTGCCGGGGCGGAAGATCTTGCCCAGGTTGGTGGCGTGGTGCTCGGAGGCGTAGAAGTCGACGTAGTCGGCCACCTCGAACGGCAGGTGCAGGGTCACCTCCGCCGCCGGGTACAGGTGCGGGGAGAGCGCCGCGCGGTAGGACTCCTCGCCCAGCCAGCGGGTGAGCGCGGCCCGGACCTCGGTCCAGGCCGGACGCCCGGCCGCCAGCAGCGGGTTGAGCGTGTCGGCGTCCAGCAGCACCGACGGGTCCCCGGCGGCCCGGGCGGCGGCGCCGGCGTCCAGCACGAAGTCGCCGACGGCCACGCCGATCCGGCGGCGGCCGGGCTCCTCGGCGGTCGAGAAGACGCCGTAGGGCAGGTTGTGCAGGCCGAACGGCGAGTCCTGCGCGGAGGCGAGCCAGCTGGTCAAGACTTCTCCCGGGTGAGCAGGCCGAGCTCGGCCAGGTCGGCGAGCGGCTCGGCGATGGAGCAGGTGCCGAAGGCGGTGAACGACCGTCGGGCGGTGGCGATCTGGGTGTCCGTCAACTGCCGTACCACCTCGGCGAGGCGGCCCCCCGACCGCTCGGCGAGGTGGTCGGCGGCATGGTCCGGGTCGGCGGCGGCGAGCAGCACGTTGAGGAAGCCGTGGTGCTCGAAGCCGGTCTCCGGGTCGGTGTGCCGGACGGCGTTGTGCAGCCCGGCGGTGAGCTTGTACGGGATGCCGCGCTCGGCGCAGCCGGTCAGGAAGGCGGCCAGCTGGGCCTCGGTCGGGAAGGCCTCGGCGGCCAGCCCGCCGGTGCGGAACTTGGCCCGGTGCCGGGTGCCCACCAGCTGGTCGAGCTGCTTGAACAGCAGGTCTCCGTAGGGGAGTTCGAGCGCGGCGACGACGCCCTCGGGCAGCCCCGAGGGCAGCTCGGCGGCGGCCACCTCGACGCCGACGACGTCGAGCCCGGGCACCGGGGTGAAGCGCTCGGTGCCCGGCGCCAGCACCAGGGCGACGGGGAAGTCCGGCCGCAGCGCGGCCAGTTCGCCGGCCCGGCCCGCCCCGCACAGGAACGGGCCGACGGCCTCGGCGTACCAGGCCAGGCGGTGCCCGTGGTGTGCGGGCACCGCCTCGCCCAGCGGAAGGTCTCCCGGCGGGAAGACCGACGCGTCGTCGAAGAGTCCTCGGAACAGCGCGGGCACCGTCACTTGCGGCCCCCCGACCAGCTCCAGGCGTACTTGCCGTCGTCGGTCGCGGTACCGCCCTCGCCGAGCTCCAGCGGGCGGAAGGTGTCCACCATGACCGCCAGCTCGTCGAAGAACTCCGCGCCGATCGAGCGCTCGTACGCGCCCGGCTGCGGGCCGTGGGTGTGGCCGCCCGGGTGCAGCGAGATCGAGCCCTGGCCGATCCCCGAGCCCTTGCGGGCCTCGTAGTTGCCGCCGCAGTAGAACATCACCTCGTCGCTGTCCACGTTGGCGTGGTAGTACGGCACCGGGATGGAGAGCGGGTGGTAGTCCACCTTGCGCGGCACGAAGTTGCAGATCACGAAGTTGTTGCCCTCGAAGACCTGGTGGGACGGCGGCGGCTGGTGGATCCGGCCGGTGATCGGCTCGTAGTCCCTGATGTTCAGCGCGTACGGGTAGAGGCAGCCGTCCCAGCCGACCACGTCGAAGGGGTGGTGCGGCACGGTGTAGCGGGTGCCCACCACGCCCTGCGGGCCGCGGTGCTTGACCAGCACGTCCACCGGGCCGTCGTGCTCGGCCAGCAGCGGGCCGACCGGGCCGCGCAGGTCGCGCTCGCAGTACGGGGCGTGCTCCAGCAGCTGGCCGAAGCGCGAGAGGTAGCGCTTGGGCGGGGTGATGTGGCTGTTCGCCTCGATGCAGTAGGCGCGCAGCGGGGCGTCCCCGGTGGGGACCCAACGGTGCGTGGTGGCACGGGGGATGATGACGTAGTCCCCCTCGCCGACCTCCAGCGAGCCGAACACCGTCTCCAGCACGCCGGTGCCCGACTCCACGTAGACGCACTCGTCGCCGAGCCCGTTGCGGTACAGCTCGCTCGGCGCGCCGGCCGCCACGTAGGAGAGGCGGACGTCGCCGTTGCCGAGCACCAGGCGGCGCCCGGCGACGGCGTCGACGTCCTTCCACTCCTCGCCCGGGAAGAGCTCGTGGAGCTTCAGGTGCCGGGGCAGGAGGGGCAGGTTGGGCACGGTCGACTGGCTCGGCAGGTCCCACGGGGCGGCGTCCAGGATCGCGGACGGGATGCCCTTGTGGTACAGCAGCGAGGAGTCCGAGGAGAACCCCTCCTCACCCATCAACTCCTCGTAGTAGAGCGCCCCTTCGGGTGTGCGGTGCTGGGTGTGCCGCTTCGGCGGGATGCTGCCGAGCTGCCGGTAGTGCGCCATCGTCCTGCTCCTCCTGGGCCGGTCTCAGAGGTTTCCGCGCTTGTCCTGCTCGCGCTCCAGGGACTCGAAGAGCGCCTTGAAGTTGCCCTTCCCGAAGCCCAGCGAACCGTGCCGCTCGATGAACTCGAAGAACACCGTCGGCCGGTCGCCCTGCGGCTTGGTGAAGATCTGCAGCAGGTAGCCGTCCTCGTCACGATCGACCAGGATGCCGCGCTTCTTGAGCTCCTCGACCGGGACGCGCACCTTGCCGATGCGCTCGCGCAGCTCCGGGTCGTCGTAGTACGAGTCCGGGGTGGAGAGGAACTCGACGCCGTTGGCACGCAGGATGTCCACGGTGGTCAGGATGTCGTTGGTGGCCAGCGCCAGGTGCTGGCAGCCCGGGCCGCCGTAGAACTCCAGGTACTCGTCGATCTGGGACTTCTTCTTGGCGATGGCCGGCTCGTTCAGCGGGAACTTCACCCGGTGGTTGCCGCTGGCGACCACCTTGCTCATCAGGGCGGAGTACTCGGTGGCGATGTCGTCGCCGACGAACTCGGCCATGTTCTCGAAGCCCATGACCCGGTTGTAGAACGCCACCCACTCGTCCATCTTGCCGAGCTCGACGTTGCCCACCGCGTGGTCCAGGGCCTGGAACAGGCGCTTGGGGTGCCCCTCCGGGCGCTGCACCCGGGTCTGCGCGGCGACGAAGCCGGGCAGGTACGGGCCCTGGTAGCGGGAGCGGTCGATCAGGGTGTGCCGGGTCTCGCCGTAGGTGGCGATGGCGGCGCGGCGCACGGTGCCGTTCTCGTCCGAGACGTCGTTCGGCTCCTCCAGCACGGTGGCGCCGGTGGCGCGGGCGTGCGCGATGCACTTGTCCACGTCCGGGACCTCGAGGGCCAGGTCGACCACGCCGTCGCCGTGGCGGCGGTGGTGGTCCAGCAGCGGGCTCTCCGGGGAGACGCCGCCCTTGATGACGAAGCGGCAGGAGCCGGAGCGCAGCACGTAGGCCTTGCGGTCGCGGCGGCCGGTCTCCGGGCCGGAGTAGGCGACCAGCTCCATGCCGAACACGGCCTGGTAGAACTGCGCCGTCTGGGTGGCGTTGCCCACCACGAAGACGACCGCGTCCTGGGCGGTCACCGGGAAGGGGTCACCGGCGGCGTCGTGCTCGACCAGACCCACCAGGCGGCGCAGCTGCTCCGCGTCGAGCCCGGCCTCCAGCTCCTCGGGGGTCAGTTCAACGGCGTTGGTGGTCATGGGTGGTTCCTCCACGTCGAGGCATGCGGTGCGCTGAGCTTGCTCCCGTCCGGTCGGTTGGGCAACAGGTCGCCCGTGGGCTGCGCAGTGTGTACAAGGTGGGCAGGGGTCGGCCGGTGCGGCTGGACAGATTGCCCAGTGGTGGTCGGTCAGGCTCCCCTTGCCAGGATCTCCAGCACCTCCCGGTCCGAGGTCTGGCCGAAGTCCGCGTAGAACGCGCCGACGGCCCCGAAGCGCTCCGGTTCGTACGGGCAGACCAGTTCGTCCGCCTCCCCGGCCAGCTCGGCCCGCCAGCCGGCCGGGGCCACCGGGACGGCCAACACCAGGTGGGCGGCGCCGCGCTGACGGAGCGTCCGGCAGGCCGCCCGGGCGGTGGAGCCGGTGGCCAGGCCGTCGTCCACCACGACCACGGTGCGTCCGGCCAGCGGCAGCGGCGGGCGGCCGCCCCGGTAGCGGGCGGCCCGGCGGGCCAGCTCGGCGCGCTCGGCCCGCTCCACGGCGGCGAGCTGATCCGGCGTCACCCGGGTGGCGCGGAGCACCTGTTGGTCCAGCACCAGGGCGCCGTCCTCGCCGACCGCGCCCATCGCCAGCTCCGGCTGCCAGGGCACCCCGAGCTTGCGCACCACGCAGACGTCCAGCGCGGCCCCCAACGCGGCGGCCACCTCGGCGGCCACCGGCACCCCGCCGCGCGGCAGCCCGGCCACCACCGCACCCGGGCGCGGCCCCAGCGCGGCGGCCAGCCGGCGCCCGGCGTCCCTGCGGTCGGTGAAGTGCACGGTCCCGCCTCCTCCTCCCACCGTACGTCCGCCGGTCCCGGGCACCGGCCGGGACAACGGGGGCCGGATTCCGGGACGACGGGGGCCGGGCTCCGGGACAGGGTGGAGGCGCAGCGCCCGTGCGTCCGGGACGGCAGGCCGGAGACCTTGGAGCTCCGAATCCAGTACGCACCGAGGGAGGCCCACCCGTGGCCGCCAAGACCAACACCCCCGCGCACGGCCTGTTCACCACCGGCGAGCCGATCAGCGCCTGGACGGTCAGCACCGCGCTCCCCGTCACCTACCAGGTGGCCTTCACCCCGCAGATCCTCGGCCCGGCCAACCCCGCGCTGGCCCATGCCGGGGCGCCCGCCGGACGGCGTCTGGTGGTGGTGGAGGAGACCGTGCACCGGCTGTACGGGGACCGGATCCGCGCCTACTTCGAGGCCCGGGGCCTGACGACCGCGCTCTGCGTGCTGCCGGCCCACGAGCAGGTGAAGACCATGGACTCGGTCTTCCTGGTCGCGGAGCAGATGGACCGCTTCGGCGTCTCCCGCCGGCACGAGCCGGTGATCGCGATGGGCGGCGGCGTGCTGATGGACGTGGTCGGCCTGGCCTGCAGCCTCTACCGGCGCTCCACCCCCTTCGTCCGGGTGCCCACCACCCTGATCGGCCTGGTGGACGCCGGCGTCGGCGCCAAGACCGGGGTCAACTTCGGCCCGCACAAGAACCGGCTCGGCACCTACCACCCGGCGGCGGTCACCCTGCTCGACCCGGCCTTCCTGGCCACCCTGGACCAGCGGCACCTGAGCAACGGGCTGGCCGAGGTGCTCAAGGTCGCGCTGATCAAGGACAAGCGGCTCTTCGAGCTGCTGGACCGCACCGGCGAGCAGCTGATCGAGCAGCGCTTCCAGGGCCCGACCCCCGGCGGGGAGGTGCTGGTGCGGGCGGTGCACGGGATGCTCCAGGAGCTCCAGCCCAACCTCTGGGAGCACCGCCTGGAGCGCTCGATGGACTACGGGCACTCGTTCAGCCCCACCGTCGAGATGCGCGCGCTGCCCGAGCTGCTGCACGGCGAGGCGGTCTGCCTCGACATGGCGCTCACCACCGTGCTCGCCCAGCGGAGGGGACTGGTCGAACGGACCGAGCGGGACCGGGTGCTGACGGTCATGCGCAAGCTGCGGCTGCCGCTCTGGCACCGGCTGCTGGACGCCGCGACGCTGGCCGACGCGCTGGCCGACACCGTCCGGCACCGCGACGGCCGGCAGCGCTTCCCGCTCCCGGTCGGCATCGGGGCCGGTTGCTTCGCCGACGACGTCACGGCCGACGAGATCGCCGCGGCCGCCGCCGAGTTGGAGGAGCTGGCATGCGCAGCGCGGTGATCGTGGCCGACACCCGGGGGCCGGCCGACGTGCACGGTGTGCACGGCACCCACGGCCTCACCCACTGGACCTGCCTGGCCCGCCGGCCCGGCCTGCACGGCGGCTGGGAGGCCGTCGAGTGGGCCAGCCTGCCGCCGGGCGGGGTCAGCGGGGAGCACCTGCACACCAGGACCGAGGAGGTCTACGTCCTCCTCACCGGCCGCGGCGAAGTCACGCTCGACGGCCACCCCCATCCCGTCGAGGCCGGTGACGTCATCCTCACCGGGCTCGGCACCACGCACGGCCTGCGCAACACCGGGGCCGAAGCGCTGGACTGGCTGGTGATCGAAATGCCCGCACCGCACCCCGGCCGACTGCCCGACCGGCACCCCGCCCACCTGCCCCGCCCCCGCACGCCGATCATGCGGCACGCGGTGGTCACCAACCTCCGCCGGGTCGGCCCGATCGACCCCGGGGTGGTGCTCACCGGGCCGCTGGTCCGCCTGGAGGTGGTCCGGCTCGCGCCGGGCGCCCGGGCCGAGCTGGTGGCCGACGGCGTCGAGCACACCGTCTTCGTGACGGCCGGCCGCGGCCGGGCCGCCGCCGGGGACGTCCGGGTCCCGATGGAGCCCGGACGCTCCGTCACCCTCCCGCTCGGCAGCTCGGCGGCCCTCACCGCCGGGCCGGACGGGCTGGAGTACGTCCACGCGGTGCTGCTCGTGGCACCGCCCGCCACCGGAGGCGAACCCGAATGATCGTCAGCGACACCGCGCACGCCGCCGTGCACCTGGGCCCCGGCACCCAGCGGGTCCGCACCCGCTGCCTGGCCCGCCGGGGCATGCTGCACAGCGAGACCGAGGCCGTCGACCACGTCCGGCTCAGCCCCGGCGCCTGCTTCGACCTCACCGGCCGGGGCGGCACCGAGGCCGCCTGGTACGTGCTGCGCGGCCCGGTCGCGCTGCTGGACTGCCCCGAGCAGCCGCTGCGCACCCTGACCGAGGGGGACCTGCTGCTCGCCCCCGAGGGCGGCCGGGTCCACCTGCACGGCGGCCCACTGGGCGCCGAGCTGCTCTGCCTGACCCTCACCCCGGCCGCCGTGAGCAGCCAACTCCCGGCCCGCAAGCCCGACTTGCTGGTCCGCGAGGGCTGACCGACACCGCCTCCCGGGGCCACGGCAGGGCCGGAACGGGACCCCGCGCCCTGCCGCCCGGGACAGCGGGCGGGACATCGTCGAAGCATCGAGACCGAGCAAGGAGCGTCCGAGATGACCAGCACCGCGATCACCGCCCTCCGCCGGGGCCGCGCCGTCGACCCCGGCCGGGTGCTCACCGGACCGCTGCGCGGCGTCGGGCTCTCCTGGCTCGACCCCGGCGAGAGCGTCGAGCTCACCTCCGACGGGGTCGAGCACACGCTCTACGTCACCGCCGGCGGTGGTGAGGCCGCCACCGAGGAGACCGAGGTGCCGCTCGCCGAGGGCACCGCCGTCACGCTGCCGCTGGGCGGCCGGCTCGCCCTCACCGCCGGCGAGTCCGGCCTGGAGTACTTCCACGCCGTGCTCGCGGTCCCCACCGACTCGGGAGATGAACCCCGATGATCGTCACCACCGCCTCCGCCTCGGCGATGACCGTGGTCGGCCCCGGCAGCGAGCGCACCCGGGTCTCCACCCTGGCCCGCCGCGACCTGGTCCGGGCCGACTGCGAGTCCTTCGAGCACCTGCGGCTCAGCCCCGGCGCCACCCACGCGCGGACCGGCCGCCGGGA
The DNA here is from genome assembly GCF_039535905.1 of Kitasatospora albolonga. Lineage (GTDB taxonomy): Bacteria > Actinomycetota > Actinomycetes > Streptomycetales > Streptomycetaceae > Kitasatospora > Kitasatospora albolonga. The sequence goes on along the minus strand of NZ_BAAAYB010000004.1, from coordinate 103,167 downwards.
GACCGAGACCGCCTGGTTCGTACTGCGCGGCCCGGTCCTCGCGGACCAGCACCCGGGCGAGGCCCACCACCTGGCCGACGCCGGTGACCTGCTGCTGGTCCCGGCCGGCCAGGACCTCACCCTGCGGGCCGGCCCGCTCGGCGCCGAGCTGCTCTGCCTGACGCTCGGCGCGGCCCGGCGGCCCCGGCGCCACCCGCGGCTGCGGAAGGCCGTCCGGCCGTGACCGCTCTCCCCGGCGCCCGCGCCGTCCCACCACGTCGCCTACACCGTCCCCGACCTGGAGGAGGCCGTGACCTTCTTCACCGGGCTGCTCGGCGCCGAGCTGGTCTACCGCACCGGCCCGGTCCAGGACCCGGACGGGGACTGGATGGAGCGTCAACTCGGCGTCCATCCGAGGGCGGTGGCGCACATCGCGATGCTGCGCCTGGGCCCGGTCGGCAACCTCGAACTCTTCCAGTACGAGGCCCCGGGCCAGCGTCGCGAGCTCCCGCGCAACAGCGACTGGGGCGGCCACCACCTGGCCATCGCGGTGGCCGACGTGGACGCCGCCGCCGCGTACCTCCGGGCCAACGGCGTGGAGGTGCTCGGCGAACCGGAGACGGTCGCCGAGGGCGGCCCGATCGACGGCGACCGCTGGGTCTACTTCCGCGCCCCCTGGGGCCTCCAGCTGGAGCTGATCGACCTGCCGCGCGGCCTGCCGTACGAGCGGACCACCACCGCCCGGCTCTACCACCCCGACACCGACTGGAGTTGACCGATGATCAGCGCCACCGCCGCGGTGGTCCGCGGCCCCGGGGAGCCCTTCCGGCTCGAACCCGTCCTGCTGGACGAGCCGCGGCCGGACGAGGTGCTGGTCGAGGTGGCCGCCGCCGGGATCTGCCACACCGACCTGAGCGTCCGGGCCGGGCACACCCCCGGCCCGCTGCCGGCCGTGCTCGGCCACGAAGGGGCCGGCACCGTGCGGCGGGTCGGGAGCGCGGTGACGGGCCTGCGGCCCGGCCAGCCGGTGGTGCTGACCTTCACCTCCTGCGGGCGGTGCCCCGACTGCCGCACGGGGCGGCCGGTCCGCTGCGAGCACTGGCCCCGGCTCAACCTGTTCGGCGGGGCCCGCGCGGACGGCAGCCCGACCCTGCGGGCGGCCGACGGCTCGCCGCTGCACGGGCACTTCTTCGGCCAGTCCTCCTTCGCCACCCACTCGCTGGTGACGGAGCGGAACGCGATCCCGGTGCCCGGCGGCCTGCCGCCGGAGCTGCTGGCGCCGTTCGGCTGCGGGGTGCAGACCGGGGCCGGGGCGGTGCTCAACGTGCTGCGCCCGGAGCCGGGTTCGACCCTGGTGGTGTTCGGCGCCGGGGCGGTCGGGCTGGCCGCCCTGCTGGCGGCCCGGCTCACCCCCGGCCACCGGGCTGGTCGCGGTGGACGTCCGGCCGGAGCGGCTGGCGCTGGCCCGCGAGCTGGGCGCCACCGCCGTGGTGGACGCCACCGCCGGGGACCCGGTGGCGGCCGTGCGCGAGCTGACCGGCGGCCGGGGCGCCGGGTACGCCCTGGAGACCAGCGGGCAGCCGGCCGTGCTCGGGCAGGCGGTCGGCGCGCTGGCGGCCGGCGGCACCTGCGCGGTGGTGGGCGCCGCGCCCCGGGGGAGCGAGCTGGCCCTGGACGCGGCGGTCCTGCTGGACCGCACCCCGAGGATCGTCGGCGTCAACCAGGGCGCCAGCCTGCCCGGGCGATTCCTGCCCGCGCTGGTGGAGCTGTTCCGGGCCGGCCGGCTGCCGGTGGACCGGCTGGTGCGGGCCTTCCCGTTCGCGGAGGGTCGAGCGGGCCGCGGCCGCCGCGGCGGGCGGCGAGGTGGTCAAGCCGGTGCTGGTGATGGGCTGACGCGCCGTCAACCCGGGCCGGCCCGCCAGCATGTCACGCTAAGTCATACATTCACCACTGGTAGTGTCGGCCGGGTGGATGAGCAGCAGAGGGACACCGGTGCCGTGCGTGTACTGATCGTCGATGACCACCCCCTCTTCCGGGAGGGGCTGAAGGCCGCCCTGCAGAGCGCCGAGGGCATCGAGGTGGTGGGCGAGGCCGAGACGGTGGCCGCCGTCCCCGGGGCGGTGGCCGACCTGCTGCCCGACGTGGTGGTGCTCGACCTCTCGCTGCCGGACGGCTCCGGCCTGGAGGCGGCCCGGCTGCTGGCCGCCCAGACCCCGACCGCTCCGGTGCTGATGCTGACCATGGCCGACGACGACGGCAGCCTGCTGGCCGCCCTCCAGGCCGGAGCCCGGGGCTACCTGGTCAAGGGCGCGGGGCGGGACGAGGTGCTGCACGCGGTGCGCACCGTCGCGGCGGGCGGCGCGGTCTTCGGCTCCGACATCGCCGCCCGGATCACCGCCCTGCTGGCCGGCACCAAGCTGCGCGAGGCCGGGAAGCTCTTCCCGACCCTGACCGCCCGCGAGGCCGAGGTGCTCAACCTGGTCGCCAAGGGCCTGGACAACCGCCGGATCGCGCGCGAGCTGGTGGTGGCCGAGAAGACCGTGCGCAACCACGTCACCCACATCTTCGAGAAGCTCCACGTGGCCACCCGGGCCGAGGCCGTGGCCCGGGCCCGGGACATGGGCCTGGGCGACGACTGAGCCCGATCAGCAGAGCCTCGCGCCCCCGGTGTGACCACCGGATGTCGGGGCCGGGACGGGACCAGCGGCCCGTGCGACCGGGACAGCGGACGGGGGAGCATGGGCAGCCCCACGTGGGTCACGGGCGAGGAGCACAGCCGATGAGCGAACCTCAGAGCACCAGCACCGCCCGGGCCCTCGCGGTGTCCGGGCTCGCCCTCCTGGCGGCCCTGCTCTGGGCGGGGCTGGCCATCGCCAACCCCGGGCTGGGCTTCGACCAGCAGTACTTCTACGACGGCGGCTGGGTCGCCTTCGGGCTCACCCTGGCGCTCTGCGGCGTGGCGCTGGTGCTCAACCGCAACGCCGTCGGCCTCGGCGTCATGCTGCTGCTCTCCGGGCTGCTGATCCCGGCCGGGGCGGCCGCCGAGCTGGTGACCGGGCTGGCCGAGGCCGGGCCGGCCGCCGTGTGGGCCTCGACCTCGGTGGCCTTCGCCTCCCAGGTCTGCTTCATGGCACTGCTGATCGCGCTGCCGCTCTGGCTGCCGGGCATGCGCCTGCCCGCCCGCGCGCGGTGGGCGCTGCCGGGCGTGCTGCTGCTGGCCCTGCCGATCGGGATGGTCAACGTCTGCCTGAACCCCACCGTCTACGGCCGGACCAACCCGTACGCCGAGAGCTCCCTGTACGCCTGGCTGGACTCCTGGTTCACCCTGGCGGTCTCGTACCACGTGCTGCTCGGCGCCACCTGCCTGACGCTGCTGGTCGCGGCCGTCCGCTGGTACCGCTCGCCCGGGCCGCAGCCCTTCCAGCGCGAGCTGGTCGCCGCCTACCTGCTGTGGAACGTGCTGGTCACCGTCCCGTACTACGTCGACTTCCAGGCCGACTGGCTGGTGTACGCCACCTTCCTGGCCGGGGTGGTGGCCTTCGCCCTGGTGCCGGCCGCCGCCTTCCGGCGGGACCACTCGCTCGCCCTGGACCGGGCCACCCGCCGCTACCTGGTCGGGTACGCCTTCGGCACGCTGCTCTTCGTGGTGGTCACGGCCGCCGCCGTGCTGGCCCAGCTGCTGCTGCCCGGCGGCTCGGCCGGTGCCCGCTGGGCCCTGCTGATCAGCGTCGGCGCGCTCGGCGCCCTGCTCCAGCCGGCGGCCCACTCCATGACCCGGCTGGTCGACCGCTACTACTACGGCGAGCGGGCCCAGCCCTACCAGCTGGCGCGCGGTCTGGCCGAGCGGATGAGCCACACCGTCAGCCCCGCCGAGGCGCCGCCGCTGCTCTGCCGGACGGTGGTGGAGGCGCTCGGCCTGCCCGGGGCCCTGGTCCAGGTGGAGACCAGGGCCGGGGCGCGCGAGCTGGCCCGGCTGGGGAGCCCGGGCCCGTCCGCCGAGAGCTTCCCGCTGAGCTACGAGGGCGCGGTGATCGGGCAGTTGACGGTCTCTCCGCGCTCGGGCCAGCGCGAGCTGGACCGGCAGGACCGCGAGGTGCTCCGGCTGCTGGCCGACCAGGCCTCGCCCTCGATCGCCGCGATCGGCCTGTACGAGGACCTCCAGGACAGCCGCAAGCGGATCGTGCTGGCCCGGGAGGAGGAGCGGCGGCGGCTGCGGCACGACCTGCACGACGGCCTCGGCCCGGCGCTCTCCGGCCTGCGGCTCCAGGTGGACGCGGCGCAGACCGGTCTGCCGCCCGGCTCGACGGTGGCCGACTCGCTCACCGCCGCCTCGGCCGGGATCGGCGGTGCGATCACCGAACTGCGCCGGATCACCGACGGGTTGGCGCCCGCCGCGCTGGACGGCGAGGGCCTGTCCGGGGCGCTGCGCGGGCTGGCCGACGGGCTGGGCCACCGCGCCCTGCGGGTCACCCTGGACCTGGATCCGGACCCGCTGCCACCGCTGCCGGCCGCCGTCGAGGTGGCGCTCTACCGGATCAGCGGTGAGGCGCTGAACAACGTGGTGCGCCACTCCGGGGCCTCCTCGGTCCGGCTCAGCCTGCGGGTCGGCCCCGAGGAGGTCACCGTCGAGGCGGCGGACGACGGCGCGGGATTCCCGGCCCACCACTCGATCGCCGGGGTCGGCCTGCGGTCGATGGCCGAGCGGGCCGAGGAGCTGGGCGGCACCTTCACGGCCGTGAACGACTCCGGCGGCGCCCGGGTCCGCGCGGTCTTCCCGCGGGCCCAGGTCTGAGCGCTCCCGGCGGGCTTCCGGGACCTCGCGGGGACCAGCGGCCCATGCGGACGGGACCGTTCCGGGCGCAGGGTGGTGGAGGACCCGCTCCCCGGCGGGCCGCCACACCGGAGGCGATCGCATGACCACCGTGAAGACCCTGCCGATCCCCGGGCCGCGTCCCGTGCCGGGCACGTACGCGCCGGGCAGCGACGCGCCGCTGCGGATCACCTGCCGGCCGGGCATCCCGCGCCGCCCGCACAAGCCCAAGCCGGAGGGGGAGCCCAAGCCGGACGACGAGCCCAAGCCGGACGAGGAACCCGAAGTGCGCTGAGCGCGCGCTCCGGGACCCACTGGGAGCAGTACCGAGCGGCCCGGCCGGGCACCCCCGGCCGGGCCCTTCCGCGCGCTCATGGCGCGCGCAGCACCAGCTCGGCGAAGCGGTCCGGCCGGGAGAGGTTGAGGAGGTGGTCGGCCCCGGCCACCGTGACCAGCTCCGCGCCGGGCACGCCGGCGGCGATCCGGGCGGCACAGCGGTGGGTGTACGGGAGGTCGTGCTCGCCGACCGCGGCCAGGGTCGGAGCCGTCACCTCGGCCAGGTGGGCGATGCCGGGGCGGGCGGGCTCCAGCGGCTCGGCGGGGGTGCCGAGCAGGAAGTCGGGGGAGTCGGCGTAGAGCCGGGCCAGCCGCAGCCGCTGGGCCGGGGTCGCCCGCGGTGCCCAGACGTCGAGGTCGGCCAGCGCGGCCGCCTGCTGGTCGCCCCGCCGCACCGCCTCCGCGCGCGGCGCCAGGGCGGTCAACACGGCCTCCAGGTCGGCCTGTTCGGCCGGGTCGGGGTCGGGCAGGTGCAGCGCGCAGCCGACCAGCACCAGGCGCTCGACCCGCTCGGGGTGGGCGAGGGCGAAGTCCAGCGCCTTGCGGCCGCCGTCGGAGGAGCCGGCCAGGGTGGCCCGCTCGATCCCGTGGGCGTCCAGGACCGCCAGCAGGTCGGCGGTGAAGGACCAGGGCACGGTGGCCCGGGCGGAGCGGGGCCCGACCGAGCGGTCGTCGTACCTGGTCACCCGGCGGTGCGGGAGGAGTGCGGGGAGGTTGCCCTCCCACATCCGCAGGTCCACCGAGCCGGCGTTGAGCAGCACCAGGTCCGGGCCCGTCCCGGCCCGGGTGCTGAAGAGCTGGCCGCCGGGGACCGGGACCACCAGGTCCTGAGGGGTCGTCAAAGGGGGCTCCGTTCGGAAGGGTCGGCCGTGGGCCGGACCAGCTGAACAGAGCCCCCGGGGCGGGTGCCAGTGAATTGGCGGTCAGTGGTGGTGGCCGCCCATGTCGCCCATGCTCGGGTCGAGCGCCATCACGGCCATCGGGGAGACGGTGAAGGGCCGCATCATGCCGTCGTCCTCGTGGTCGAGGATGTGGCAGTGGTACATGTACTTGCCGGTGGCGCCGGTGAACTGCCCGGCGATCCGGACGAGTTCGCCGGGGGCGACGGTGACGGTGTCCTTCCAGCCCTGCTCGGCGGGCTCGATCACCGAGGGCGTGCCCCAGGTGACCGGCTTGCCGACCGGGGTGCCGCCGGCCGCCCGGTCCATGGTGGTGATGTCGCAGGCGGCCCGGGTGAGGATCTGGAACTGGATCAGGTGGACGTGCACCGGGTGGAGCGCCCTCGGCCCCAGGTTGACGACGGTCCACTGCTCCCAGGCGTCCTCCATGATCCGCCAGTTCAGCCGGTCGTTGAACTCCCGTGCGACGCGCCGGTACGTCCGCTCCGCCTGGCCGTCCTGGCGCAGCTGGACCAGGCCGTCCACGACGGTGCCGGGCGGCGGCACCTCGGCGGCGGGCACCTCCTCCATCTCCCAGAACTCGAACATGTTCTGCGGGGTCTGGTGGATCATCAGCATCCGGTGCCCGTGGTCGTGCGGGATGTCGTCGTGGCTGAGCCGCCGGAACGTGGGCGAGAGCACCGCCGGCAGGGCGAACGGCTCCTCGCAGTCGGCCCGTTCGGCGACCCGGAACTCCATCACCTCGGGGTCGGGCAGCCGGTTCGCCGGGTCCGGCACGCCGACCGGGTCGTCCTCGCCGATCCGCTCGCCCTCGGCGGGCGCCGGGGCGGAGTTGACCAGCCGCAGGGTGCGGCCGCCCAGGGCGGTGAAGTCGACCAGCAGGTCGGCCCGTTCGGCCGGGGCCAGGCTCAGGCCGGTGCCGCCGACCGGCACCGGCGTGCCGAACAGGCCCGCGTCGCTGCCGATCTGCCAGACCACCCCCGGCACCCGCCGGTTCTCCTGGTCCACCAGGTGCAGCCGGAAGGGGCGGGAGTTGGCGGCGTTCAGCACCCGGAAGCGGTACCAGCGCGGCTGCACCGCGTGGTGCGGCCAGATCACGCCGTTGACCAGGGTGTAGCGGCCGCAGAAGGGCAGCGGGCCGACGGTCTTGTGCAGCAGGTGCCCGGTCGGGGCGCCGTCGGGGCCGGTGGCGAAGTTGCGGTCGCAGAGCACCAGCGGCACCTCGAACTCGCCGGAGGGGAGCCGCAGCCGCTCCTCCTCCTCGTCCCGCACCAGGTACATCCCGGCCAGGCCGGCCAGCACGTTGAGCCGGGTGACGCCCATCGCGTGGTCGTGGTACCAGAGCGTCATCGAGGCCTGGTCGTTCGGGTACTCGGAGAGCTGGGAGCGGCCGGTGTGCACCGCGTTGTCCGTCCAGCCGTCGTGGCCGCCGTCGGTGACGGCGCCGTGCAGGTGGACCACCAGCCAGGGCGGCAGCTCCGGGCCGGCGGGGTTCAGCAGCGCCGGGTCGATGCCGGGCTCGTTCTCGGCCGGGGGCAGGGTGACCTCGGGCAGGTGGCCGACCAGGGCCGGGTAGCGGGTGCTGACCCGGTTCTGCCAGTCCACCCGGAGCCGCTCGCCGCGCCGGACCTCGATGGTCGGGCCGGGGAAGGTGCCCTCGTAGGTCCACATCGGGGTGGGCGGCAGCTGGGAGTGCAGCCGCACCTCGGCGGAGACCTGGCGGACGGTCAGCTCCCCGTCGGGGCCCGGGCGGAGCACCTCGGGGATGCGCAGCGGGTCGAGGAACTTGGTCAGGTCGGCGGTCGGGGGAGGGGTGGTCTCGGGCACGGGTGGCCTCCGCGTCGGTCGGTGTACGTCCCAGCCTGGCGGCCCGACGGTCCCGGTCGCATGAGGCAGCGGTCCCGGGCCGTCCCGTGTCACCGGTGTTGCCGACCCGTGTCAACTCGCGGCGCTCCGTGGGCGGACGGCCCTTGGGCCGTCAGGAACCGTTCCGGGAGCGGTGGTTGAACCCCTTGACGCGCTCTTGCCCTTCACCCAATCATCATGGGCACGTCAGCACACCCTCGCCGACCGGACACCCGGCCCGGCGGGCCCCGTACGTTCCGTTCTGCCCCACCAGAATCTGGAGCTCCCCTTGTCCCAGCATGCCGAGCAGCGTGCCCAGCGGCGATCCCGCCCGCACCGCTCCGCCCTCGTGACCGCCGCCGCCCTCGCCCTCACCGCGGGCTTCGCGGCACCCGCCGCCCTGGCAGAGGCCGCCCCGGCGCCCGCGCCGGCCGCGGCCGCCCTGGCCGCGGCGCCGGACATCCCGGTGGCCAACGTCAAGGCGCACATCAACCAGCTCCAGTCCATCGCCACCGCCAACGGCGGCAACCGCGCCCACGGGCGGCCCGGGTTCAAGGCCTCGCTCGACTACGTGAAGGGCAAGCTGGACGCGGCCGGCTTCACCACCACCGTGCAGACCTTCACCAGCAGCGGCGCCACCGGCTACAACCTGATCGCCGACTGGCCGGGCGGCGACGCCAACCACGTGGTGATGACCGGCGCCCACCTGGACTCGGTGACGGCCGGCCCCGGCATCAACGACAACGGCTCCGGCACGGCCGGCGTCCTGGAGGCCGCGCTGGCCGTCTCCCGGGCCGGCCTGCAGCCCACCAAGCACCTGCGGTTCGGCTGGTGGGGGGCGGAGGAGCTCGGCATGATCGGCTCCAAGTACTACGTCAACAACCTGCCCACCGCCGAGCGGGCGAAGATCGACGCCTACATGAACTTCGACATGATCGGCTCGCCGAACCCGGGCTACTTCGTCTACGACGACGACCCCAAGCTCGAAGGCGTGCTGAAGAACTACTTCGCGAGCGTCAACGTCCCCACCGAGATCGAGACCAACGGCGACGGCCGCTCCGACCACGCCCCGTTCAAGAACGTCGGCATCAAGGTCGGCGGTCTCTACACCGGCGGCGACGAGATCAAGACGGCCGCCCAGGCGACCAAGTGGGGCGGCACCTCGGGCCGGGCCTTCGACGCCTGCTACCACGCCTCCTGCGACACCAGCGCCAACATCAGCGACACCTCGCTGGACCGCGGCGCCGACTCCATCGCCTACGCCGTCTGGGCCCTGGGCACCGAGGCCCCGCCGCTGCCCGGCACCGTCTTCGAGAACACCGCCGACGTGCAGATCCCCGACAACGGCGCGGCGGTCACCTCCTCGGTCACCGTCAGCGGCATCACCGGCAACGCCCCCGCCACCCTCAAGGTCAGCGTGGACATCAAGCACACCTACCGCGGTGACCTGGTGCTCGACCTGGTCGCCCCGGACGGCTCCGCCTACCGCCTGAAGAACTCCAGCACCAGCGACTCGGCCGACAACGTGATCGCCGACTACACCGTGAACGCCTCCAGCGAGGTCGCCAACGGCGTCTGGAAGCTCAAGGTCCAGGACGTGGCCGCGCAGGACACCGGCTACATCAACAGCTGGAAGCTGACCTTCTGAGCGGACCCGACGGTCCCTGAGGCCGTGGAGGACAGGTGAGAGGTGCGGGCCCCGGGGCGTGAAAGCCGGGGCCCGCACCCGCAGTTGGGGCGCTGGTCGGTGCGCCGTTACGGCCGCATCTCGTACGCGCCGGAGAGCGCCTCGACCCGGGCCCAGACCTTGGCGTCGCGGTCGGCGTCCGCCACCGGACGGCGCACCTGGGTGAGCGCCCAGGCGGCCTGCTCCTCGCTGGTGGAGGTCTTGCCGTGCAGCTCGGTGGCGTGCGCGGAGAAGTCCCGGACCAGGAAGTCGAAGATCCCGTCCAGCACGTCCGCCTCGGTGCCGGTCAACTCGGCCTGCTCCAGCACCAGGTGGCCGTAGACCACCAGCGCGAAGAGCTGGCCGATCTCCAGCAGGAAGTCCAGGTCCTGCGCCTGCTCGGCGGTCGGCGCGTGCTGCAGCAGCAGCGCGCACAGGCCGTCGGCCTGCTCGCGGAAGCGGGCCACGTTCGGCAGGTGGGCGTGCGCGTCGTAGGCGGTCCGCCAGTCGTGGAAGCGGATCGCGCCCAGGCCGCGGGCCGGGCCCTGGCGGAACAGGAACTCGTCGTCCGCCGCGTCCAGCCGGCTCGGCACCGGGGCGTAGTCGGTGGGCGCGAACAGGTAGTTGGCCATGAACTTGAGGATCAGCGCCAGGTTGACGTGGACCGTGCCCTCCAGCTTCGGCAGGCCGCGGATGTCCTTCGCGGCCTTGTCGAAGTAGGTGTCCGCCTCGAAGCCCTTGGCCGCGATGACGTCCCACATCAGGTCGATGACCTTCTCGCCCTCGGTGGTGACCTTCATCTTGGTCATCGGGTTGAAGAGCAGGTAACGGCGGTCGTCGGGGGAGGCGGTGCGGAAGTAGTCCACCGCGCGGGCGCTGAACAGCTTCATCGCGTTCAGGCGCAGGAAGGCGTCGGCCAACTCCCGGCGCACGTGCGGGAAGTCGGTCACCTTGCGGCCGTAGAGCACCCGGTTGTGGGCGTGCGTGACGGCCTCGTACATCGCGTGCTCGCAGATGCCGACCGAGGCGGTGCAGAGGTTGAACTTGCCGACGTTCACCGTGTTCAGCGCGGCGTCGAAGGCGGCCTTGCCGGTGTGCAGCACGTCCTCGGCCCGGACGGGGTACTCCTCCAGGCGGAACTCGGAGACGTACATCTGCGCGTTCACCACGTTCTTGACGAGGTGGTAGGAGGGGTGGCGGCTGTCGACCGCGAAGAAGACGTAGCCCTCCGGGCCCTCCACGTCCGAGCGGCGGCCGAAGACCGAGACCAGGCCGGCCACGTTGCCGTTGCCGATGTAGTACTTCGGGCCGGTTGCGGTGAAGCCGCCGTCCTCGGTGGGGGTGAGGATCATGTCGGTGGAGTAGATGTCCGCGCCGTGGCTGCGCTCGGACAGCCCGAAGGCCATCACGTGACCCTCCGTCAGCAGCTGCGCGGCGCGGGCCCGGACGGCCTCGTTCTCGCTCTGCCAGACCGGCCCGAGGCCGAGGATGGTGACCTGCCAGGTGTACCAGTAGCCGAGGCCGTAGAAGCCGAGGATCTCGTTCAGCTCGGCGATCCGCGCGGTGTCCCAGCGCTTGTCGGCGTCGGCGCTGCTCGGGGTCAGGAACTCCGCGAACAGGCCCTCCTTGGCCGCGAACTCCAGGAAGTCCCCGTACCAGGCGCGGTCGATGTAGGTGTCGATCAGCGCCTTCTTGCCGCGCGACTCGAACCAGTCCACGGTGGCGCGCAGCAGCCGGCGGGTGGTGTCGTCGAACTGCTTCGGGTCGTACGTGCTCGGGTTGAACAGCATGTGAAGTCCTGTGGGGTGAGGGTCAGTTGGCAAGGCGGTTCAGGGTGGCCAGCACGTCGTCCAGCCAGGCGAGGGTCATCCGCTCGAACTCGATGCCGCCGCGCAGCACCACGTGCTGCAGCTGCTGCTGCGGGCTCTGCTCCGCCGGGTCGCTCGGGAAGTCGCGCTGCTCACCCGTCAGGTACCGCTCCAGCAGGGCGGCGTGGGCGGTGCGGTGCCGCTCCACCTCGGAGATCAGCGCGCCCGGGTCGTCGAAGGCCGCGGCCCGGATCTTCACCGCCAGCTCGTGCCGCACGGTCTCGGCCTCCACCGGCTCGCGCAGCCAGTCCCCGAGGACCGACCGCCCGTCGGCGGCCACGGCGTACACCTTCTTGTCCGGCCGGCCGTCCTGCGGCACCTCCTGGGCGGTGATCCAGCCGTCCGCCTCCATCCGGCGCAGCACCCGGTAGATCTGCTGGTGCGTCGCGGTCCAGAACCGCCCGATCGAACGGTCGAACCGCCGGGCCAGCTCGTACCCGGAGCCGGGCTGCTCCAGCAGAGAGACGAGGATCGCGTGCTCCAGTGCCATGAGGGCATCCTGCTATGCAACGAGTTGCATAGGCAACGCCGCCGCGCCGCGGTGAGACGCGGATCACGCCGACGGCGGGGAGGGGAACCGGGACCCGGCTCCCCTCCCCGCCGTCGGGGGGCTCAGTGCTCGCAGAGGGAGAACTCGCGCTCGTAGAGCTGCTCGTTGTGCTCGTCCACGAAGAACTTCCGCTCCTTCATGAGCTCCTCGCGGTACGCCTCGGCCTGCTCCAGGGTCATGGTCGTGGTGGCGGACCAGGGCTGCTGCGGCGGTACGTCCGAGGTCGAGACGATCCGCTGCGAAGGGTCGACGAGGAAGAACGCGAGGATCTTGCGGTGGCCCGGGCGGGTCGGGTCCGCCAGGCGGAAGGCGTCCACGCGGTGCTGGAGGACGTTGGGGAAGGCCAGGCAGCGGCCTTCCGGGGTCGGTACCGCGCCCAGCGGCTGGTTCAGGGCGTCCTCGTCCCGGAGGCCGTAGACCTCGCGCACCCCGGCGTCGTCGTTCTGCTCGTAGTACGGGTCGTCGAGGGCGGTGCGGAAGCCCAGCCGGCTCTCGGTGACGTTCTCGCTGTCCCAGTAGTAGATGCCGGTCGAGACGATCCGCTCGTTCAGCATGCCCTCGACGTGCCAGGAGCCGCCGGCGTACTCGGGCTGCTCCGGGGTCAGGTGGACGGTGGCCAGCTTGACGATGACCTGGAGGCCGCGGCCCCGCAGGTCGACGCGGGCGGGGGTGTCGGGCAGGGCGGGCGGGCTGAACTCCGGGGCATCCGGGACGATCGGGCGGCGGTTCTCGGACCACTCGTCGTACGCCTCGCTCCAGGCGGAGCGGGCCTTCGCGTAGGTGTCGTCGTCGGGGTAGGACGACCTGTGCGGGTACTCCGGCTCGGAGTCGTACCAGCCGTAGGGGTCGGCCTCGATCCGCAGCGGCCGCGGGTGCCGCAGATCGGTGAGCACGTTCTCGAACAGCGGGAGCAGGCGCGCGAAGAGGTCCGGCAGGACGGACTCCAGCGCGCGGTGCTCCTCGGGGTGGACGTTGTTGACGTACGAGCGGAAGGCGACGGCTCCGTCCTCGCCGACCTCGACGTCCGTGGGCAGCCACTGGAACCGCTCCGAGAACTCGTACTTCGCGTAGTGCTTCGCCGGGTTCTGCCACGCCTGCTCGGGACCTCCGCTCACCTCCCGCACCAGACAGAACAGGGAGGGGTGGACGAGGTCCAGCACCTGGCCGTCGGACCCGGGGTGCCAGTCGCGCTCCGCTTCGGGGACCTCCTCCAGGACCCGGACCGCGTCGCGCAGCCGGGTCCTGAGCCGCTCGTCGACGAGGGTGTCCGACTGCCAGACGCCGTCGACCGCGGAGACCTCGATGCCGGTGCGCGCGTCCCGCAGGGCGGCGTAGTGCCCCAACTCGGCCAGGACGTAGCGCACCTGAGCCTCGGTCATGCCCTGTGCCAGCGCCTCCCGCGTCCACCGGGCGGCGATGTCGGCGTCGTTCCTCTTGTCGAACCACGCGGGCTTGGCGCGCAACTGCGCACTGCACTGCATCATCTGCAGCTCCCGCAGTGTCCGGGGCGTCGCGAACGCCGAGGAGGTGGTGCTCTGGAAGGGAAGCGGGAAGGCGGACAGGCCGGTCACTGCTGATGGGTCCTCACGGTCGGTGTGCGTAGCCGGGAAGAATAGTCCGGCGCGCGGACACCCCCGCCACGGGCCGGTCAGGGGCGGCGGAGGGTGGCCAGGACCGGGGTGGCCGGGTGGGCGACCAGGCTGGGGAGTGGGGGAGGGGTGTCGCCCTCCAGCTCCAGGTGGAAGTGCTGGGCCAGGGTGGCCAGCAGGAGGACCAGTTCGACCTGGGCGAAGCGGGCGCCGAGGCAGGCCCGCCGGCCGGCGCCGAAGGGGAAGTGGGCGCGTTCGTCGGCGGCCGGGGTGCCCCAGCGTTCCGGGCGGAAGGCCAGCGGGTCGGGGAACCAGCGGGCGTCCCGCTGGGTCACCCACGGGCTGCACCAGACCGCCGTCCCGACCGGCACCGGCCGCCCGCCCACGGTGGTGCCCGGCACCGCGACCCGGGGCGGCACCAGCCAGACCGGTGGGTGGAGGCGGAGCGTCTCGCTGACGATCCGTCGGGTCCACGGCAGCCGCTCGTGGTCCGCGTACTCCGGTGCCCGCCCGTCCAGGACCTCCGCCAGCTCCCGGTCCAGTTGCGCCCGCGCGGCCGGGGAGCCGGCCAGCAGGCACCAGGACCAGGTCAGCGCCGTCGCCGTGGTCTCGTGGCCACCGGCCCAGAGCGTGACCGCCTCGTCCCGCACCTCACGCGCGGTCAGCGCCCGCCCCTGCGCGTCCCGCGCCGCCAACAGCCGCCCGACCAGGTCCTCCCCCTGCTGCCCGCTCGCCGCCCGGGCCGCCACCAGTGCCCCCAGCTCGGTGTCGATCACCCCGACCGCCCGCCGCATCCGCCGTCGTGCGGGCGTCGGCACCCACCCCGGCAGCAGCACCCCCGGGCCGCGCAGCTCCACCCCGATCTCGTGCGCGGCCTCCGTCATCGCCCCGGCCAGGGCCCCGGCCCGCGCCCCCAGCTCGGACCCGAAGAGCGTGCGCACCGCGATCCGCTGCGTCAGCAGCGTCATCTCCCGCAGCACGTCCACCCGTTGGCCGTCCGCCCACCCCGCCAGGTGCTCCGCCGCGCACTCCGCCATCGCGGGCGCGAACGCCCGCACCTGACGCGGCCGCACGGCCGGCTGCACCAGCGCCCGCTTGCGCCGCCACCCCGCGCCCTCGCTGCGGATCACGCTGTCCCCGACCAACTGCCGGAACATCCACCCGATGTCCAGCACCCCGTGGTCCAGCTCCGACCCGAGCACCTCGGCGATCGCGGCCGGATCGGCCAGCGACAGGATCCGCAGCGGCCCCAACCGCCAGCTCACCGCGTCCCCGTACTCCCGGTGCAGCCGCTCCAGGAACCCCAGCGGATCCCGCCCGAACCTCGCCAGACACCCCACCAACGGCAGCCCACGCGGCCCGGACACGAACGGAGAGTCGCCCACACCCCACCCAACGAGCCCGGCCCGCCCCGGAAACGCAGCACGGCCCGGCCCCTCCCGGGACCGGGCCGTGCGGAGCGTGAATCAGGACTGGTTGGTGCGGCGGCGGGTGGCGATGAGGGCGCCTGCGCCGAGGGCGACGGCGGCGGCGCCGGCGGCGCCGATCTGGCCGAGGGGGGCGTCGGTGCCGGTGTAGGCGAGGCGTCCGCCGGCGACGGGCTGGCCGTCGGTCACAGCGGTGGTGGTGACCGTGCGGGTGTTGTCGGTGACGGGGGTCACGACGGTGGTGGGCTTGTTCTTCGCGGCCTCGGCTTCGGCGGCGGCCTTGGCGTTGGCCTCGTCCTTGGCCCGGGCCACGTACTGACCCTCCTTCAGGAAGGCACGCACGTCCTCGATGCTGCCGAGCATCGCCTTGCCCGCGGCCGCCTTCACCTCCGGGCCACCACGGGACATGATCTGGGTGAGCAGCAGCCGGTCGTCGGCCTCCGCGGCCGAGGCCAGGTCCTTGGTGAGGAACTTCTGAACGTCGGCGGCGGAGCCGGCGAGCGCCTTCGCCGCACCCGCGCGCACCGTGGGCCCGGTCTTCGGGTCCTCCAGCAGGCGGCGGAGCTCGGCGCGGCCCTCGTCCTCGGCCCGGGCGGCGTACTGACCGGTCTTCAGGAAGTCGCGGATGTCCTCGGCGGTGCCGTTGAGGGCGTCGCTGCCGGCCTTCTTCACGGCCGGTCCGCCCGAGTGCATGATCGTCAGGACGGCGACGCGGTCGTCCTCCAGCTGGGCGGCCTTGATGCCGTCCTTGAGGAAGTTCGCGACGTCGGCGCCGGTGCCCGCGAGGGCCGCCTTGGCGCCGTCCCGCACGCCGCGGCCGGTGTTCGGGTCGTCGACGATCTTCTGGAGCTTGGCGCGGTTCTCGTCCTCGGCGCGAGCGACGTGCTGCCCGGTGTTCAGGTAGGCGCGGTACACCTCGATGTCGTCCGACTCGAACGCGGCCACGGCGGCCTTGTAGAGGACGGGGCCGGCGCCGGTGAAGGTCCGCGAGATCGCGACGTGCGCGTCGCTCCTGCGGATGTCCGCCATGTCCTTGGCGACGAACTTCGCCCGGTCCTCCGGGGTGCCGGCGAGGGCCGCGGCGACGTGCTCGCGCAGGTAGCGGCTCGGCTCGACGATCAGGTAGTCGTTCGGCCAGACGAGCAGGGCCTTGATGGTGGCGATGTTCTCCTCGTCGGCCACCTGTGCGCCGGCCCGGTCCGTCTGCTCCTGCCCGGCCGGGGCGCTCTCGGCGAAGGCCGGGGTGGCGGCGGTGGCCACGGGTGCGGCGGCGGTCGCCAGGAAAACGGCAGCGGCGAGCGAACGACGGATGTTCAAGGGTCCCCCGGAACGTGCAAAAGAATGGTCAAGTCGTACCCGGTAGATCGTACTGGCACCAAACCTCCCCGGCGAACACGTATTCGTCACATGCGGCCGGGCCGCGCTCCAGGCCGCACTCCGGCCCGCAGAATGGGGGCGTGATCGGTGAGGGTGAGCTGCTTCGGTGGCGGATGAACAGTCAGTTCGGCGGTGGGGGCACGGTGTCCGGGATCGCCGGCCGCGCCGCGGGCATCCAGGCCCAGGACGCGTCCGCGGCCCGGCTCGGGCTGCGGGCCCGCGGCCTGGCGGAGGCGGCGGCGGTGGAGCGGGCGTACGCGCACGGCGAGGTGGTGGCGAGCTGGCTGATGCGGGGCACCCTGCACCTGGTGCCGGCCGCTCAACTCCCTCCCCTGATCGCGCTGTTCGGGGAGCGGAACATCGCCGCCGGGGCCCGGCGGCGCCGGGAGCTGGGGCTGACGGAGGGCCTGCTGGCCAGGGCGGAGGGGGCGCTGCCCGAGGTGCTGACGGAGCCCTTGAGTCGGGCGGAGCTGGTGGCGCGGCTGAACGGGCGCGGCGTCGGCGTGGAGCCCACCGGCCAGGCGCCCGCGCACCTGACGGCGTACCTGGCCGGGCGCGGGCTGCTCTGCCGCGGCGCCGAGGTGGCTCCGCGCGAGCCGGGGTACGTCCCGCTCCCGGCGCCGGACGGGGAGGCCGACCCGGAGGCGGCGGCCGCCGAGCTGGCGGCTCGGTACGTCGCGGCCTTCGGGCCGGTCTCGGTGGCGGACTTCGCGGCGTGGTCGGGGCTGCCGCAGGTGCTCGGGAAGCGTGCCCTCGCGGGCCTGCCCGAGGTGGGGGAGGGGCTGTACGCGACGGCGGGGGCGCCGGCGGCCGGGGAGCCGCTGGTCCGGTTGCTCGGTGCGTACGACAACTTCCTGCTGGGCTACCGGGACCGCTCGCTGATGCTGGATCAGCGCTTCGCGAAGCGGGTGAACGCGGGCGGCGGGGTGGTGAGGCCGACCCTGGTGGTGGACGGCCGGGTGCGGGGGATCTGGGCGCGCGGGAAGGACGGGCGGCCGGTGGTGGAGCCGTTCGAGCCGCTGCCGGAGGAGGTCTGGGAGGCGGAGGCCAGGGCGGTCGAGGAGTTCCTCGGATGAATTACGGACAAATCCGTTAATTCCGGCACAGAATGGGTAGTGAGCAGGCGCCTGTCAAGTCGCGAGCTAAGGAGGTGGTCCCGGTGTCGACCCAGCTTCCGATGAGCATGGAGCACCATCCGGACATCTTGGAGATGCGTGACCATTACGAGCGGATCGTCTCCACTCCCCGTGCCCAGGCCGTCGAGGCCCTGGCCGTGGCGGCCGGTCTGTTCCTCGCGATCTCCCCGTGGGTGGTCGGGTTCTCCGGCTTCTCCGGCCTGACGGTCAGCAATCTGGTCCTCGGGCTGGCGTTCGCCGCGCTGATGGCGGGCTACGGCTCCGGGTACGAGCGCACCCACGCCCGCGCCTGGGCCGCGACCATGATCGGTGCCTGGACGGTCATCGCCCCGTGGGCGGCGGCCGGCACCGACGCCGTCCGGCGGACCATCCTGACCAACGTCATCACCGGCGGCCTGATGGTCTGTCTGGGTATGGCGGCCGTGTCGATGGCGGCGGGTGTGATGAGCCGCCGGGGGATGGCGAGCGGAGGCTGAACAGCCGTATCTGCAACGGGGCATGGCCGCTCACGGCCGTGCCCCGTCTGCTGCGCGGAGCAGTCAGGGGCGGGTCATCCGCAGCACGTCCAGGGCCTCGTCGAGCTGGGCCTCGGTGAGCTTCCCGGCCTCCAGGTACCCGCGCTCCACGACCACCTGACGGATCGTCTTGCGCTCGGCCACCGCCTGCTTGGCGACCTTGGCGGCCTCCTCGTAGCCGATGTAGCGGTTGAGCGGGGTGACCACGGAGGGGGAGGACTCGGCGTACTCGCGGGCCCGCTCCACGTTGGCGGTGACGCCGTCCACCGTCCGGTCGGCCAGCAGGCGGGCGCTGTTGGCCAGCAGCCGGACGGACTCCAGCACGTTGCGGGCGATCACCGGGAGCATCACGTTCAGCTCGAAGTTCCCGCTCGCGCCGGCCACCGTGACGGTCGCGTCGTTGCCGATCACCTGGGCGGACACCATCAGCACCACCTCGGGCAGCACCGGGTTCACCTTGCCCGGCATGATCGAGGAGCCGGGCTGGAGGTCCGGCAGGTTGAGCTCGCCGAGGCCGGTGCGCGGGCCGGAGCCCATCCAGCGCAGATCGTTGGCGATCTTGGTGAAGCCGACCGCGACGGTGCGCAGCTGGCCGCTCAGCTCCACCAGTCCGTCCCGGGCGCCCTGGGCCTCGAAGTGGTCGCGGGCCTCGGTCAGCGGCAGCCCGGTGGCCCGGGCCACCTCGGCGATCACGGCGGCGGAGAAGCCGGGCGGGGTGTTGATGCCGGTGCCCACCGCCGTGCCGCCGAGCGGGAGTTCGGCCACCCGGGGCAGGGTGGCGCGCAGGCGCTCGATCCCGTACCTGACCTGGGCCGCGTAGCCGCCGAACTCCTGGCCGAGGGTGACGGGCGTGGCGTCCATCAGGTGGGTGCGGCCGGACTTCACCACCTCGGCGAAGGACTTCGCCTTGCGCTCCAGCGCCTGTGCGAGGTGCTCCAGCGCCGGGATCAGCTCGCCGGTGACGGCGGCGGTGGCGGCGATGTGGATGGAGGAGGGGAACACGTCGTTGGACGACTGGCTGGCGTTGACGTGGTCATTGGGGTGGACCGGTCGGCCGAGGCGCTCGGTGGCCAGGGTGGCGATCACCTCGTTGGTGTTCATGTTGGACGAGGTGCCCGAGCCGGTCTGGAAGACGTCGACCGGGAAGTGCTCGTCCCACTTCCCCTCGGCCACCTCCTCGGCCGCCCCGGCGATCGCCGCCGCCGTCTCCGGCTCCAGCACCCCCAGCTCGCCGTTGACCTTGGCGGCGGCCGCCTTGATCCGGGCCAGCGCCGCGATGTGCGCCCGCTCCAGCCGCTGGCCCGACACCGGGAAGTTCTCCACCGCGCGCTGGGTCTGCGCCTGCCACTTGGCGGACGCGGGTACCCGCACCTCGCCCATCGAGTCGTGCTCGATCCGGTACTCCTGCATGGCCTCATGCACCTCCTGTCCCTGCCAGCTCCCGGGGTGCTCCAGGTATTTCCTACTGTCCGAGCAGGGTGGCGAAGTCGTAGCCCACGTCGGCGAGGGTGAGCACGCTGCCGAGGTCGCTGATCGCCCCGACCGGGATGCTGTGGCCGTCGGCGGACGGGACGGCCGAGGCGGGGGCGGCGATGGCGAGCAGGGTGGCGAGGGCGGTGATCAGCCGGGTCACGGTACGCATGCCAGGGACAACCGGCCGGGCCGGGGTCCGGTCACGGGTGGTGTCAAAGATTCTTGACGCGATGTCCGGTCTGCTTTACCTTCCATCGTGTCAGCTTTTCTTGACATCGGAGGTGTGGCGGGATGGCGCTGGAGGAACGACGGGCCTGGATCGCGGGGGTGGTGGCCCTGCTCGGCTACACGGGCTACCTGCTGGCGGTGCTGCTGCCCGGGAGCAGTCTCGCGCTGGCCCAGCGGCCGTACGCGGCAGCGCTGTTGTGGAGCATCGGGGCGGCGGTGGTGGTCTCCGTGCTGCTGAGCGTGGCGGCCGCGCTGGTCCGGCCGGAGGAGGGGGCGGCCAAGGACCTGAGGGACCGGCAGATCCACCGCTTCGGCGAGCACGTCGGCCAGTCCTTCGTGGTGATCGGCGCGATGGCGGCGCTGGTGCTGGCGCTGGTCGAGGCCGCGCCGTTCTGGATCGCCAACGCCGTCTACCTGGCCTTCGTGCTCTCCGCCGTGCTCGGCGCGATGGCGAAGATCGCCGCCTACCGGCGGGGGCTCCCGCAGTGGTGAAGCCCACCCGGGTGGTCAACACCATCCGCGCCCTGCGCTTCGCCCGCGGCGAGATGACCCAGGCCGAGCTGGCCCGCCGGATCGGGGTGACCCGGCAGACCGTGATCGCCATCGAACAGGGCCGCTACTCGCCCTCGTTGGAGCTCGCCTTCCAGATCGCCGAGGTCTTCGACACCCCGCTGACCGAGGTCTTCCAGTACCCGTCCGAATCCGAGGAGTCCCAGTGAGAGCGATCACCCGCCACCGGTACGGCACCACCGAGGTCTTCGAACTCCGCGAACTGGAGCTGCCCGTGCCCCGCTCCGGCGAGGTGCTGCTCCAGGTCACGGCCGCCGGGATGGACCGCGGCGTCTGGCACCTGATGGCCGGGCTCCCTTACCTGGTGCGGTTGTTCACCGGCATACGGCGGCCCCGGCAGGCGGTTCTCGGCCTGGACTGCGCCGGTGTGGTGGTCGAGGTCGGCCCGGGTGTGCACGGCCTCCGGGCCGGCGACGAGGTCTTCGGCGAGTGCGCCGGGGCCTTCGCCGAGTACGCCCGGGCCCGCGCCGACCGGCTGGCGCTCCGTCCGCCGGAGCTGACCCCGGCCGAGGCGGCCGCCGTCCCGGTCTCCGCCGTCACCGCCCTCCAGGGCCTGCGCGACGTCGGGCGGATCGCCGCCGGCCAGCGGGTCCTGGTGATCGGCGCCTCCGGCGGCGTCGGCACCTACGCCGTCCAACTCGCCAAGCTGGCCGGGGCGGAGGTCACCGCCGTCTGCGGCCCCGCCAAGGCCGAGCTGGTCCGCGGGCTCGGCGCCGATGCCGTGCTCGACCACACCCGCCAGGACTGCACCGACGGCCCGGCCGGGGCCTACGACCTGATCCTGGACCTGGCCGGCGGCCACCCGCTGGCCGGGCTGCGCCGGGTGCTCGCCCCGCGCGGCACCCTGGTGCTGGCCGGCGGGGAGGGCGGCGGACGCTGGTTCGGCGGCGTGGCACGGCAGTTGCACGCCGCCGCGCTCGCGCCGTTCGCCCGGCAGCGGCTGCGCAGCCTGCTGGCCCGCACCAGGCAGGAGGACCTGGTCCACCTGCGCGAGCTGCTGACCACCGGGCAGCTGCGGGTGGTGCTGGACCGGACCTTCACCCTGGAGGAAGTCCCGGACGCCGTCCGCTACTTGGAGGAGGGCAAGGTCCGGGGCAAGGTGGCGGTCCTGGTCTGAGCCGCCCGGTGCACGGCCAGGCAGGCGGCCGCGCCGAGGGCGTACCAGAGCAGGTCCGCCGCGTTGAAGCCGGTGCCGAGCAGCAGCCGCCAGCCGGGGTGGGCGGCCGGGATCCCGGTGAGCTGGAAGAGCTCCACCGCCCAGCTGATCCCGGCGGCGGCCGAGGCCGCGACGGCGGGCCGGGTGCGGGGCGCGGCGAGCAGCACGGCCAGGTACCAGGCGACGGTGTAGAGCGCGTCGCGCAGCGCGTCCCCCGCCACCCCGGGCACGGCGACCGTCACCACCAGCCCGGCCGCCACGGTCGCCCCGATCAGCCCCAGCGCCTTCAGCCGCACCGCACGCTCCCCGTTCCGTCGTTCCCGTCGAGGACTCCGGCGCGGGGCCGCGCGGTTCCCGCAGCCGGGCCGCGGCACTCAGCCGTCGCGCAGGAGCCGGCGGGCCAGCGGCGGGCAGAGGCGCAGCAGGACCAACAGGGCGCGGGAGGCGCCGACCGGGAGGACGGCCGACCCGCGTTCCACCCCGCGGGCGATCGAGCGGGCCGCCGCCTCCGGGCTGAGCTTGCGCACCGGCCCGGAGCGGCCCGCCGTCATCGGCGTGTCCACCAGCGGCAGCACCACCTCCTGCACCCGCACGTGCGGAGTGTCCGCGCGGGCCTGGTAGCGCAGCGCCTCGCAGAGCACGTGCACCCCCGCCTTGGTCGCGCAGTACAGCGGCGCGCTCCGCTTGGGCGCGTACGCCAGTCCGGAGGTGACCGCCACGAAGGCCGCCTCCGGCGAGGCCGCCAGCCACGGCCAGGCGGCCGCCGCCAGCTCCGCCACCGACCGCAGGTTGACCGCCACCTCCTGCTCCGTCCGCTCCAGCAAGCCGGGGGTGACCCCCGCCGTCAGCCGCTCGTGGTGCTGGACGCCCGCGTTGGCCACCACCAGGTCCAGCCCACCGAGGCGTTCGGCCGCCTCCCGCACCAGCCGCTCCGCCTGGCCGGCCACCGCGAGGTCGGCCGCCACCTGGCCCTCGCCCGCCGCCGTGCGTCCGCAGACCACCACCCGGGCCCCGCGCTCCGTCAACTCCGCCGCCAGCGCCCGGCCGACGCCCGAGGTGCCGCCGGTGACCAGTACCCGCCTGCCCTTGATCTCCATGCCCGCCATGCTGGCCCGCCGCCCGGACTCCCACTTGTACCGGTGCGCCACTACGATCGGTCGCCATGACCGGTCCGGCCCGCAGCGTCCACCCCGTGCTGGTACGCGCCGCCGTCCGGGCGCTGCGCCGCTCGCCCGGCGTGCTGCCGGTCGCCGACCGGGCCGAGGCGCTGCTCGACGCGGGCGATCCGGTGCCCGAACTCCTC
Source organism: Kitasatospora albolonga (assembly GCF_039535905.1). Taxonomy (GTDB): domain Bacteria; phylum Actinomycetota; class Actinomycetes; order Streptomycetales; family Streptomycetaceae; genus Kitasatospora; species Kitasatospora albolonga. The sequence goes on along the minus strand of NZ_BAAAYB010000004.1, from coordinate 80,440 downwards.
CACGCCGAGCTGCTGTTGGCGCTGCGGCGGCGCGGCTGGCCGACCGTACGGGCCGCCGCGGGGCACCTGCTGGACCGGCCGCGCCACCCCTTGGTCTCCGCACTCGCGGCGAGCAGCGGCCCGGCCGACTTCCTGGCGCGCTCGCGGCTGCTGGAGCGCTGGTTCCACGTCGGGCACACCACGGCCGCGGCGTACGACGGGCCCGGACGCCTGACCGTCCGTCACCTCCCGCACCTGGGCGGTCCGCCGTCGAGCGCCGAGACGCTCTTCGTGGCGGCGGCGTACCAGGTGGCGACCGGGCTGGTGGCCGGACGCGAGCCGGCACTGACCCTGCTCACCGCTTCGGGCTCCACCACACCGGAGGCCGCGTGCGCCGACTCCGGTCCGGTGCTCGCCGGTTGGCGGCTGTGCTGGCCCGAACCGGGGCCGCCCGCGGCGACCCTCCCGGAACTGCGCGCCCGGATCGCCCTCGACCCGGCCCGTCCCTGGCGCCTGCCGGACGCGGCGGCGGCCCTCGGGCTCTCCTCCCGCACCCTCCAGCGCCTGCTGACCTCCCAGGGGACCGCCTTCCGGGACGAACTGCTCGCCGTACGGCTGGAGTCGGCGGCCCAGCTGATCCGCCGCAGCACGCTCCCGCTGGCCGACATCGCCGCCGCGGCCGGCTTCACCGACCACCCGCACCTGACGCGGCGCTTCGGCGAACGGTACGGCCTCCCGCCGGCGGCCTACCGGCTGGCGGGGGAGCGGAGTGGGTGGACGGGGTTGGACGCTCGGACATCCCGGTGAGCGTGTGGACCATTCTCCCGGATGGTCCCGCGCCGGTGTACTGAACACATGACGACGACGAAGCAGAACCACCCGTTCCTGGTCCTCGGCGGCACCGGCAAGACCGGCCGCCGTGTGGTCTCCCGCCTGCGGCAGCGCGGCCACGAGGTGCGCGTGGCCTCGCGCAACGGCACCACCCGCTTCGACTGGAGCGACCGCTCCACCTGGGAGCCCGCGCTCGACGGCGCCCGCGCCGCGTACCTGGTCGACTCCCAACTCCCGGACGCCGGGGCCTCGATGACGGACTTCGCGAAGCTGGCCGCGGCCAGTGGGGTGGAGCGGCTGGTGCTGCTCTCGCACCGCGACTGGGTGGCGGCCGAGGGGGAGGAGAAGCTGCCCTGCGAGCGGGCGGTGCGCGAGTCCGGCGCCGAGTGGACCCTGCTGAAGCCGGCCTGGTTCGCGCAGAACTTCGACGAGGAGGCCTTCTGGCTGGAGCAGGTGCTGGACGGCGCACTGGTGATGTCGACCGGCACCGGGCTGGAGCCCTTCGTGGACGCGGACGACATCGCCGACGTGGCGGTCGCCGCGCTCACCGAGGACGGCCACGCGGGGGAGGCCTACGAGCTCTCCGGGCCGCGGCTGCTGAGCCTGGCCCAGGTGGCCGAGGAGATCAGCCGGGCCACCGGGCGCCCGCTGGTCCACCGGGCGGTCTCCCCGGCGGAGTTCATGGCCTACGCCATCGCGCAGGGCCTTCCGGCGGACTTCGCCGGGATGCTGGAGATGCTCTACGGCTGGATCGCCGACAACCGCTTCGCCACGCTGGCCGACGGCGTCCAGCGGGCCCTCGGTCGCGAGCCGCGCGACTTCGCCGCGTACGCCCGGGCCACCGCCGCGACCGGGATCTGGGAGGGCTGATCCCCCTGACGGGGCGTCACCGTCAGGCGGCGTCGGCGTTCGAGGTGTCCGCGGCCCGGCGGACCAGCTCGGCCAGCTTGGCCTCGACGGCGGGGCTCAGGGTGGTGAGGGCGTAGGTGACCGGCCACAGCTCGCCCTCGTCGAGGAAGGCCTGGTCGCTGAACCCGAGGGTGGCGTAACGGGTCTTGAACTTCTGGGCGCTCTGGAAGAAGCAGACCACCTTGCCGTCCCGGGCGTAGGCGGGCATCCCGTACCAGGTCTTGGGCGCCAACCCGGGGGCGTTGGCCGCGACGATCGCGTGCACCCGCTCGGCGAGCAGGCGGTCCGCCTCCTCCATCTCGGCGATCTTCGCCAGCACGTCGGCCTCGCCGTCCGCCTTGGTGGCCTTCCCACCCCGGCGGGCGGCGGCCTTGAGGTCCTTCGAGTGCTCGCGCATCGCGGCCCGCTCCTCCTCGGAGAATCCGTCGAAGGACTTGGCGGCGGCGGTGGTGGCGGCGGTCTTGCGGGCGGTGGCGGTCATGGTGTGCTCCTCGGTCTCGCGGTCCCCGGCTGGGCTGTCACCAACCTTAGGAAGGAGCACCCCCTCCGCGCTTCTCCGAAACTGACCGACCCTCGACGGAGGCCACCACCATGAGGGCCACCTGTCGGCAGGGCGGGTCTGTCGATATCAAGTATCTTGACGTCGAGATAAATGTACGCCAGGCTGCTTCCGTACGGACCGGATGACAGGGGCGTGAGCATGCGCGGAGGACGGGGCGGCGGAGGGCTGGTGGCGCAGCTGCGGCGGCCGCCGGGTGGGCGGGACGGGCGGATCATGCTGCTCGTGCAGTTCCTGGACCGGCTCGGGACGGGGGTGTGGGCGGCGGCCTCGGTGCTCTACTTCACCTTCGTCTCCCACCTGGACGCCGGGCAGGTCGGCCTGCTGCTCGGGGTCGCGGCCGTGGCCGGTATCGCCGGCTCGCCGATCGCCGGGCAGCTCGCCGAGCGGTACTCGGCCCGCACCCTGTTGATGTGGTGTCACCTGCTCCGGCTCGGCACCATGCTCCTGCTGCTGGTCTCCCGCGACTTCGCCGTGCTGCTCGCGGTGATGGCCGTGACCTGCCTGGCGGAGCGGGGCGCCAAGACCCTGGAGATCCTGTTCGCCACCCGGGCCACGGACGGGCAGCGCTCCACCTACCGGGCGCTCGCCCGCACCGCGATGAACGCGGGCTACGCGGTCGGAGCCGGCCTCGCCGCGATCGGCCTGGCGATCGGCACGGTGCCCGCCTACCAGGCCCTGGTGCTGGCCAACGCGCTGTCCTTCGCGGTGACGGCCGCACTGGTCCGCCGCACCGGCGAGCACCGGGCCGTCGAGGTGCCCGTCAAGGCGGCAACGGAGGAGCCGGTGCCCGGCCCGAGCCCGTGGCGGGACCGGGGCTACCTGCGCTTCGTGCTGCTCGACATCCCGATGAGCCTGGACGACTCCGTGCTCTGCGTCGGCCTGCCGCTCTGGCTGATCACCCGCACCGAGGCCCCGCCCGCCCTCGCCCCGGCCTTCCTGGTGCTCAACACCCTGCTCGTGGTGCTGCTCCAACTCCGCGTCTCCGCCTGGGCCGAGGGCCCCCGCCGGGCGGCGGCCGCGGTCACCCTGAACGGCCTGGCGATGCTGGCCGGCTGCGCACTGCTGGCCTTCGGCACCGGAGGCGGAGCCTGGAGCGCCTCGATCGTGCTGCTGCTCTCCGCCCTGCTGGTCTCCGGGGCCGAGCTGATGCGCTCCGTCAGCTCCTGGGAGCTGGCCGTCGCCCTCGCGCCCGAGCGCTCCCGGGCCTCCTACCTCGGGGTGGCCGGCATCGCCCAGTCCGCGCAGAAGGCGCTCGGCCCGCTGCTGCTCACCGGAGCGGTGATCACCACCGGCCCGCTCGGCTGGCTCGCCCTGGGCGGCGGTGTCCTCGGGCTCTCGGTGCTCCAACGGCGCGGCTGCGAAAGGCGGTTGACCGAACTTCGGCAGCCTCAGGGCGTCGCCGCAGTGCCGGGCGATCCGGCCCGGAGCACCTCGCCCGTGCGGTAGAGCTCGATCAGCAGCGGGCGCAGGGCCCGGCCGGTGTCGGTGAGGGCGTAGCGGGTGCGCACCGGGAAGCCGGGGAGGCGCTCCCGTTCGACCAGGCCGCGGCCGCGGAGCTCGTCCAGCCGCTCGGTGAGCACCTTGGGGCTGATCTCGGGGAGGCGCTCCCGCAGGGTGCCGAAGGAGTGGTCCGCGTGCAGGAGTTCGCGCAGGACCAGGGTGGTCCAACGGCCGGAGACCGCCGCCAGCGCCGTCTCCACCGGGCAGTCGGCCTCCGGCCGCAGCGTGCGGCCGGTCGGTGAGGGCACCAGTTCGGCGTCCCAACTCCCGCCGTCGCTTTCCGTTTGGTGACCCACTCCGGCGCCGGATTGACTGCCGCCGTGAACACCACCATGGATCTCGCGCATGACCACGACCCTATCCCCGCCGGCCTGGTCACCGACCCGGCGCAGCACCCCGCGGCCTTCGCGGCCGCCTTCAACTCCGGCAGCCCCCGAGCGCTCGCCGCCGTCTACGAACCGGGAGCCGTCTTCGTGCCCAGCCCCGGCCGGGCCGTGACCGGTGACGAACTGCTGGCCGCCGGTGCCGAGTTCCAGTCGCTGGGCGTGCCGATCACGGTGAGCCTGCGGCACTGCTACGCGGTGGGGGAGCTCGCCCTGCTGATCGTGGACTGGGTCATCGTCGGGGCGGGCCCGGACGGTGCCCACGTCCACATCGAGGGCACCGCCACCGACGTGGCGCGCCGCGGCCCGGACGGCTTCTGGCGGTACGTCATCGACAACCCGTTCGGTGCGGTCGGCGGAGCATCCTGACTCCGTCGGGGGTCGACGCGGAACCGCCGGAGGGCCGGCTGCCGCCGCCCCGGGCGCCGCTAGGTCGCCCAGTGCTGGCCGCAAGGTGACGTACCCACATGCTGCCAGCCGTCCGGCCTTCCACCGGAGGCCCGTGAACGGCAGGCTCGGTACCAAGCTGCCATCGGCCCGTCGGGAGATTCACATGCGCATGGTCACGGTCGTCCTGCTCCGCCGCGGCGGTGGTGCCGGCACCGATGGCGAGGCACACCTGGTGGACGAACTGCTGCGCTCGCACGCCGTGCCCGAGCACGGGGTCGAGCGGCTGCGGGTGCGGCCGGCGCCCGAGGGCATCGGGGCGGTGGTCTTCGTCCGCGCCGCGACCGAGGTGCGCGCCCTGATCAGCGTCCGGGCCCTGCTCGCCGTGGCGCACGCCCCGCTGCACGCCTTCGGCTACACGGTGGCCGCCGTCCGCACCGGCAGTCCGCTCTCCGGCTCGCTGGCGCAGCAGGCTTCCTGAGCCGCCCTCAACGGGCTCATCCGGCGAGCGTCTTGAAGTAGAAGGTGGTCGGGCGCAGCTCCCCGGCCGGGTTGGTGGCGTGGCCGGGGACGGTGCCGAGGGCGGTCCAGCCGGCCGAGCGGTAGAGGTGCTCGGCGGGGCTGTCGGTCTCCGTGTCGAGCAGCAGCAGGGTCAGCCCGCGTGCGGTGGCCGCTGCCTCGGCGTGGGCCAGCAGCCGCCGCCCGGCGCCCCGGCCCCGGGCGGCGCGGTGTACCAGGAGCTTGGCCAGCTCGGCCCGGTGCCGCCCGTTGGGGTAGGAGGTCAGCCGGAGCTGGACGGTCCCGAGCGGTCGGCCCCCGTCCTCCTCCTCGAAGGCGGCCCAGAGCAGGAGTTGACCGTCCGCCAGCGGCCCGGCCAGCCCGCGCCACCACTCGGCCGCCGCGTCCGCGCCGAGCCCGGCCTCGAAACCGACCGAGGCGCCGCCCTCGACCGCGTCGGCCAGCAGCCCGCCCAGGGCCTGGGCGTGATCGGTGAGCTGCTCGGCGGTCAGGGCGGTGATGTGCACGGTGCGGCGGCCTTCCGGGGGTGTGGTCAGTGTCTCGCACCCTGCCAGGTCCCTGTTGCGCCGGTGTTACGCGATACTGCGTGCGCACCCTGACGCCCTGACGCGTACGCGAGGAGACACCATGGCAGGCACCCCCCTCGACCCGGCCGACCTGCTCGCGGTCGGCGAGCTGCTCACCGACGAGGAGCGGCTGATCCGCGACACCGTACGGAAGTTCGCGGACGACCGCATCCGCCCGTACGTCGGCCAGTGGTTCGACCAAGGGGTGTTCCCCGCCAAGGAGTTGGCGCCCGAACTGGGGAAGCTCGGGGTGCTCGGCATGCACCTGGAGGGCTACGGCTGCACCGGCTCGACGGCCGTCGAGTACGGCGTCGCCTGTATGGAGCTGGAGGCGGCCGACTCCGGTCTGCGCAGCTTCGTCTCGGTCCAGGGCTCGCTGGCCATGCGCTCGATCCACGCCTTCGGCTCGGAGGAGCAGAAGCAGCGCTGGCTGCCCGAGATGGCGGCCGGCCGGGCGATCGGCTGCTTCGGCCTGACCGAGCCGGACTTCGGCTCCGACCCGGCCAACATGCGCACCCGGGCCAGCCGCAAGGGCACGGACTGGGTGCTCAACGGCAGCAAGATGTGGATCACCAACGGCTCCATCTCGGACGTCGCCGTGGTGTGGGCGCAGACCGAGGAGGGCGTGCGCGGCTTCCTGGTGGAGCGCGGCACCCCCGGCTTCACCGCCAACGACGTGCACGGCAAGCTCTCGCTGCGCGCCTCCGTCACCAGCGAGCTGGTCTTCGACGAGGTGGTCCTTCCGGCCGACGCGGTGCTGCCCGGCGTGACCGGTCTGCGCGGCCCGCTCTCCTCGCTCGGCGAGGCGCGCTACGGCATCCTCTGGGGCACCGTCGGCGCGGCCCGGGACTGCTACACCACCGCGCTGGAGTACGCCAAGACCCGGATCCAGTTCGACCGGCCCATCGCCGCCTTCCAGCTGACGCAGCAGAAGCTGGTGGAGATGATGCTGGAGGTGGAGAAGGCCTACCTGGTGGCCCACCGGATCGGGCGGCTGAAGGACGCCGGCCAGTGCCGCCCGGCCCACATCAGCTTCGGCAAGCTCAACAACGTCCGCACCGCCATCGAGGTGGCCCGCTCGGCCCGCACGGTCCTGGCGGCCAACGGCATCACGGTGGAGTACCCGGTGCTGCGGCACGCCAACAACCTGGAGTCGGTGCTCACCTACGAGGGCACCTCCGAGATCCACACCCTCGTCCTCGGCGAGACCATCACGGGCGAGGCCGCCTACCGCTGACGGCCCCTCGGAAATCGCTGGCGACCGCGGTGACCCGCGCCTACGGTGGGGGCCGCACACGGACCCCGAGCAGGAGAGGAGCGGAACGATGACCGGGACCACCACGCCCACCACCACGCTGTGGCGCCCCACCGGACCCGAGGAGCTGGCGCTCGTCGAGGCCGCCGGCCGGCGTGCCTGGCCTCCCCGCCTGCCGGACCAGCCGATCTTCTACCCGGTGATGAACGAGGACTACGCCGTCCGGATCGCCCGGGACTGGAACGTGCCCGCCTCCGGAGTCGGATACGTGACCCGCTTCGAGGTGGAGACGGACTTCCTGGCCCGCTACCCCGTCCAGCAGGCCGGCGGCCGGACCATCCTGGAGCTCTGGGTCCCCGCCGAGGACCTGGACGAGTTCAACCGCCACATCGTCGGGCGGATCGAGGTGGTGCGGGAGTTCCGCCCCGGAGGTGAGGTCCCGCGCGGCTGAACGAGCGCTGACGCGGGACCTTCGTCCCGTACGTGACCCCGTCGACCCCTGAGGGTCGGCGGGGTCACGTACGTCCCGGGGTGGAGGCGGGAGCGGTACCTCGTGCCGACGGTCCGGCGGATGCGGCCGGACAGGATGGAGAGCGCAGACGGACGGACGAGCGTGAGGAGCGGCGGCATGGGTGGCGCGGGCAAGGTGACGGCCGGGATCGTGGCGGCGGGAGCGGTGGTGACCGCCGGAGTGGTGGTCGCGGCGCCGATGGCGCGGGACTGGGCCGAGGGCCGGCACCAGCAGCAGGCCGCGTACGACAGCGGGACGGCCGCCAAGCAGGACCGCGCCTCGGTCCCGCGCTGGCTGCCGGACGGGGCGACGGGGGTCTCGTACCTGATGTCCACCACCGGCGGCGACCGGCTGATCCGGGCCACCGTGCCGGGCGGGGCCGCGCCGGCGGAGTGTCAGAAGGGACTGCCGGACGGCCCGGTCAAGCTGCGGGCCTCCTGGTTCCCGGACGAGGCGGTGGCCCGGGCCGACTGGCGGTGCGGGCTCTACAACGTCGCGCTGATCGGCGATCAGCTCTACGGCTGGCAGGACGACGCCGTGGTGGTCGCCGCCCGCAAGGCCGGGACCACCACCGAGTGAGGGCCGGTCGGGACGGGCGCCGCGGGGAGCGATCGGGAGTAGTCGGTGGGGGCGGGTACCGGTCGAGGGTTCGGGTGCGATAGGACAGGTGGCACCCGCTCACCTCGCAAGGAGCCCCATTGACCACCGGCACCGGTTCCATACCCGGGACCACGACCGACGACGCCACACCCACGGCGGCGCCCGGCAAGGCCACCATCGTCGTGCTCGGCAGCCTGAGCGCGCTCGGTCCGCTGACCACTGACCTCTACCTGCCCGCCCTCCCGTCGTTGCGGGAGGACCTCGGCACCACCTTCCCGGCTGTCCAACTCACCATGACCGCCTCGCTGTTCGGCCTGGCGCTCGGTCAGCTGCTGTTCGGCACGCTGAGCGACCGGCACGGGCGCCGCCGCCCGCTGCTGACCGGGATGGCGCTCTACACGGTGGCCACCGTGATCTGCGCGCTGGCCCCGTCGATCCCCGTCCTGGTGGCCGGACGCTTCCTCCAGGGGATGGCCGGTGCGGCCGGCCTGGTGATCGCCCGCGCCATCGCCCGGGACCGCTACGAGGGCGTGGCGATGGTCCGCTTCATGGCCTCGCTCGGACTGATCAGCGGACTGGCCCCGATCTTCGCCCCCGCTCTGGGCGCCCTGCTGCTGAAGCTCACCGACTGGCGGGGCACCTTCGCCGTCCTGGTGGTCTACGGCACCGTCGGCACGCTCGCCGCGATGTTCCTGCTCGCCGAGTCGCTGCCGCCCGAGCGCCGGCACCGGGACGGCCTCGGCAGCACCTTCCGGGCGATCGGCGGCCTGCTCCGCGACGCGCGCTTCGTCGGCTACGTGCTGACGAGCACCTTCAGCTTCGGCGCGCTGTTCGCCTACGTCGGCGGCTCCTCGGTGGTGATCCAGGACGTCTACCAGGTCTCCCCGCAGACCTACAGCCTGATCTTCGCGGTCAACTCCCTGGCGGTGGTGGGCGCCGGGCAGCTCAACGGGCGGGTGCTGGTGCACCGGGTGTCGATGAACCTCCTGCTGGTGACCGGCATGGCGGCGGCGGCGCTGGCCGGCACCGCCTTGATCCTCTTCACCACGGTCTGGCACCTCGGCCTGCCGGCGGTCTGGCCCGCGCTGTTCGTGCTGATGGCGGGCATGGGCATCGCGCTCCCGAACTCCTCGGTCCAGGCGCTCACCCTGGCTCCGCACGCGGCGGGTTCGGCCTCGGCCCTGCTCGGGGTCGGGACGTTCACCTGCGGTGCGGTGGTCGCTCCGCTCAGCAGCCTGGGCGAGCGGCCGTCGGTGGCGCTGCTGGGCGTGGTCGTGCTCGGCTGCGGGGTGGCGGGCCTGCTGTCCTTCGCGCTGCTGTGCCGGCCCTGGCGGCAGGCTGTGTGACGGTCTGTCAGGAAGCCACGATCGAGTGAGTGTCCTGGGGTAGGCGGAGATCGTTGTTCCGGTTGTGAGTGTGAACCGGGGTGTGGGCGGCAGCAGTGAAGAAACGATTCTGCTGGTGGAGTGCCCGATCTTCGCCGACCTGGTGGGTCGGTGGCGGCGGGCCGGACGGGCGGTGCCGGGCGAACTCGACCGCGAGTGGGACTCCCTGACCGCCCCTCCGGCCGCCCGCGCCCGCCCGCCCCGCCCACCGGGCCAGGACCCGTCGGTCCTCCCGGTCGGCCCGGTCCTCCCGGTCGGCCCGGGGCCGTGGGCGGTCGGGCCGGGCGGTCCCGGCTACGCGGGAGCGGTACGGCGATGACCCACCGCAGCGCACCGCGCGTCCCCGCCCAGCGCACCAGTGCCGGCGGCTGCGTCATGCCGCTCGACCTCTCCCTGGTCGCCGGACCCGGCCTGCGCGTCCCCGTCGCCGCCTGCCTGCGCTACTCGGCCCTCGACCCGTACGCGGTCCACCTCGACTTCCACCTCGGGCAGGGCATGCCCGTCCGCTGGACCTTCGCCCGCGAGCTGCTCGCCACCGGCCTGCACGGCTGGGCCGGCACCGGCGACGTCTCGGTCTTCCCGGGCACCGACCAGGACGTCCGGCACACCTGCCTCTCCCTCGAAGGCGACACCGGCACCGTCCTCCTCCTCGCCCCCACCCCCGCCGTCACCACCTTCCTCGCCCACACCGACCGCCTCGTCCCGCCCGGCACCGAGGCCCGCCACGTCGACCTCGACACCCTCCTCACCCGCCTGCTCGACGGGCCTGATCCCGGCTTCGGCTGGCGCGAGGGGTTCACCGACCTGGACTGACGCGCCGTCGGGCCGGGTGCCTCAGCGGGTGCCGCGGGCGAGGAGGCGGGCGCGGGCGTGGGCGGCGAAGTCGGGGCCGGCGGCGGTGGCGGCGGGGTCGGCGGCGGTGCCGCCGGGCTTCACGGTGCCGGAGACCGTGTAGTAGGTGTAGCGGCCCACGGCGGCGTGGGTGTTGGTACAGCCGGCGGAGGTGCAGAAGGAGGTGGCGCCGGCGGGCACGAGGCCCTGGATCTGGCCGGTGTGAGCGGCCGTGGCGGCGTCGGCCTTGGCGCGTTCGGCGAAGACGGCGACGCCGATGGTGACGGCGCTGTTGCCGGAGGTGTAGGTGGCGCGCAGGAGGGTCTGGCAGCCCTGGGGGGAGATGACGTTGCCCAGGCCGCCGGTGGTGCCGTTCCAGCAGGGCGAGGTGGCGGCGGTGGTGAGGCGGGTCCAGGTCCTGCCGCCGATGCCGAGCGTGGTGGCGGGGAAGAGGGAGTTGGCGTCGAGCGGGGCCGTGTCGGTGGTGGCCGAGGAGATCACCGTCAGCGGGTCCGGCGGGGTGGTGCCGCTCGGCGGGGCGGGGGGAGCCGCGGCGCTCGCGGTGGCGGTGCCCTTGGCGGAAGGGGCGGCGGAGGGCTTGGCGGAGGGGGTGGCCGGTGCCGAGGTCGATGCGGATGCCGAGGGGGAGGGGGAGGCCGAAGGCGAGGGGCCCGACGGGGCCGGGGTCCCGGGTGACGGAGTGTCAGCCGGAGCGGGGGCGGAGACGGAGGGGGCGTCCGGGGCGGCGGCCGGGGGAGCGGTGGGCTCGGCGCCCCGGCCCAGGAGGAGCGCCGTGGTGGTGATGGCGCCGACCAGGAGGACGGCCCCGGCGACGGCGCCGCCGTTGCGGAGCTGCCGGCGGCGGCGCTGGCGCTGCTCGTGCCGGTCGGCGAGGGCGGACCAGTCGGGCTCGGTGGCGTCCGGCCGGGCCCACCCGTGGGTGGCGGTGCCGGTGGCCGGTGGGCCGAAGGCGGGGAGGGCGGACGGCGCCGGGGCGGACGTGTCCGGTCCCGGTGTCTGCTGCGGCTGCCGGCCCGTCACCCCGTCGCTCATGGGCCGTGATCCTAGAGCATTCGAACGTCGGTGCGCGTACCCGTCCGGGTACGGAGCGTGGCAGGGCGCGTGAGGCGGGCCACAGTGGAATCGAAGGCGGGAGGGGTGGAGGAGGACGGGTTCGCCGTGCGGTGAGGCGGTCAGCGGCCGAAGGTGCAGGTGCCACTACGACCCGGCGTCGTAGGTGGAGCCCTTGATGGCAGGTAGGGGCCGCGTTAAGACTGGTGGAGTCGCAAGGCGCTCCCGCCCGTCGCACCGGCCACCCCAGGGTCCGGGCCGGTCCGGGGGGAGCGCACCGTCCGGCGTCCGGTGCAGACCGGGGCGCTCACGGCCGGTGGCGCGGCTGCCCAGGGGAACGGCGATCGGCCGTCCGGGCGGCGGAGTGCCCCGAGTCGGTCCACACGATTGAGGTCGTCCTCTCCATGCGTAGTTCCCTCCTTGCCGTCATGCGCCGTCGTACCACCCTCGTGGTGGCCTCCGCCGGTCTGGCGACCGCCTGTGCCGCCTCCGTGGTGGCCGTGGCGCTCCCGGAGGAGAAGGCCGCCGCCGCGGCGGTCGAGGTCACGCACGTCCCGGCGCCCGAGCAGCAGGCCGCGCAGGCCCAGGTCCAGGTCGAGGTCCAGCCCCAGGCCCAGCAGGCCCGGCCCGAGGCTCAGCAGGCCGTCGGCGAGCAGCCGAAGCAGGAGCAGCAGGAGGCGGCCGCCTCCCGGTCCGAGCAGCGCTCCGACCTCTCCGCGGCCACCCGCGCCACCTCGCCGAGCGCGGTGAAGGAGCTGGCCCGCGACCTCGTCCCGGCCGCCCAGTTCGCCGCGTTCAGCAGCATCATCAGCCACGAGAGCGGCTGGAACTTCAAGGCCACCAACGCCTCCTCCGGCGCCTACGGCCTGGCCCAGGCCCTGCCGGGCTCCAAGATGGCCTCGGCCGGTGCCGACTGGAAGACCAACCCGGCCACCCAGATCAAGTGGGCCCTGGCGTACATGAACGACCGCTACGGCAGCCCGAACGCCGCCTGGGCGTTCTGGCAGAACCACCACTGGTACTGAGCAGCGCGGACGCGTCGGCCCCGCACCCCCTCGAAGGGGTGCGGGGCCGACGCATGGTCAGTGCAGTGCAGTGCAGTGCAGGTCAGACCAGGCCGTTGGCCTTCAGCCAGTCCTTCGCCACCGCCGACGGGTCCTCCTTGTCGACCGCGACGCGCTTCATCAGCGCGGTGAGGCCGGGGGTGTCGAGCTTGGCGGAGACCGCGTTGAGCGCGGCCGTCGAGGTGGCGTCCACGCCCGCCTTGTTCACCAGCGGCAGCACGTTCTGGCTGGAGAACACCGACTTGGGGTCGGCCAGCGGGACGAGCTTCAGGGTGACGACCTTGGGGTCGGTGGTGAAGACGTTGCCGATCTGGATGCTGCCGTCCTTGATGGCGTTGGCGGTGGTCTCGCCGGTCGGCTTCCACTCCTTGAACGTCAGCCCGTAGACGTCCTTGAACTGCTGCTCGCGGCGGCTCTTGAACTCCGGCGGGCCGCCGATCACGAAGTCCGCGGACTTGCCGGCCAGGTCCGCGATGGACTTGAGGCCGAGCTTGTCGGCGGTCTCCTGGCTGACCGTCAGCGAGTCGTTGTCCTGGGCGGCGGAGGAGTCGAGCACCGTCAGCTCGGCCGGCAGGGTGGTGTGCAGGGCGGCGTTGACCGCCTCGGTGCCGCCGGTGAGGGCCGTGCTCTTGGGGTCGAGGTAGCCGAGCAGCGCACCGTTGTACTCCGGCAGCACGGTCAGGCCGCCGCTCTTCAGCTGGCCGTAGAGGATCTCCCGGCTGCCGACGTTGAACTTCTCCTCCACCTTCACGCCCTTGGCCTTGAGGGCCTGCGAGTAGATGGAGGCGAGCAGCACGTTCTCCGGGAAGTTGGCCGAGCCGACCACGACGGTCTTGCCGGAGGCCGCGGAGGACGCCGCGGCGGAGCCTCCGGCGCTCGGACTGGAGGCGGCCAGCGGGTCGCTGCCGCCGGAGGAGCCGCAGGCCGCCGCGCCCAGCAGGAGCGCGGTGGCCGTGACGGTGCGGAGCAGACGGGTGGTCATCGAAGGTTCCTTCTTGGCAGGTGAGTTGGGGTTGACGTGCCGGTGGTGCGGTCGAGGGGTCCGGGGCGGCCGGGCGGTCAGCCGGCGGGGCGGCGGACGGGGCGGCTGCCGGGTGGCAGCGAGTACCGGATCAGCAGGGCGAAGAGCAGTTGGGCGGCCAGCGCCAGCGCCACCACCAGCACCGCGCCGCCGGCCACCACGTAGTACTTGCGCAGCGCCAGTCCGTCGATGACGTAGCGGCCCAGGCCGCCCAGGCCGACGTACGCGGCCACGGTGGCGGTGGCGATCACCTGGATGGTGGCGGTGCGCAGCCCGGCCAGCAGGCTGGGCAGGGCGGCGGGGATGCAGACCTGGCGCAGCACCTGGGGGTGCGTCAGGCCGATCCCCCGCGCCGCGTCCCGCAGTTGGGGGTCGGTGCCGCGCACGCCCTCGACCGCGCCGACCAGGAGCGGCGGGATGGCCAGCACCACCAGCGGGACGATGGTGGAGGCCCTGCCGACGCCGACCAGCAGGACGACCAGGGTGACCAGGCCGAGGGTGGGCAGGGCGCGGGCGGTGCCGGCCAGCACCGTCACCAGGACGGCGCCCCGGCCCAGGTAGCCGAGCAGCAGTCCGAGCGGGACGGCCAGCAGGACGGCCCAGGCCAGCGATTCGGCGGTGAAGGCGAGGTGCTCGGCGAGCCGGTGGGTGATGGCGTCCGGCCCGCTCTGCTGGGCCGGGTCGGTGAAGAAGGCGCGCAGCCAGTCGATCCAGTTCACCGCAGCCCGCCTTCCGGCCCGGTGGCCCAGGGCGCGAGCAGTCTGCGGGCCAGCAGCAGCAGGCCGTCGACCAGCAGGGCCAGCAGCACCACCAGGACGATCCCGGCCAGGATCGGGGTGGTGAAGGTCCGCTGGAAGCCGTCGATGAACAGGTAGCCCAGCGCGCCCCGGCCGATCAGCGCGCCGACCGCCGCCATCGAGATGGAGGAGACCGCGGCGACCCGCAGCCCGGCGACCAGGTACGGGACGGAGGCGGGGAGTTCGACGGCGGTCAGCCGGCGCCACGGGCCGTAGCCCATCGCGGTGGCGGCCTGCCGGACGGAGTCCGGGGTGGCCCGCAGCCCCTCGACGGTGGTGGGCAGCATCAGGGCCACCACGTAGCAGGTGAGCGGGATCGTCACCGCGCTCGTCTCGGCCGGCCCGGTGTACGCCACCAGGATCACGAAGAGTGCCAGGGCGGGCAGCGCGTACACGGCGTTCAGCACCACCGCCACCGGCTGGTAGATCCGCGGGTGGCGGGCGCAGAACAGGCCGAGCGGCACCGCCAGCAGCAGGCCGACGAGCACCGGCGGCAGCGCCAACAGGGCGTGGTCCAGGGTGAGTTGCGCCAGGTAGCCGAGGTGGTCGGCCAGCCAGCCCCAGCGGATCAGCGGTTCGTCATCGGGCACCGCCGTCACCTCCCGGCGCGGCGGGCGCCACGGTGGGCCCCACGGACGGGCCGAGCGCGTCCAGCACGGCGGCCCGGTCAGCGGTGCCGGTGGCGCGGCCCTCGGCGTCCAGCACCACGGCCAGCCCGGCGGGGGAGAGGACGGCGGCGTCCAGCGCGGTGCGCAGGGTGTCGGTGGCGGGGTGGAAGCCGAAGGCGGAGTGGGCCGCGTGCTCGGGGTGCCGCCACTGCGACGGGCGTCCGTCGGCGTCGAGTGCGAGCAGCCAGCCGTCCGCGCCGCGACGCTCGGCGAGGGGGACGGTGGCCACCTGGCCGGCCGCGCGCAGGCCCAGGCCGCGCAGGCCCCGGTCGCGGCCCAGGAAGGCGGCCACGCCCTCGTCCGCCGGGGCGGTCAACAGGGTGTGCGGGTCGGCGAGTTGGGCTATTCGGCCGTGCTCGCGCAGCACCACCACCTGGTCGCCCAGCCGGACGGCCTCCTCGATGTCGTGCGTGACGAACAGCACGGTCTTGTGCAACTCGCCCTGCAGGCGCAGCAGTTCCTCCTGCAGCCCGGCCCGCACCACCGGGTCGACCGCACTGAAGGGCTCGTCCATCAACAGGACCGGCGGGTCAGCCGCCAACGCCCGGGCCACGCCCACGCGCTGCTGCTGCCCGCCGGAGAGCTGGTGCGGGTAGCGTCTGGCGGTCTCCGGCGGGAGGCCGACCAGCTCCAGCAGCTCGGATGCCCGGGCCCGGGCCCGCTTGCGGTCCCAGCCGAGCAGGTAGGGCACGGTGGCCACGTTGTCGATCACCCGACGGTGCGGGAAGAGCCCCGCCTGCTGGATCACGTAGCCGATGCCCCGGCGCAGCTTCGCGGCGTCCAGCCCGGCCACGTCGGCGCCGTCCAGCAGCACCCGGCCGCCGGTCGGCTCGACCATCCGGTTCACCATCCGCAGGATGGTCGTCTTGCCGCAGCCGGACGGGCCCACCAGCACGGTGATCCGGCCGGCGGGCACTTCCAGGTCCAGGCCCTCGACGGCAAGGGTGCCGTCGGGGTGGCGCTTGGCCGCGCCGTCGAATCTGATCACGGGGTTGCAGTTCCTAGTCGTGGCGCCCGGTCCCCGGGCGTCGGCTGTCTGTCGATCATGAGGACACTGACCTTTGCCCTGCCCGCCCGGAGGGTAAACCCGCGGTCGGACAGAGCATGGCTGGTCAGCTGGTGTCCCGTCAGGTCGAAGGGGATCGGTCGGGTGCTACTCCGTCAGGTCCCGAGGTCTCCTCGGCGAGCAGCCGGGCCTCGTCCAGGGACGGGTTGCCGCCCCGGACGGTGGGCAGTCCGGCGGCGGCCCAGGCCCGGAAGCCGCCGTCCAGGTCGGTGGCCCGGGGCAGCCCGATCTCGCGCAGCGCGGCCGCCGCCAGGCTGGAGGTGTACCCCTCCGAGCAGAGCACGATCACCTCCAGCTCCGGCCCGGTGGCCTCCGGGATCCGGTGGCTGCCGGCCGGGTCGAGCCGCCACTCCAGCACGTTCCGCTCGATCAGCAGCACGCCCGGGATCTCGCCCTCCCGGGCCCGCTGGGCCTGCGGCCGGATGTCGACCAGCAGCGCTCCGCGCCGCTGCGCCGCCGATGCCTCGGCCGGGCCGGGGCGGTGCACGCCCTCGCGGCTGCGCGCCAGCAGGGCGTCGATGCCGCTGGTGGGGAGGTCCTCGCTCATGCCCACTCCTCCTTGCGCTCGTACGCCGTCTGCACCAGGCCGCCGGCCCGGAGCTCGTAGCGGGCCATCTCGCTCAGCGGGGGCGAGTAGGCGTGGATGGTGACCGCCGGGCCGTTGCCGGTGTTGCGCACGTCGTGCAGGAAGTCCGGGCCGAAGGAGCGCACCGTCCCAGCGCTCAGGTTCCGCACCTGGAGGTCGTGTTCGGGCCCGGAGAGGGACAGCTCGGCCAGCTCGCCGAGCGCCACGGTGAACGCCCCGCGCGAGCCGCCGTGGCCGTGGAAGCCGGTGGACTGGCCGGGCAGCCAGCTGATCAGCCAGACCTCGTGGTCCTCGGTGAGTGCGAGCCGCTCGTACCAGCGCTGCTCGGCGGAGAGCCGCACCCGGGGCAGCCAGCCGGCCGGGCGTTCGGCCAACTCGCTGACGATGGTGCGCAGTTCGGTGAGGGAGAGCGGCTTGGCGGTGCCGTGCGGGGCGTGGTCGAGCTCGACGGTCATGGCGGTCCTCGGGTAGCCGAATGCGGCCGGCCCATGCGGTGGCCGGCCGTGAAGGCGGAGCGGTGTGCGGGTGCTGCGGGGCGTGCCGCGGCCCTGGGGGTCTTCACAGGGCGGGGGAAGGGTGACGCGACGGGGCGGAACGCGTCAGCAGGCACACATGTCGCTCGCCTGGCGTCGCAGATCGACGTGCAGGCGGCAGACCAGGGTGGTGCCGGTGTCCATGGAAGTGATCCTGACGGCGGTCGGCGACGGAGTCAAGCACGTCCCGCCTGCTGAGAGCGGCGCCGGACCGCCCGGGAGGACGGTCCGGCGGCCCGGAAGCTCAGGCGGTGCCTTCCCCGTCGAGGTCGAGGTCGGCGAAGTCCACCGTCCACGCGGGCGACGGCTCGACCGGCTCGACCGGGAAGCCGTACGTGGAGAAGGTGAGCTCGTAGTACTCCGAGTTGTTTCCCGATCGGGCCAGCAGCGGCACGGGGGTGGCGGTGTCGGAGAGCTCCACCAGGGCGCCGTGCCGGTCGGTCAGCCGGATCCGGCCCTCGCTCCCGCCGTCCCGGCGCAGCTGCCCGGGATCCTCGAGGGCGCGGGCCAGCGTGGCCTGCCCGATGACGGAGCGGCAGAAGAAGCCGGCGGAGGGGTACTCGTCCGCCGTGAAGCGGACGTAGGCCTCCGCCAGGCGCAGGTCACCCGAGGGCGTGCGGCCGGTGGTGCCCTTCGTCCAGTAGTGGTCGGCGATCTGGATCAGCACCATCCGACCGCCGTCGTCCGTCTCGAGGTCGTGGGTGCACCGGCTGCCGTCCAGCTTGACCGAGACCGTGCCGGTCACCCGTCGGCCCGTCACCATGGCGTCGAGGCGGGCCGTGACGGTGCCCCGGGCCGCCGCGTTCCGTCCCGCGAGGCTCGCCAGTTCCGGGGCGGAGAGCCCGGCGGTGGCGGAGACGGTCGGAGTGGCGGGCGGCGACGGCGACGGGGCGGCCTGGGTGCAGGCGGTGGCCGCCAGGACGAGGACGGCCGGCAGTGCGCGGAGACGGAACGGTGCCACGGTGCTTCCCCCCGGAAAGCTGGGACGGTGTCAGGTCACCAGCATGACAGAGGAGTTGAACACGTTCAAACTGATCTCCGGTCAGCTCCGGGAACCCGTGCGGCGGTTGGCGCGTCCTCTTCCACGGACCGCCGCGCATGGGCGGTGACGGGGAAGGGCAGGACCACACCATGGGCATCATCAGTTGGATCATCCTCGGCCTGGTGGCCGGGGCCATCGCCAAGTTCATCCTGCCGGGGCGGGACCCGGGCGGGATCGTCGTCACCACGCTGATCGGCATCGCCGGCTCCTTCGTGGGCGGCTGGCTCTCCAGCGCCGTCCTGGACCGGCCGGTGGCCACCAGCTTCTACGACCCGGCCACCTGGATCGCCGCGATAGCGGGCTCCTTCGTGCTCCTGGTCGCCTACCGCATCCTGTTCGGCAACTCCCGGGACTGAACGCGCCCCGGCAGCACCGCGCCCCGGCACCGGATCGTTCCGGTGCCGGGGCGCGGCGTCGTTCACGGACCGTCAGAGGCCGTCCGGCAGTGCCTCGCGGGCGTCCCACCACGGCCCGGGCACCTGGTCCAGGCCGGTGCGCCCGGCCACCACCCCGGCGGTGATGGCGCAGGTGGTGTCCATGTCGCCCCAGCCCTCCAAGGTGCACCAGATCGCCTCCGGCAGCCGGTCCAGCCAGCGGGCCGCCGACCAGAGGGCGAACGGCACCGTGTCCGGCCCGGACATCTGCCGGCCCGAGCCGAGCACCACGGAGGCGTGCCGCACCGAGGTCCCGTCCGGGAGCCGGGCGGCGATCAGCAGACCGGAGCGCACGTCGCTCTCCGGCAGGTGGCCGGCCACCTCGGTGAGGAAGTCGGCCGGCTCCGGCGCCGCACCGCCGCGGGAGCGCACGGCCAGCGCCGTCGCCACCGCCACGGCGACCGCCCCGGCCACCGCCTCCGGGTGGAAGTGGGTGACCAGCGCGGAGCGCCGGGCCTGCTCGGCGGCGACCGCCAGGTCCCCGGCGAACCAGGCCCCCAGCGGGGCGACCCGCATCGCGGCGCCGTTCCCCCAGGAGCCCTGGCCCTCGAACATCCCCGAGGTGACGCTCCGCCAGTCGGCGCCCTCGTGGATCGCCCGGAGCACCTGGTGCATGGACCCGCCGTACTTCCGACCCGGGTACGCGGTGTACTCGGCGGCGAAAGCGGCCGCCAGCGCGTCCGGCTCGACCTCGCCGTACTCGACGAGGTGCCGGTACAGCACCACGGCCTGCGCGGTGTCGTCGGTCCAGTGCCAGGGCGCCGGGCGGACCCGACGGGACGTCAGTTCGGCGGCGGCCTCGTCCGCGATCACCTGGAACCAGCGGTCGCCGAAGGCGTCGCCGAGGGCCAGGGCGTGCAGGCTCTCCAGGGGTACGGACATGGTGCGGCTCTCCTTCGGGACGCGGTGGTCAGGAGCCACCATCGTCCCGGTCCGGGGCACTGCCCGGCGACCGAATATCCGCCGTGGCGGCCCGGTGCCCGCCGTGACGGCCCGTCAGGCCGCCAGACCGGAGAGCAGCAGCGCCCAGACCGACTCGAAGTCGGCCTCGCAGCGCGGGTCGGACCACTCGCCCGCGAACACCGGGTCGTGGAAGTGGGCGGTGGCCTGGAAGACCGCCCGGGCGGTGGCGTCGGTGTCCATCGGACGGAACTCGCCGGTGCGGACGCCGTCCGCCAGGATCACCGCGATCTGCGCGGCCAGCGTGTCGACGTGCTCCTCGACCGTGCTGGAGAGCTCGCCGACCAGGGTGAGGTAGGTGGCGAACAGCTCGGGGTCGTCCGTCGCCTTGTGCCGCTTGGCCGCGAAGAGCGTGGCCAGCCAGCGGCGCAGCCGCTCGGCGGCCGGGCCCGGGTCGGCGGTGACCGCGGCCAGCTCGTGGTGGGCCTGGTCCAGCCAGCGCTGGGTGACGGCCTCGCGCAGCGCGGCCTTGCTGGGGAAGTGCCGGTAGACGCTGCCGTGGCTGACGCCGAGCGCCCGGGCGATGTCCACCACCGTGGCCTTGGCGGGCCCGTACCGCCGCAGCACGTCCTCGGCGGCGCTGAGGATCTGCTCGGAGGTCAGGGCACTGTCGCTGGGCACGGTCATCCTCTGCTCGGGTGGCGGCGGCTGGGCCCGGCGGCGGGTCAGTGCTCGCTGTCGAGGTGGGCCATCTGTGCCGCAGCGTACCTGTCCCCGGCGGCGGAACCGGCCGGGACGGCGGCCTCGATCGCGGCCAGGTCGGCCGCGGTCAGCTCCAACTGCCGTGCGCCGAGCGCCTCGGCGAGCCTGTCCCGGCGGCGGGCACCGACCAGCGGCACGATGTCCGCGCCCCGGGAGGCGACCCAGGCGATGGCGACCTGCGCCACGGTGGCGTCCTTGGCCCCGGCGATGGCGCGGAGCTGCTCGACCAGCCCGAGGTTGTGGGTCAGGTTCTCGCCCTGGAAGCGCGGGCTGAAGCCGCGGAAGTCGGTGGCCGCCATCTCCTGCCGCCCGCTCCAGTGGCCGCTGAGCAGGCCGCGGGAGAGCACGCCGTAGGCGGTCACGCCGATGCCCAGCTCGCGGGCGGTCGGCAGGATCGTCTCCTCGATGCCGCGGGAGAGCAGCGAGTACTCGATCTGCAGGTCGCTGATCGGGTGGACGGCGGCGGCCCGGCGCAGGGTGTCGGCGCCGACCTCGGAGAGGCCGATGTGCCGGACGTAGCCGGCCTTGACCAGCTCGGCGATGGCGCCGACGGTCTCCTCGACCGGCACGGCCGGGTCCAGCCGGGCCGGGCGGTAGACGTCGACGTGGTCGGTGCGCAGGCGGCGCAGGGTGTAGGCGAGCGCGGTCTTCACGGCCTCCGGGCGGGCGTCGTAGCCGAGCCAGCTGCCGTCCGGGCCGCGCTGGGCGCCGAACTTGACGCTGATCTGGACGGAGTCGCGGCCGCGGCCGCGCAGGGCGTCGTGCAGCAGCAGCTCGTTGTGGCCCATGCCGTAGAAGTCGCCGGTGTCCATCAGGGTGACGCCCGCGTCGAGGGCGGCGTGGACGGTGGCGATCGACTCGGCCTCGTCGGCCGGCCCGTAGAGGTCGGACATGCCCATCAGGCCGAGGCCGAGGGCGGAGGTCTCCGGGCCGGTGGCGCCGAGGCGGGTGCGGGAGGTGGTGGTCATCAGGTGCTCCAAGGGATGGCGGGGGCAACTGACGTCAACTATGACATGAGGGATGACAGATTTCAATATCTGTCAGTCCCCCTCTGTTCCGCAGGTTCCCGAGCGGTCGCAGTACGGGGCCTCGGCGGTGCGGCCGCAGCCGCAGAGCATGGCGCGGGTCGCCGCCCGTTCCCCGATCCGCAGCTCGCCGCGGAGCAGCAGGCGGCCGTCCTCGGTCCGGGTCACGGTGGTCGGGCGGTCCGGGGGTTCGGTGCCGCCGGGTGTGAGCAGGTAGGTGAGGGCGCCGGTCGGGCAGCGCCGCACGACCGCGGCGACCACCTCGGGGGCCGCCGCGCCCGGGGTGATCCAGGGGCGCCGTCCGGTGTCGAAGACCTCGGGGAGTCCGCCCACGCACTCGGCCGCGTGGCGACAGAGTCCCGGGTCGAAACTGACGGAGACCCCTTCGGCTCGGTACTCCTTCGCGGGGGCCATCAGTCGCTCACCCGGCTCCGGTTCTCGTAGGCCAGGTCGGCGTACTCCGGGTGCCTGAGCATCCAGGCCTTGATGAAGGGGCAGGTGGCCAGCACCGGCAGCCCGCGCCGGCGCGCGTCGTCCAGGGCGGCCCGGGCCAGCATCCCGCCGATGCCCTGGCCCTCGAATCCCGGGTCCACCACGGTGTGCGGGTAGACCACCAGCCGGTCGTTGCGGATGTACTCGGCGAATCCGGCCAGCTCCCCGGCCACGGTGGCCTCGAACCGGCTGTTCATCTCCACGTCATGCACCCGGACTGCTTCTGACATTGTCGGCCCCTTGGTCGATCGTGGATGACGGAGGGTCAAATCGGGACGAAACCCACCCTACGTGCGCGGCGGCCGCCGGAAGGCGGCACTGGTTCCAAAGGCTGACCTTCCGTCACCCATCAGGCGTGGATCGGACGCTGGACGGCGCGGTTCGCGGCGCGGCCACCGTGTTCCGGGTCCACAGTGGAGGGGAGCGCGGCCCCGGCCGATCCGGGCCGGGAGCGCCCCGGAAGGCGGCTGGCCCAGGCCTGTCGCCGGTGCGGGGAGCGCCGGGCCACTCGCAGGGAAACGAACGAATCTTCTAGGCTCGCCTCGCGACTTCCCCCGTGCCGGTGCCCGTCCGCACCGGCACGCGGGAGCCGCCGTCCCACGGGCCCCGGGCCGAGCCGGGGTCACCGGACCGAGCGAGGAGGACGCAGTGTTGCCCAGCCCGAGGTCGCTCCACCTGCCCTGCCCCGAAGGCGCCCGGCGCGCCGGGGCCGCCACCCCACCACGCCGGCTGCACCCGACGGCGGGTCAGGCGTCGAGTACCGGCAGCGGTCGGGGAGGCGAGCGATGACCACCCAGTCCGCCCCCGGCCAGCTGCCCGCCCTGGAACTCGACCGCCCGGCCGAGGGCCGTTCCGCGGAGAACCGCTCCGCCGAGAACCGCTCCGCCGGGGCCGATCCCGCCGGGAGCCGCCCCGCCGAGGCCGCCGACACCGGCGCGCTGCCCGGCCTGCCGGCCGCCCTCCGCTCCCGGGCCGGCACCCTGGCCGGCCCCGTCCGCCGCCGGATCGCCGAGCTGGCCCGGATGGAGTCGCCGACCGCGGACACCGTCCGGCTCAACCAGCTGGCCGAGGAGTTGGCCGCCGGGTACGCCGCCACCGGCGCCACCGTCCGCCGGGTCCCCAACGAGGCCGGCGACCACCTGGTGCTGGACTGGGCCGGGCGGCGCGAGGACCTCGCCCCGGTGCTGATCGTCGGCCACCACGACACCGTCTGGCCGGCCGGCATCCTGGCCGACTGGCCGGTGGAGGAGCAGGACGGGGTGCTGACCGGCCCCGGCGTCCTGGACATGAAGGGCGGACTCGCCCTGGTCGAGGGCGCGTTGGCCCTGCTGGCCGACCTCGGCCAGCGCCCGCACCGGCCGGTGCGGCTGGTGGTGGTCTCCGACGAGGAGCTCGGCAGTCCGGACGGGCGCCGCCTGGTGGAGCGTCAGCTCAGCGGCGCCGCCGCCGTGCTGGGCCTGGAGCCGCCGCACCCCGACGGCCGGCTGAAGACCGCCCGCCGCGGCAGCAGCCGGGTGCGGCTGACGGTCACCGGCAAGGAGTCGCACGCGGGCAACGACGCGGCCCTCGGCGTCTCGGCCGTCGACGAACTGGTCGACCAGCTGGTCGCCGTCCGGGGCCTGATCTGCCACCCCGACGCCGAGCTCAACGCCGGCCGCATCCTCGGCGGCACCCGGGCCAACGTGGTCGCGGGCCGGGCCGAGGCCGAGCTCGGCCTGCGCTTCGCCACCCCCGAGGCGCAGAGCCGCACCCTGGACACCCTGGCCCGGCTCACCCCGCTGCGGCCCGGCGCCAAGGTCCGCGCCGAGGTGGTCTCCAGCCGCCCGACGTGGCCCGTGCGCACCGGCGACCCGCTGCTGCGCCACGTCCGTTCGCTGGCCGCCGCCCTCGGTCAGCAGCTCGACGGCGCCCCGGCCGGCGGCGCGGGCGACACCAACGCGGCCGGCGCCCGCGGCCTGCCCACCCTGGACGGCCTCGGCGCGGTCGGCGCCGGCCCGCACGCCCGCCACGAGCACATCCGCACCGACCTGCTGGCCCCCAGGATCGCCCTGCTGGCCGCCCTGCTCGCCGTACCCCTGCCCCGCCTGCGCGGCTGACCGTCCCTCAGGGCCCGCCGGGTGCCGTCCCGGCGGGCCCTGAGGGGTGCGTCAGTGCGCTCACCACTCCTGCTCCTGCTCCTCGCCGACCCGGCGGTCCCGCAGGGCGCACGAGTGCGTCAGGGCACTCGCCCCTCTCCTCGCGCCCCCGCCCCTCCCTGCTTCCGCTCCTCGCCGACATGGCGGTCCCGCAGGGCGCATCGGTGCGTCAGTGCGCGGAGTACCGGTACAGGTCGCGCAGCAGGGCGATCTCGGCGCCGTGGTGCAGCAGCTCCTGGTTCACCCACCAGACGATCTCGACGAACGGCTCCTCGGCGTCCCCGCCGTAGGGGTAGGTGCAGTACCCGACGGTGTCCAGCGCGGCGTCGCCCGCCGCGAGCAGGGTGTTCCGCCAAGCCGTCGCCGCGGCCTCGAAGTCGGCCACCGCCTCCGCCGCCGTGCCCGGCACCGGCAGGTCGTCCCGGTCCAGCGAACGGGTGCCGTCGGTGTGGTCGGAGCGCAGCCACAGCATCTCGGTGAGGTGGCACAGCCGCCAGGCCAGCGTGGTGAACGGGGTCGGCTCCGGGTGCGGCCACGGCGCCGAGTCCCGCCCCCACTCGCCCTCGCCTCCGCCGACCAGGAACCCGGCCGCTTCGCCCGGCCCCTCCGACCGCCGCCGCACCGACCAGCAGCGCGGCACCGGCTCCCAGCGGTACTCGTGGTCGGTCATGGTGACCACCGCGACGTCCAGCCCGTTCCCGCTGTTGACCGTCGGCCCGGCCATCCGGTCGGTGAGCCGCTTGCGGGCGAAGTCGAACTGGGCGAGCAGGGGCGCCAGGCGCTGAGGGGTCGTCATGGGGCGAACCCTGGCACGGCGGACGCTCCGTCCGCGACCGGGTTACGGGGCCGCGACCGGGTTACCGGGCCGGGGCCGGTTCGGTCAGCCCGCGCCGAGCTGCCGCAGCGCCCGCTCCAGCCGGCTCGCCCGGCTCTTCGGGGTGAGGGCCTGGAGCAGCGGCAGCATCAGCTGGTAGCGGGCCGTCCGGTCCAGCCCCTCGAACGCGGCGGCCGCCGCCGGATCCTCCGCCAGCGCCGCCGCCAGCTCGGGCGGGACGACGGCGGTGCTGGCCGGCGGGTACGCCCCCGCCCAGCGGCCGTCCTGCTGGGCCCGCCGCACCTCGGCCAGCCCCGGCTCGCGCATCCGCCCGGCGGCCGTGAGCTCGGCGACCTTCTCCACGTTCACCAGCGACCAGAGGCTGCGCGGCCGCCGGGGCACGTACCGCTGGAGGTACCACTGCCCGTCCAGCGACCGCCGCTGCCCCGACACCCACCCCCAGCACAGCCCGACGTCCACCAGCTCCTGCTCCGTCACGGACGGGACCCCGGCCCCCTTCTTCGCGACCTTCACCCACACCCCGTCCACCCGCCCGTGATGCTCCGTCAGCCACCCCTCGAACGCCGCCCCGTCCGCGAAAGCGATGACCTCGACCCCGTCCAGCTGCTCCATCCACCCAGGCTAGCCACCCGCCCCGACACCCCGTCAGGCCGCCGGTCACGTGTCGCCGACGGCCCGCCAGGCGTCGTCCAGCCGCCCGACCTCCTCCGGGGTGGCGGAGATGAGGCGGCGCCACGCGAGGGGGCGGCCGTGCGGGTACCCCGTGAGATTGCCCAGCACGCTCTGGACCGCCTCCTCGTCGACCTCGCCGGGCCAGGCATCGGCGATCGCCGCGATCTCCTCCCTGGTACACCCCGTCAGGGTCTGGAACTCCCAGTCCTCGAAGAACGGCCCGTGCACCGCAGCGTCCAGGCACTCCTGGACGATCCGCAGCTCCCGTTCGGTCATCCAGTCACCGGCGCGCATGCGGGCATGCTCCCACCGGCCGGGGGAGTCCTGGGGGAGGTGCGGGGGGTGGGTCGCGGTGGAGACGGAGTCCGAGCCGAAGCCGGGACTGCCCCCACCCCCCGTAGCCGCGAGCCCCGAAGGCGTTCCGTCCGGCCGATGCGCAGCACCGTAGCGCGGCCCGCTGACAGGGTGACGTTCAGTCGGTTGATTCCCTGCCGAGCCGGAGGGCGGTCACCGACTCGTTCAACCCCGATCGCTCCAACTGGGTGAGGGTGTCCTCGAAGGTCTGGGCGGGGTTGCGCCGAGAGGTGGCGATCTCCTGGATGCACGAGTAGACGATGCGGTCGTCCAGGCCGATGAGATCCATGACGAACTGGTCCGCGCTCTTCAGCTCGACCCCCCACATGGCGAGGTAGTCGGCCGGGAAGTGCTTGCGGTTGTTGCTCACGATGACCTGGGCGTTGGCCTTGATGGCGGCGGCGAGGACGTGGCGGTCGTCCGGATCGGGGAGGCGCAGTCCCTCGATGAGGTCGTCGAATCCGCTCACCAGGCTGTCGCGGACCGCCCGGTTCATCAGATCCCGACGCCTCGTCAGGGTCGCGGGAGGGATGTCGAGCTTCTTGGCAAGGTTGCGGTCGACCTCGTCCAGGATCAGGTCTGACCAGCGCGCCCGGACCAGGCCGCCGAGTGCGACCCGGATGAGCAGGTCCCGCAGGGTGTTCGGGTACAGCACGCACGCGTCGTAGAGGACGACGAAGGCCATCTCAGAGCAGTCCCAGTTCCTGGTCCAGGCGCACCAGTTCGTCGGCGGCGTCCTTGCGCCTGGCATCGTCCTCGCGCAGGTAGTCGCGCAGGTCCGCCATCCGGATGCGGCGGTGCCGGCCGACCAGACGGTGCGGGATCTTGCCGGACTCGAGGAGGCCGATCAGGTAGGGACGCGAGACGTTCAGCATGTCCGCGGCCTGCTGGGTGGTGAACTCGGCGTCGACCGGCAGAATCTGCACGCCCTGGCCGTTGGCCAGTGCCGCGAGCATGGAGGCGATCATCTCCGCCACCGGTCGGGGTAGGACCAGAGCCTCGTCCCGGGCACCCGTCTCCAGGTGGACGTGGATGTCCTCGTTGCTGTCCGCAGTGCGTGACAGGTAGTCGTTGACCCTCCGCAGCGCGCGCTGGGCCTCGGCCGCGTCGATGGCTCCGGGTTCTAGCTTCTTGCCTCCGGCTGTGCGCATCTCATAGCCCCCAATCTTGTATTCGAATTATTCGCAACAAACGAAGCAGACGCAAGTCCCAGGGGTGACGATTCACTCACTTTGCGTAGCCGTGGGGTGTGTGGCGCCATTGGGCCTGCCGCCCTTGTCAGGGGAGGTGGGTGGGCTGCACACTGGTACCGACCGAACGGTCAGTCGGGAGGTGGGTTGCGGTGACGGTGGCCGATGCGGGTGAGGCCTTGGCGGGGCGGTTCGAGGCCGTGGTGGCGGCGGACCAGCGGATCGAGCCGAGGGACTGGATGCCGGAGGCGTACCGGGCGACGCTGGTGCGGCAGATCGCGCAGCACGCGCACTCCGAGATCATCGGCATGCAGCCTGAGGGGAACTGGCTGACCAGGGCCCCCTCGCTGCGCCGGAAGGCGATCCTGCTGGCCAAGGCCCAGGACGAGGCGGGCCACGGGCTCTACCTGTACGCGGCGGCGGAGACCCTCGGGGTGGACCGGGCCGAGCTGACCGAGAAGCTGATCAGCGGGCGGCAGAAGTACAGCTCGATCTTCAACTACCCGACGCTGACCTTCGCCGACGTCGGCGTGATCGGCTGGCTGGTGGACGGCGCGGCGATCTGCAACCAGGTGCCGCTCTGCCGGTGCAGCTACGGGCCGTACGCCCGGGCGATGGTGCGGGTCTGCAAGGAGGAGTCCTTCCACCAGCGGCAGGGCTACGAGCTGCTGATGACGATGATGCGCGGCACCGAGGGCCAGCGCGCCATGGTGCAGGACGCGGTGGACCGCTGGTGGTGGCCGTCGCTGATGATGTTCGGCCCGCCGGACGGCGACTCGCCGAACACCGCGCAGTCCATGGAGTGGCGGATCAAGCGCCACACCAACGACGAACTGCGCCAGCGCTTCGTCGACATGACGGTGCCCCAGGCGCAGCACCTCGGCGTCACCCTCCCCGACCCGGCGCTGGCGTGGAACGAGGAGCGCGGCGGCTGGGACTTCGGCGAGCCGGACTGGTCCGAGCTCAAGCAGGTGATCAAGGGTCAGGGCCCGTGCAACGCGCAGCGGGTCGAGCGCCGCCGGGCCGCCCACGAGGACGGCGCCTGGGTCCGCGAGGCCGCCCTGGCCCACGCGGCCAAGCAGCAGGCGAAGCAGAAGGAGAACGAGGCATGAGCAAGGCCGACTGGCCGCTGTACGAGGTGTTCGTCCGCCCCCGGCGGGGCCTGAACCACGTGCACGTCGGCTCGCTGCACGCCGCCGACGACCGGATGGCGCTGCTCGCCGCCCGCGACCTCTACACCCGGCGGAACGAGGGCGTCAGCCTCTGGGTGGTGCCGTCGAGCGCGATCACCGCCTCCACCCCGGACGAGCAGGACCCGTTCTTCGCCCCCAGCGGCGACAAGGTCTACCGCCACCCGACCTTCTACGACATCCCCGAGGATGTCCCGCACATCTGACGGGGGAGCACCTCTCATGAGCGACGACCACGTGTACCTGAGCCTCGCCGAGGCGGACCACGGCCCGGAGGGCGAGGCCCGCTGGGCGTACGGCACCGGCTTCTCCGACCCGCTGCTCGGGGTGGACCGCGCCGTCCCGGCGGGGGTCGACCCGGCCGCCCTGGCCGAGTTCTGCCTGATGCTCGGCGACGACGCGCTGGTCCTGGCCCAGCGGCTGATCGAGTGGTGCACCCGGGCGCCCGAGCTGGAGGAGGAGGTGGCGCTGGCCAACCTCGGCCTCGACCTGCTCGGCCAGGCCCGCCAACTGCTGACCCGCTCGGGCCAGTTGGACGGCACCGAGCGGACGGAGGACGACCTGGCGTACTGGCGCGAGGACCACCAGTTCCGCAACGTGCGCCTGGTCGAGGTCCCCAACGGCGACTTCGCGCACACCGTGGCACGGCTGCTGCTGTTCTCCACCGCCCGCCTGGCCCTCTTCGAGCGGCTGGCCGGCCACGCCGACCCGGTGCTCGCAGCGGTCGCGGCCCGGGGAGTCAAGGAGCTGGCCTACCACCGCGAGTACGCCGCCGCCTGGACGTTGCGGCTCGGCGACGGCACCGCGTACTCCGCCGAGCGGATGCGGGCCGGTCTGGCGGCGGTCTGGCCGCTGCTGGACGAGCTGTTCACGCCGCACCGGGTGGAGCTGGCGCTCGGGGTGGACGTCGCCGAGCTGCGCGAGCCGGTGCTGGCCACGCTGGCCGAGGTGCTGGCCGCGGCGGGGCTGGAGCTGCCCGAGGCGGCGCCGATGGCCCGGGTCGGCGGCCGGGCCGGGCGGGACGGCGTGCACACCGAGGCGCTCGGCCTGATGCTCGCCGAGCTCCAGGTGGTGGCCAGGGCGCACCCGGGGGCGACGTGGTGACCACGACCCTGCGGCCCGCTCTGGAGGTCGCCGCCGAGGTGCCCGACCCGGAGCTGCCGATGCTGACCCTGGCCGACCTCGGCGTGCTGGCCGAGGTCGAGCAGCGCGGCGACGCCGTCACCGCCTGGCTCACCCCGACCTACTCCGGCTGCCCGGCGGTGGCCGAGATGGCCGCCGACGTGGCGGGCCGGCTGCGGGCCGCCGGGTACCGGGAGGTGGACGTGCGGCTGCGGCTGGACCCGCCGTGGTCCACCGACCTGATCACCGAGGCCGGCCGGGCCAAGCTGGCCGCCGCCGGGATCGCCCCGCCGCACGCCGTCGCCGCCGCGTCCCCCGGGCCGCTCGCCCTCACCCTCGGGCGGACCAGGCTCGCGGTGCTCTGCCCGCAGTGCGGCAGCCGGGAGACGGAGGAGCTGTCCCGCTTCGGCTCCACCTCCTGCAAGGCGCTCTGGCGCTGCCGCGACTGCCGGGAGCCCTTCGAACGGATCAAGGAGATCTGACCCGTGACCACCACCGCCCCGCGCCGCCTGGCCTTCCACTCGCTGCGGATCGCCGCGTCGGAGCAGCTCTGCGAGGACGCCGTCGCGGTCACCTTCGAGGTGCCGCCGGAGCTCGCCGAGGAGTACGCCTTCCGCCCCGGCCAGACCCTGACGGTCCGTCGGATCGTGGACGGGGTGGACGAGCGGCGCTCGTACTCGATCTGCGCCCCCGCCGGGGGAGCGCTGCGGATCGCGGTCCGCGAGGTGCCGGGCGGGCTGTTCTCCCGCTGGCTGGTCCGGGAGGCGGGCGTGGGCACCGAGGTGGAGGTGCTGCCGCCGGTCGGCCTGTTCACCCCCGACCTCTCGGTGCCCGGCACCCACGTGCTGCTGGCGGCGGGCTCCGGCATCACCCCGATGCTCTCGATCGCCGCCTCGGTGCTGGCCGACGGCGTCTCACGGGTGGTGCTGGTCTACGGCAACCGGCGCAGCGACACGGTGATGTTCGCCGACGAGCTGGCCGACCTGAAGGACCGTCACCTCGGCCGCCTCCAGCTGGTGCACGTGCTCTCCCGGGAGAGCCGCGACGCCGAGCTGCTCAGCGGCCGGCTCGACCCGGAGCGGGTCCGGGCCCTGCTGACGGCCCTGGTGGACGCCCCCGAGGTGGACCACTGGTGGCTCTGCGGCCCGTACGGCATGGTGATCGGCGCCAAGGAGCTGCTGCACGAGCTGGGCGTCCCGGCCGAGCGGGTCCACCAGGAGCTCTTCCACGCCGAGGACGAGCCGCTCGCCGAGCGGGCCGAGGAGGAGGCCGTCGACGCCGACGCCGCCGAGGTCACCGTCATCCTGGACGGCCGCTCCGGCACCCTCTCCCTCCCGCGCGACCGCTCGATCCTGGACGGCGCCCAGCGCGCCCGCCCCGACCTCCCGTTCGCCTGCAAGGGCGGTGTCTGCGGCACCTGCCGCGCCCTGGTCACCGAGGGCGAGGCCACCATGCGCCGCAACTTCGCCCTGGAGGAGAAGGAGCTCGCCGCCGGCTACGTCCTGACCTGCCAGGCCCGCCCCGTCTCCGACAAGGTCACGGTCGACTTCGACCGCTGACCCGGAACGCCGGGACGGCCGTCGCTCACCGGACCGGGGCGGGCTCGCGCTCGTGCGGGTCGCCGAGGAGGGTGACCAGGTCGTTCGCGGCGGCCCGGCCGGCGCGGTTGGCTCCGACGGTGGAGGCGGAGGGGCCGTAGCCGAGCAGGTGGATGCGGGGGTCGTCGGTGGCGCGGGTGCCGGTGAGGCGGATGCCGCCGGCCGGGGTGCGCAGGTGGAGCGGGGCGAGGTGGGCGGTCTCGGCGCGGAAGCCGGTGGCCCAGACGATGGCGTCGAAGCGCTCCTCGTGCTCGCCCCAGGCCACGCCGTGCTCGGTGAGGCGGTCGAACATCGGGCGCCGGTGCAGGGCTCCCAGCTCCTCGGCGCGGCGGTACGCGACCGAGGGGCCGAGGCCGGTGACGCTGACCACGCTGCGCACCGGCAGGCCCTCCCGGACGCGCTGCTCGACCAGGGCGACGGCGGCCCGGCCGGACTCGGGGGTGAACGGCCCGTCCCGGTACTCCGGCTCACGCCGCGTCACCCAGACCGTCTCGCCGACGGCGGCCACCTCCGAGAGGACCTGGATCGCCGAGGCGCCGCCGCCGACCACCAGCACCCGCTTCCCGGCGAACTCCTCCGGCCCCCGGTAGTCCGCGTAGTGCAGCTGACGGCCCGTGAAGTGCCCGGGGTAGAACGGCAGGAAGGGCCTGGTCCAGGTGCCGGTGGCGTTCACCAGCGCCCGGGCCCGCCACTGCCCGGCGTCGCTGCTCACCAGCAGCCGCCCGTCGGGCAGCGACTCGACCGAGGAGACCTTGACCGGCCGGACCACCGGCAGGGCGTGCCTGGCCTCGTACGCCGCGAAGTAGCCGGGCACCACCTCGCGGGCCGGCGCGCTCGGGTCGGGCTCCGGCAGCTCGAAGTCGGGCAGGTCGTGGAAGCCGTGCACGGTGGCCATCCGCAGCGAGGGGGAGCGGTGGGCCCAGGCGCCGCCCGGGGTGGCGTCCGCGTCCAGCACCACGAAGCCGGTGTACGGGGCGAAGCCGCGTCGGCGCAGGTGGTAGGCGGCGGACAGGCCCGCCTGGCCGGCCCCGATCACCACGACGTCGACGTCCACCATCGTTTCACCGTAAACAGTCACGGTGGTGAAACATCACCGGGGGGAGAGCTGTTCCCCGCCCCGACTAGTCTCGGGGCATGACGATGCGCAAGGCCGTTCCCCCGAGTGTCGACGCCATGCTCGAAGACCTCGAGAGGCTCATCACGACCGAATCCCCCTCGGACGACCCCACCGCACTGAAGGCCTCGGCCCACGTGGTCGCCGAGGTGATCGAGCGGCGCCTGGGCGGGCGGGCCGCGATCGTCGAGCTGGACGGGCTGCCCCACGTCCACTGGTCCGGCGGCGGCGAGCCCCGGGTGCTGGTCCTCGGTCACCACGACACCGTCTTCCCGCTCGGCACCCTGGAGCGCCGACCGTTCACGGTCGCGGACGGGCGGGTCACCGGGCCGGGGGTCTTCGACATGCTCGGCGGCCTGGTCCAGGCGGTGCACGGGCTGGCCGCACTGGACGACCTGGCGGGCGTCGAGATCCTGGTGACCGCGGACGAGGAGGTCGGCTCCCGCAGCTCGCGGGCGCTGATCGAGGAGCGGGCGCTGGCCTGCGGCGCGGTGCTGGTCTTCGAGGGCGCGGCCGACGGCGGCGGGCTGAAGACCGCCCGCAAGGGCACCGGCGGCTTCCACGTCACCGTCACCGGGCGGGCCTCGCACGCCGGGCTGGAGCCCGAGGCCGGGATCAACGCGCTGATCGAGGCCGCCCACCAGGTGCTCGCCATCGCCGAGTTCGGCCGCCCGGAGCTCGGCACCACCGTCACCCCGACCGTGGCCGAGGCCGGCACCGCCGAGAACGTCGTGCCCGCCTCCGCGACCGTCCTGGTCGACGTCCGGGTCGAGAGCCGACAGGAGAAGGAGCGCGTCGAGGCCGCCTTCGCGGCGCTGACCCCGCGGGTGGAGGGCGCGAAGCTCGCCGTCTCGGGCGGGATCAGCCGGCCGCCGATGCCGGAGTCCGCCTCCGCCTCGCTGTTCGCGGTGGCCCGGGAGCTGCTCCCCGGGGTCGAGGGCCGCGCGGTCGGCGGCGGCAGCGACGGCAACTACACCGCGGCGCTCGGCGTCCCGACCCTCGACGGGCTGGGCGCGGTCGGCGGCGGGGCCCACTCCGACGACGAGTACCTGCTGGTCGGCTCGATGGTCGAGCGCGCCGAACTGGTGGCCGGCCTGGTCGGCGCGATCCGGCAGACCTGACGGACCGTCGGCGGGCGACCGGAGCCGCCCGCCGACCTCCGCTCACTGCAGCGGCGAGATCACCACGGTGACCTGCTCCCCGTGTCACAGAAGGAGTGGGGCCGCCGCTGGGCGGTCCGGGAGCGGCTCGACTCATCCCAGGTACGGTGCCGGTCGCCCCTCGCGGAAGTGCTGCACGCGGAGTTGCTGCGTGTGGTGCATCGGGAGGCCGTCCAAGTCCTCCGGCGCGACCCACCGGAGTTCCGTCGACTCGTCGGAGATGGCCAACTCCCCACCGACCACCCGGGCGGTGAAACACACGTTGAACTGCCGTCGTACCTCGCCGTCGGTGTACGCGATGATGTGGTGGGGGTCGGTGTAGGTGCCCACCAACCCCGTGATCTCGACGTCAAGGCCGGTCTCCTCCCGGACCTCCCGGACGGCCGCTCCGGGAAGGGAGTCGTCCAGCTCCATCCCGCCGCCCGGCAGGGCCCAGAGGCCGCTGTCCGAGCGACGCTGCATCAGGATGCGTCCGGCGTCGTCGGTGACCACGGCGGAGGCCGCCACGACCATGCTGTTCGGGGCGGGTGCTGACGGGTCGTCGTAGTACTCGGTGCGTGCCACGGGTCAGCCTTCCGTCAGCGGGGTCGCCGTCGCCCAGACGGCATCGAAGCTCTCGGCGTAGGTGGCGAACATGCTGCCGCCCTCCGCGCGTCGGAGGTGCCACACGGGGGCCCCGAAGGCGTTCACGCCCCACACGTGGGCGTTGACCATCATCTGGTCGTCGGCCCGGTAGAGGCTGTTGTACAAGGTCGTCCCGTGGGTTCGTAGTTCGATCCCGGGCACCCCGAGCAGCGGCCGGTAGTGCATCGCGGCGAGCCGACACCGGGAGTCGATGCCGTGTCCGAACCGCTCTTCCTGGCCTCGCCGTTGGACGTTGTCGCTGCCGGGGTCGCCGAGGGCGATCCGGATTCGGCAGCCGTCGGCCGCTTGTTGCTTCAACCGCTCGTTGAGACGCGGGTGCGCTTCGTGCAGGAAGACGGCCGCGTACACCAGGATGTCGAGCCGTTCCCTGGCGCTGCCGAGGAGGTCCACGAAGGTGGACACGGGCACGTCCGCGCGCTGCTCGTACAGGGTGACGAGTTCGGGGCTGACAGCCCGCGCCGGCCGGGCTTGCCGGAGCGACGGCCAGAGTGCGTGAACGTCCTCTCCCAGCCTCTCCGCCGCCTTCATCGCGGTGGCCCGCCGGGGCGTCCGGCCCAGGTTCACCCAGCGCTCGACGGACTTGGGGTCAACCCCTGTGGCATCGCCCAATGCGGCGTGTGTCCAGCCGCCGCTCGCCATGGCCGTGCGCAGGCGCTCATTCGGTACCGTGCCCATGGGGACGTTCTACAGTGCACGGGACGTCCCGAAGTGTGTTTCGTGCGAGGTTCCTCCGTCCCGGCGTGCCGCCCGATGATCGCGGTATGGATGAGCAGTGGGGGTGCCCCGAGTGCGAGTGGTTCGACGCGATCGAGGCCGACGGCTTCCGGAACATCACCCCGGAGAAGCTGGCGAGGCTCCGAGAACGGCACACGTGCATGACCGAGCCAGCAGTCTCAGCCGCCCAGCAACCGGCAGCTGAGGAAGAGCGGCTCGCCGCCGCTCTTCGCCACCGCGCCCGGGTACGCCGGGCTCGCCTCAAGGGTCGGCTCCGGCGGTCGGCGTGAACGAGTGGCCGGAGTATCCGGAGTGTTCGATGTGTGACGAGTTGGCTCGACGCCGCTTCGGCGCGCAGGCGGCCGCAGACTTCTCCGCGATGGCGGACGTACGGGTTCTGACGACCCGCCACTGGTCGGACGACGCGTGCCCCCGGCAGGCGCAGTTCCCCGCCCCGGTCCTGTGGTCGGCATGAGCGGTGACAGGCCGGCCGTCGGCGGGCGACCGGAGCCGCCCGCCGACCTCCGCTCACTGCAGCGGCGAGATCACCACGGCCGTCCCGTACGCGCAGATCTCCGTCCCGAGGTCGGCCGCCTCGGTGACGTCGAAGCGCATCATCAGCACCGCGTTCCCGCCGCGCGCCCGGGTCTGCTCGACCAGGCGCTCCATCGCCTGGTTCCGGGACTCCACCAGGGTCTTGGTCAGCCCCTTCAACTCCCCTCCCAGCATGGACTTGAAGGAGGCGCCGATCTGCGTCCCGATGTGGCGGCTGCGCACCGTCAGGCCGAACACCTCCCCGATCACCCGGTCCACCCGGAAGCCCGGGACGTCGTTGGTCGTGACCACCAGCACGTCGGCGCCCGGGCCCTGCCCGCCGCCGAACTCTTCGAGGTTGCTCATGGTTGCCATCCTGCAACCCGGGGACCGGCCAAGCAGGTGGACTCGCTCGGGCACAGCCTGTAAACCTGGTCCCATGGGCGAGCGAAGCGATCATCCACAGGGGCCGGGCGCGGCGGCTGACTCCGGCGCGCAGGAGATCGAAGCGACGGTGGTGCTCGGCATCCGGATCACCGACTGGGACCAGTTGCGCCGTGCCGCGCGGGCCGCCGTCGAGGAGCTGGACTTCACCGGGATCGATCCGCAGGGGCAGCGGGAGGCTCTGCTGCGCGAGGTCTCCGAGGACCCCAACGCGGCGCTCGGCGCGCTGCTCCACCCCGACCGGCTGGTGGCCGCGATCCCCGGCGTCGAGGCGATCGGCGGCACCCTGGAGATCGCCGTCACCGACGACTTCGCGCCGGACTTCGCCGAGCTCTTCCCGCTCGACCTGGACGAGGAGG
Organism: Kitasatospora albolonga; assembly: GCF_039535905.1. Taxonomy (GTDB): domain Bacteria; phylum Actinomycetota; class Actinomycetes; order Streptomycetales; family Streptomycetaceae; genus Kitasatospora; species Kitasatospora albolonga. The sequence goes on along the minus strand of NZ_BAAAYB010000004.1, from coordinate 44,695 downwards.
AGGGCGGCGGCACCGGGGACTGGACCCTCACCCCGCGCACCGCCTGCCTGATCCACACTCAACTCATCACCCTGGCCGACGCCGCGTACGACGACCTGGACGAGCACGAGGACGACCCGGTCACCGACGAGGAGGAGGCGGACTGGGCGGTGCTCGGCCGTCTGCCGCAGCGCACCTGGCAGCTGCACCGCAGCTGGCGCCGCGCCTTCGCCCGGGCCTTCGACGACCTCGCGGACGACCTGGCCCTCGGCGAGTGGCCGCTGCCCCGCAACCTGGCCGAGGAGCTGGCGCTCCGGCTCGCCCTGGTGGACGCCCGCGAACTGCTCGGCGCCCAGCCCCAGGCCGTGGCCGACATGATGGGCGACCTCCCGGTCGACCTCTACGACTACGACTGGGACGGCTGCGCCGACGAGCTGTTCGGCGTCTACGGCCCCGACGAGGGCGACCCGGAGCTGGACGCCACCGAGCGCACCGACGTCCTGCTGGCCGCCACCCACCCCGAGGGGTGGTTCCTCACCTACGAGGACGCCGAGGAGCGCGACCCCACCCGGGGCTACCGCCGCTGACCCTCCGTCAGGCTCCCCCGCCCAGGGCCTCGGCGAGCCGGGCGTCCTGGGCGGGGGTCAGCGGGAGCCGGGTGTGCCGGGGGCTGTGCTGCTCGGAGCAGCGCGGCAGTCGGCTCGGGGTGGTGGTCGCACCGCTGAGCGGAGAGACCGCGTCCTCGCCGGTCACCCAGCTCGGGCCGTCCCAGAACGGGTGGTCCAGCAGGGCCTCGGCCAGTTCGGGCAGTTGCGCGGACCGCACGCCGACGCCGGTGAGGGCCTCGGCGACGGTGGTCGCGGCGTCCGGCGGGAGTTCGGCGTCGCCGAGCGCGGGCAGCAGCAGGAGCAGCCGGGCGTGCGGGTCGGTGACGCCGGGGCCCTCGCCGGGGTGGCGGGCGGCGTGCAGGAGTTCGGGCCAGGAGAGGCCGGGGCCGGTGTAGTGGCCCTCGGCGCTCGCCACCCGGAGCGCGCGGTCCCATTCGGGGTGGTCGAGGTGGTAGTCGACGCCCTCGTCGTCGGTGAAGTTGCGGTGGACGATCACCAGCCGGTGGCCGTCGGCGAGCGGCAGCCGGATCACCGGCCAGGCGGCCGGGTCGTGCAGCACCTCGACGGCGGCGTCCACGTCCGCGCCGTCGACGCCGAACAGGGCCGGCTCGGGCTCGAGCTCCTCGCCCTCGGCGAGCCAGAGCAGGTAGGCCGCCCAGAAGCCGGGGAGCAGGAGCAGGTCCTCGCCCGGGGTCAGGGGTTCGTCCTCGTAGTCGGGTGTCCGCAGCACGGGAGCATGGTGCCACGCCGACGATCTAAGCTCGACGGGTGACCAGCTCTCCTTTCACCGCGCCCAGCACGCCCGCCGTCGAGGACCCCCGGGACGCCAACCCGCAGTACGTGCTGCCGTTGGTCGTCCAGTTGGAGAAGGCCGACCCGCCGGCCCGGACGGACGCGCTGGAGACCTCGGCGCGGGCGGTGCTGACCCTGCTGGCCGACGAGCGGGTGACCGGGGCCGAGGGTGAGTGGGCCGAGCGGGTGGCCGCCTGGGAGGACGCGCGGATCCGGAAGGTGGTGCGGCGGGCCCGCGGCGGCGAGTGGCGCAAGGCGAACGAGCTGCCGGGGATCACCGTGACGGGCCGTCAGGCCGAGGTCCGGGTCTACCCGCCGATCCCGCTGGACGGCTGGCCCAAGGAGCTGGCCAAGCTCCAGGTCTCCGGCACCGACCTGGACGACCCGGAGGAGCCGGGCCCGGCCCCGGACGGGGTGCCGGTGCTCTGGCTCAACCCGGAGCTGGAGATGAGCGCCGGCAAGACCATGGCCCAGACCGGCCACGCCGCCCAGCTCGCCTGGTGGCGGCTGGACGGCGCGCAGCGCAAGGAGTGGGCCGAGGCCGGCTTCCCGCTGGTGGTCCGCACGGCGTCGAAGGAGGACTGGCCCGCCCTGACGGACGGTCACCTCCCGGTGGTCCGCGACGCCGGCTTCACCGAGATCGCCCCCGGGTCCTGCACCGTGGTCGCCGACCACCCGGCCTTCCGTTCGAATTCGGTGGAACCGCGCTGACCTGCGGAGCATCCTTGACCTCACAGGATCTTGGGGACGGGGGCGGGGATGGCCGGGAGCGGGTACGTGGTCATGGTGGTGGCCGGGCTGTTGTTCGCGGGGATCCCGGTGGTTGCCCGGACCGTGCACCTGCGGCGGGAGCGGTCGGGGCGGCGGGCGTTGGCCGAGGGGATCGAGGTGGAGGCCGGCTGCGTGGACGTCTTCACGACCCGGTCCGGGCCGGACGGTGGGGGCCGGGGGCCGCGGCAGGTGGTCCTCGGCTTCCGTACGCTCGAAGGCCGGGAGGTCCGTTTCCAGGACCTGTCCGGTGTCCCGCGCGTGGTCGGTGAGCGTGTGCGGGTCCGGTACCTCGCCGAGCACCCCAGGAGTGCGGCCGTCACCGACGCGGATCCGTTCGGCGGGTCGGGCCGCACCTTGCTGCTGGTGGTCTTCCCGCTGCTGTTCGGCGGCGCCGGTCTCGCCCTCGCCGGGTTCGGCGCTTGGCAGTGGCTCGGTTAGACCCCCCCGTCAGACGTCCTTGCGGGTCAGGGAGCGGTGGCCGAGCCAGAGCAGCAGGACCGTCCAGGCGGCCATCAGGAGCAGGCCGGTCCAGTGGCCGAAGGCGATGTGCGGGTCGGGCTGCTGCTTCCAGGCGTACTGGCCGGCCCGGTCGGGGAGGTACTGGGCGGCCACCCGGACGCCGGGGATGGCGGCCAGGGCGGTGGTGCCGAAGAAGACCAGCGGGGTGAGCAGGCCGAGGGCGGCGCTGAGGTTGCGGAAGCAGGCCGTGATGCCGAAGCAGATCAGCACCAGCATCGGGCAGTAGAGCACTCCGGCCACGGCGGTGCGGAGCATGCCGGGGGCGGAGAGGTCGAGGCCGGTGGTCGCGGCGACCGCGAGCATGGAGCCGCCGGTGGTGAGCAGGCCGACCAGCAGGCCGAGGCCCGCGCCGAGCAGGGCCTTGGCGGCGTAGAGGCGGCTGCGCCGGGGGACGGCGGTGAGCGAGGCGCGGATGGTGCCGGAGTTGAACTCCTGGCCGATCAGCAGGATGCCGAGGCAGGCCAGCGGCACCTGGCCGAAGTTGAAGCCGTAGAAGATGCCGACGCTCTTGTCCTCGGTGAGGGAGGTGTCGGCCGCGTAGTTGACGTTGACCAGGAGGGTGATCCCGACGCTGAGGACGACGGAGACCAGCGGGGCGGACCACTGGGAGATCAGGGTGGTGAGCTTGGTCCACTCGGAGCGCAGCACGAGGGTGGTGGTGCTCATGCCGCCACCGCCCGGTACTCGACGCTGTCCGCGGTCATCCGCATGAAGGCCTCCTCCAGCGAGTCCTGACGGCTCGCGATCTCGTAGAGCACGACGCCGTGCGCGGCGGCGTACCGGGCGAACTCCTCGCCGCTCACCCCGTCGACCTCCCAGCCGCCGTCCTCGGCCTGGGTCGCGGTGAGGGACACGGTGGCCATCAGGCGGTCGAGCTTCTCCGGGTCGACGGCGCGCACCCGCAGCCGGGGGCGGCCGTGCTCGGCGATGAAGGCGTCCAGGGTGGAGTCGGCCAGCAGGCGGCCCCGGCCGATGACCACCAAGTGATCGGCCGTCAGGGCCATCTCGGTCATCAGGTGCGAGGAGACCAGGACCGAGCGGCCCTCGGCGGCCAGGCCGCGCAGCAGTTCGCGGATCCACCGGATGCCCTCCGGGTCGAGGCCGTTGACCGGCTCGTCCAGCAGCAGGGCCGGCGGGTCGCCGAGCAGGGCCGCTGCCACGCCGAGCCGCTGGCGCATGCCGAGCGAGAAGCCGCGGACCCGGCGCCGGGCCACCTCGGCCAGGCCGACCTGCTCCAGCACCTCGGCCACCCGTCGGTCCGGCAGGCCGTTGCTGCGGGAGAGGCAGAGCAGGTGGCCCCGGGCGGTGCGGCCGCCGTGGACCGCGTTGGCGTCCAGCAGGGCGCCCACGGTGCGGAGCGGGTCGGTCAGTTCGGCGTAGGGGCGGCCGTCCACCAGGGCGCGGCCGGTGGTGGGGCGGTCGAGGCCGAGGAGCATTCGCACGGTGGTGGTCTTGCCGGCGCCGTTCGGGCCGAGGAAGCCGGTCACCGAGCCGGGGCGGACCTCGAAGGAGAGGTCGTCCACGGCGCGGGTCCGTCCGTAGGTCTTGCTCAGGCCTTGGACCTGGATCACGTTCGCCTCCTCGGGGAGTTGCTGACGTGGTCCATTCCAGCCGGGGCGGGGCACGGGCGGATCCCGCCGGGGAGGGGAAGGCCTCCCTCCCGGGAGGGAGCCGCCGACCGCAGGGGCCTGGCACGATGGGCGGATGCTCAAGACGATCTTCGCGCCGGTGTTCTCGCCGGTCACCTACGCCCGCTGGCTGCACCTGGTGATCGGCCTGATCTTCGCCGGGATGGTGCTGTTCGTCTACCCGGGGATCGAGCCCGGGGTCGGGGTGGCCGAGATGATCGCCAAGTGGGCGGCGCTGGTCTCCGTGCTGCTGGTGCTGGTGGCGCTGATCCCGGCGGTCCGGCGGGCCGAGGGCGTTCAGGCCCGGCTGCTGCTGGTGCCGGAGCGGGAGGAGGAGATCGGCACCGCCTCCTCGGTGGGCTGGGTCGACCGGAGGCGGACGGCGGCCTGGCTGCTGGGCCGGACCGCGCTGGGCGTGCCGGTGGGCTACGTCTCGTTGTTCGGGGTGGCGGGCGCGGTCTCCACCGTCTCGTACGTGGTGGAGGGGCGGCACCCGAAGCCGTTCGGCCTGCAACTGCCGGATGCCGTGCCGCCGTTGGTCTACCTGCTGGTGGTCCCGGTGGTGCTGGCCGCGCTGATCTGGTTGGTCTCGCTGGCCGGTCGGGTGCAACTGGCCATGGCGGTGCGGCTGTTGGGTCCGTCCCCGACGGAGCGGCTGGCCGAGGCGGAGCAGCGGGCCGAGCGGCTGCTGGAACGCAACCGGCTGGCAAGGGAGTTGCACGACTCCATCGGGCACGCGCTGACCGTGACGGTGCTCCAGGCGGGCGCGGCGCGGGAGGTGGCCGATCCGGCCTTCGTGGCGAAGGCGCTGGAGGTGATCGAGGAGACCGGCCGCCGGGCGATGGACGACCTGGAGCGCACCCTGGTGCTGCTGCGGGACAGTGCCGACGGCTCGGCGGTGGAGCGGCCGGGGGTGGAGCAGCTGGAGGGGCTGTTCGAGACGGCCCGGGCGGCCGGCAGCCCGGTGGTGGCGGTGGTCGCGGTGGCGCCCGGGGAACTGCCGGGGGTGCTCTCCCGGGAGTCGTACCGGATCGTCCAGGAGGCCGTCACCAACGCGCTCAAGTACGCCCCCGGGCAGCCGATCACCCTCCGACTCGCCATCGAGGAAGGGGACTTGCTCATTCGCAGCGCCAACGGGCGGTCGGCGGAGGGTGCTTCCCGCAGGGGCGGCGGGAAGGGGCTGCGCGGCGTCCGGGAGCGGGCGACCCTGCTGGGCGGGGAGGCGGCCGCCGGGTGGGAGGGGGAGGAGTGGGTGCTCTCGGTGCGGCTCCCGCTACGGTTGTCGGCATGATCGACATCCTGCTGGTGGACGACGAGGAGCTGGTGCGGGCCGGGCTGCGGGCCGTACTGGAGGCGCAGGGGGACCTCCGGGTCGTCGGCGAGGCCGCGGACGGCGCGGAGGCGATGGTGCTGGCCCGCACGCTGCGGCCGCACGTGGTGCTGATGGACGTCCGGATGCCGGAGGTGGACGGGCTGAGCGCGACCCGGGCGATCCTGGCCTCGGGCGGGGCGGACGCCCCGAAGATCCTGGTGGTCACCACCTTCGAGAACGACGACTACGTCTACGAGGCGCTGCGGGCCGGTGCCGACGGCTTCCTGCTCAAGCGCTCGCGGCCGGCCGAGATCGCGCACGCGGTCCGGCTGGTGGCGGCGGGCGAGTCGCTGCTCTTCCCGGCCGCGATCCGCCGGCTGGCGGGGGAGCGGGCCAACCGCCCCGCCCGGGAGGCTCTGGACCGGGCCGGGCTGACGGAGCGTGAGGCGGAGGTGCTGCGGCTGGTGGCGCAGGGGCTCTCGAACGGGGAGATCGCCGAGCGGCTCTTCCTGGGCGTGCAGACCGTCAAGACGCACGTCAGCAGCGTGCTCGGGAAGCTCGGCGCGCGGGACCGGACGCAGGCGGTGATCGTGGCGTACGAGTCGGGGTTCGTGCCCAGGTAGGGGTGGGTGCGCGCGGCGATCCGGGTGTGGGTGTTTTGGGGTGGTATGTCTGACTTCATGACACGACGGGTCGCGGTGGCGGGTTGTACGGCGGTGGCGCTGGGTGCGTTGGCGATGGTGCCCTCGATGGCGGTGGGGCCGCGGGCGGTGGATCCGAACGCGCTGGCCACCTCGGAGCTGGTGAAGCTGACCCAGCAGAAGGTGGACCCGATCGGGATGACCGCCTTCAGCGGTGTCTACGGCACGGCGGACAGCGTGGCCATCGGCGACACCGACAACGGGGACTTCAGCGACCCGGACGGGGTGCTCACCAAGCTGACCATCGCCACCCAGGTCAGCCGGACCGACGCGGCCGAGAGCAAGATCTACGGGCAGGCCCAGCTCACCGACCTGGTGATGACCCACAACAGCAGGCCGCTGCTGGCCATCCGGTCCACGGCCCAGAGCGGCGTGGCGTCGATCGACTCCTACGCGGAGTGCGTGCCGCCGCCGATCGGCCCGTACGCGCTGGCCTACAACCGGACGGACGGGTCCCAGATCACCGTGCTCGGGCAGCGGGTCGGGGTCGGGACCACCCAGCTGTCGGTCACCGGAACGGACTTCGGTGTGCCCACGGTCGGGCCCAGCACGCTCACGGTGGTGGTGACGCCGCATCAGGATCCGGCCACGCAGAGCCGGCAGTACGACGCCTCGGCATGGCTGGACATCCAGGTGAGCGGGGTGCTGAACGACACGGGCGGGACCCAGGTGTACCAGGGGGACATCACCACGATGCGGCTGGGCGAGGTGCACGCGCACTGCAAGGACAACACCACCCCGACCCCGACGCCGACCCCGACTCCCACGCCGACGCCCACCCCGACGCCGACGCCCACCCCGACGCCGACTCCTACGCCGACCCCGACTCCCACGCCGAGTCCGACCGTGACACCGGCGCCGAGTCCGACGCGGAGCAGCGCCCCGCCGGTCCCGGTGCCGCCGGACGGTGGCGGGAGTCTGCCGGACACCGGCGCGGGTCTCGGGTGGCAGCGGCCGGTGCTGGGGGCCTCGGTGCTCGGGCTGGTGGGTGCCGGTCTGGTGGTGGCCGGACGGCGGCTGCGGCGGCGCTGATCAGGCCGGGTAGGCGTGGGTCTGGGCCGCCTTGACGGTGGCCCAGACCGGAGTGCCCGGGGCCAGGTCGAGTTCGGCGGCCGCCGCCGGGGTGAGGTCGGCGGCCAGGTCGAGCGGCCCGGTCAGGTCCGCCCGGACCTGGTCGCCGTGCAGGTCCAGGCCGGTGACCTCCAGCTGCCAGACGTTGCGGGCGCTGGAGTCCGGCCGGGAGCGGTGCAGTTCCACGGCGGAGGGAGGGAAGGCGACGAAGGCCGGGCCGGTGAGCTCGTCGCTGGTGACCAGGGACGGGCCGCCGCCGGGGAGGGTGACGGTGTGTCCGGAGGCCTCGCCCTGGTAGAGGTTGAGGCCGACCAGGCGGGCGATGTAGTCGGTCCGGGGCCGCCGGGCGATCTCGGCCGGCGGGCCGGACTGCACCTCGCGCCCCTCCTCCACCACCACGAGCCGGTCGGCCAGCACCATCGCGTCCAGCGGATCGTGGGTGACCAGCACGGCCACCGCCTCGAACTCGGCCAGGTGGCGCCGGAGCTGGGCCCGCACGTCCAGCCGGGTCCGGGCGTCCAGGGCGGCGAGCGGCTCGTCCAGGAGGAGCAGCCGGGGGTGGACGGCGAGCGCGCGGGCGAGCGCGACGCGCTGGGCCTGGCCGCCGGAGAGCCCGGCGGGGCGGGCCTGGGCGTGCTCGGCCAGGCCCATCCGCTCCAGCCAGGGGAGGGCGGCCTCGCGGGAGGCTCGGCGGTTCATGCCCTGGCAGCGGAGGCCGAAGGCGACGTTGTCGAGGGCGGAGAGGTGGGGGAAGAGCAGGTAGTCCTGGAAGACCACGCCGACGGGCCGGGACTCGGCGGGCGTGTGGACCCCCTTGGCCGGGACCTCCAGCGGGCCGCCGTCCAGTGACAGGTGACCACCCGTCAGCGGCAGCAGCCCCGCGAGCGCCCGCAGGGCGGTGGACTTCCCGGCGCCGTTGGGCCCGAGCAGCGCCATCACCTCTCCCGGTGCGGCGGCCAGTTCGAGGTCCAGCCGGAACCCGGCCCGCCCCGCCTGCGGCTCCCGCTCGACGATCAGATGGGCATCAAGCACCGTGGCTCCTCGCGAACGTGGTTACCCCAGGGGCGCGGGGAACTGCGCGCAGGGGAACGGCAGCACGTGCAACTGGCTCGCCTGCCCCGATCTGGCTCCGGTCCGCCTTCCGCTTCGCGCAGTTCCCCGCGCCCCTGGTGGCGCAGCCACGTTCGCCCGCGCGCCCGCCGGTCCTGCTCACGACATCCACCGGCCGCGCAGTCCGGCGAGCACGGCGATGGAGACCGCGAGCAGCACCAGGCTCAGCGCGATGGCCGCCGCGGGTTCGGACTCCATGGCCAGGTAGACGGCGAGCGGCATGGTCTGGGTCTTGCCCGGGAAGTTGCCCGCGAAGGTGATGGTGGCGCCGAACTCGCCGAGCGCGCGGGCCCAGGCGAGGACGGCGCCGGCCGCCACGCCGGGGGCGATCAGCGGGAGGGTGACGCGCCGGAAGGCGGTGAGCCGGGAGGCGCCCAGGGTGGCGGCGGCCTCCTCGTAGCGCGGGTCGGCGGCCCGCAGCGCTCCCTCCACGCTGATCACCAGGAAGGGCATCGCCACGAAGGCCTCGGCGAGCACCACCCCGGAGGTGTGGAACGGCAGGGTGACGCCGAACCAGGCGTCCAGGTAGCGCCCGACGATGCCGTTGCGGCCGAGCACCAGCAGCAGCGCCACGCCGCCGACCACCGGCGGCAGCACCAGCGGCAGGGTGACCAGCGCCCGCACCAGCCCCCGTCCGGGGAACTCCGTCCGGGCGAGCAGCCAGGCGAGCGGGACCCCGAAGAGCAGGGAGAGTCCCGTCGCCGCCGTCGCGCAGAGCAGCGAGAGCCGCAGCGCCTCCCAGACCTCGGGGCTGGTGAGCTGCTCGGGCATGTCGCTCCACGGAGCGCGGATCAACAGCCCGAGCAGCGGCAGCACCAGGAAGGTGAGGCCGATCAGTGCGGGAAGCAGCAGTGCGTACGGGATCCGCGAGCGTCGCGCGGGGCGCGCCCGGCGGCCGGTGCGGGGCTGAGCAGGTGTCACGGCGCCTGGAAGCCGGCCTCGGTGAGCACCCGGCGGGCGTCGGCGGACTGGACGTAGGCGGTGAAGGCGGCGGCGCCGTCGGGGTTGGGGGCCTTGGCGAGCGCGGCGATCGGGTAGTCGTTGACGGCCTGGGCGGCCTCGGGGAAGTCCACACCGTCGATCTTGGCAGCATCGGCCTTGACATCGGTCTTGTACACGAGGGAGGCGTCCACCTCGCCGAGCTCGACCTTGGTGAGCGCGCCCTTGACGTCCTGCTCCAGGGTGACGGGGGTCAGGTTGACCCCGCCGGCCTTGAGGGCGTCCAGGGCGGCGGCGCCGCACGGCACCTCCTTGGCGCAGAGGGCCACCTTGAGACCGCCGCCGGCCAGGTCCTTGAGGCCGGCGATGTGCTTCGGGTTCCCCTTGGGGACGGCGATGGCCAGCGTGTTGCGGACGAAGACCTTGGAGTCGGCGGCGGCCTTGGCGTCGGTGACGGTCTTCATGGTCTTGGTGGAGGCGGCGGCGAAGACGTCGGCCGGGGCGCCCGAGGTGATCGAGGTGGCCAGGGCGGAGGAGCCGCCGAAGTTGAAGGTCACCTTGACGCCGGGGTACGCGGTCTCGAAGCGCTTGCCGAGCTCGGTGAAGCTCTCCTTGAGCGAGGCGGCGGCGAAGACGGTGACGGTGCCGGAGAGCTTGGGGCCGGTGGCCGAGGCCGAGGGCGAGGAGCTCGTGGAACCGGAGCTGCTGCACGCGGTGAGCCCGGCGGCCAGGGCGAAGGCGGTGGCGGCCAGGGCGGCGCGGCGGACGGTGACGGTCATGTGAACGAGTCTCCTCATGATGTGGTGAGGCGATCATAGTGCCGCAGCTGCGGCTGAAATATCCCCTGTTTCATTGCACGGGCCAGGCCCGAGGGGGCGTGCAGGGAGCATGTGCGAAGTGACAGGCGACCCTCCGTGGCCGAACGCGTGCCCTATCTGGGCTGATACTCCGTCAGTTAGCGTGGGGAGCGAATGCCTGTTCCATCGAGGGGGGATCCTTTGCCGACCACACAGGTGCCGGGGCCGGCCGGCCTGCCGCTGCTCGGTTCGATGTTCGACCTCAAGCGCGACCCGCTGGGCACGTACCTGGCAGCGCACCGCGCGTACGGGGACGTGGTCCGGCTCACCGCCGGCCCGCCCGGGCTGCGGGTCGAGTTCTACGGGGTCTACTCCCCGGAGGGCGCCCAGCAGGTGCTGGCCGGCCAGGCGGCCAACTTCCGCAAGGAGAACAGCTTCTACGAGGAGATCCGGGCCAGCTTCGGGAACGGGCTGCTCACCTCCCAGGACACCGACTACCAGCGCCAGCGGCGGCTGATCCAGCCGCTCTTCACCCGCCGCCGGGTGGACGGCTACGCGGACGCCATCGGCATCGAGGCCGAGGCCCTGGTGGACCGCTGGGGCGGGCTGCCCGGCCCGGTGGACGCGGTGGACGAGATGTCGCGCTTCGCCCTGCGCGCGGTCTCCCGGATCCTGTTCGGCGCCGACGTGGAGACCGCGCTGGACTCGGTGCGGACCAACTTCCCCGTCCTGGCCCACTTCGTCACCGCGCGCGGCTTCCAGCCGGTGCGCATCCCGCGCACCTGGCCGACGCCGACCAACCGGGAGGCGATGGCCGCCGAGCGGGCGCTGTACGAGGTCTGCGACGCGATCATCGCGGCCCGCGGCGGCGCGGCGGCCGGCTCGGACGACCTGCTCGGCCTGCTGGCCGCGGCCCGCGGCGAGGACGGCGAGCGGCTGGACGCCACCGAGCTGCGCGAGCAGGTGCTGGTCTTCCTGCTGGCCGGGCACGAGACCACCGCCACCTCGCTCACCTTCACCCTGCACCTGCTGGGCCACCACCCCGAGGTGCAGGCCCGGGCGCACGAGGAGCTGGACGGCCTGCTGGCCGGCGGCCGCCGCCCGACCGCTGCCGACTACAACGAACTCCCGTACCTGACCATGGTGTTGAAGGAGGCGATGCGGCTCTACCCGGCAGCTCCGGTGGTCGGCCGCCAGTCGGTGGCGGAGACCGTGATCGACGGCACGGTGATCCCGGCCGGGTCCAACGTGATGGTCGCCCCCTACGTCACCCACCGGCACCCGGAGCACTGGGAGGACCCGGAGCGCTTCGACCCGGAGCGCTTCACGCCCGAGGCGGAGGCCGCCCGGCACCGCTACGCCTGGTTCCCGTTCGGCGGTGGACCGCGGGCCTGCATCGGCCAGCACTTCTCGATGCTGGAGTCGGTGCTCGGTCTGGCGTCGCTGCTGCGCACCTTCGAGGTCGAGGCGCTGGACGACGAGGTGCCGCTGACCCACGGGATCACCCTGGAAGCGGCCGGCCCGGTCCGGCTGCGGCTGCAGCGCCGCTGAGGCACGGACCCCGGCTGAACGGGAGGGCGTGCGCCCGGCGCACAGGGCGCACGCCAGTTCAGCACACGCGAGCCCCCCGGTGGGCTGCTTTTCACATCTTCTGGTGGCCCCCTTCCGCCGCTGCGTAGCGTCCCGCACCTGACGCCGCATCGGACGGGGGCTCGATGGCACACCTGGATCACTTCGGCTTCGGCTGGCCGACTCCGGTCATCGCCTACGCGATGGCCTGCATCGGAGCCGCTCTCGGCCTGCGCTGCACCCTGCGCGCCCTGGAGGCTCCACCCACCGCCCGTGCCTCGCGGCGCAACTGGCTGGTCACCGCCGCCGCCGCGATCGGCTCCGGCATCTGGACCATGCACTTCGTGGCCATGTTCGGCTTCGCCGTGGACGGCACCGAACTGCGGTACAACGTGCCGCTCACCGTGCTCAGCCTGCTGGTCGCCGTCCTGGTGGTCGGGATCGGGGTCTTCGTGGTCGGCTACGGCCGGCACCGGGGGCGCGCGCTGCTGCTCGGCGGGCTGATCACCGGCCTCGGCGTGGCCGCCATGCACTACCTCGGCATGGCGGCGGTGCGGATGCACGGCCACCTGCGGTACGAGGCCGGCACGGTGGTGCTCTCGGTGCTGATCGCGGTCGGCGCGGCCAGCGCGGCGCTCTGGGCCGCCGTCACCATCCGCAACGTCTACGCGGCGGCCGCCGCCGCCCTGGTGATGGGCGTGGCGGTGAGCCTGATGCACTACACCGGAATGGCCGCCGTCCAGGTGGAACTGGAGCCCTCGCGGGTCGAGTTGGGCGGCGCCACGCCGATGCAGTTCATCTTCCCGCTGGCGGTCGGGCTCGGCTCGTTCCTGTTCCTGACCTCGGCCTTCGTGGCGCTCTCGCCGACCGCACAGGAGCGTGCCGCGTACCGGGAAGCCGGCCAACTGGCCATCGAGGAAGTCTAGTTCCGTTACCGAGAGGGTCCTTTTCGATGGGAAGCCACGCCGGACCGGCCGACCGCCCCGGATGGCGGCGGCTGAAGCCGCGGACGGTACGCGCCAGGATCGTCGCCCTGCTGATGGTCCCGGTGGTGTCGGTGATGGCCCTGTGGTCCTTCGCCACCGTCACCACCGCGCAGCAGGTCGCCGACCTGCTGCGGGTCCAGCAGGTGCAGGCCGAACTGCTCACGCCGGTGGCCGCGACCGTCGGCGGTCTCCAGGCCGAACGGGCCGCGGCCGGGCAGCAGTTGGCCGCACCGGGCGCCGTCCGCGAGGCCACCCTGCGGGAGGCCGCCGACTCCACCGACCGGGCGGCCGCCCCGCTCGGGATCGGCGGCTCCTACAACCGGGCCGACGCCCGGGGCTACGGCGCCGAGGCGGCCGGCCGGCTGGACGAGCTGGGCCGCGCGCTCACCGCGGTGGCCGAGCTACGCCGCCGGGTGCTCTCCCGCGAGGTCCGCTGGGACGAGACCTACGCCGGCTACACCGCCGCGATCGACCGGGCGCTGGAGGTCGGCGGAGCCGTCAGCGGGCTCCAGGACCACCGGGCCGGCTCGGCCGCCCGGGTGCTGCTGGAGTTCGCCCGCTCGCGCGAACTCCTGGCCCGGGAGGACGCGTTGCTGCGCACCGGCCAGCGGGCCGGGGCGCTCACCGAGGAGCAGCGGGCCGAGTTCGCGGCCGCCGTGTACGCCCGGCGGCTGTTCCAGCAGACCGCCGCGCGCGACCTGCGTCCGGCCGACCGGGCCGCGCTGGCGACCGTCACGGGAGGCCCGGACCACCGCGAACTGCTGCGCCAGGAGGACGCGGTGCGCGCCGCGCCCGACGGCCGCTCGGCCGCCGAGGCGGTCAGCGCCGAGCAGTGGATGGTGGCTGCCGGGAACGTGGCCCGCACCCTGCGCACCGTGGAGACCGAGGCCGGGGCCACCGCCGCCGCGCAGGCCCGCCCGTACGCGCTCGGGCTGTTCTCCGCCTCCGGCGCGGCGGTGCTGCTCGGCCTGGTCGCGGTGGTCGCCTCGCTGCTGATCTCGGTGCAGATCGGCCGGGGCCTGGTCACCGAGCTGATCGCCCTGCGGAACTCGGCGCTGGAGCTGGCCGGGCGCAAGCTCCCGGCCACCATGCGCAGACTGCGGGCCGGTGAGGAGATCGACGTGGAGCGCGAGGCGCCGCAGCGCCCGCACGGGGCGGACGAGATCGGGCAGGTGCACGGCGCGCTCGGCTCGGTCCAGCGGGCCGCCGTCACCGCGGCGGTGGAGCGGGCGGAGGTGCTCTCCGGGGTCTCCGGGGTCTTCGTCAACCTGGCCCGGCGCAGCCAGGTGCTGGTGCACCGTCAACTCGCCCTGCTGGACGCGATGGAGCGCCGCACCGAGGACCCGGCGGAGCTGGCCGACCTGTTCCGGCTCGACCACCTGACCACCCGGATGCGCCGCCACGCGGAGGGTCTGATCATCCTCTCCGGGGCGGCCCCGGGCCGGGGCTGGCGCAATCCGGTGCCGCTGATGGACGTGGTGCGGGCCGCCGTCTCGGAGGTGGAGGAGTACCCCCGGGTGGAGGTGCACCGGCTGCCGAAGGTCGCGGTGGCCGGCCAGGCGGTGGCGGACCTGGTGCACCTGCTGGCCGAACTGGTCGAGAACGCCACCGGGTTCTCGCCCCCGCACACCAAGGTGCACGTGCGGGGCGAGCAGGTCGGCAACGGCTACGCGCTGGAGATCGAGGACCGCGGGCTCGGCATGGGCACCGAGGCGCTGGCCGAGGCCAACCGGCGGATCGAGGCCGCCGAGCAGGTCGACCTCTTCGACAGCGACCGGCTGGGCCTGTTCGTGGTCAGCAAGCTGGCCCGCCGCCAGGACGTCCGGGTCTCACTGCGCCCCTCGGCGTACGGAGGGACCACGGCGGTGGTGCTGCTGCCCAACGCACTGCTGGAGGAGGAGGGTTGGCGGGCAACGGGGCGCGGACCCTTGTCGGAGCAGCTGGAGCACACGGAGCTGCCGGAGCACACGGAGCGGCCGGAGGCGCTGGAGCTCCCCGGCCTGGCCGTCGTGCCGCCCGCCGCCGTGTCGGCCGGTGCCGGGCCGCCCGCCGCGGTGCCGCCGGCTCAGGTGCCCCCGCCCACCGTCCCGCTGGCGGTCGTGCCCCCGCTCGGGGTGCCGCCGCTGGGGCGGCCCGTGGTGACCGACCCCGACGAACTCCCGCGCCGGGTGCGGCAGGCCAGCCTGGTGCCGCAGCTGCGGCAGGCACCGGAGCAGCCCCCGGCGGCGGCCCGGCCGCCCCGCCCGGCGGGGCGCAATCCCGAGGAGGCCAGGGCCGCGATGTCCGCCTACCAGCGGGGCTGGGCCCGCGGGAAGGCCCAACGCACCGTCAGCCCGTCGTCCCCACCGGCCCCACCGGCTCCGCAGCACCCTTACACCCAGTCCGGACCGACCGAGGGAGAGCTCCGATGAACGGCACCACGCACCGCAGAGGCGAGCTCGACTGGCTGCTGGACGAGCTGGTCTCCCGCGTCCCGCAGGTCCGCTTCGCCGTGATGCTCTCCGCCGACGGCCTGGCGATCGGCAGCTCGGCCGGGATCGACCGGGAGGACGGTGACCACCTGGCCGCCGTCGCCTCCGGCTTCCACAGCCTGGCCAAGGGCGCCGGGCGGCACTTCGAGGCAGGTGAAGTCCGGCAGACCATGGTCGAGTTGGAGCACGGCTTTCTCTTCGTGGCGGCCGCGGGGGAGGGCACCTGCCTGGCCGTCTTCGCCCGGGCCGACGCCGACCTCGGCCTGATCGCCTACGAGATGGCCCGGCTGGTCCGTCAGGTCGGCGAGCACCTGTACACACCACCGCGCTCGACGGTCGGCGGGTGAGCACGGTGCTCTACCCGCAGCGCCGCCACCTGGACGGCACCGCCTTCGGCTACCCGTCCGAGCCCGAGCGGCACACCCGCTGGTACGACGGCGAGGCCGGGCCGATGGTCCGCTCGTACGCGCTCGTCCAGGGCCGCACCGTGCCCACCGGGCGGGAGTTCGACCTGATCGCCCTGGTGGTCAGCGACCTGCCCGAGGGCTCCGACCCGCCGGTGGGGCCCGAACACGGCGCGATCCTCGGCCTGTGCCGCGACGACGCCCTCTCGGTGGCCGAGATCGCGGCCGAGACCGACCTCCCGCTCGGGGTGGTCCGGGTCCTGCTCGGCGACCTGCTGACCGCCGGCTACGTCCGGGTCCGCCGCCCCGTCCCGCCCGCCCTGCTCCCCGACGAGCACATCCTCCGTGAGGTCATCCATGGACTCCGCGCGCTCTGACCGCTCCTCCGCCCCTTCGGCTGACGCCGAGGCCGACCTGGCCCTGAAGATCCTGGTGGCCGGGGGCTTCGGCGTCGGCAAGACCACCCTGGTCGGCTCGGTCAGCGAGATCCGCCCGCTGCGCACCGAGGAGCAGCTCACCCTGGCGGGGGCCGGGGTGGACGACACCGGCGGGGTGGAGCGGAAGACCACCACCACGGTGGCGATGGACTTCGGCCGGATCACCATCCGGGAGGGCCTGTCGGTCTACCTGTTCGGCACCCCCGGGCAGGACCGCTTCTGGTTCCTCTGGGACGAGCTGGCCCAGGGCGCCCTGGGGGCCGTGGTGCTGGCGGACACCCGGCGGCTGACGGACTGCTTCCCGGCGGTCGACTTCTTCGAGCACCGGGGCATCCCCTTCGTGGTCGCGGTCAACCGCTTCGCCGGCACCCGCGAGTTCGGCCCCGAGGAGGTCGCCCGGGCGCTGGACCTGGACGGCTCCACCCCCGTGGTGATCTGCGACGCCCGTCGCCGGGAGTCCGGCAAGGAGGTCCTGGTCAACCTGGTGGAGCACGCGGGCCGGGTGCACGCCGCCCGTCTGCTGGAACAGGTCGGCGGCTGAGCGCGCGGCGCGATCGGCGCAGCGTCCACCGCCCGGCCCGGCCGCGCCTCCCTTGACGGGCCGTCACGATCCGTACGCTGAAAATGTGATCACCTACGAGTGCCGCTCGCTGCGGACGCTGGCCGACGAGGAGCGCTGGCCCGACCTCCTCGGGCTCTACCGGGAGTCCCGCGCGGTCGGCGCCGAGCTGCGCGGCGAGGCCCAGGGGGCGGCCGAGACCGCCCCGCTCGGGCACCTGATCGCGTACGGGGCGCCGCCCGAGGTGGCGGCGCGGCTGTTCGACCCGGACGGCGGCCCGGGCAGCACCGCGACCACCGCCGACCACGACAGCGGCCCGCTCTGGGAGGTGCTGGCGACCCGTCACACCTGGCGCCGGCTGGCCCCGTTGCTCGGCCCGGAGCCGGTGCGGCGGCTGGTGCGGCACACCCGGGTGCTGCTCGGCGAGCAGCTCGGCCACGGTGCCGAGCCCGATCCCGAAGGCGTGCCGCTGGCCGCGGAGCCCTGGGAGCTGGCGGCCGGTCAGCCCGATGCCCTGGTGCGGGAGTACCTGCCGGCCGGCGGTGCCCGGCGGGCGCTGCTCACCCTGCCGGCCGGCCTGGAGGGCCTCGGCCCGGTCGAGCTGCCCGAGCGCGGGGAGCAGGTGCTCGGCCTGGCCGCGACCAGGCTGCTGGCCGCCGCCGTACCGTGGGCCACGGCCCGCTGCGTCCGGGGGGTCGCGTCGGCCGCCGCCGCACAGCTGACCCCGGAGCGCCGGGTCACCGGGGGGCACCTGCCGTTCGGCGCGGTCTACCCGGCGCTGGTGCAGGCCGCCTCCGACCGCCTGTGGCAGGGCTGCGCCGAGGGCCGCCTCGCGGTCTGGCGGATCCTGGCCGCGATGACCGGCGAGGAGGCGGGGTGCGCCCTGTCGGTGGCCGAGGTGAACGCCCTGGTCTCCCGGCTGCGCTGTTTCACCTGGTACGAGCCGGACGACGAGCTGCGCTTCCTGCACCTGGCCCTGGAGGACCCGGCCACCGGCCTGTCCTGGGTGCTCAGCGGCGCCCGCCACGACCTCTAGCGGGCCGGTGAACCCGGGGCCGGGCCGGGGACGGCGCAGGCCCCGCCCGGTCGTGGTGTTCCCGGGCGGGGCCTGCGAGTCATGAGGGGGCGTCAGCCGGTCTTCTCCAGGACGGGTGCGGTGGCCTGCTCCGGGACGGTGCCGTGGCCGCCGTCGACCAGGGTGCTCTCGTCGAAGGGCAGCCGGCCGGCCAGCACCTCGGCCATCCGCTCCCGGTCGAGCTCCTTGGTCCAGTGGCCGATCAGCACGGTGGCCACCGCGTTGCCCGCGAAGTTGGTGAGGGCGCGGGCCTCGGACATGAAGCGGTCGATGCCCACGATCAGGCCGACGCCGTCGACCAGTTCGGGCCGGTGGGACTGCAGGCCGCCGGCCAGGGTGGCCAGGCCCGCGCCGGTGACCCCGGCGGCGCCCTTGCTGGCGATCACCATGAAGACCAGCAGGCCGAGCTGCTGACCGAGGGACATCGGCTTGTCCAGCGCCTCGGAGATGAAGATCGAGGCCATGGTGAGGTAGATCGCGGTGCCGTCGAGGTTGAAGGAGTAGCCCGTCGGCACGGTGATGCCGACCACCGGACGGCTCACCCCGAGGTGCTCCATCTTGGCGATCAGCCGGGGCAGGGCGCTCTCCGAGGAGGAGGTCGACAGGATCAGCAGGAACTCCCGGCCGAGGTAGCGCAGCAGGCCGAAGACGTTCACCCCGGCGGCGAGCCGCAGCAGCCCGCCGAGCACCACCACCACGAACAGCAGACAGGTCAGGTAGAAGCCGATCATGATGACGGCGAGGCTCTTCAGGGCCGCCGTCCCGGTCGCCCCGACCACGGCGGCGATGGCGCCGAAGGCACCGACCGGCGCCAGCCACATGATCATCGACATCACCCGGAACACCAGCCGCTGCACGTGCTCGATCCCGCGCAGCACCGGGGAGCCGGCGGAGCCCATCGCCTGGAGCGCGAAGCCGGCCAGCAGCGCGACCAGCAGGGTCTGCAGCACCTTGCCCTCGGTGAGGGCCGAGAGGAGCGTGGTGGGGATGATCCCGAGCAGGAAGTCGGTGGTGGACTGCGCGTGCCCGGCGGTGGCCTGGGCGTGGCCGGCCTTGGCCAGCGCCTGGGTCAGGTGCAGGCCGGAGCCGGGCTCCAGCAGGTTGCCGACCAGCAGGCCGATGGCCAGCGCGACGGTGGACATCACCAGGAAGTAGCCGAGCGCGAGGCCGCCGACCCGGCCGACCTTGGCCGCCTTGGTCACCGAGCCGATGCCGAGCACGATGGTGCAGAAGATCACCGGGCTGATCATCATCTTGATCAGGTTCACGAACCCGGTGCCGACCGGCTTGAGCTCCACCGCGAATTCCGGCGCGGCCAGGCCGACCACGACACCGGCCAGCACGGCGACGATCACCGCGAGGTAGAGGTAGTGCGTCCGGTCTCTGCGGCCCGGGGCTGCTGTCCTGGTCATGGGGGAGGCTCCTTCGCCTGGGTACGACGTCGACCCGTGGGTGGAGGGGTCGGACAAGACCATCCCGTGCGGACGTGAGCCAGGTCACGTTTGCGTTCATAGAGTTCACGCGCCCTCAGGATCCGGCTCCGCTCCCCGGCAGTGCACACTGGCCTGCATGGACGCGCGCCCCCCGGACCTCCCCAAGCGCCGCCGGGCCCGCAGCCTGGCCGGGCAGCTCTTCGTGGTGCAGGTGGTCATCGTGGCCGCCGTGGTGGCCGGGGGAGCAGTGCTCGCCTACCTGTTCACCGCCGGGCGGGCTGAGGACGCCGCGCTGCGCCAGGTCACCGCCGTCGCCCGCTCGGTCGCCGACGCGCCCGACGTCCGGGCCGCCGCACTGACTCCCGACCCCTCCGCCGCGCTCCAGCCGTACGCCGAGCAGGTCCGCCGCGACACCGGGGTCGACTTCGTCACCGTGATGGCCCCCGACGGCATCCGCTGGACCCACCGCGACCCGGCCCAGATCGGCAAGCGCTTCCTCGGCCACACCGAACAGGCCCTGGCCGGCCAGGTGTTCCGGGAGACCTACACCGGCACCCTCGGCCCCTCCGTCCGCGTGGTGGTCCCGGTGCAGGACGGCACCCGGGTGGTCGGCCTGGTCAGCGCGGGCATCACCGTCCAGTCCATCAGCGCCCAACTGCGCGGCCCGCTGCTGGCCCTGGGCGCCGTCGCGGCCGCCGCCGTCCTGCTCGGCGCCCTCGCCACCTACCTGGCCAACGCCCGGCTGCGCCGCCACACCCACGGCATGGGCGCCGCCGAACTGAGCCACCTCTACGACTACCACCAGGCGACGCTGCACTCCGTCCGGGAGGGCCTGGTGCTGCTCGACCGGCACGGCCGGGTGGTGCTCTGCAACGACGCCGCCCGCGAACTCCTCGGCCTCACCGGCCCGTTGGACGGGGTCGAGGTCCGCTCGCTCGGGCTGCCGCCCTCCCTGGTGCGGGCGCTCACCGGGGACGATCCCGCCCGCGACGAGGTGCACCTCACCGAGGAGCGGGTCGTGGTGGTCAACACCTCCGCCGTCGGCCCGGGCCTCGGCACCGTGGTCACCTTCCGGGACCACACCGAACTCCAGTCGCTGTCCGGAGAGTTGGACTCCGTCCGGGGCTTCGCGGAGGCGCTCGGCGCGCAGGCCCACGAGGCCGCCAACCGGCTGCACGCGGTGGTCTCCCTGATCGAACTCGGCCGCCACCGCGAGGCGGTGGAGTTCGCCACCGCCGAACTCGAACTCGCCCAGCAGCTCACCGACCGGGTGGTGGCCGCGGTCGGCGAGCCCGTGCTCGCCGCCCTGCTGCTCGGCAAGACCGCGCAGGCCTTCGAGCGCGGCGTCGACCTCACCCTCACCGAGGACAGCCGGATCGACGACGGCGTCCTGCCGCCCGGCCTCACCCCGCGCGACCTGGTCACCGTGCTGGGCAACCTGGTCGACAACGCGGTCGACGCCGCCATCGAGAACGCCGCCGCCCGTGCCCCCGAAGTCACCGTCACCGCCCGGGTCGACGGCCCCGAACTCCTCCTCCGGGTCGCCGACTCCGGCCCCGGCATCGACCCCGCGGCAGCCGGCGAGGTCTTCGACCGCGGCTGGACCACCAAGGCCTCCGCCGGCGGGCGCGGCCTCGGACTGGCCCTGGTCCGCCAGACCGCCCGCCGCAACGGCGGCACCGTCACCGTCGGCGGCTCCGCCTCCGACGGCGCCGTCCTGACGGTCCGCCTGCCCCTCCAGCGGGAGGCCACGGCATGACCACCATCTCCGTCCTGGTCGTCGAGGACGACCCGGTCGCCGCCGACGCCCACACCCTCTACGTCTCCCGCACCCCCGGCTTCCGCGCCGCCGGGACGGCCCACAGCTGCGCCGCCGCCCGCCGCGTGCTCGACCGGGCCCGCGCCGAGGGGACCCCCGTCGACCTGATCCTGCTGGACCTCCACCTCCCCGACGGCCACGGCCTCCAGTTCTGCCGGACCCTCCGGGCCGCCGGCCACACCGCCGACGTCATCGCCGTCACCTCGGCCCGCGACCTCGCCATGGTCCGCTCGGCCGTCTCCGCCGGCGTGGTCCAGTACCTGCTCAAGCCCTTCACCAGCGCCGCCCTGACGGACCGTCTGGAACGCTACGCCCGCTACCACGCCACCCTGGCCCGCACCGGCGAGGCCACCGGCCAGGACGAGGTCGACCAGGCCCTCGCCGCCCTCCGCACCCCCGACCGCACCGCCCTCCCCAAGGGCCTCAGCGCCCCCACCCTCGACACCCTCGCCGCCGTCCTGCGCACCGCCCCCGAAGGCCTCACCGCCACCGCCGCCGCCACCGCCACCGGCGTCTCCCGCATCACCGCCCGCCGCTACCTCGAACACCTCGTCACCACCGGCCTGGCCGCCCGCGAACCCCGCTACGGCACCGTCGGCCGCCCCGAACTCCACTACCGCTGGCGCAGCGGCGCGCGCCCGTAGCTCCGCAGGTCACACCTGGACGAGCAGGACGCGTCCGTCGCACAGCTTCGACATGTCGTCGACGTCGCTGGTGAGCATCGTGACCGGGCCCGAACACGCCATGGCGGTGGCCGCGATCACCGAATCGATGGCGTACTTGTGGCCGTGCAGGCCTGAATCGCGAAGCAGGGACATGGCCCGCATCGTCAGTTCCAGCGTCACGTCCTCGATCTGGATGCGGGAGAGCAGGTACGCCCAGCGGGCCTTCGGCTGTTTCGGGTCGACCGCCTCCAGCAGGGTGAGCGTGCTGGTGACGACCCGGATGTCGCGTGCGACGGCGGACTTCAGGTAGCCGGCCACCCGCAGATCGTCGGCCGCAGCCAGCGCCAGCCCCTGGCTGTCTAGGACGAGGGCCCCGGCACTCAGCCGGCCAGGGGTTCCTCCGTCCGACCTGCGAGCCACTCGGCGTACCTCCGCTCGGCCTCGTCGAAGCTCCGCGTGGCCTCCTGGACCGTCGTGTCCGGGACGGTGCCGTGGCGTCGCTCGTGATCGTCCACGAGCTCCGCGAGGCGGTCGCGCTCTATCTGCCGTTCGACGGCGGCCGTGACGTACGCACTGAAGGCGCCTTTGCCGACGCGGTTGCGGACGTCCTCCGCGACCTCCTCCGGCATCGAGACGCTGTACTTCTTGAACGGCGACTCAGACATGCCGCAAGGTTACCACCGCTGATGCCACTCACTCTGCGTGCTTGGTGGCGATCACCAGGTAGCGGTCGTCGGTGTCGGTGTAGGTGTCCATGTGCCAGCCGTTGGCGGTGAGGAGGGGACGGAGGTTGGGTTCGGCGCGGAGGTCGTCGGGGGTGAGGGCGCGTTGGTGGCGGGCGGCGAGGACGGCGCGGCCGATGGCGTGGAAGAGGACCAGGCGGCCGCCGGGGCGGGTGACGCGGGCGAGTTCGCGCAGGCCGGCCGCGGGGTCGGGGAGGTGGTTGACCAGGCCGGCGGCGAAGACCACGTCGGCGGTGGCGTCGGGGAGGGGGAGCCGCTCGCAGTCGGCGAGGACCACCCGGGCCTCGGCGGCGTGGGCGGCGGCGCGACGGAGCATCTCGGGGGTCACGTCCACGCCGAGCACGGTGCCGGTCTTGCCGGCGGCGGCCTTCAGGAGGGGGAGGGCGCGGCCGGTGCCGCATCCGGCATCGAGGATGAACGCGCCGTCCAGCGGCCCGAGTTCGGCGATGGCGGCGGCGTAGCGCGGACTGTCGTCGGGGTACTTGGAGTCCCAGGTGTCCGCCCGCGCGGCGAAGAACTCTCGGATGCCGGAGATGCTCGCTTCGTGTGCCATGACCAGCAGCTTAGGTGCCGGCGCGGCGATCGGGTCGGGAGGCCGCCGACCCGGCCCGTACCTCGCCACCTTCCCGCTCAGGCGCGGACCGCCACCGCGAGGAAGTGGTCGTCCGCGTCGCGGTGGCTGACGAGGTGCCAGCCGGTGGCGGCCAGGAGCGGGCGGAGGAGGGGCGCGGACTGCGGGTCGGTGGCGGGGTCGCGGCCGTGCCGGGCGGCGAGTGCGGTGCGGGAGAGCGGGAGGTAGAGGGCGAGGCGGCCGCCGGGCCGGGTGACGCGGGCGAACTCGCGCAGGCCGGTGCCGGGTTCGGGCAGGTTGGGGAGCAGTCCGGCGGCGAGGACCAGGTCGGCCACCGCGTCCCGGAGCGGGAGGCGGGTGCAGTCGGCGACGGCGAGGGCGTCGACGCCGGGGTGGGCGGCGGCCTCGGCGAGCATCTCGGGGGTCAGGTCCACCCCGACCACCCGCCCGGCGGGGCCGACGGCGGCGCGCAGGAGGGGCAGGGCGCGCCCGGTGCCGCAGCCCGCGTCGAGCGCGAACGCGCCGTCCAGCGGCCCGAGTTCGGCGATGGCGGCGGCGTACCGCGGCGGGTCGTCGGCGAACTTCGCGTCCCAGCCCGCCGCCCGCGCCGCGAAGAACGCCCGGACGGCCTCTCGGTCCTGTGCCATGCGCCCAAGCTACCGGGCGGCCGCCGGGTCAGCGGCGACGCGCCGTCACGAGGTGGATCCGGAAGCCGCAGGGCACCAGCCCCGCGGGGGTGGTCAGCTCCCGCGCCACCGCGAGGAAGTCGAGGCGCAGCCGCTCCAGCGCCGGTCCGTCGAGCGGGGCGAGGTCGTACAGGCCGGAGAGGGAGGCCCAGACCTCCGTCACCGGGCCGGTCAGGTCGATCGGCACCGTCTCCCACTCCACCGGCGCGAAGCCCGCCGGGCCGAGGAGGCCGTCCAGGCCGTCCCGGGTGCGGGTGCGGCGGTCGCCGAGGGACGGGATCCGCTGCTCCGGGGGCGTAGCGGCGACGGCGGACCGCAGCAGCCCGACGAACGCCTCGTAGGCCTCGCCGCCGACCGCCTCGCCGCCGATCACGCAGGCCAGCACCCCGCCCGGGGCGGTCACCCGGGCCAGTTCGGCCGCGACCAGCTCGACCTCCCCCATCAGCATCAGTGCCATGTGCGACGCGCAGGCGTCGAAAGCACCGTCGCCGAACGGGAGTTCCTGGGCCCGGCCCTGCTCCAGCCGGACCTCCGCCAGCGCCGGGCGGCGGCGGGCCGCGGCCAGCGCGTGGGCGGAGAGGTCCAGCCCGGCGAGCGTGCGCCCCGGCTCCCGGGCGAGCAGCTCGAGCAGCAGGCCGTCACCGCAGCCGAGGTCCAACACCCGTCGGCGGCCGGCCAGTCGGTCACTGAGCAGCTGGTAGCTGGAGCGGCCGTCGGGGGCGCGGCCGTGGGCGAAGGCCTCCGCCGTCACCGCCGGGTGCTCGGCGTGGAAGTCCTGGAGGAAGCGTTCCTGTGCTGTCGTGTTCGTGATCACGCGCCCACCGTAGGCCCGGTCCGTACCGGGCGGAAAATGGTTCGCGGCATGCCGGGGGCGGTGGGAGGGTGAAGGGTATGACCACGACAGGAACGCCCCCCGCCGGGCTGACGGTGCGTCCGGCGACGCTCGGCGATGCCGAGGCGGTCTGCGGGCTGCTCAACGAGATCGACCTGCTGGAGATCGGCCGGGCCGAGACCGAGCTGAACGAGGTGGAGGCCGACCTCAAGCACCCCGAGGTGGACCTGGAGAAGGACTCCTGGCTGCTCTTCCAGGGCGAGCGGCTGATCGGCTACGGGCTGCTCTGGGACGATTCGGGCGCCGAGCGGATCGACATGGACCAGTACGTCCTGCCGGACCAACTCCCGGGGACGCTGCACCTGTTCGAGCTGATGGAGGCCCGCGCCGCCGAGCGCGCGGCCGGCAACGGCGCCGAGCGGGCCGTGATCCACATGCACCTCAACATCGCCCCCACCATCGACACCGACGCCCTGCGCGCCCGCGGCTGGCGCCCGGTGCGGCGCTACAACGTGATGGCCCGGGACGTGGTCGCCGCCGAGCACCCGGTGCCCGTGCCGCCCACCGGCGTCACCCTCCGGGACTGCACGGAGGAGGCGGACCGCCGCACCGCCCACCGGCTGCTCCAGGAGAGCTTCGCCGAGCACTTCGACCACCAGCCGCGCAGCTACGAGCAGTGGCTGCACGACATCGACGGCGAGCGCGCCGACTGGTCGCTGGTCTGGATCGCCTCCCTGGACGGCGAGGACGTGGCCGCGCTCCGCACCCGCAACGACCGCACCACCATGGGCTGGGCGGCCAATCTGGGCGTTCTCGACACCGCCCGCGGAAGGGGCCTCGGCAGCTACCTGCTGCGGCACTTCTTCGCCCACTACGCCACCGCCCTCGGCCGCGACCGGGTCGGCCTCGGGGTCGACACCGACAACAGCACGGGTGCGCTGGCCCTCTACGAGCGGCACGGCATGACGCTCGACTTCGCCGTCGACACCTGGGAGTTGACCCGCCCGGTCTGAGGCCGGCTCAGCGGACGGCGACCCGGTACACGTGGTCGTCGCCCGGGCGGACCTCGCCGCGGCCGTCGGTGTTGCTGGTGGTCAGCAGCAGCGTGCCGCCCGGTTCGGAGAGGACGGTGCGCAGGCGGCCGTGCGCGCCGTCCAGGTACGAGGACGGGCTCCCGCCGCCGTCCACCGGGACGCGCCAGAGGCGGCTGCCCCGCAGGGCGGCCAGCCAGATCGCGCCGTCGGCGTACGCGATGCCGCTCGGGGAGGCCTCGGCGGGCTTCCACTGGGCCACCGGGTCGGCGTAGCCCTCGCGGCCTGCCCGGCCCTCGACCACGGGCCAGCCGTAGTTGGCGCCGGGGGTGATCCGGTTGAGCTCGTCCCAGGTGTTCTGGCCGAACTCGGCCGCCCAGAGCCGCCCTTGGGCGTCCCAGGCGAGACCCTGCACGTTGCGGTGGCCGAGCGAGTAGACGGGGGAGCCGGGGAAGGGGTTGCCGGGGGCGGGGTCGCCGTCGGGGGTGAGGCGCAGGATCTTGCCGCCGAGCGAGGAACGGTCCTGGGCCGCCTCGCGCCGCCCGGCGTCGCCGGTGCCGACGTAGAGCAGGCCGTCCGGGCCGAAGGCGATCCGTCCGCCGTCGTGGGTCGGCCCCTTCGGGATGCCGGTCAGCACGGTGCTCGCGGGGCCCGGGCCCCCGTCGGCCAGGGCGAAGCTCAGGACGCGGTTGTCCTCGGCGGCCGTCAGGTACGCGTACAGCCGCCGCCCGTCCGGGGAGACGGCCAGGCCGAGCAGCCCGCCCTCGCCGCCGGGCACGACGCCCGGCACCGTCCCGAAGTCCGTGCGGGAGCCGTCGGCGGCGATCCGGGTGATCCGGCCCTCGTCCCGCGAGCCGACCAGCAGAGCGCCGTCCGGCAGCCGGGCCAGCCCCCAGGGGGTGTCCAGGCCCTCGGCCACCGTGGCGGTCACCCGGACGGTGCGGTCGTCCCTGACCGGTGCCGGTGCGTCCGGCTGCGGCACGGGGGTGCAGCCGACGGCCAGCAGGGCGGCGAGGGCCGCGGCGGCTCGGTGCGGTCTCATCCGGGACTCCTCCTCGGTGATCCCTCCCAGCACACCACGGCGCCTCGGCCGAGGGAAGCCCCGCCCGTACTACCGTGGCGGTCATGACCGCCAAGACCGTGCTGACCTGGGAAGTGACCGAGAGTCAGGGGTACGAGACCGCCTGGGTGGAGCTCACCCCGGACACCCTCGCCGCCCGGGGCCGGGTGGTCGGCACCGCGCCGCGGCCGTACTGGCTGACCTACCGGCTGGAGACCGGCCCGCGGTACGTCACCCGCCGTCTGCGGGTCACCGCCGACTCCGCCGAGGGCGTCCGCGAGCTGGACCTGCGGCGCGACGAACGCGGCCGCTGGGAGGCCAACGGCCGCGACCTCCCCGAGCTGGCCGAGGCCCTCGACTGCGACCTCGGGCTCTCGCCGCTCACCAACACCATGCCGGTGCTGCGCCACGCCCTCCACCACACCCCGGGCCCGGCCGGCCCCCACGAGCTCCTGACGGCCTGGGTCTCCGTCCCGGACCTGACGGTCCGTCCGTCCCGCCAGCACTACACCCACCTCGCCCCGGGCCGGGTCCGCTACGCCTCGGGCGACTTCCACAGCGAGCTCACCGTCGACGACCGGGGCCTGGTCCTCGACTACCCGCAGCTCGCCCGCCGCCTGGAGAGCGTGGGTTAGACAGCTCCGGCGACCGAGAGGAGGACGTCGACCAGGCGTTCGGCGGCGTCGGGGCGGCCCAGGGCGCGGGCGCGGGAGGCCATGTCGGCGCGGCGGTGGGGGTCGGCGAGGAGGGGGGAGATGAGCTGGTGGAGGGCCTCGGGGGTGGCCTCGCCGAGGAGGGCGGCGGCGGCGCCGGCGTCCTGGAGGTGGCGGGCGTTGTGGGCCTGCTCGTTGCCGGCCGAGCTGGCGAGCGGGACGAAGACGGCGGCCTTGCCGAGGGCGGTGAGCTCGGCGAGGGTGCCGGCGCCGCTGCGGGAGACCACGACGTCGGCGAGGGCCAGGACGTCCGGGAGCTCGGGGCCGACGAAGCCGGTGAGGTGGTAGCGGCCGGCCAGGTGCGGCGGGAGGCCGGCGGCGTTGGCGGCCAGCTCCTCGACGTTGGCGGGGCCGCACTGGTGGAAGACGTTGGCGTACTGGAGCAGCCAGGGCAGCAGCTGGGCGATCAGGCCGTTGATCTGGGCCGAGCCCTGGGCGCCGCCGGTGACGTAGACGGTGGGCAGCGAGCGGTCGAAGCCGTGCAGCCCGACGGCCTGGACGGCCTTGTCGGGGTGCCCGGCGAGCACCTCGGGGCGGACCGGATTGCCCGTCACCACGGCGGTGGCGCGGGCGGATTCGGGCAGCAGGCCGATGGTGGACTCGGAGGAGACCGCGACCCGGGCGGCGACCTTGGCGAGCACCTTGTTGGCCAGGCCGAGGCGGACGGTCTGCTCGTGCACCACCAGCGGGCGGCCGCAGGCCTTGGCGGCCAGGCCGACCGGCACCGCCACGTAGCCGCCGGTGGCGAGCACCACGTCCGGACGGAAGTCGGCGACCACCGAGCGGGCCTGGGCGGCGCCGAGCGGCACCCGGGCCATGTCCTTGACGTTGGCGGGGGAGAGCATCTTCAGCGGGTTGGAGGAGCGCCGCACCTTGCCGGTGGCCACGGTCTTGAACGGGATGCCCTCGGCGGGGGCGACCCGGGCCTCCAGGCCCTTGTCGGTGCCGACCCAGAGCACGTCCAGCGAGCCGCCGGAGCGGGCCAGCCGGGCCTGCAGGGTGCGGATCGCGGTCAGGGCGGGGTAGGTGTGGCCGCCGGTGCCGCCGCCGGTGACGATCAGCCGGAGCGAGCGCCCCGTGGCCGGGGCCGCGTTCGGTGCGTGGTGGTCGTACACGGTGGTGGCTCTCCGTCGGGTCTCTGTGGTGACGGGCGGTCAAGGCCCGGCGTTGCTCGATCGTAACCCGAACGGATGACGCGGTCCCGGGCGGTCTCCGGAGGGCGGCCCGGCGCGGCCGCGGCCCGGTGACCCGGGAGCCGTTTCCTCGGCGCGGCCCGCTCGTTGATGGGGTGTCAGGCGCACCCGATCAGGTGAATCTCCGGGGTGCGGGCCGGGCGGGGATCGGTGGCCAGTAAAGTTAGGCTTACCTAACCTAAAGGGGAGTCCGCCTTGTCCCTCACCGCCGCCCCGTCGGCCGGCGCCGCCATCCTGCGCCGCCAGCGCGTCCGCGAATCGGCCGCCCGCACCTACGCCCGCTCCTTCCCGATCGTGCCGGTGCGCGCCAACGGGATGACGGTCGAGGGCGCCGACGGCCGCCGGTACCTGGACTGCCTCTCCGGCGCCGGCACCCTGGTGCTCGGCCACAACCACCCCGTGGTGCTCGCCGCCATCCGCCGCACCCTGGACAGCGGCGCCCCGCTCCACCTGCTCGACCTGGCCACGGCGGAGAAGGACGACTTCACCACCGCGCTCTTCGAGAGCCTGCCCGAGGGCCTCGCCACCTCCTCCCGGGTGCACTTCTGCGGCCCCGCCGGCACCGACGCGGTCGAGGCCGCGCTGAAGCTGATGCAGACCGCGACGGGTCGGCGGGGCGCGCTCGCCTTCACCGGCGCCTACCACGGCATGACGGCCGGGGCGCTGGCGGTCACCGGCTCGGTGGAGGTCAAGGAGCCGCTGCCGACCGGGGGCGAGGTCACCCGGCTGCCGTACCCCTATGCCTACCGCTGCCCGTTCGGGGAGGGCGCGCGGGGCGCCGAGCTCTCCGCCACCTACGTGGAGCGGCTCCTTGACGACCCGTCGGGCGGGGTGCTGCCGCCCGCCGCGATGATCCTGGAGGCTGTGCAGGGCGAGGGCGGCGTGGTGCCCGCGCCGGACGGCTGGCTGCGGGAGATGCGGCGGATCACGGCGGAGCGGGGGATCCCGCTGATCGTGGACGAGGTGCAGACCGGCGTCGGCCGGACCGGAGCCATGTGGGCGGTGGAGCACAGCGGGATCGTCCCCGACGCGATGGTCCTCTCGAAGGCCATCGGCGGCAGCCTGCCGCTGGCGGTGGTGGTCTACCGCGAGGAGTACGACGGCTGGCTCCCCGGTGCCCACACCGGCACCTTCCGGGGCAACACCCTGGCGATGGCGGCCGGCGCCGCGACCCTCCGGTACGTCGCGGAGCACGGGCTGGTGGAGCGGGCGGCCCTGCTCGGCGCGCGGATGACCGCGCGGCTGGACGGGCTCAAGGGCCGGCTCCCGGTGATCGGCGACGTCCGCGGCCGCGGCCTGATGATCGGCGTCGAGCTCGTCGACCCGGCCGGCGAACCCGACCGCTGCGGCTCCCACCCCGCCGATCCCGCCCTCGCCCGCCGCGTCCGCGAGGCCTGCCTCGAACGCGGCCTGATCGTCGAACTCGGCGGCCGCCACGACGCGGTGCTTCGCCTGCTGCCGCCCCTCACCATCACCGACGACCAGGTCGACGCGGTCCTCGACCGCCTGGCCGACGCCATCGAGGCGAGCTGACACCCCGCGGGAGCGCCCCGCAGGGGCGCGAGGAACTGCGCGCAGGGGAACGGCAGCACGTGCAACTGGCTCTCCTGCCCCGATCTAGCACTGGGCCGCCTTCCGACTCGCGCAGTTCCTCGCGCCCCCGGGTTGACCACCTACGGTCCTCGCGCCCCCCGGGTTGACCACCTATGGTCCTCGCGCCCCCGGGGTGACCGCCTACGGTCCTCGCGCCCCCGGGCGTGGCCAAGTGCAGAAAGGAGTACCCGCGTGAGCGAGCTTCGCAGTGCGGTGGAGCTGGCGTTGATCGGGTTGGAGGTGGGGGCCGCCCGGCGGGGCGGGCCGGTGCCGGCGGTGAGTCCGGAGGCGTTGGCGGAGCAGGTCCGCGGGGTGCTCGGCCTGCAGGAGCAGGACGACGACGCGCTGCTGCGGTTCACCGAGCTGCTCGCCTACGGTTCGGCCGATCCCGGGCATCCGGCGTGCGCGGCACACCTGCACTGCCCGCCCCTCCCGGTCGCCGTCGCCGCCGACCTCGCCGTCTCCGCCCTGAACCCCTCGCTCGACTCCTGGGACCAGGCCCCGGCCGCCACCACCATGGAGGCCGAGCTGATCGCCGAGCTCGCCGCGATGGTCGGCTTCGACCCGGCCACCGCGGCCGGGGTGCTGACCACCGGCGGGACCGAGTCCAACCTGATGGGCCTGTTCCTCGCCCGGGACCACGCCCTCGGCGGCGAGGTCTCGGCGGACGGCGTCCCGGCCGGCCGCCGTCCGGTGGTCCTCGCCTCGGAGGCCGCGCACTTCTCGGTGCAGCGCGCCGCCGCCCTGCTCGGCCTCGGCGAGCGCGCCGTGCTCCCCGTCGCCGTGGACCGCACGCTGCGGATGGACCCGGCGGCGCTGGCGGAGCGGTTGAAGGAGACGGTGCGTCAGGGGAGGACCCCGGTGGCGGTGGTGGCCACGGCCGGGGTGACGGACACCGGGGCGGTGGATCCGCTGCCGGAGGCGGCGGAGCTGGCGGCGGAGTACGGGGTCTGGCTGCACGTGGACGCCGCGTACGGGGGAGGAGCGCTGCTCTCCGAGCGGCTGGCCCCGCTGCTCGCCGGAATCGAGCGGGCCGACTCGGTGTCGCTCGACTGGCACAAGTTCGGCTGGCAGCCGACCGCCGCCGGGGTGTTCCTGGCCCGGCGGGCGGAGAGCTTCGGGCCGCTGGAGCGCCGGGCGGTCTACCTCAATCCGGCGGACGACGACGAGGCCGGGTACCCGAGCCTGCTGGGCCGTTCGCTGCGCACCACCCGGCGGGCCGACGCGTTCAAGCTGCTGGTCACGCTGCGGACCTTCGGGCGGGCCGGGCTGGGCGCCCGGGTGGAGGCCTGTCGTGAACTGGCCCTGGCCACCGCCGACTCGGTGCGGGGGATGCCCGGTCTCGAGCTGTACTGCGAGCCGGTGTTGTCCACGGTGGTGTTCCGCTACCGCCCGGAGAGCGGAGCCGGGCCCGAGGAGCTGGACCGGCTCAATGCCGAGCTGCGACGGGAGCTGCTGCGGACCGGCCGGGCGGTGGTGGGCCGCACCGAGCTGCCGGGCGAGGGGCCGGGGCGGATCCGGCTCAAGCTGACCCTGCTGAACCCGGAGGCCACGCCCGCCGACACGGCGGCGGTGCTGGCCGAGGTGGTGGCGGCCGGAGGGCGGATCAGAACCGATCGGACCGGGCGGATCTGACGTATGGTTCGAAAATAGGACACTTCCAGTGATGGCAGGTGGTTGGCGGTGGCGAACCGAACCGTGCTGATCGAGACCTCCAAGGGCTCGGTCACCGTGGAGCTCTACGAGGACGAGGCGCCGGTCACGGCGGCGAACTTCGCGGACCTGGTCGGCCGGGGCTTCTACGACGGCCTGACCTTCCACCGGCACGAGCCGGGATTCGTCATCCAGGGCGGCGATCCGAAGGGGAACGGCACCGGTGGATTCACCGATCCGGAGACCGGCCGGGAGCGCACCATCGCGCTGGAGGTGAAGCCGGGCCTGCAGCACGGCGAGGCCGGCGCGGTGGCGATGGCCCGCAGCCAGAATCCGAACAGCGCCTCCAGCCAGTTCTACATCACCCTCGGCCCCGCCCCCTTCCTGGACATGAACTACGCGGTCTTCGGCCGGGTCACCTCGGGGATGGACGTGGTCGAGCAGCTCAGGGCGGGTGACCGGGTGGTCAGTGCCACGCTCGGTGACTGAACCGGAATTTGGTGGAACGGACAGCCGGGGCGCCGCTCCGGCTGTCACAATTCGTAGGTAAGACAGAGCAGTTGACGCCCCGTGGGTGATTCCGGGGTGGATCCGTGGACATACCTTCTCCGGCGCTGTCCAGCTGTTTTCGGCCGCACTCCGACGGGATTTCGCCAACCGCCGGTGTGTGCTTGCGGATCGGGAGAAGCCCGGCGGTAACTTCTTGTAGCCGCCGCCACACCGGGAGCACACGGCTCCTTGGGACTTGCGGCGCGAGGGAGCAGCGAACCCGCCGTCATCCGGCGCGGCCACTCCCGCATCGACGCGAACCTTCCCCCGTACTCAGCCCTGCCCTGCGGAGGCCTCGGCATGACCGAAACACTCCTGAGCACCACCTTCAGCACCTTCCAGGCCCTGCCGTTCTCCGACCGCTGCCACCGGGTCTGGCAGCGCGGCGACCACCTGCTGGTCGGCGTCAGCCCCGGCAACAGCTACTTCAGCCAACTGCGGATCGCCCAACTCGTCCGTTGGGGACGCCAGTTCTTCGACACCGTCGACGTGGTCTACGCCGACCTGCACGTGGACACCCAGTACGCGGTGAACGGCTACCCCGCCGAGCTGGCGCTGCGCCGGGCCGGCAAGGAGATCAAGGCGACCAGGCGCCGGATCGAACGCGGCGTCGCGCTGGCCGGCCGGAGCGGGGTCGGCGTGCACGCCCTCTCCGAGTTCGCGGACACCACGGCCTACCGGCGGCTGCGCGGCGAGGTGGCGGCCGCGATGGACGAGGACGCCGAGTTCCGCGCCGCCGCCGAACTGATGGCGGCCGGCTTCCTGGCCTCCCGGCTGGCCGGGGACGAGACGCCCACGGCGGAGCAACTGGCCGCCGGGCTCGGCTACATCGCGGCCGAGCTGCCGTTCTTCCTGGACACCCCGAGCCTGCTCGGGGTGGAGTCCTCGGTCTCCTGCTACCACGTCGAACTCCCGCTCACCCCCGTCCTGTTCGGCCGTGACCACGGCCTGCGGGCGGTCCCCGGCCAGGGCTACGCGGTGCTCCGGCCCCGGGTCGCACCGCAACTGGCCGACGCCGCCTGATCCTTGAGACCTTTGAAGAGAGAGCTCCTTCGATGACCACGAGTGCGCAGTGCCCGTACACCTTCCCGCTCTCCCGGCGCGGCGACGTGCTGCCCGAGGAGGCCACCCTGCTGCGGGAGCAGGCCCCCGTCGCCCGGGTGACCACGCTGACCGGCGACCCGGCCTGGCTGGTGAGCAGCTACGCGCTGGCCAAGCAGGTGCTGGAGGACGAGCGGCTCAGCCTGCCGGCCACCGCCAACCCCGGGGTGCCGCGGCAGTACGCGCTGACCATCCCGCCGGAGGTGGTCGACAACATGGGCAAGATCAACAGCGCCGGGCTGCGGGACGCCGTGATGAAGACCCTCTCCCCGCGCGCGGACAAGGAGTTGGCGAGCTGGCTGGAGACCGAGGCGCACCGCCTGGTCGACGAGCTGGTGGCGAAGGGCGCGCCGGGCGAGCTGAAGGACGGGTTCACCGATCCGTACTCGGCGGCGCTGCACTGCCGGCTGCTGGGGATCCCGGCGGACGACTGGCGGCAGCTGATGTCCGGGATCGACGTGGCCTTCCTGACCAGCCCCGAGGTGTTCGAGGGGTCGGCGGCGAACTGGTACCGCGATCTGGGCTACATGCTGGGGAAGTTGAACGCGGACCCGGCGCCGAAGGACGGGCTGCTCGGGCGGTTCGTGGCGCTGCGGGAGGTGCGGGACGACCTGGAGGACGACGAGCTGCTGGCGACGGTGGCGCTCTCGCTCTTCGGCGCGGGGGCGGTGTCGACCTCGGCGTTCCTGCTGCACGCGGTCATCGCGCTGCTGAAGCAGCCGGAGCTGGCGGAGCGGCTGCGACGGGAGCCGGCGGTGATCGGGCGGGCGGTGGACGAGCTGCTGCGGTACAACCTGTCGATCGGGGACGCGCTGCCGCGGCTGGCCCTGGCCGATGTCCAGGTCAGGGACGTGCTGGTCCGCGAGGGCGAGCTGGTCCTGGTCCTGATCGAGGGCGCCAACTACGACCCGGAGGTCTTCCCGGACCCGGAACGGATCGACTTCGACCGCGAGGCCAACCCGCACCTGGCCTTCGGCGCCGGCCGCCACTTCTGCCCGGCCTCGGCGTTGGGGCGCACCCATGCGGAGATCGCTCTGCAGGTCCTGGTGGAGCGGCTCCCGGAGCTCCGGTTGGCCATCCCGGTCGACCAACTCGCCTGGCGCCCGGGCTTCATCAAGCGCCTCCCGGAGCGCCTCCCGGTCCTCTGGTGAGTGCGGCTCCGCCGAGCGGGCGCGTCGTGGAAAGGCAGCACGTGCAACTGGCTGACGGTGGTTCAGCTGCCGGTGGGCCGCCTTCCGACTCGCGCAGTTCCTCGCGCCCCTGGGCGCTCACGCGGTGAGCACGGTGCGTACGTGTTCCCAGGTGGCGGGGTCGGCGGCGACCAGGAGGCCTTCGGGGCCGCCGGGCGGGGTGGGGGCGTAGGGGGTGCCGTCGAGGCGGGCGGAGACGCCGCCGGATTCGGTGACCAGGAGGGAGCCGGGGGAGTGGTCCCAGGGGAGGGTGCGCCAGTAGAGGATGAACTCGAGTTCGCCCTCGGCGACCAGGGGGTACTCGATGCCGGCCGCGCTCAGGCCGCCGAAGGTGCGGCCGAAGGCGGTGGTGGCGGCGGACTGGAGCCGGTGGTGCTCGGCCGGGTCGAGGAAGCGGCTCTTGAGGATGCCGCGCCACTTGTCCGCCGGGTCGGTGACCGGCGGCCGGAGCAGGCGGTGGCCGTTGCGCCAGGCACCGGAGCCGAGCTCCGCCGCGTAGGCCGTCCCGGTGACGGGCTGCCAGATCCAGGAGGCCACCGTCCGTCCGGAGCGGACCAGCGAGGCCATCACGGCGTAGTCGGGCTTCCCGGCGGCGAAGTTGGCGGTGCCGTCGACCGGGTCCACCAGCCAGGCGGCGGGCTCGGTGAGCAGGGCCCGGGCGAGGGCGGGGTCGGCGGCGACGGCTTCCTCGCCGACCACGGGGACGGGGAGGAGTTCGCGCAGCCGTCGGGAGATGATCACCTCGGCCTCGCGGTCGGCGACGGTGACCACCTCGCCGGGGGCCTTCTCCATCACCTCGCCGGCCGCCAGTGCCCGGAACCGCGGCTCGACCGCCTCGGCCGACGCCTCGGCGAGGATCTCGGCCACCTTCTCCATCAGCACCTTCGTGCTCCCTTCACCCACCCCCACTCTCCCACGCCGCCGCCCGCGCCGACCTGCCGGGTTGGCCCGACGGGTCGTCAGCGGGCGGTGGCGCGGGAGAGCGGGAGCGGCGGTCAGCCCAGGTAGTGGAAGCCCGGGCGGGGGTGCATCAGGAACTCGTGGTGGGAGATGTTCCAGGCGTAGGCCCCGGCCATCGCGAAGACCACCCGGTCGCCGGCCCGCAGGGTCTCCACCGGCTGGTGGGCGGAGAGGACGTCCTTGGGGGTGCAGAGCTGGCCGGAGACGGTGACCTTGCCGGTGGTGACGGCGGGGCGCTCCCAGGGGTGCGGCCACTCCTCGACCGGCTGGACGGTGAAGGGCTGGTCGTGGCCGCGGGTGGCGGGGGTGCGCAGGTGGTGGGTGCCGCCGCGGACGATGGCGAAGTCCTCGCCGTGGCTCTGCTTCACGTCCAGCACCTCGGTGGCGTAGTACCCGCAGTAGGAGGTGAGGGCGCGGCCCGGCTCGATCCGCAGGGTCAGGCCGGGATGCCGGTCCAGCAGCTCGGCCAGGCCCTTGCCGAAGGAGGTCCAGTCGAAGCGGGCGCACGGGTCGGCGTAGTCGACCGCCATGCCGCCGCCGACGTTGACCTCGTGCAGGAGGAAGCCGTGCTCCTCGGCCAGCGCCGCCGACCAGGCCACCACCCGCTCGGCCAGGCCGAGTTGGGCGTCCGCGTCCAGTCCGCTGGCCAGGTGGGCGTGCACGCCGCGCAGCCGCAGCCGCTCGAAGCCGGGCTCCGCCAGCAGCCGGACGCAGCGCTCGACCAGCGCCGGGTCCAGGCCGAAGGAGGTGGGCCGGCCGCCCATGGCCAGCTTCACGCCGTCCAGCGAGCCGTCGGTGACCGGGAGGTTGGCGCGCAGCAGCACGTCCACCGGCTCGACCGCCAGCGAGGCCAGCAGGCGCAGCTCGTGCTCGCTCTCCACGTGCCAGCGCCGCACGCCCAGCTCCAGCGCGGCGGCGATCTCGGCCGGGGTCTTGCCCGGGCCGCCGAAGGCCAGCGGGTGGTCCGGCACGGCGGTGTGCACATGGGCCAGCTCGCCGCCGGAGGAGACCTCGTAGCCGTCCACCGCATCGGCCAGGGCGGCCAGCACCGGCTGCTCGGGGTTGGCCTTGGCGGCGTAGTACAGCTCCACCCGCCCGGGCAGCGCGGCCCGGACGGCGGCGGCGTGGGCGCGGAGTGCGGCCAGGTCGTAGACGTAGACGGGGAACTGCTCGGGCGTCAGGGACGCCACCAGCTGCGGGACGGACTCGGTCATCAGACGCTCCAGCTCAGTGCGAGGACGGACTCGCCCAGCGGTGAGGGCAGCGGGACGTAGCCGGCCTCGCGGTCCGCCTTGCGCGCCCAGCGGGTCATCAGGTTGGCCTTGGCGGGCAGCGGCACCCCGGCGAGCAGGGCGGCCAGCCGCGGCGGGCAGCCGTGCGCGTCGGCGTACTCGCCGAGCACGGAGCGGAGTTCGGCCCAGAAGGCGGCCTCCGACCCCGGGTGCAGGTCGGCCAGGGCGGAGACGAACTCGGAGAGGTGGTTGACCACCAGGCAGTACACCACCCGGTCCCAGCCGCGCTGGGCGTCATAGGTCATCGGCCCGGCCACCTCGGGGGGCAGGGCGGCGAGCAGGGCGGCGTTCTGCTCGGGGAGCAGCTTGGTGCCCTCCAGGTCGCGGTAGAGCACCTGGACGGGGTGGCCCGCGGCGTCCACGCCGAGCAGCACGTTCTGCAGGTGCGGCTCCAGCACCACGCCGTGCTCGAAGTAGGCGGAGAGCACCGGCGGCACCGCCAGGCGCAGGTAGGCGCCCCACCACTCCAGCGCCTCGGCCGGACCCGAACCGCTCAGCAGGGAGCCGAGCTGGGCGGAGCTGGTCGGGTACTCGTCGGCCACCGCGGCGGCCAGCAGGGCGGTGGTGCCCGGCTTCAGGTGGCGCTCCAGGCCCTCGCGGACGATCAGGCCGAAGCCCTCGAAGAGCGAGACGTCCACCTTCCCGTCGGGCCCGGGCAGGGCCAGGGTGCGGAACGCGGGCTCGCGCAGCATCGCGGCCTCGGGGTGCTGCTCGGCCAGCCGGGCGAAGGGCTCGGCCAGCAGCCGGGTGAGGGTGACGGCGCCGGTCAGCTCGTAGGCGGCGTTCTTGCGCAGGCAGTTGGTGATCCGCACGTTCAGGCTGAACTTGAGGAAGGCGCCCGCGCCGTGCAGGGTGCGCACCGAGGCGGTGGCGGTGAAGTCCTCGCCGCGCTCGCCGAGGTCGATCACGTCGCCGCGCCCGATCGCGGCGGTCAGGCCGGGGTGGTCGTGCAGGAGTTCGTACTGCCAGGGGTGGGCGGGCAGCAGGGTGTAGCCCTCGGGCACCTCGCCCAGCGAGTCCAGCAGGGTGAGCGCGCCGGGGTCGGCGGTGTCCTGGGCGATGTACTCGCTGCGCACCGCGAGGTGGCGCAGGCGGAACGCCGCCCGGGCCTCGGGGGCGTAGTCGTCCCAGGAACCGCGCTCGGCGTAGCGGGACTTGGGGGCGGGGTGGAAGCGGTGGCCGAAGACGAGGGCCTGTTCGGACTCCAGGTAGCGGTCCGGGCCGGCGGCGGGGCGGCGGTCCAGGCCGTGGGCCACCCCGGCGCGGCTGGAGGCCACCTGGGTGAGGAACTCCTCGTTGGTCACGCCGGTGCGCAGCGTGAGCTCGGCCTCGACGTGCCCGGCCAGCTCCTGCCAGGTCAACTCCCGCTCCTCGCCCGGGCCTTCCTGGAAGACCGGGCCGGTGAAGCGGTGCGCGCCGACCAGGGAGGTGCGGCGCAGCGCGACCCGCAGGGTCACGCCGCGCCGGGGCAGGCGCAGGTGCAGCACGCCGTCGGCGACGGCGCTCTGGTGCTCGGGGCCGGAGACCTCGCGGAGCAGGCAGTTGAGCAGGGTGTGCGCCACCGCGTGGTCGGCGGTGGGGAGTTCGGTGGGCGCCACGGACCGGAGGTCGGTGTCGGCGGGAGAGGTCATCGGTGGCTCCGGCGGGAGAGGAGGGCGAGGAGGGCGGCGGCCAGCGCGGCGACGGTGCCCGTCAGCACGGGGGCGGAGGCACCGAAGGCGCCGTTGACCAGCGCGGCCACCACCCCGGCGGCGACCGCGCCGCCCTTGGAGACGAATTCGAGCGAGCCGAACATGCGGCCCGGGGCCCGGCCGCGCGCGGCCTCGGCGGCGAGCACCGAGAGGCAGACCAGACCGAGGGTCAGGCCGACGCCGAGCAGCAGGCGGGCGAGGGTGAAGGTGAGCAGGGAGTGGGCCGGCCAGTGCGCGGCCAGGCCGAGCGCGACGAAGCCGAGGCCGACGGCCATCCCGGTGCGCGGCCGGTCGGCGAAGCGGGTGTGGACCCGCCCGGCGGCGGCCAGGTAGCACAGGTGCGGCAGGGCGAACAGCAGGCCGGTGACGGTCCCGTTGACCCCGGGCATCCGCTCCTCGACCAGCGAGACCAGATAGGGGAAGGAGATGATGGTGGAGAAGACGAAGCCGAACTCGAGGGCGTAGAGCAGCTTGAGCGAGCCGGCCGGCTGCTCGGCGGTGCCGCTCGCGGCGGCCTTCTCCGGCCGCTCGGGGCAGGCCGGTTCGGGCAGCAGCGAGAGCAGCGCGGCGGCGGCCAGCGGCAGCACCGCCATCACCAGGTACTGCCGGTGCGGGGATATCCAGGGCGAGAGCGCGCCGACCAGGATCGGCGCGGCCACCAGGGAGGCCCGGGCGGCGCCCTGCATCAGGGTGAGCGCCTTGGAGAGCTGGGAGCCCTCCAGCGCCGCGGCCAGGTAGCCGTTGGTGGCGGCGAAGGTGCCGCCGAGGAAGCCCTGGAGCACCAGTGCCACGGTGAAGGCGGGCAGGCTGTCGGCCCACCCGGCCAGCAGGAAGGAGACGGTGAGCCCGAGTTGGGCCCGCAGCAGCAGCCGCTTGCGGCCGAAGCGGTCGGCCAGCCGGCCCCAGAGCGGGGCGCCCAGGCCGCTGAAGACCGTCGGCACGATGTAGAGGACCCCGGCCCAGCTGCCGTCCGCGTCGCCGAGCCCGGGCAGGATCGCGGTGAGGAAGGGCGGCAGGCCGAGCGCGGCGAAGGAGGCCACGAAGTAGCAGGCGGCCACGGCGTGCACCTGACGGCGGTCCAGCCCGGCCGGAGCCGGGGCCAGGACGGCGCGCTCGGCGGCGGCGGTGGTCATCGGGCGTCCGCCCGGGTCCCGTCAGCGCCGCCGTCGGCCTCCCGGGCCACTGTTCCGGGAACCCCGGCCCCGGCCGGGCCGGCTCCCCGAAGCCCCTCCCTCAGCAGGTAGTTGGGCCCGGAGGTGTAGTGCTTGTTGATGTCGGCGGCGCCCGAGCGCTCCTTGCTGAGCAGCGACCCGGCGGTGACCATCGCCTTCACCGGCAGCCGCTCGGCCTGCAACAGGCCGGCCCGCAGGCCCTCGCCGGCCGGGCCGATCCGCTCGACCCCGTGCTCCAGGGTCTCCCGCAGCAGGCCGAGGGTCTCCTCCAGCGGTGCCCGGCCGTGCTCGGCCAGTCCGAAGGCCAGCGAGGCGGTGCACAGGTGCCCGGTGAT
Organism: Kitasatospora albolonga; assembly: GCF_039535905.1. Taxonomy (GTDB): domain Bacteria; phylum Actinomycetota; class Actinomycetes; order Streptomycetales; family Streptomycetaceae; genus Kitasatospora; species Kitasatospora albolonga. The sequence continues at coordinate 4,685 of NZ_BAAAYB010000004.1, read as the reverse complement.
GGTGGTGAACAGGTCGGTGATCGCCCGGTCGGTCTCGGAGAAGGTCCGCGGGTCGGTGAAGTCCGCCGTGTGGGCGGCGAGTTCGCCGATCCGGGCGGAGTTCACCCGGGGGCCGTCGTTGTCCTTGTACAGCAGCCGCAGCCGGGTGGCGCCGTCCACGGTGTCCAGCACCAGCGAGGTGTTCTGCTGGTGCGACTCCAACGCGAACCCCAGCCCGTACAGTGCGGTCTGCCAGTCGATCAGCAGCTCCAGCAGCGCCCGGTAGAGCGCGAGCGCCGAGCCGCCGTAGAAGCGCTCGGCGAGCAGGTCGATCACCAGCCCGTCGGGGGCCTCGGCCAGCAGCGAGGCCAGCGGCACCGTCACGGCCCGCTCCAGACCGGCCGGGTAACGCCGGGTCAGCACGGCCACCAGCTCGTGGCCGGTGTGCGCGTAGCCCTGCTCGTCGGCGTGCAGGATCCGCTCGGCGAAGCGCGGTTCGCGGGCCAGGACGGCCTCGATCAGCCGCTGCCCGGCCGCGCCGTCCTCCAGCACCCCGGGCTTGATGGTGCGCCGGTTGCGCAGGCCCAGGGTGGCGGTGGCCAGCGGCAGCTTGAGGTGCCACTCGGGGTGTTCGACCAGGGCGACGGTGCGCATCGACAGGGTGGGCACCACCTCCAGGTACGAGGGCCCGGCCAGCACCGCGCCGGGGGTGGCGGCCAGCGCGTCCGCGGTGCTCAGCGGGTGCACCGGGAGCGGCAGGTGGGTGCCGGTCAGTTCGCCCAGCCCCAGCCGCTCCAGGGTCGGCCACCAGGCGGGGCGCTCCCCGAGGGTGTCCACCGCGAGCGCGCCGGCCGGCACGGCCAGCCAGCGCAGCTCGAAGGAGGGGTGGAACTCCGGTGCGTACTGCCGCAGTTCGGCGTCGCTCAGGCCGGAGCGGCCGCGCGCGGTCGGGTATACCGGGTGGTCGAGGAAGGCGGCCAGGGTGTCGAAGGCGAGCGAGGCGCCGAGGCCCTCCCAGTGGGCGGGGTGCTCGCCGTGGCGCAGCGCCAGCAGGTCCAGCACCTGGCCGTGGACGGCCTCGTGCAGCTCCATGGTGGCCAGGGTCTGGCGGCACTCCTCGGCGAAGCCCCGGTAGCCGTCCCGGTCCTGAGGGTCGGCCAGCTCGGCCAGATGGGCCAGGACGTCGTCCAGTGCGGTGAGTTCGCGGCCGTCGGCCAGCAGCAGCGGCAGCCGGGCGGTCCACTCGCTCTGGAAGCCGTCCGGGCGGACCGGCAGGGCCAGCGTCCCGGCCCGCAGCCAGGCGCCGTCGGCGCGCTGCTCCAGGAGGCTCTGGGTGCGCAGGCCGAGCACGTCCTCGCGCAGCAGGGCGCCGAGCACCCGCAGGGTCAGCTGCTCGGCGGCGGTGTGCAGCCGGACGGCGCTCATGCGCCGATCTCCCAGCGGTTCGCGGCGATGAACTCCGCCACGGTGCGGTCCACCGACGCCTGGTCGGGGCCGACCGCCCAGACCATGCCGAGGTAGTCCCGGTTGGTGCCGTAGTGGTCGTGCTTCTCGCCCACCCCGCGCACCGGGCGGTAGGAGAGCCGGACGCCGTCGACCTCGCCGTCGTACGGGCCGGGGGCGGCGTGCAGGGTGCCGGTCCGGTCGGCCAGCACGCCCTCGTTGCGGGCGCGCTTGTCGGTGCGGGCGCCGAGGTCGGCGGGGAGGGGGACGCCGAGGTGCGCGTTGAGCACGTGCTCGAAGAACGGGATCTCCAGCAGCTCGGCCAGCATCAGGTCGCAGGTGTCGCCGATGGCGCGGTAGTTGACCTCGATCAGGCGGGCCCGGCCGTCGGCCTGCACCACGAACTCGGTGTGGCAGGCGCCGAGGTTCACGCCGACCGCGTCCAGCTGGGCGAGCACCTGTGTGGTGACCGCCTCCGGGTGCGCGGGGACGTAGAACAGCACCTCCTCGATGAAGTTCGGCGGCGGCGAGAGCCGGGTGTGGAAGCCGCCCAGCACCTGCCGGGTGGTGCCGTCGCCGAGCGTCTCCAGGGTGTACAGCTCACCGGTCAGGAACTCCTCGACCAGCAGTACCGCCCCGGCCCGGCGGCCGCGGATCTCCCGTACGGCGGCGGCCAGTTGCTCCGCGTCCTCGACCAGGGTGACGTCCTCGCTGGCCACGCCCTCGCGCGGCTTGACCACGCAGGGGAACGGCGGGGTGAGGGCGGCCGGGTCGTCCTCCGGGGCCAGCTCGGCGGACCAGACCTCGTCCAGCCCGGCGGCGGCCAGGTGACGGCGCAGCTCGCCCTTGTTCTTGGCCCGGAAGGCGGCCTTCCAGTCCTTGCCCGGCAGGCCGAAGTACTCGGCGGCCAGCGCGGTCTGCACCTGGAGGTGGTCGCTGTTGCTGAACACCGCGTCGGGGGCCGGGAGCTGCGAGATCAGCCCGATCACCTCGCGGTGGTCCTGCACCGCGCACTCCAGCACCTCGGGCGCGAACTCCAGGCCCTCGTAGGCGCGGCGGTGCGCCTCGGCGTGGTCCGTGAGCACGGTGACCGTCAGGCCCAGTCTCGCCGCGGCGGGCAGGAATCCCTGGGTGACGGAGTCGGTGGGGTTGAGCGCGAGCAGGTACATCCGCATGCCGGAAGGTCCTCTTCGGGGTGAGGGGGTGGCCGGGGGAGGCGTGGTGTGGGCACGCCTCCCCGAACGGCCGGGTGGGGGTGACTACTTGGGCGCCTCGACGCCGGCGGCCTTGGCGATGTCGCCGAGCATCTGCTCCGCGGCCAGCACGCCGATGCCCGACATCCAGGTCTCGTCCGGCACGTTGAAGACCTTGTTGTTCTTCACCGCGTTCAGGCCCTGCCAGACCGGGTTGGCCTGGGTCTCGGCCTGCTTGGTCTTGCTCGGGTCGGTGGCGACGGTGACGAAGACCAGGTCGGCGTCGGCCTGGCTGATCTGCTCGGTGGAGATGTCCAGGATGTTCTTGTCCACGTCCTGCGCCGCCGGGCGGTTCAGGCCGATGTCCTTCAGCACGGTGCCGGAGTAGGAGGACTTGGCGTAGAGGCGGGTCGGGCCGGCCACGAAGCGGACCACCGAGGCGGTCGGGGCGGTGCCGCCGTTCTTGGCCTTGATCTCCTCGCCGAGCTTCTTGGCCTTGGCCTCGTAGTCGGAGAGCTTCTGCTTGGCCTCGGCCTCCTTGCCCAGGGCCTGGGCGTAGAGGGCCAGGTTCTCCTTCCACGGGAAGCCCGTGGTCTCGGCGAACACGGTCGGGGCGATGGCGTTGAGCTTGTCGTAGACCTTCTCGTGCCGGACCTTCGAGGAGAGGATCAGGTCGGGCTTGAGGGAGGCGATCAGCTCCAGGTTGGGCTCGGCGCTCGGGCCGACGTCCTTGGTGCCGGTGACCTTGCCGGACAGGTAGGCCGGGAAGCCGCCCTCGGTCTTCAGGTGCGGGCGACCGCGCCGACCGGGGTGATGCCCAGCAGGACCACGTCGTCCAGCTCGCCGCTGTCCAGCACCACGACCTTCTTGGGCTGGGTCTTGATCTCGGCGGTGCCCATGGCGTGCTTGACGCTGCGCGGGAAGACCGCGGCGTCGGCGGCCTTCGAGCCCTCGGCGGCCGGCTTGGCGTCGCCCGACGTGGCGCTGGAGCCGCAGGCGGCGAGCGAGACGGTGAGGGCGGCGGCCAGGAGGACGGCGGGGGTTCTGCGCATGACGGGTTCCTTGCTGTGAGAGGTTTCGGGCAGGGTGGGGCGACCGGCGGCGCGGCGGGGGAGCCCGGGCCGGGAGTTCGGGGGGTGGGGGTGCGTCAGACGCGCGCCGGGCGGCGGCTCCTGGCGCGGGGGACGACCAGCGGGGTGCCGGTCTCGGGGTCGGGGACGACCTGGCAGGGCACCTGGGAAGACGCTCTCCACCAGCTCGGCGGTGAGCACCTCGGCCGGTGCCCCGGCGGCCATCAGGTGACCGTCCTTCAGCACCACCAGGTGGTCGGCGTACCGGGCCGCCTGGCCGAGGTCGTGCAGCACCATCACCACGGTGCGCCCGGCCTCCTCGTGCAGGTCGGCGACCAGGTCGAGCACGTCCAGCTGGTGGCGCAGGTCGAGGAAGGTGGTCGGCTCGTCCAGCAGCAGCAGATCGGTGTCCTGGGCCAGCGCGAGCGCGATCCAGGCCCGCTGCCGCTGGCCCCCGGAGAGTTGGTCCACCGGCCGGTCGCGCAGCTCCGCCGTCCCGGTCCGGGTCAGCGCCTCCTCGACGGCGGCCTGGTCGGCGGCCGACCAGGGGCTGAGCATCCGCTGGTGCGGGTACCGGCCGAGCCGGACCAGCGACTCCACGGTGATCGCCTCGGGGGTGACGGGCTGCTGCGGCAGCAGGGCCGAGCCGCTTGGCCAGCGCACGGGCGGGCATCCGGTGGATGTCGGAGCCGTCCAGGGTGACGGTGCCGGCCGCCGGGGCAGCAGCCGGGTGAGGCCGCCGCAGCAGGGTGGACTTGCCGCAGGCGTTCGGGCCGACGATCGCGGTCACCGCACCGCCGGGCAGGGTGAGGTCCAGGCGTCGACGATCACGCGGTCGCCGTAGCGCAGCTGGAGACCGGCGGTGGCCAGCTGGTCGGGCTTGACGGTCATGCGTTCCTCCCCTGGGGCAGCCGCCCCTGGCGGATCATCAGGACCAGCAGCCAGGGCGCACCGAGGGTCGCGGTGACGGCGCCGACCGGCAGGCCGTGGACGGGCAGCA
>NZ_BAAAYB010000003.1:0-81039 GCF_039535905.1 Kitasatospora albolonga | reverse complement strand
TCTCGGTGCCGGTCTCCAGGGTGGCCGGCTTGGTGCCACCGGTGGAGCGGTCGCCCTGGACGCCCGGCTCGGTCTCGGCGATCACGAGCTCGACGGCGGCCGGGAGCTCGACGTACAGCGGGGAGCCGTCGTTCTGCGCGACCAGGGCCTCGAAGCCCTCGAGCAGGTACTTGGCGGCGTCGCCGACCACGGACGGCTCGATGGTGAGCTGGTCGTAGGTGTCCATGTCCATGAACACGAAGTTCTCGCCGTCCTTGTACGAGAACTGCATGGTGCGCTTGTCGACGTTGGCGGTCTCCACCTTGACGCCGGCGTTGAAGGTCTTGTCGACGACCTTGCCGCTGAGGACCTCCTTGAGCTTGGTGCGCACGAAGGCCGGGCCCTTGCCGGGCTTCACGTGCTGGAACTCGACGACGGACCACAGCTTGCCGTCGATGTTGAGGACCATGCCGTTCTTGAGATCGTTCGTGGAAGCCACGGGCGCACTTACTCCTGGATATAGCTGTCAAGGAACCAAGGGATTGCGCGTGCCGCGGCCGCCGGGGCGGCTACAGCGCGAGGAGCTCCTTGGTCGTGATGGTGAGCAGCTCGGGCCCGCCCTCTTCGAGGGGGCGCACCACGAGCGTGTCCTCGATCCGGACTCCGCCCTTTCCGGGGATGTGCACCCCGGGGCCGACGGTGACCGGCACGCGATTGTCCAGTTTACCCATGTCCGCGGGCCCGAGACGCGGCGCCTCCCTGATCTCGAGTCCGATGCCGTGACCGAGCGGGTGCACGGCGTTGCCCGCGTGGCCCGCGGACTGGAGGATCTCGCGGGCGGCCAGGTCCGGTGCGTGCTGCGGGACACCCGGCTGGAGGGCCTCCCGGCCGGCCCGCTGGGCGCGGAAGACCAGGCGGTGCAGGTCGACCTGCCAGGGGGCGGGGGCGGCGCCGATCACGAAGGTGCGGGCGGTGGAGACCCGGTAGCCGCGGTACTGGGCGCCGAGCACCACGGTGAGGAAGTCACCCTCCTCCACCCGGCGGTCGGTGGGCAGGTGGGCCTCCTGGCCGGAGTGGCTGCCGGTGCCGACCGAGACCGGGAAGGCGGCCCGGTCCGCGCCGTGGTCGATCATCCGGCGCTCCAGCTCCATCGCCAGGTGGCGCTCGGTGCGGCCGACCAGGATCGACTCCAGCAGCTCGCCGAGCGCCTGGTCGGCGATCTCGGCGGCGATCCGCAGGTCGGCGATCTCGTGCTCGTCCTTGACCACCCGCTGGCGCTCCACCGCGCGGGCCAGGTCCAGCAGGTTGACCCCCTTGGCCAGCCCGGCCACCGCGCGGTGCCGACTGACCGTCAGGTCGTGCTCCTCCACCGCCAGGTCGCGCACCCCCAGCCGGGCCGCGGCCTCGGCGGCGGCCAGCGCCGTGTCGGTCTCGCCGGGCACCGGCACCCGGGAGAGCTCGGGGTCGTCCGGCACCAGGTGCTCCCCGGTGTCGTCGGGGGGCAGGTCCTCGGGCAGCGCGAGCAGCGCCCTGTCCCGGGTGAGCAGGAGGGTGGCCCCGCAGGGCGCGCAGCCGGTCAGGTACCGGACGTTCGCGGGACGGGTGACCAGCGCCGCGTCGGCGCCGGAGGCGCTGCAGTGCTGCCTGAGCCGTTCCCGCCGAGCCCCGTGTGCGTCAACCATGCCCCGAGCCTAAGAACCCCACGCCCGCCCCGCCCGCCGAACGCACCCGCCCGTGGCCGCCCGGAGGGCGGTCAGGGGCGCGAGGAACTGCGCGAGACGGAAGAACGCGACCCGTGTGCCGGGTACGGACACTCACTTGCACGTGGTTCGCCGTACCCGGCACACGGTCGACGCCTCCCGCAGCGCGCAGTTCCCCGCGCCCCCGGTGTGACCACCACCCCACGCCGGTCGACCGCGGTCACGCCGCCGAACGCCAGCCGAGGGCCGGAGCGAGCCGGGTGGCGATGTCCGTGAGGATCTGGACGTAGTCCTCGTGCTCGAAGCTGAACGGCAGCGCGAAGACCGCTTCGTCGACCGCCTGGAACCCGGCGTGGGCGTACAGCCGTTCGGCGATCTCGGCGGAGGTCCCGACCAGGTCCGGCGCGAACATCATCCGCGACGGCCCCTGCGGGGTGGCGGTGCGCGGGAGCCGGTTCCGCGCGTACTCCAGGTACTTCGCGCGCTGCTCGGGCGTGGCGCTGTCGGTGGGGACGACCACCAGACCCTGGGAGACCCGGGCGCGGGCGCCCTCCGGGTGGTGGCTGCGGAAGGCGTCGATCTGCGAGCGCTGGATGGTGGCGAAGTCCTCCGACTCCTCCGCCCGGACCACGTTGCTGGTCAGCAGGTTCAGCCCCTGCTCGCCCGCCCAGCGGGCCGAGCGCAGGCTCCCGCCGCCGTACCAGAGGCGGTCCGCCAGGCCGGGGGCCACGGGCTGGACCCGGTCGGAGTACACCTCGATGCCTTCGACGCCGCTGAAGTCGGTGGCGGGCTCGCCCTTGACGAAGTCGAGCAGTCGCCGCACCCGCTCGTAGCCGAACTCCTCGACCGCCGCGGTGTCCGGGTACAGCGCGGGGGCGACCTGGTCCCAGTGACCGGGGCGGCCGACGCTGACTCCGGGGTTGAGCCGGCCGCCGGAGAGGAGGTCGACGGTCGCGAGGTCCTCGGCCAGGCGCAGCGGGTTCTCCCAGCCCAGCGGGATGACCGCGGTGCCCAGTTCGATCCGGTGGGTGCGCTGGGTGGCGGCCGCCAGGACGGCGACGGGCGAGGAGATCCCGTACTGGAGGTGCCGGTGGCGCACCCAGGCACCGTCGAAGCCGAGCTGCTCACCGAGTTCGATGATCCGCAGGGTGGACTCGTGGCCCTTGCCGGGATCGGCGGGGTCGAACAGCCCGATGGTCAGGAAGCCCAGCTTGCGCAGGGGCTGGGAGGGCGAGGGCACCGGGGGCCTCCGTTCTCCGCGACGGGCCGGACGCGGTACGGCGCGGGTCGACCGACACGGCCCGGCCGGTCACCGGGCGCCCGGCCACCGTCACACGCGACGGGGGAGACGATCAAGGGTCGGGCCGGAATGGACATCGGGGGCAACACGGCCGTGACGTCCCGGCAGTACGTGGGCCCCGGTCAGCCGGCCGCGACCTCCCGCAGCGCCGTCTCGATGCTCGCCGCGATGTCGGTGACCGGGTACTGGACCTGACGGACCGTCCGGTCGGGGCCGATCACCAGGGTGAGGCGCTTGAGGCGGGTGGTGCCGCCGGCCCGGAGGGTGGGGAGGCGCAGCGCTGCGGCCAGTTCGAGGGCGGCGTCGGAGAGCAGGGGGAAGGCGAGCCCCTCGGCCTCGGCGAAGGCGCGCTGTTCGTCGGTGCGCTGGGTGGAGACGCCGTGCACGGCGGCCCCGGCGGCGGTGAACTCGGCCAGCCGGGCCTGGTAGCCACGGGATTCGAGGGTGCAGCCGGCCGCGCCGGGGACGGCGCCCCAGCCGGGCGGATAGAGCTCGGGGCGGGCGAAGGCCCCGGGGAAGCAGTAGAGGACGGTGAGCCCGGCCACCGGGTCGAGCGGGCCGTCCGCCGTGGGGAGCAGCAGCTCGGGGACCCGGGTGCCGAGCAGCGCGTGGACGCGCTCGGCCTCGCGGGAGTGCTCGTCGGCGGTGGCGGTGTAGCTGCCGTCGCCGAGCAGCCAGGTGTCGCCCCAGTCCTGGAGTGCGACCAGCACCGGCAGCAGCCCGCGCCCGCGCTCGGTGAGGCGGTACTCGTAGCGCGGCGGGCGGCTCTGGTACGGCTCGCGGCTGAGCACCCCGGAGTCCACCAGTAGGGCCAGACGCTCCGTCAGGACCTTCCGGGAGAGCCCGAGCTCGTGCTGGAGGCCGTCGAAGCGGTGCTGGCCGCGCGCGATGTCGCGGACGATCAGCAGCGTCCAGGCGTCGCCGACCACGTCCAGGGACTGGGCGACGGCGCAGTTCTCGTCCCCGGGCCCGCCTCGTCTGGGCACCCGACCTCCTCCGCCGACCACCGATTGCCGTTGACCCTCACCCTCCCATGCTGGCATAGTCCGTTCCCCAAAGGAACTGACTAGCGGGGGCCGATCACGTGCGAGCAGTACCGAGGGCCGTCTGGCTCCTGTCGGTGGGCATCTTCGTCAACACCATGACCGCCTTCACCTTCGTCTACCTCTTCCTCTTCCTGACCGCCGAGCGCGGCATCGGCGTCGCCGAGGCGGGCCTGGTCGCGGGCGTGGGCGGGATCGGGTCGGTGGCGGGAAACTTCACCGGCGGCTGGTTCGGCGACCACTTCGGCCACCGGCGGGTCCTGCTGATCAGCTCGGTGGTCTCCGGCGCGGGGCTGATCGTGCTGCCGGTGCTGCCGGTCGCCGCCCTGTTGCTGGTGCTGCCGCTGTCGATGTACGCCTCCGGCGCGGCCCGGGCGGCCAACGCCACCCTGGTCACCGCCGCCGTCCCGGCCGGGGCGCGGCGGCAGGGCGTCGCGGTGATGCGCTTCGCCGGGAACGCGGGCTTCGCGCTCGGCGCGCCGCTCGGCGGTCTGATCGCGGCTCAGGTCTCGTACGGGTGGCTCTTCCTGGCCGACGGGATCGGCGCGCTGCTGTTCGCCGGGTACGCGGCGCTGGTGCTCACCGCCGACCCGGGCAGGGCCGAGCGGGCCGCCGTCGCCGCCGGGGGCGAGTCACTGTGGAGCGCGCTGCGGGCCCGGCCGGGCCTCCTGGTGCTGCTGCCGGCCGTCGTGGTGATCGACACCGTCTACCGTCAGCAGTACGGCACCCTGCCGGTCTTCCTCCGGGACCACGGCATCGGCAGCGAGGTGTACGGCGCCCTGATGGCGATCAACGGCGGCGTGATCCTCTGCCTGGAACTGCCCGCCACCGTGGCCCTGCGCAAGCGCTCCCCGCTGCGGATCATCGGCGCCGGCCTGGGCCTGGTCGGTCTCGCCTACGGCCTGCTGGCGCTCGGTGCCTCGGTCTGGCTCGCGGTCGCCACCATGGCACTGCTGACCCTAGGCGAGATCCTCTACAAGACCCCCGCCACCGCCTACGTCGCGGACTGCGCCCCGCTCCACCTCCAGGGGCGCTTCCAGAGCCTGTACGCGGGCGCCTCGATCAGCGGCTCCGTACTCGCCCCGGCGATCGGCGGGGCGGTGTACGACGCGGCGCCCGGCCTGCTCTGGCCGCTCTGCGCCGGGGCCGGCCTGCTCGCGGGGGCGGCGGTCCTGCTGGCCGCCTCCCCCGCCCTGCGCTCCCGGCCCCCGCTGCCCGCGCCGGCGGCCGCGGCGGCCGGGGCCCTGGAGCACGCCTGAGCCGCCGTCACGGCGCCCTCGGCGGGCAGGACTTGATCCGGTCGGCGGCCTCCGGAAGGCTCCGGCCGCCCGACCCGGCGAGCGGCTCGGCGGCCGCGCCGGGGCAGGTCAGCCGGAGTTGACGGACCGCGCGTACAGGAACCGTCGGGCGGCGGGGATGTGAGAAGGTCGTGCCGCCCCACCCGTCCGGGGTCCCGGACCGCCACGGGGCCCGCACCGCCCAGGAGGTAGCGCGGATGACCCGCCTCGAGCGCTGGGAGTGCCGCACCCAGCTCCCGCTGATGGTCCTGTCGGTGCTCTTCGCGGTCGCGTACGCCGCGCCGATCCTGCACCCCGAGGGCTCGGTCGCGCTGCTCCACGCGGCCTGGTGGACGGAGTGGGTGGTCTGGGCCGCGCTCACCTGCGACTACCTGGTGCGGTTCTACCTGGCCGAGCAGCGCTGGCGGTTCGTCCGCTCGCAGCCGCTCTCGCTGCTGGCCGTGGTGCTGCCGCTGGCGGGGCCGCTGCGGCTGCTGCGGCTGGTCTCCACCGCGGTGCTGGCCGGGCAGCGGGTGCGGATGGCCGCCCAGGTGCGGCTGACCACCTACGTGGTGGGGGCGGTGATCGGGCTGCTGGTCTTCGGCTCGCTGGCCGTGCTGGACATCGAGCGCTCCTCCCCCACCGCCAACATCAAGACCCTGGACGACGCGCTCTGGTGGTCCTTCACCACCATGACCACGGTCGGGTACGGCGACCACACCCCGACCACCGGGCTGGGCCGGCTGCTGGCGGTCGGGCTGATGCTCTCGGGCATCGCCCTGCTCGGCGTGGTGACGGCGAACATCGCCGCCTGGTTCATCTCGCGCGCCGACGCGGAGGAGCGGATGGACCACGTCAACCACCTGGCGATCCGCGAACTCACCGAGGAGGTCCGGGAGCTGCGCCGCCAGGTGGCCGAGCTGTCCGCCACCGTTCCGGACGGACTGGTCGGCACTCCGTCAGGTACGGGGGAATGGACCGGGGCGGGGCCGCGTTGAGCCGAGGTGAAAACGGTTTCCAGTCGGTGACGGCCGGGAACCCCGAACCCAGGAGGACCGGATGGCCAGCACCGACCTGCGCCCGATCGTGAAGCTGAAGTCCACGGCCGGGACGGGCTACACCTACGTCACCCGGAAGAGCCGGCGCAACGACCCGGACCGCCTGGTCCTGCGCAAGTTCGACCCGGTCGCCCGCGAGCACGTGCTCTTCCGCGAAGAGCGCTGAGCCCCGCCCGGCCCCGGGCGGCCCCTCCGGGGGAACCGTCCGGGGCCGGCCCACGTCCCCGCCTGCGGGGCGGCCGGAGGCTCACCCGTCCCGGTTGCTAGCATCCGGTCCTCGGCGCAGCTCGGCCGGTACGTCGGAGGGGGCAGGGAGATGGCACGTCCGCTGGCCGCGGGGCTGCTGGCAGCATCGGTGGTGTTGACGGCGGTTCAGACCGCGCAGGCCGCCGAAGTGCGCAACGGCAGGATCACCACCACCTTCGGCGGGGTGCCCGCCACCCTGCCGGTCGGCGGGACCTTCGAAGTCACCCTGACCGTCAGCTCGACCTCCCCGCACCGCATCCAGCCCGGCGGCTTCTCGCTCGCCGTCTCCACCAACGCCCGCACCGGCGGTGTCCCCACCGACGGGATCACGGTGGTCTGGCAGGACCCGGCGAACGGGGGCTGGCGCCCCTCCGACCGGGTGGACCCGAGCGGCCGCTGGAGCCTGACCGAGCCGGCCGGCGCCGTCACCGTCCAGCCGCACGGCACCCTGACGGTCAAGGCGAAGGTCACCCTGGCGGGCAAGGCCGCCAAGGGCAGCTACCAGCTCGTCAGCAGCGGCCTCGACGCGCCCGTCCTGATCAGCACCGGCGAGGATCCGGCCACCGGTGGCCTGGAGGGCAAGGAGCAGGCGCTGGCCGTCTTCCAGTACGGCGGCCCCGCCCCGAGCCCCACCCCCAGCCGCTCCGGCCGCGGCACCGCCTCGCCCAAGGCCACCGCCAAGCCCTCCGGCACCGCCTCGCCGAACGCGCAGCCCTCCAGCGAGGAGCCCGCCCCCGTGGCGGCCCCGGCCGCCGCCACCGGGCCGGACCCGTTCTCGCTCTGGCTCGCCGGGCTGCTCACCGTCGCGCTGGCCGCCTTCACCGTGCACTCGATCCTCCGGCGCCGCCGTCGCTGATCCCCGCAGGGGTGAACCGGGCCCGGGCAACGGTTCGGCCACCGACGGGTGAACAGGAGGCCGTTCCCCGGACGCCGCGCGCCGCACTGCGGGATAACGGTGGCCGAACCGGACCGCCGCACCCTCGAAGGACCGTGACCCATGCCGCTCAAGAACTACGGCGTGCTCTCCGCCCGCGCCGTCGCCCGCCGCCGCGAGGGCGCCACCGACACCCCGCACTACCAGATCCACCTGCGCGACACCCACGGCACCGACTACCGGGCCGCCGTCAACGTCCAGTCCCAGCAGGCCCCTTCGGAGCTGCTGTACGCGGTGGTGGACGACTTCCGCCACCCGCTGACCGCGCTGCTCCCGGCCACCGGCACCGGCTGGGCGCCGCTGCCCTCCAAGGCCGGCACCGCCGCGGTGGACTTCATCCGGGGCAACCTCTTCGACCCGGCGAAGCTGCGCACCCTGCCGCCGGACCTGCCGGGCGTGGACAACGACCTGGCCGACCTGCTGGACCACTTCGTGCTGCGCGCGGTCGCCGACCCGGCGGCGGTACTGCACGTCTTCGGCGAGCGCTTCGGCCCAGAGCCCGGCAAGCCGGACAAGGTCTTCGGCTTCGAGCCGGGCAACGGCGTGCACGACGTCCACATGAACCAGGGCAACAGCGGCCGGTTCAAGGGCGACGACGGGGTCTACCAGGACGGCGCGCTGCTGGTCCACCTGCCCGCCGAGGACCGCTGGATCGCGGTCTTCCTGGCCTTCCAGTCGCAGGCCTGGCACACCGACGACGCCACCGGCCACACCCTCCCCGGCACCCCCGGCCGCCCGGACGACCACACCCCGGCCGGCCTGCGGATCGTCTCCGCCCTGGTGAACCCGGTCGGGCCGGACCGGGGCCGGGAGAAGGTCACCGTGCTCAACACCTCCGCCGCCCCGGTCGACCTGACGGGCTGGCAGCTGGCCGACCGCTCCAAGCACCGCCTGTCGCTCCCGGCCCAGCGGCTGGAGCCCGGCGCCAGCCTCGCGGTGAGCGGCGGGGGCGGCTTCGAGCTGGAGAACGGCGGCGGGGTGATCACCCTGCTGGACCCGGCCGGGCTGAAGGTGCACGGCGTCTCGTACACGGCCAAGCAGGCCAAGCAGGAGGGCCGGACGCTCACCTTCTGAGCCGCGGCCCTCCGGGCGAGGCAGGTGCGGGAAGGGCCGAAGGCGCGGGCTCCCCTCCGGCCCCCTCACCACCCCGATCCTCCCGCCCGGAGGGCTCACTCACCCGGCCGTCGTCGCCCGCCCGGAGGGCTGCCCCCGGGCGGGCGACGGTGCGTCAGAGCGGCCAGCCGTCCCGGGTGGTGATCGTCCGGGCGTACGGGCCCTCCGGGCCGGTGGAGCGGTAGCTCTCGACCGCCGTGGCGGTGCGGACCGGGGTGGCACCGTCGCGGCGCTCGGCGGTCGGGGCGTAGGTGTGGTCCACGGTGCGGCGCACCCCGTCGGCGGTCTCGGTGCGGTGCCGGCCCATCACCATCGAGGTGCGCTGGCCGTCCTGGCCGTAGCGGTAGTCCACCGTCAGCGGGACGCCCTCGCTCACCGTCTCCACCCGCTGCGGCCCGCCGCCCCTGCGGTGCGTGGTCCAGGTCTGGTCCAGCCGGTTGGCCAGCTTGAGTGCGGCGCCCTCCTCCCGCAGCTGCTGGGTGGAGCCGAAGACCTGACTGCTGCTCACCTCGGTGCGGACCCGCCCGTGCGAGGTCTGCACCCAGCCTTCGGCCACGTCCTGCCGCCGTGCGGTGACGGTCCAGTCCCCGCTTCCGCCGCCGAGGTCGGTGAGCGCGGTGACCGGCTCGACGGCGGCGGCCACCTGGTGGCGGGTCAGGGCGCCGGTGGTGCGGGCGCTGCCCTCGTCGACCTCGGCGAAGAGGTTGAGCTGGCCGGTCCAGGAGTCGTTGCTCTGCTGCTCGGCCCGGTTGAGGGTGACCGAGAGGGTGTGCGGGCGGCCGTCCAGCAGCAGCCCGACGTACGGGGTGAGGTCCAGCCGGTAGGCGGGCAGCTCGAAGGCGAACAGGCCGGGGGTGGGCCGCCAGAGCAGCGGGTCCCAGCCGCCGGTGTAGATCACGGGGTAGGGCCAGACCGCGCCGGCCACCACGCCGTCCACGGCGAGCCGCAGCTCGCGGAACGGGCCCTGGCCGCAGTACCCGCGGCCGGGGTTGGCGGTGACGAACTCCTGCGGGGCGGAGGCGTAGGCGAACTCCTCGCAGGCCCCGCCGCCGCGCACGTAGAGCTCGGCGGTGAGCGCCTCCAGGTTGGGCGGGAAGCTGTACTCCCGGGCCGTGGAGAGGCGGGAGGCGTCCAGGGCGAACGGGCCGGAGGTGAGCACCCGGTCGGCGGTGCGGGCGGCCGGCCACTTCGGCGAGGCGGTGTAGAAGGTGACCGAGGCGGAGATCACGAAGACCCCGGTGTAGGTCTCGTTGGTGACGTTGGCCAGGTCGAACTCGAACGGCCGGCTGCCCGTCAGCACCGGCGCGTAGCGGGTGAGGTCGCGCTCCAGGCGCCACTCGATGCCGTCCTTGGAGGGCTCGGGGGTGGAGGAGAGCAGCACCTCGACCCCGCCGACCCGGACGGTGAACAGGCGGTCGTACTGCCGCCCGGCCACACTGCCGTGCAGGTCCAGCACCACCATCGACCAGGCGCCGGCGCAGGCGGGCGGCACCGTGAGGGTGCCCGCGTACGGGGTGTCCGGAGGGTTGCCGTACCCCTCGCGGAAGGCCCGCTCGTGCATCACCTCGACGGTGCAGGAGCGGGTGTCCGGGCGGGTCAGCGGCTTGGCCGCGGTCATCGGGTCGTGGTAGTCGCTGCCGAAGTCGGCGTGGGCGGGGGCGCCACCGGCCAGCACGGCGGCCAGGGCCAGCAGGACGGCGCCGATCGCGCGGGCCGCGCGGCGCAGGAGCGAGGGTGCGGGCAAGACGGCCTCCGGATGCCGGTGCTGACGGATCGTCAAGGGCACCGGCATCCTTCCGCTGCTGTACTGAACCTGTCAATCAGCCCGCGGGGCCGCCCTCACGCCCGCTGGCAGCTCGGGCACCAGAAGAGGTTGCGTGCCGCGTGCGCCTCCGTGCGGACCTCGGTGCCGCAGACCAGGCAGGGCATCCCGGCGCGGCGGTAGACGTAGACCTCGCCGCCGTGGTCGTCCACCCGGGGCGGGCGGCCCATCGCCTCGGGGGTGTGTTCGGGGCGGACGGTGTCGATCCGGCCGATCATCGCGCCGTCGGCCATCAGCACCACCAAGTCCGCCCAGACCGCGTCCCACTCCTCCCGGGTGAGGTCCCTGCCCGCCCGGTGCGGGTCGATGCCCAGGCGGAACAGCACCTCGGCGCGGTAGACGTTCCCGACGCCGGCCAGCACCTTCTGGTCCATCAGCAGCGCGGCGACGGTGGTGCGGCTGCGGCTGACGTACCGCCAGGCGTCCTCGGAGGAGGCGCCGGGCCGCAGCGGGTCGGGGCCGAGCCGGGCGTGCACGGCGGCCTTCTCGGCGCCGGTGAGCAGCTCGCAGGTGTTCGGCCCGCGCAGGTCGGAGAAGAGCTCGTCGTTCTCCAGCCGCAGCCGGACCAGGCCGACCGGGGCGGGGGCGGGGGCCGGGCCGAAGGTGAACTCCCCGTACAGGCCGAGGTGGACGTGCAGCCAGCGGTCCTCGGAGAAGCCGAGGAAGAGGTGCTTGCCGTGGGCCTGGGCCTCCGTCAGGACCTGACCGTCGATCAGCCGCGCGCCGTCGGCGAACCGCCCCTGCGGGCTGGAGACGGCGACCGGACGGTGGGCGAAGCCCTTGGCGTGCTCGGTGGCGAGACGGTGGATGATGTGGCCCTCGGGCAAGACGGTCCCCTCCCGGACGGTGACGGCGAGGGCTCCATTCTCTCAGCCCGGACCGACACCCCCGACGGGCCGCCGGCCGCCCCTCCAGGGACTTCCCAGGGGCGCGACGGACAGGGTTCACGCCCCCGCCATCTCCGCACCACCCTGTGGCCACCCGCCGAGGTGCCGTCAGTGGATGGATATGCGCCAGCACCCGTCGCACACCGGCCACCACCGCAGGAGTCGCCCCATGAGCCCCGCCCCCGCCCCGCAGCACCGCACCCGCGCCGTGCTCGCCGCCGCCGCGGCCGGTCTGCTCGCGGTGACCGGCCTGACCGCCGTCGCCTCCCCCGCCGCTGCGGCCCCGAACCCGGCGCTGAAGGCCCAGCCCGGCGACCTGCTGGACGTCACCCTGGACCAGCTGCGCCCGACCCAGCCGGCCGTCGGCTACGACGAGGTCTACTACAAGCTCGGCCGCTACACCTCCGCCAAGGACGAGGCCAACGGCAACCTCAACAAGCGCTTCGACGACTGGTGCGAGACCAACGGCCAGGGCGTGGCCGCCACCGTCCAGCCGGGCGCGAAGATCTCCGACGCCTCCACCTTCACCTGCACCATCGCGGTGGGCCAGGAGACCGAGGAGAGCCGCTCCGAGATGAAGACCGTGGTGGTGGGCCCGGGCGGCGCCCTCTACCTGACGGACGGCCACCACACCCTGACCTCCTTCCTGGAGGCCCCGGACGGCGGGCAGAAGCTGCACATCCGCCTGATCGTCCAGGCCAACTACAGCAAGCTCCCGCAGGCCGAGTTCTGGCAGCAGATGCAGGAGCACAAGTGGGTGCGCCTGCTGGACGAGAACAACCAGGCCGTCACCGTCGCCCAGCTGCCCACCCGCCTCGGGCTGGCCAACTTCCACGACGACCCGTACCGCAGCCTGGTCTACTTCACCCGGGACATCGGCTACGCGGTGCCGGCCGACGCGGCCGAGTACCTGGAGTTCCAGTGGGGCGACTGGCTGCGCGGCCAGGGCATCGGCCTGCCGGGCTCGTACGACGCCACCAACGCGGCCTCCTACCTGAACGCGGTGCGCACCGCCTCGCAGGCGATGACCGCCGTGCCCGGCTCCACCGTGGTCACCCCGGACGGCCGCACCGCCGACCAGCTCGGCCGGATGGCCTCCTGGAACAACGGCAAGAAGCCCACCGGCGGCGAGTTCGGCAAGCTGAGCGCGCCGATCACCGACGCCAAGCCCGGCAAGATCGCCTACGCGCTGGACTTCCGCGCCAAGGTCCCCGCCGGCCCGGCCTGCACCACCACCCTGACCGGCCGTCACAACGGCCCGCTGGTGGTCGGCTCCGGCACCACCTGCCTGACCGGCGCCCAGCAGTTCGGCCCGGTCGTGGTGTACGGCGGCGCCAGCCTGGTGGTGAAGGGCTCGGAGGTCACCGGTCCGGTCCAGGCCGTCGGCGCGGGCACCGTGCAGCTCTGCGGCACTGTGCTGACCGGCCCACTGAGCGTCGTCCACACCAAGGACAAGCTCACCCTGTCGGCCCCCGGCTGCACCCCGAACACCCTGAACGGCCCGGTCCAGCTGGTCGGCAACCCGGCCTGATCCACCGGACGGACCCGGGCCGCCGGCTGACGGCCCGTCAGCGGCCCGGCTGTCCCCCCGCGTGGGCGGACAGCCGGGCCGCCACCACGCGGTCCAGTGCGGCCGCCGTGCCCGCCACGTCCAGCTGGGAGTTGTCGATGATCGGCAGCCCGGTGCTGTACCAACCGGCCATCCGGCCGTGGATCCGGGCCACCTCCTCGTCCGCCAGCCGCCGGTTGCCGCTGCGGCGGGCGTTGCGGGCCAGCACCGAGTCCAGGCCGGGGAGCAGCACCACCGGGATCATGCCCGGGCCGATGTGCCGCTGCCAGCCGCCGAGGCCGACGGCGGGCTGGTCGGGGAAGACCGCGTCGTCGATGATGCAGGAGATGCCGTTGGCCAGGTAGTTGCGGCAGGCGAAGCCGCAGGTGCGGCGGGCCAGCCGGTACTGCGCCTCGGAGGCGTCGTTCCACCCGGACTGCGGGTCGGCGAAGCCTGCCTGCACCCACTCGCGGACGTCGTCCAGCGAGATGTGCGCGGTCGGCGTCGGACGGCGCTCGGCCCAGTACCGGGCCACCGTGGTCTTGCCGGCCCCGGCCGGGCCGATCAGCAGCACCGCCAGGGTCGGCTGCACCGCGAACGGCGGGGGCACGGGGGCGCCGTGCGCCATCGGGAAGTGGCCGGTGTGCGGGGGCGGCGCTACGGGGTACGGCGGCCGGGCCGGCGGCGGGGGCCCGACCGGGTACGGTGGGTGCCCGCCCGCGGGCGCGAAGGAGTGGCCCGGCGGCGGCACGTGGCCCCCCGTACCCCCTGCGTACTGCGTCACTTGCACCTCCCGTCCGGGAGACTACACGGCGCCCTGGTGGCGGGCACAAGCCCGCCACCAGGCAACTGATCGTCCGTCAGGCCGGGCCGGACGCGCCGGGGGTCACTTGGTGACGAGCTGCTCGGCCAGCGCGCGCAGCGCCAGCTCGTAGGAGCCGATGCCGAAGCCGGCCACCGTTCCGGAGGCGACGGCGGCGATCACCGAGTTGTGCCGGAAGGTCTCCCGGGCGTACGGGTTGGAGATGTGCACCTCGATCAGCGGCGCGGTGCGCTGCGCGGCCGCGTCCCGCATCCCGTACGAGTAGTGGGTGAACGCCCCGGGGTTGATCACCACGGGGGTCCGCCCGTCGGCCGCCTCGTGCAGCCACTCGATCATCGCCTGCTCGGAGTTGGTCTCCCGGACCTCGACCTCCAGGCCGAGCTTCTTGCCGAGTGCGGTGCAGCGCTCGACCAGGCCGGCGTAGGAGGTGGCGCCGTAGACGTCCGGCTCCCGGCTGCCCAGGCGGCCGAGGTTGGGGCCGTTGAGCACCAGCACCCTGGTCACCTCGGGCGCCCCGGTCACGAGGACACCTCCGCGTAGGCGGCGACCAGCACCTGCGGATCCGGGCCCTCCAGCACGGAGGTCTTGCCCAGGCCGTCCAGCACGATGAAGCGCAGCAGGTCGCCGCGGGACTTCTTGTCGATCCGCATGGCGTCCAGCAGCTTCGGCCAGGCGTCCGCCCGGTAGCTCAGCGGCAGGCCGACCGAGGCCAGCACCGAGCGGTGCCGGTCGGCCGTCTCGTCGTCCAACCGCCCGGCGAGGCGGGCGAGTTCGGCGGCGAAGACCATGCCGATGGAGATCGCGGCGCCGTGCCGCCACTTGTACCGCTCGTTGCGCTCGATGGCGTGGCCGAGGGTGTGGCCGTAGTTGAGGATCTCCCGCAGGCCCGACTCCTTGAGGTCGCCGGAGACCACGTCGGCCTTGACCTGGATGGCCCGCCGGATCAGCTCCACGGTGTGCGGGCCGGCCGGGGTCTTCGCCCCCTCCGGGTCCGCCTCGATCAGGTCGAGGATGACCGGGTCGGCGATGAAGCCGCACTTGATCACCTCGGCCAGACCGGAGACGTAGTCGTGCTTGGGCACGGTCTCCAGGGTGGCGAGGTCGGCCAGCACGCCCACCGGCGGGTGGAAGGCGCCGACCATGTTCTTGCCCTCGGCGATGTTGATGCCGGTCTTGCCGCCGACCGCCGCGTCCACCATGCCGAGCAGCGTGGTGGGCATCGAGACCCAGCGCACCCCGCGCAGCCAGGTGGCCGCCACGAAGCCGGCCAGGTCGGTGGTGGCGCCGCCGCCGAGGCCGACGATGACGTCGCTGCGGGTGAAGCCGGTCTGGCCGAGCACCGACCAGCAGTACGCGGCCACCTCGGCGCTCTTGGCCTCCTCGGCGTTGGGCACCTGGAGGACGATCGCCTCGTAGCCCTCGGCCGCCAGGTCCTCGCGGATCGCCTCGCCGGTGGCCTCCAGGGCCTCCGGGTGGATGATCGCGACCCGCTTGGCCTTGGTGCCGATCAGCCCGCCCAGCTCGCCCAGCAGCTGGTGCCCGATCAGCACGTCGTACGGGTCGTGCCCGGCGCTGCCGCCGACGTGGATGGTGACGGTGTCACTCATGCCTTCAACTCCAGTGCTTCCAGTACGGCGTCCGCGACCTGCTCGGGGGTGCGGCCCTCGGTGTCCACCACGGCCGTCGCCACCTCCAGGTAGAGGGGACGGCGGGCCTCCATCAGCTCGCGCCAGCGGGCCCGCGGGTTGATCGCCAGCAGCGGCCGGGGCGCGTCCAGGCCGACGCGCTTGACCGCGTCGCCGAGCGCGACCTCCAGGAAGACCACCGGCAGCTCGCGCAGCACCTCGCGGGTGGCCTCGGCCATCACCGCGCCGCCGCCCAGCGAGAGCACCCCGGGGTGCCCGGAGGCGGCGGCCGCGACGGCCGCCACCTCCAGCTCCCGGAAGTGCGGCTCGCCCTCGTCCACGAAGATCTCCGGGATGGGCTTGCCGGCCGTCTCCTCGATGTCCGCGTCGGTGTCCCGGAAGGTGACGCCGAGGCGCTCGGCGAGCAGCCTGCCGACGGTGCTCTTGCCGGCCCCGGGAGGGCCGACCAGCACGACCAGCGGTGCGGTCATCGGACGATCAGGTTGTCGAGGTAGCCCTGCACGTTGCGGCGGGTCTCGGAGACGTTGTCGCCGCCGAACTTCTCGGCCACCGCGTCGGCCAGCACCAGCGCCACCATCGCCTCGGCGACGATGCCGGCCGCCGGGACGGCGCAGACGTCGGAGCGCTGGTGGTGCGCCTTGGCGGGCTCGCCGGTGCGCACGTCCAGGGTCTGCAGGGCACGCGGCACGGTGGCGATCGGCTTCATGGCGGCGCGCACCCGCAGCAGCTCGCCGGTGGAGAGGCCGCCCTCGGTGCCGCCGGAGCGGCCGGAGGTGCGCTTGATCCCCTCGGGGGTCGGGACGATCTCGTCGTGCGCCTTCGAGCCGGGGACGCGGGCCAGGTCGAAGCCGTCGCCGACCTCGACGCCCTTGATCGCCTGAATGCCCATCAGGGCGGCGGCCAGGCGCGCGTCCAGACGGCGGTCCCAGTGCACGTGCGAGCCCAGGCCGACGGGGACGCCGTAGGCCAGCACCTCGACCACGCCGCCCAGGGTGTCGCCGTCCTTGTGGGCCTGGTCGATCTCGGCCACCATCGCCTTGGACGCGTCGGCGTCCAGGCAGCGCACCGGGTCCTCGTCGAGGCGGGCCTCGTCGGAGGGCAGCGGCAGCACGCCGGCCGGGGCCTTGGCGGCGGCCAGCTCGACCACGTGCGAGACGATCTCGATGCCGCAGGTCTCCTTGAGGTAGGAGCGGGCGACGGCGCCGAGCGCGACGCGGGCCGCGGTCTCACGCGCGGAGGCGCGCTCCAGGATCGGGCGGGCCTCCTCGATCGAGTACTTCTGCATGCCGGCCAGGTCGGCGTGGCCGGGGCGCGGGCGGGTCAGCGCCTCGTTCCGGGCCAGGCCCGCGAGGATCTCCGGGTCGACCGGGTCGGCCGACATGACCTGCTCCCACTTGGGCCACTCGGTGTTGCCGACCATGATCGCCACCGGGCTGCCCATGGTCTCGCCGTGCCGGACGCCGCCGAGGAAGGTCACCTCGTCCTGCTCGAACTTCATCCGGGCACCGCGGCCGTAGCCGAGCCGACGGCGGGCCAGCGCGTCGGCGACCATCGCGGTGGTCACCGGCACCCCGGCCGGCAGGCCCTCCAGCGTCGCGACCAGTGCGGGGCCGTGCGACTCCCCCGCCGTCAGCCAGCGCAACGTACCCAACGGAGCTCCTTCGTCAGCGGCCCGCAGGCCAGGCGTTCGTTCCCCTCGATCCTTTCATGCCGGGAAACGGAACGGTCGCACGGTCCGCGTTGCGGACAGGAACGGTCCGAACCTTGTCAGCTCGAACCGACCCCGTCAGACCTCTCCTGCCAGGGCTTTCTCGCCCGCGGCGCGCATCGCGTCGAGCGGGCCGCGCCCGATGCCGGTGAACTGCTCGAACTGGAGCACCGCCTGATGGACCAGCAGGTCCAGGCCGCCGAGCACGGTCGCCCCGCGCGCCTCCACCGCCGCCACCAGGGCCGTCGGCCAGGGGTGGTAGAGCACGTCGAACAGCGCCCCGGGCGCGGCGGGCAGGGCGTCCGCGAAGTGGTCGGTGGCCCCGGCCGGGGTGGTCGAGACGGTCAGCGGCGCGGCCAGCGCGGCCGCCCCGTCCTCCCACGGCGCCGTACGGAGCGTCAGACCGAGCCGCTCGCCGAGCTCCCGCATCTCGGCGGCCCGCTCGGGGCTGCGCACGTGGACCGTCACCTCGCCGGTGCAGACCTGTGCCAGCGCGGCCAGCGCCGAGGAGGCGGTGGCCCCGGCGCCGAGCACCGAGGCGGCCTCCACCCGCTCGATGCCGCGCTCGCGCAGCGCGTTGACCAGGCCCGGGATGTCGGTGTTGTCCCCGCGCAGACGGCCGTCCGCACCGAACACCACGGTGTTCACCGCGTCCACCGAGAGCGCGGCCGCGCTCACCTCGTCCAACAGCGGCATGACCGCCCGCTTCAGCGGCATGGTCAGCGACAGCCCGGCCCATTCGGCCCGGTCGAGCCCCTCGACGAACCCGGCCAGCCCGGCCTCGTCCACCTCGTGCCGCCCGTACCGCCACTCCGTCAGCCCGAGCGCCTCGTACCCGGCCCGGTGCAGCACCGGGGAGAGCGAGTGGGCGATCGGCGAGCCGAGCACGGCGGCCCGGTGCTGCGTGGTCACATCGTCCTCACTTGCACTGACCTGCCTTCTGGTCGAAGCCCTTGCCCTGCCCGGTGCACCACTCCTGGACGTTCTTCAGGTGCTCGTCCCAGGTGGCGGCGAAGCGGGTCTCCTGCGGGTTCATGGCGATCCAGTAGATCCAGTCACCCGCGGGCGGGTTCAGGACGGCGTTGATCGCCTCCTCGCCGGGGTTGGCGATCGGGGTCGGCGGCAGGCCCTTCCGCTTGTACGTGTTGTACGGGGTGTCCTTCTCGTGCTCGGCCGCCGAGAAGGTGGTGCGCCCCAGCTCGTACTGCAGGGTCGTGTCCAGTTCGAGCCGGCCCCAAGTCCCCTTGGGCGGACCGGCGTTGATGTTGAGGCGGTTGGACATCGCCCGTGCCATCTTGCCGAAGTCGGCCGAGTTGTTGCCCTCGGCCTGCAGGATGCTGGCCGCGATGACGACCTCGTAGCCGTTCTTGACCCCGGCCTTCTGGGCGCCCGCGTCCAGGCCGAGCGCCTGGTACTTCTCGGTCGCGGTCTTGACCATCTGCTTGAGCAGGTCCTCGGGCTTCATGCCCTCGCTGATCGAGTACTTGGCCGGCCAGAGGAAGCCCTCGATGTTGCCGTTGGCGTACGGGGGCAGGCCGAGGTCGTTGACCTGGGCCTTGGCCACGTTCGCGGTGGTGCCCGGGGCCAGCTTGAGCTTGGCGTCGATCCGCTTGTAGATGTCGACGGCCTTCTGGCCCTCGGGCAGGATCAGCGCGGCGCCACCGGCCGAGTCCACCAACAGCTTGACGGCCGCCTCGGCGGACATCTGGTGGTGCATGGTGAAGAAGCCCGGCTGGATGGTCATCGCCTTGGGGTTCTTGCCGTAGGCGTTGCGGAAGGCGTCGAGGCTCTTCACCACGCCGGCGTCGAGCAGCACCTTGCCCATCGCGTCGCCCGTGCCCGGCTTGATCTCGATCTGGACCGTGCCGGTGCCCTCGCCCACGAAGTCCGGCGGCGGGCCGAAGTGCTTCTGGTAGAAGTTGTAGCCCCAGTAGCCACCGCCGGCCAGGCCGCCGATCAGGACCAGGGCGACCACCAGGCAGGCGCCGCTGTTCTTGCGGCCGGCCTTCTTGCCCTTCTCCTTGCGGCGCTTCTCGGCCGAGCGGGAGTCGTCCTGCTCGCCGAAGAAGGACTCCCGCTCCGGGTCGTGCTCCTCGGCGTACTCCTCCTCCGCCCAGTCGTCCTCGGGCTCGGGCTCGGCCGGCACGCGGGCGGGGGCGTCCAGCGCGGCGGCCTCGGCCTCCCAGTCGATGCCGTCGGGGCCCGGGCCGGAGACCGGCTCGGCGCGCCGGCGCGCCGGCTGCGGCTGGGCCTGCTGCGGAGGCATCGGCTGCTGGGGCACCTGCTGCTGCGGGTAGCCCTGCTGCTGGTACGGCTGCTGCGGGGCCTGCGGCTGCTGCTGGTAGGGCTGCTGGCCGTACTGCGGCTGCTGCGGGGCCTGCGGCTGCTGACCGTACTGCGGCTGCTGCGGCTGCTGGGGGTAGCCCTGCTGCTGCGGGTAGCCGTACGGACCGGGCTGCTGGGGCTGCTGCGGTTGCTGAGGGTAGCCGTACTGCCCCGGCTGCTGCCCCTGCTGTCCGGGCTGCTGTCCCTGGGCGTAGCCGCCGTACCCGGGGTCGCCCGGGTGCCACGGCTGCGTGCCCTGGGGCTGGTAGCCCCCGCCCAGATCCGTCATCGATCCCCTTAAGCCGATCCGGCAAGCCTCTCGAACCGGCGTGCTAGCGACACGCCTGGAGGGAGACGTTACCGTACCGCAGGGTACGTCCCCGCTGGACGGTCTCACCCTCAGTGGCCGGTGGCCGCCGGGGACGGACGGGCGGCGCGTGCCGCCTGACGTGCGTTGAACTCGGCGACGTTGCGCTGGTGCTGCTCGAAGCTGTCGGTGAAGCGGGTGTCCCCGGGGGCCACGGTGACGAAGTAGAGCCAGTCCCCCTCGGCGGGCTGGACGGCGGCCTGCAGGGCGTCCCGGCCGGGGTTGGCGATCGGGGCGGGCGGCAGGCCGGGGTGCAGGTAGGTGTTGAACGGCGAGTCCAGCTTGGTGTCACCCGTCGTGGTGGTCAGGGTGGAGCGGCCCAGCGCGTAGTTGATGGTGGAGTCGAACTGGAGCGGCATCCGCTTCGCCAGCCGGTTGTGCACCACCCGCGCCACCTTGGCCATGTCCTCCGCGTTGTCCGCCTCCCCCTGCACCAGGCTGGCGATGACCAGCAGCTCGTACGGGCTGCGGCCGAGCAGGGGCCCGGCGGTCTCCAGGTCGTCCGCCGCCTGGGCCTTGCCGGCCTGACGGACCATCTGCTGGAGCATGGCCAGCGGGGTGGTCTCCGCGGTGACGGGATAGGTCGAGGGGAAGAGGTAGCCCTCCGGGTTCCCCCCGGCCTCGGCCGGCAGGCCGAGCTCACCGGTGCGCTGCTCGGCCACCGCCTTGGTGGTGCCCGCGGTCAGCTTGAGCTTCTGGTCCACGGCCTCGTAGACCTGGGCGGCCCGGCGGCCCTCGGGGATGGTGAGGGCGTTGGCGTTGGCGGGGTCGAGCAGCACGTTCAACGCCGAGGCGGCGGGCAGCTTCTGACGGAGCGTGTAGGTGCCGGGCTGGATGCTGTTGCCGGCCGGGCTCTTGGCGGCCGCCTCGGTGAAGGCCCGGGTACTGGCCACCACGCCCTCCTTGACCAGGGTCTGGCCGATCTGGGCCACGGTGGCGCCCTGGACCACCGATACCTGGGCCGAGCCGGTGCCGGAGCCGCTGAAGTCGGCCGCCCGGACCGGTTCGTCCCGCGGCCACCAGAGGTAGCCGACCAGCACCGCGGCGCCGAGCACCCCGGCCAGCGCCAGCACGCTCAGGCAGCAGGCCAGGCCGGTGCGCAGCCGCCGCGGGTCGTGCGCGGGGGCGCCGGGCGGCGGGCCCGGGGTGCGGCCCTCGGGTTCGACCACCGGGGCGCCCAGGTGACCGGGCGTCAGGCCCGGCGCGCTGTACGGATCGGTCACGGCTCGTCCCCTCCGGCTGCCCTGGAACCCGGGGGTCGCAACGGCCCGGGAATGCGGAACGGGGCACCTGCGGCATTCCGCAGGTGCCCCGTCCGGGACGCTATTGCACGATGATCAGCCGACCGGCACGACGCTCTCACCGGGGGGCCTGCCGCTCACCCGTTCGGTCTCAAGGGCGTTCTGCAGGATCACCACGGCGGCCGCCTGGTCGATCACCGAGCGGCCCTTCTTGGCGTTGCGGCCGGAGGCCCGCAGGCCCTGGGCGGCGGTGACGGTGGTCATCCGCTCGTCCACCAGCCGGACCGGCACCGGGTAGAGCAGCATGGCCAGCCGGCCCGCGTACTCGCGGACCTTCGCGGCGGCCGGGCCCTCCTTGCCGCTCATCGAGCGCGGCAGGCCGACCACCACCTCGATCGCCTCGTACTCGTCCGCGATCGCCTTGAGCCGGGCCTGGGAGCGGCCCCCCGCCGGGACCGTCTCCACCGGGGTGGCGATCAGCCCGTCGGGGTCGCAGCTGGCGACCCCGATCCGGGCGTCCCCCACGTCCACGGCGATCCGGCGCCCCCGGCGGAAGACCTTCTCCTCCTGAGCCTCCATCAGCGGGCGCGCTCCGCGACCAGGCCCTTGACGGCGGCGATCGCCTCGTCCAGGGCGGCCGGGTTGGTGCCGCCGCCCTGGGCGACGTCGTCCTTGCCGCCGCCGCCGCCGCCGAGGGTCTTGGCGGCGACCTTGACCAGCTCGCCGGCCTTGACGCCGCGCGAGCGGGCGTCCTCGTTGGTGGCGATCACGGTCAGCGGACGGTCGTTCGCCACGGTGAAGGCGGCGACCACGGCCGGGCGGGCGCCGAGCCGGGCCCGGACGTCCAGGACCAGCTTGCGCAGGTCGTCGGCGCCGGTGCCGTCGGCGACGCGGGCCGCGACCACCGAGACCCCCTGCACGTCCTCGGCGCCCGCGGCGAGGCCGGAGGCCAGCGCGAGCACCTTCTCGGCGCGGAAGCGCTCGATCTCCTTCTCGGCGTCCTTGAGCTTGGCGAGCATCCCGGAGATCTTCTCCGGCAGCTCCTCCGGGCGGCCCTTGACCAGCTCGGTGAGCTGGGCCACCACGGTGTGCTCCTTGGCCAGGAACTTGTACGCGTCGGAGCCGACCAGCGCCTCGACCCGGCGGACACCCGCACCGATCGAGGACTCGCCGAGCAGCTTCACCAGGCCCAGCTGGGCGGTGTTGCCGACGTGGGTGCCACCGCAGAGCTCCTTGGAGAAGTCCCCGATGGTGACCACGCGCACCGAGTCGCCGTACTTCTCGCCGAACATCGCGATGGCGCCGGCCTTGCGGGCCTGGTCCATCGTCATGACCTCGGCGGTGACCTCGAGTTCACGGGTCAGCACGTCGTTGATCTTCTGCTCGACGTCCACCAGGACCGAGCCCGGCACGGCGGCCGGGGAGCCGAAGTCGAAGCGGAAGCGGCCCGGGGCGTTCTCCGAACCGGCCTGGGCGGCGGTCGGGCCGAGCGCGTCGCGCAGCGCCTGGTGGGTCAGGTGGGTGGCCGAGTGGGCGCGGGCGATGGCCCGGCGGCGGTCCAGGTCGATCTGGGTGTACGCGGCGGCGCCGAGCACCACCTCGCCGACCACGACCGTGCCCTTGTGCACCGTGACGCCCGGCACCGGGGCCTGCACGTCGCGGACCTCGATCACCGCGCCGGAGTCCAGCCGGATCCGGCCCTGGTCGGCGAGCTGGCCGCCGCCCTCGGCGTAGAACGGGGTGCGGTCCAGGACGACCTCGACCTCGTCGCCCTCGTGCGCGGCCGGGGCGGAGACGCCGTCGACCAGCAGGCCGACAACGGTGGACTCGCCGTGCGAGTCGGTGTAGCCGGTGAAGACGGTGGCGCCGGAGCGGTCCGCCACCTCGCGGTAGGCGGAGACGTCGGCGTGGCCGTGCTTCTTCGCCTTGGCGTCGGCCTTGGCCCGGTCCCGCTGCTCCTTCATCAGGCGGCGGAAGCCGTCCTCGTCCACCGAGAGGCCCTGCTCTGCGGCCATCTCCAGGGTGAGGTCGATCGGGAAGCCGTAGGTGTCGTGCAGCTGGAAGGCCTTGTCACCGGCCAGCACCGAGGAGCCGGCCGACTTGGTCTCGGCGACCGCGCCGTCCAGGATCGTGGTGCCCGAGCGGAGCGTCTGGAGGAAGGAGACCTCCTCGGCGACGATCACGGTGGTGATCCGCTCGCGCTCCTTGTAGAGCTCCGGGTACTGCGGGCCCATGGCCTCGATGGTGACGTCGGTCAGCGCCTTGGCGACCGGGTCGGTGGCGCCCAGCAGACGCATGTTGCGGATCGCGCGGCGCAGGATGCGGCGCAGCACGTAGCCGCGGCCCTCGTTGCCGGGGGTCACGCCGTCGGAGACCAGCATCACCGAGGTGCGGATGTGGTCGGCGACCACGCGCAGCGAGACGTCGGACTTCTCGGCCGCGCCGTAGCGGTGGCCGGTCAGCTCGGCCGCCCGGTCGAGGATGTGCCGGGTGGTGTCGATCTCGAAGAGGTTGTCGACGCCCTGCAGGATGGTGGCCAGACGCTCCAGGCCGAGGCCGGTGTCGATGTTCTGGCTGGGCAGGTCACCGAGGATCGGGAAGTCGTCCTTGCCCGAGCCGGCGCCGCGCTCGTACTGCATGAAGACCAGGTTCCAGATCTCCATGTAGCGCTCGCCGTTGACCGCCGGGCCGCCCTCCTCGCCGTACTCGGGGCCGCGGTCGTAGTTGATCTCCGAGCACGGGCCGCAGGGGCCGGGGACGCCCATCGACCAGAAGTTGTCGGCCTTGCCCAGGCGCTGGATGCGCTCGGCCGGGACGCCGATCTTGTCGCGCCAGATGGCCTCGGCCTCGTCGTCGTCCTGGTAGACGGTGATCCAGAGCTTCTCGGGCTCCAGGCCGTAGCCGCCCTCGGCGACGGGGGTGGTCAGCAGCTCCCAGGCGAAGCCGATGGCACCCTCCTTGAAGTAGTCGCCGAAGGAGAAGTTGCCGCACATCTGGAAGAAGGTGCCGTGCCGGGTGGTCTTGCCGACCTCCTCGATGTCCGGGGTGCGGACGCACTTCTGCACGCTGGTGGCGCGCGGGAAGGGCGGCTTGACCTCGCCGAGGAAGTAGGGCTTGAACGGCACCATGCCGGCCGGGACCAGCAGCAGGGTGGGGTCGTCGGCGACCAGGGAGGCCGACGGCACGACGGTGTGGCCGCGCTCCTCGAAGAAGCGCAGCCACCGGCGGCGGATCTCTGCCGACTCCATCATTGGTCCTTCCGGTTGGGGCCGCCGGGCAGCTCCGGGAGCTGACGCGGCGTCGAATCCATGTCTGAGGGGGGTGGTGCGGGCACTGCCGAGACGGGGGCGCTGGGCGGCGGCCGGGGAGCCCGGTGCCGCCTTGATAGCTCGCGCCGCCCCGATCGCCGGGTCCGCCGCGGCGCCGCGCAGCGCCTTGCGGCGCGGGGGCTCGACCACGGCGGTGCCGTCCAGGCCCAGGTCGTCGCGGAGCTGGCGCTCGCGCTCGGTCATCCCGGCGCGCACGTCGGCGGCGAACCGCTTGGCGGCGTCGCCGAGTTGGAGCGCGCCGCGGGCGGCGGTGCCGGAGAGGCTGTCCGGGGTCATCCGGTGCACGGCCTCGTTGGCCTTGTTCATGGCCCAGACGGTGGCGCCGGCGCCGACCGCCATCCAGAAGATGCGTCGCACCATCGCCGTCAGCCCTTCACCGCGCGGCGCAGCCGGCCGACCAGTCCGCCCCGGCGGGGGGCGGTGGCGGCGCGGACCTCGGCCCGGATCAGCCGGGCCAGCTCCTCGCGCTCGCCCGCCTGCTGGGGCACCGTCAGACCGGACTGCTGGCGGGCCACCGCCTTGCGCACGCCGTAGGAGAAGGCGGCCATCTTGACCAGCGGGCCGCCGAGGGTGGCGGCCACGGTGGAGGAGAGGGCGTTGGCGTTGGCGGCGGCGTCCTGCACGTTGGCGGTGATCTCGTCCACCCGCTCCAGCTGCTCGTTGGCGCTGCGCACGGCGGTGCCCGCGTCGGTCAGCAGCGGCACGGCCTGCTCGGTGACGGCGGCGACCAGCACGGTCGCCTCCCGGAGCACCTTGGAGAGCCGTACCAGGACGACCGCCAGCAGGGTGACCAGGACCGCCCAGAACACGGCCACCAACAGGCCGGCCAGCTCTCCCACGGACACCTTGTGCGCTCCCTCGCCGTCATCCCCACACTTCAGGGTTGAACCCTACCGCGATTCGGCAAGGAGATTACGTGCGGCACCCGGCTCGACCTGGGGGCCGCGGCGGCGCTGCCTCCCCCGGCGGGGCAGGACGGCCGGCCCGGCCCCGGCCGAGGCGGCCCTCGTAACCCCCCGCCCCGCCACCTCGTTGACGGGGTGGTCCGCAGGGTGCGGGCCCTTGCAGGCCACGGGGGCGGCTCAGTGTGCAGTGACTCACCCGGCCACCGGCTGCCCGCCGAGCTGACCAGCTTCGTCGGCCGGGAGGCCGAACTGGCGGATCTGGACGAGCTGTTGACGGCTGGTCGGCTGGTGACGGTGACCGGCCCCGGCGGGGTCGGCAAGACCAGGCTGGCCCTGCGCGCCGCGGCCGGGGCGGCCCGGCGGTACGCCGACGGGGTGCGGCTGGTGGAGCTGGCCGGGGTGCGCGGCCCGCACCTGCTGGGCCACGCGGTGCTGGAGGCGCTGCGACTGCCCGACTCCACCACCCGGCAGCCGGAGGAGGTGCTGGTCGAGCAACTGGCCGACCGGGAGCTGCTGCTGGTGCTGGACGGCTGCGAACACCTGGTGGAGTCCTGCGCCGCACTGGCCGCCGCGCTGCTGCGGGCCGCCCCCGGGCTGCGGGTGCTGACCACCGGCCGGGAGGTGCTCGGGATCGCGGGCGAACACCTCCACCCCCTGGCGCCGCTGCCGGTGTCGGCGGAGCCGGGCCGGGTCCCGGCGGCGGTGCGGCTGTTCGCCGACCGGGCCGCCGCCGTGCTGCCGGGCTTCGAGCTGACCGAGCGCAACCTGGCCGAGGCCACCCGGCTCTGCCGCCGGCTGGACGGCATCCCGCTCGCGGTGGAGCTGGCCGCCGGGCGGCTGCGGGCGCTCTCGGTGGAGCAGATCACCGACCGGCTGGACGACCGCTTCCGGCTGCTGGTCGGCGGTTCGCGCAGCGGCCCGGAGCGGCACCGCACGCTGCGCACCACGATCGGCTGGAGTCATGAGCTCTGCACGCCGCAGGAACGTTTGCTCTGGGCCCGGCTCTCGGTCTTCACCGGCGGCTTCGACCTGGAGGCGGTCGAGTACGTGTGCGCGGGCGAGGGCCTGGCCGCCGAGGAACTCCTCGACCTGGTGGGCGAGTTGATCACCAAGTCGGTGCTGCTGCGGGAGCAGGGCCCGCTCGGCGCCCGCTACCGGCTGCTGGACACCCTGCGCGAGTACGGCGCCGGCTGGCTGCGGGCGAGCGGCGAGGAGCAGCGCCTGCGCCGGCGCCACCGGGACTGGTACCTCGGGGTGGCCACCTGGGGCGAGGTCGAGTGGTTCGGCCCGCGGCAGCCGGAGACCGCCGAGCGGACCAGACTGGCCCACTCCAACCTGCGCGCCGCGCTGGAGTTCAGCCTGGCCGAGCCGGGCGAGGAGCAGCTGGCCCTGCTGCTGGCCGGCACCCTCTGGTACTACTGGGTCGGCTCCGGCCACCTGGGCGAGGGCCGGCACTGGCTGGACCGCGCGCTGGCGCTGGCCCCCGAGCCGACCGAGGCCCGGGCCAAGGCCCTCTGGGTGACGGGCTACCTGGCCACCCTCCAGGGCGACCTGCACCGGGCCCGCCCCGCCCTGGCCGAGTGCCACCGGCAGGCCGTGGAGACCGGGGGACGACCGGGCGCTCGCCTACGCGGTGCACCGGCAGGGCTGCGCGGCCCTGATCGGCGACGAACTCGCGCGCGCCACCGAGCTGTTCGAAGAGGCGCTCTGGCACTACGAGGCGATCGGCGAGCTGAACAGCAACGTGCTGATGGCGATGTTCGAGCTCGGCGTGGCGCACCTCTTCCAGGGCGAGACCGAGCGCGGCACCATCTGGCTGGAGAAGGTCCGGGAGGTCTGCGAGGAGCACGGCGAGCAGTGGGCCTACGCCTACGGCCGCTACGCGATGGCGTACGCGGCCTGGCTCTCCGGCGAGCTGCGCCCGGCCCGCGCGCACGCCCGCGAGTGCGTGCGGCTGAACCACCTCTTCCAGGACCTGCTCGGCGTGGTGCTGGCGCTGGACGTGCTGGCGGTGCTGGAGACCGAGGGCCCGGACCCGGACCTGTACGAGGCGGCGGTGCTGCTCGGCGCGGCGCACCGGACCTGGCGGGCGGTCGGCAAGCCGTTCTGCGGCTCGACCACCTTCAACACCCCGCACCGCACCGGCCTGGAGCGGGCCAGGAGCGGTCTGACGGAGCAGGAGTTCGCCGAGGCCTTCGAGCTGGGCGTGGCCCTGGACCTGGACCGGGCGGCGGCCCGGGTGGCCTCAGGCCGTGCCGTGCGGGTGCCCCGGAACGGGCCGAGCCCCGCAGCCGGAAGGCTGCGGGGCTCGGCTCTGCCTGCGGCAGGTCAGCGCGAGTAGTACTCGACGACCAGCTGCTCGTCGCAGATCACGGGGACCTCACGACGCTGCGGGGCGCGGTCCAGGCGGAAGGCCAGGGCGCGGAGGTTGACCTCGAGGTACTTCGGGGTCTGGCCCTCGCCCGCGTTGCCACCCTCACGGGCGACGACGAACGGGGTCTTCTCCTTGCTACGGTCACGCACGGTGACGACGTAGCCCGGCTTCAGCTGGAACGACGGCTTGTTGACCTTGCCACCGTTGACCTCGATGTGGCCGTGGACGACCATCTGACGGGCCTGGTAGATCGTGCGGGCGATGCCCGAACGCAGGACCAGCGAGTCCAGACGGGTCTCCAGCAGGGCGACGAGCGCCTCACCGGTCTTGCCCTCGACCTTCTTCGCGTTCTCGAACGCGCGGGCCATCTGCTTCTCGCTCAGGTCGTACTGGGCGCGCAGACGCTGCTTCTCGGTCAGACGGACCTTGTAGTCAGAGTTCTGCTTGCGGCCACGGCCGTGCTGGCCGGGCGGGTACGGGCGGGCCTCGAAGTACTTGACGGACTTCGGGGTCAGCGGGATACCCAGCGCACGGGCAATCTTGACCTTGGGACGCTTCTGGTTCGCCATGGAACCATTACCTCTTTCAGTTGCGAATACGGCTTCACCAGGTGTTGACGGAGGTTGCTCCTCGCGACCCGGAGAAAAACCGCCCGCATGACGGACGATCAGCCGCTCTCCGCAGCCGGGCACTACTGTGCTTGCACACGTTCGGCCCACCGCCGTGAGGTGGTGGGCTGCACGCGACACCGAAATCGGTGCGCAACGCTCCAGGAAGTCCGTGGAGGACTTCACGGCCATCGCCCCGCTGGTGCGGCCGGTCGGTCAGCCGAAGCTCACCGCCGGGCCCGGGACAAGGCACTCCGGGCAACTATACAGGCGTCACGACTCTCCCCTGAGCCGGCCCCTGGTCCACTCCACGGTGTCCGCGTACCGGGCCTCGCCGCCGCGCCTGGTCGGCTTGTAGTACTCCTTGCCGTGGACCGCGTCCGGCGCGTACTGCTGGCGGGCGATGCCCTCGGGCCGGTCGTGCGGGTACTGGTAGCCCTGGGCGTGGCCCAGCTTGGCCGCCCCCTTGTAGTGGCCGTCGCGCAGATGCGGCGGCACCGCCCCGGTCAGGCCGGCCCGGACGTCGGCGAGGGCGGCGTCGATCGCCAGGTAAGCCGCGTTGGACTTGGGGGCCAGGGCCAGCGCGATGGCCGCCTGGCTGAGGATGATCCGGGCCTCCGGGAAGCCGATCAGGGCCACCGCCTGGGCCGCCGCCACCGCCGTCTGCAGGGCGGTGGGATCGGCCAGGCCGACGTCCTCGCTGGCCGAGATCATCAGCCGCCGGGCGATGAACCGCGGGTCCTCGCCGGCCTCGATCATCCGGGCCAGGTAGTGCAGGGTGGCGTCCACGTCGCTGCCCCGGATCGACTTGATCAGGGCGCTGGCCACGTCGTAGTGCTGGTCGCCGTCCTTGTCGTAGCGGACGGCCGCCTGGTTCACCGCCGTCTCGGTGGTGGCCAGGGTGATCTCCGCCTCGCCCTTCTCCAGCGCCGCCCCGGCCGCCGCCTCCAGGGTGGTGAGCGCCCGCCGGGCGTCCCCGCCGGCGAGGCGCACCAGGTGGTCCTCGGCCTCCTGACCGAGCGTCACCTCACCGCCCAGGCCGCGCTCGTCCTCCACCGCGCGGCGCAGCAGGGCCCGGACGTCCTCGTCGGTCAGCGACTCCAGGGTGAGCAGCAGCGAGCGGGAGAGCAGCGGGGAGATCACCGAGAAGTACGGGTTCTCGGTGGTGGCGGCGATCAGGGTGACCCAGCGGTTCTCCACCGCCGGGAGCAGCGAGTCCTGCTGGGCCTTGGAGAAGCGGTGGATCTCGTCCAGGAAGAGCACCGTCTCCCGGCCGGACATGCCGACGGCGCGACGGGCGCCGTCGATCACCGCGCGGACCTCCTTGACCCCGGCGGTGATCGCCGAGAGCTCCACGAAGCGGCCCTCCACCGCCTGGCTGATCACGTGCGCCAGGGTGGTCTTGCCGGTGCCGGGCGGACCCCAGAGGATCACCGAGCTGGTCGCCGCCGGGCCGCGCGAGTTGGCCACCAGCCGGCGCAGCGGGGAGCCGTCCTTGAGCAGCTGCCGCTGCCCGGCCACCTCGTCGATGGTGCGCGGGCGCATCCGCACGGCGAGCGGGGCCCGCCCGGGCTCCTGGGCCTGGCGTTCCTCGGCGGCTGCGGTGAAGAGGTCCGGTTCCACGCTGTGAAGCGTATGCCAGAGCGCCGACGCTTCAGTCGGCCAGCTTCGCGGCGTGGTCGGGCACGTACTTCTGCAGGTCGCGCGGGGGCCGCTGGTAGCCGTGGCCCGGCGGACGGGCCGGCAGGTGCACGGAGGGCGGGCTGACCTCGTGGTACGGGACGGTGGACAGCAGGTGGGCGATCATGTTGATCCGGGCCCGGCGCTTGTCGTCGCTCTCCACCACGTGCCAGGGGGACTCGGGGATGTCGGTGTAGACGAACATCTCGTCCTTGGCCCGGGAGTACTCCTCCCACCGGGAGATCGACTCGGTGTCCATCGGCGACAGCTTCCAGCGCCGCATCGGGTCCTCCAGCCGGTCCCGGAAGCGCTTCTCCTGCTCGGTGTCGCTGACCGAGAACCAGTACTTGCGCAGCATGATCCCGGCCTCGATCAGCATCCGCTCGAAGGTCGGGCACTGGTGCAGGAACTGCCAGTACTCCTCCGGCGTGCAGAAGCCCATCACCTTC
Source organism: Kitasatospora albolonga (assembly GCF_039535905.1). Taxonomy (GTDB): domain Bacteria; phylum Actinomycetota; class Actinomycetes; order Streptomycetales; family Streptomycetaceae; genus Kitasatospora; species Kitasatospora albolonga. The sequence continues at coordinate 50,676 of NZ_BAAAYB010000003.1, read as the reverse complement.
TCCACCCCGGCCCGGTTGTACCAGCTCCGGTCGAACAGCACGATCTCCCCGGCGGCCGGCAGCTGCTCCACGTACCGCTGGAAGTACCACTGGCTGCGCTGGCGCTCGGTCGGCGCCGGGAGTGCGGCGATCCGCGCCACCCGGGGGTTGAGGTACTCGGTGACCCGCTTGATCGCGCCGCCCTTGCCGGCCGCGTCCCGGCCCTCGAAGACCACCACCAGCCGGACGCCCTCGGCCCGCACCCACTCCTGGAGCTTGACCAGCTCGCCCTGGAGCCGGAGCAGCTCGCGCTCGTACGGCTTCTTCGGGAGCCTCGTCGTGCTGCTCGGCTTGGGGGACTTCGACGCCATCCGGCCCTCCGCTCACGGGTGCTGATGGGCACTCACGTTACGGCGGATCAGGCCCGGTCGCAGGTCGGCCGCGCACTGCGTGCGAACTCCGGGCGAACTGCGTGGGAACGGCGCGGGGCGCCCGGGACCGACCGTCCCCTGTGCTGCCGGTACCGGACCCCCCGCGACGGGTGGCCCACTCTGCCCCAGCCCCGGCGGGCCGGTCCAATTCCCGGTTCCATAACCTGACGGCATGGACATCGACACCCGGCTGCTCCGCTCCTTCGCGGCGGTCCACGAGGAGCGCCAGCTCACGGCCGCCGCCGCCCGGCTGCTGGTGTCCCAGCCCGCCCTCACCAAGCAGGTCCGCCAGCTGGAGACCCTGCTCGGCGTCCAGCTCTTCGAACGCACCCGGACCGGCGTGACCCCCACTCCGGCCGCCGACGAACTGGCCCGCCGGGTCCCCGCCCTGCTGGCCGGCTGGGACGGCGCCGTCCGCGCCGTCCGCCAGGCGGCCACCGAGGCCGAGGGAGTGCTCCGGGTCGGCTTCGAGGGGGCCACCGTCAACCTGATGAGCCTGGCCACCATGGCCGACTTCGAACGGCGGATGCCCGGCTGGCAGGCCCGGATGCGACAGAACAACTGGTTCGACGTCACCTCCGGCCTGGCGAGCGGCGAGATCGACCTCGCCCTCTGGCACGCCCCCGCCGACCTCTCCCCCGAGTTCGCCGGCGAACGCCTCGCCACCTCCCCCCGGCTCGCGGTCCTCCCCGTCTCCCACCCCCTGGCCGGCCGCACGACCATCGACGCCACCGAGCTCTTCGACGACCCCTTCGTCGCCATCCCCGCCGAGGCCGGCTTCTGGCGCGACTACTGGCTCGGCTGCCCCGAACGCGGCGGCCGCCCGGCCCGGATCGGCGCCGTCGTCCACAACGCCGACGAATGGCTCGCCGCCGTCGCCTGCGGCCAGGGCATCGGCTTCGCCCCCTCGGCCATGAGCCGCCTCGCCTCCCGCCCCGATGTGGTCTACCGCGAGGTCACCGGCCTCTCCCCCAGCCACGTCGGCCTCTACTGGCTCCGCGACCGCCCGCTCACCGCGGCGATGGCCGCCTTCATCGAGAGCTGCCGCAGCACCTTCGAGCTGTAGGAACCGGCTTTCAGGCGCCATGAAGGCGCGTGAAGTGTACAGTTCTGTCATGAGCGATACGCTGCCGATCACCGAAGCGCGGGCCAAGTTCGGCTCGCTGGTACGCCGGGCCTCGCACAGCCGCGAGCGGATCATCATCACCGACCACGGCCAGCCCGCCGCCGTCCTCATCAACCCCCAGGAACTCGCCGACCTCGAGGACGCCCTCGCGCTGGCCCAGTACCGCGCCCGCCAAGCCGCCGGCACCGTCGTGACCGTCGCCCACGACGACGTCCGCGCCCAGCTCGGCCTGGAGCGCGGGTGACCCACCGCATCACCTGGGACGAGCACGCGATCAACGCCGCGGCCCGCTTCCTCAAGGACGACCCGGACGGCCTGCGCCAGGTCATGGACGCCGTCGACCTCCTGGCCGACGATCCCCGGCCGACCGGCTCCACCGCATACGGCTCACCCGACCTGCGCCGCATGCACGTCGGCCGCTACCGGGTCATGTACGAGATCGCCGACAGCACCGTGACGATCGTGATCGTCAACCTCGGCCGCGTGGCCTGACCTCCCTACCGCGGCCTGCTCACGAGGTGACGGCGGCGGTGATCCGGTCGACGTCGCCGCGTTCCGCGGGCGGGAGCGGGCCGCCGTTCGCCCGGCGGAGGGCGTCCGCCTCGGCCAGCAGGCGGGCGGCCTCGGCCGGGTCGGCGGCGAGGACGGCGGCTCCGGCCAGGCCCTCCAGGGAGAGTGCAACGGCTCGCTGATCGCCCAACTCCCTCGCGTACGACAGGCCTTGGCGGTGCAAGTCCGCTGCCTCGGCCGCCTGGCCGCGCAGCTCGGCGATGAAGCCGAGCTCGACGTGGAGGAGGTGCTTCCCGGCGAGGGACGACGGGTAGTCGTCGAGCATCGTGCGCAGGTGGCGCTCGGCCTCGTCCAGCTCGCCCGCTCGCCGAGCCCCCAGCGCCAGCCCCATCAGGGCGAACACCTCGCCGTACAGGTAGCCCTGGGCCACCGCCGCCTGGCGGGCGCGCTCGTGCAGCTCGCGGGCCCGGTCCCAGTCACCGGCCAGCAGGGCCAGCCGGCCCAGGCCGCCGAGCCGGGCGGAGACCTCGGCGGCCAGGCCGAGCCCCTCGGCGAAGGCCAGGCCCTCGGTCTGGAGCGTGGCCGCGGCGGTGTGGTCCCCGGCGATCTCGGCCAGTGCGGCGAGCACCGGGACGGTCTGCAACTCGCCCCAGCCGTCGCCCAGCTGACGGAAGGCCAGGGCGGCCGCCCGGCCGTCCCGCCCGGCTGCCTCCAGGTCGCCTGCCACCAGGGCGGTGACGGCCAGCAGGGCGCGGGCGGCGGCCGTGCCCCAGGCGTCGTCCGCCGCCTCGCAGAGCTCCAGGGCCCGGCCGGCGACCTCCCGTGCGGTCACCGGGTCGCCGGCGTGGTGCAGGCCGTAGCCGTGCAGCCAGAGCGCCCGCCCGTGCCGTCCCGGGTCGGGCGTCACCCCAACCGGCCCCTCCCCGCCGGGTTTCTGGTGACCCGTCAGCATCGCGAACGCGCCGTACTGGAGCCGGAGTTCGACCTCCCCCGGGGCCCCGGGCGGCAGCCGGTCGAGGACGGTGGCGAGGGTGGTGCGGGCCTCGTGCAGGCGGCCGCGCAGCAGCCACCACGGGGCGAGCGCGGCGGCCTGCCGGGCGGCGCCGGACGGGTCCGCACGGTGGAGTGCGGCGTGCAGGTTGGCGGCGTCGGCGTCCAGCCGGGCCAGCCACTCGCGCTGGTGCGGGCCGCGCAGTGCGGGTTCGGCCCGGACCGCCAGGTCGGCGTAGTGACGGGCGTGGCGGTCAGCCGTGGGGCCCAACTCCCCCGCCTCGTGCAGGCGTTCGCGCGCGTAGGCGGCCACCGATTCGAGCAGGTGGTAGCGCGGGCCGTCGGCTCCGTGCACCGCGTCGACCAGCGAGCGGTCCACCAGCCGGCCGACCAGGTCGAGGACCTCCCACTCGGGTGTGCCGTCCGCCGCGCAGACCGCCTCGGCGGCCGCCAAGGTGCACCCCGCCACGGGGACGGAGAGCCGTCTCAGCACGGCGCGTTCGGACTCGGTGAGCAGGTCCCAGCTCCAGTCGATCACCGCGCGCAGGGTCTGCTGCCGAGCCGGCAGCCCGCGCTGCCCGGAGGCCAGCAGCCGGAACCGGTCGCCCAGCCGGTCCGCCAACTCCCGTACGCCCATGGACCGGACCCGGGTCGCGGCCAGCTCCAGGGCGAGCGGCAGGCCGTCCAGGCGGCCGCAGATCAGCTCCACGGCCTCCCTGGTCCGGGTGTCCTGCGGGCTCGCTCCGAAGCCCGGGGCGGCAGCGGCGGCGCGCTCCGTGAACAGCCTTGCGGCGTCGGCGGGTTCGAGCGGGGTGACGGGGTGGAGGGTCTCCTCCGGGAGGCGCAGCGACTCCCGGCTGGTGGCCAGTACCCGCAGGCCGGGCGCCACCGCCAACAGCTCGGCGACCAGCGCGGCGGCCGCGTCGATCACGTGCTCGCAGTTGTCCAGGACCAGCAGCGTCCGCCGCCCCCGCAGCGCGGCGGCCAGCGAGGCGGCGGCCGAGTCGGGCGCCAGCGGCATCGCGGCCTGCTGGACGCCGAGGGCGGCGGCCACCGGCTGGGCCAGGTCGGCCGTGCCGACGGGCAGCGGGCCGAGCTCCACCAGCCGGACGTCCTCCCGCGGATCCTCCGACAGCCGGTGGGCGAGGGCCAGCGCGAGCCGGGTCTTGCCCACCCCGCCGGGGCCGGTGAGCGTCACCAGCCGCTCACCGCGCACCAGTCGGAGGAGCCGCTCCAGCGCCGGGCCACGCCCGACCAGCCCCGTCCGCGGCACCGGCAGCACCGCCGCACCGACACCCGTCGGCACGGCCGCCCCACCACCGAGCTCCGCCGGTGCTGGCAGCAGCGCCGGGTCCTGCCGCAGGATCGCCGCGTGCAGGGCCGTCAGCTCCGGTCCCGGATCGATGCCCAACTCCTCGGCCAGCAGCGCCCGCAGCTCCCCGTACGCGGCGAGCGCCTCCCCCTGCCGCCCCGCCCGGTACAGCGCCCGCAGCTGCACCGCGCGCAGCCGCTCCCGCAGCGGGTGACGGTCCACCAGTTCGGCGAGCCCGCCCACCAGCAGCGGATCGCCCGCCGCCAGCCGGGCCTCGGCCCGCTCCTCCTCCGCCGACAGCCGCTCCTCCGCGAGCCGCTGCACCGCCGCCCGGGCGAACTCCTCGTCGCCGAAGTCGGCGTACGGCTCGCCGCGCCACAGCTCCAGCGCCGCACCCAGGGCCGCTGACCGCTCCCCGGGGTCCACCATCAGCCGCGCCCCGGCCGTCCGGGTGCGGAAGGCGCCCGCATCGAGCTCGCCCTCCGCCAACTCCAGCCGGTACCCGGCCGGTTGGTGGGTGACCCGATCACGCCCGATCGCCCGGCGCAGCTGGGAGACCTTGGCCTGGAGGGCGTTGGCGGGGTTGCCCGGCAGGGCGTCGCCCCAGAGGGCGTCCACCAGCCGGTCGGTCGGCACGGCCCGTCCCCCGTGGACCAGCAGCACCGCCAGCAGCGTCCGCACCTTGGCCTCGGGGACCGGCACCACCGCACCGTCCGCGTCCCACACCGCCAGCGGACCGAGCACCCCGTACCTCATGCGGCCCACCCTACACAGCCAAGATCATCAGCCCGCCGTCAGCGGACCGTCAGTGCTCCCGAAGCGAGTTGAGCGATCGTCAGGCCAACGGAACGAGAGACCTCCCGAGGAGCCAGCCATGACCAGCACCGACCTCTTCCAGCCCGCCCGTCTCGGCGCGCTCCGCCTCGCCAACCGCCTGGTGATGGCCCCGATGACCCGCAACCGGGCCGACTCGCAGGGCGTCCCGACCGAGCTGATGGCCACCTACTACGCCCAGCGCGCCACCGCCGGCCTGATCATCGCCGAGGCCGCCACCCCCAACCCGGTCGGCGCCACCTACCCCGACATCCCGGCCATCCACGACGAGACCCACGTCGCCGGCTGGCGGCGCGTCACCGAGGCCGTCCGGGCCGAGGGCGGGCAGATGTACCTGCAGCTCCAGCACGGCGGCCGGGTCGGCCACCCGGAGACCACCGGGCTGCACCCGCTCGCGCCCTCCCCCGTCCCGCTGCCCGGCACGATCTTCACCCCGTCCGGGCACCAGGAGACCGTGGTGCCGCGGGAGATGACGGAGCAGGACGTCCGCGACACCGTCGCCGACTTCGCCGCAGCCGCGCGCCGCGCCGTGGAGGCGGGCTTCGCCGGGGTCGAGGTGCACTCCGCCAACGGCTACCTGCTGCACCAGTTCCTCTCCTCGCACACCAACCGCCGCACCGACGGCTACGGCGGCTCCGTCGCGAACCGGATCCGCTTCACCGTCGAGGTGGTGCGCGCGGTCGCCGAGGCCATCGGCCCGGAGCGGGTCGGCGTCCGGATCGCCCCCGGCGTGACCGCCAACGGCATGGCGGAGGACGACGTCGAGGAGGTCTACCCGGCCCTGGTCGAGGCGCTGGCCGGGCTCGGCGGCCTCTCCTACCTGCACGTGGTCTTCGCCGATCCGGAGCAGCCGCTCTTCCACGCCCTGCGCCGCGCCTGGCCGGGCACCCTGATCGCCAACCCGGTGCTCCCCTGGCCCGGCCCGCTCCCGGTGGACGGCGGCCGCGCCGCCGGCGAGCGGCTGCTCGCCGCGGGCGCCGACCTGATCGCGCTCGGCCGCGCCTTCCTGGCCAACCCCGACCTGGTCGCCCGGCTGCGCACCGGCGCACCGCTGAACCCGATCCGGGACGCCCACCTGATGTACGTCGGCGGGGCGACGGGCTACACCGACTACCCCGCGCTGGAGCCGGCCGGGACCGGGGCGGGACGCTGAACCCTCACGGCCGGGACGGCGGGACGGCCAGGGTGGGTGCATCCGACCCTGACGGAGGATCACCATGGCCACCGCCCCGCCCACCCGGAACGACCACGGCCAGGACGTGGACCCGCACGACCTGGACCTGGTCGCCTTCCGCTCCGACCCCACCCGGCGGGCCCGCGACTCGCTGTTGGCCGTCAACGCCGGGATGCGCAGCGCCTACGCGACCCTGAAGGCCGACCTCACCCCGCACCTCGGCCCGGTGATCGTGGTGGAGAACGACTCCCGGGGCGGCCGCTACACCCTGATCCACCGGGGCGAGCGGGAGAGCCTGCACCCGGTGGCCGAGGAGTTCGAACTCGCCAAGTCCATCGCGCACGTCCCGCTCGGCGTCTTCTCCGTCCTCGCCCCGTACCTGAGCGGACCGACCGGGGCGGCCGGCTGGGCCGGGCCGCTGCGGGAGTTCGCCGGGACGCTCGGCACGGCCCGCCGCCTCCTCGAAGCGGCGCGGCTGCCGCAGGAGTTGGAGGCCTCCTCGCGGCGGATCCTGGACGCGGCCGTGGAGTTCGCGGAGACCTCCACGGCCCGGGGCGGCTTCACCGTCGAGTCCTTCACCGAGTTCACCGGCTCCGTGTACGCCGACATCCGCACCAACATGGCGCACGCCGCCCGGGCCCAGATCGCCGGGGTCGGCCGCCTGATGCGGCGCTGGCGGCAGCGGGTCGGCGAGCGGGAGTGGCCGGACCTCTACGTGGTGGTGCTCTCGATCTGGACCACCGCCGTGCTCAACCAGAACAGCATCGTCATCCGGCGCTTCCTCGACCCGGCCCGGGCCGACGACCACCTGCTCGACATCACCACCGCCCAGCTCCCGGCCGACCCGGTGGCCACCGCGCTGGACAACCTGGCCCGGATCGTCCAGGACAACGTCGCCGCCGAACTGGTCTTCCCGGTCGACCAGGAGGTGGCCGACGCCCTCAAGGGCCAGGAGGACCTGCTCTCGGAGACCATCCTGGAGCAGCTCTCCTGCCCCTACCGGGGCCGGGCCGCGTGAGTCGGCGGGCGGCCGTCGGGCTGGTCCTGCTGGCCGCCGACCTGCGGGCCGCCTTCACCGCACTCCCCCCGCTTCTGCCGGCCCTCGGCCTCGGCGGGGCCGCCGCGAGCGCCCTCACCACCCTGCCCGTGCTCTGCCTGGCCCTGGTCGCCCCCGTTCGCCGCGCCGCTCGCCCGCCGCCTCGGCAGCTCCGCGACGGTGGCCGCCGCCCTGGCGCTGCTGACGGCGGGTCAACTCCTCCGGGGCCTCCCCGCCACCGCCGCCCTGTTCGCCGGCACCGCCCTGGCGGGCGCGGGCATCGCGGTCGGCAACGTCCTGCTCCCCGCCGTGGTCAAGCAGCGGTTCCCCGGCCGGACCGGCCCCGCCACCGGCCTGGCCATGGCCGCGATGTCCGGCACCGCCGCCCTCGCCGCCGCGCTGGCCGTCCCCCTGGCCCGCACCACCGGCCCGCACGCGGCCCTCGCCCTCTGGGCCGTGCCGTCCCTCGCGGCCGCCCTGCTCTGGAGGCGGGGGCACGAGGCAGCCGGGCCGCCTCGGGGGCGCGGGGAACCGCGCGCTGCGGAGGGCTCGGACCTGTCTGCCGGGTACGGGCGCTCACCTGCACGTGAATCTCCGTACCCGGCACGCGGGTCGTGTTCTTCCGCAGCGCGCGGTTCCTCGCGCCCCCGGGGCGCTGCCCTGCTGCGCGAGCCGCTCGCCCTGGCCGTCGCCGGCTTCCTCGGGCTGGTCTCGCTGATGTTCTACGTCCTGACCGCCTGGCTCCCCACCCTGATGCGGGATCAGGGGCACGGCGCCGCCGAGGCCGGGGCGATGCTCTCGGTCTTCCTGCTGGTCGGCATCCCGCTGGGGTTCGCCGCTCCGGTGCTCGCCGCCCGGCTGCCGGACCAACGCCCGCTGGCCGCTGCCGTCTCCGCCGCCACCGCCCTCGGACTGGCCGGGCTGCTGCTGGCACCGCAGGCGGCCTGGCTCTGGGTGGTGCTGCTCGGGGTGGCCAACGGCATCGGGTTCCCGCTATCCGTCACCCTGCTGGGCCTGCGCACCCCGGACCCGGCCACCGCCGCCCGGCTCTCCGGACTGGCCCAGACGGCGGGCTACGGGCTGGCCGCCCTCGGCCCGCTGACGGTGGGTCTGCTGCACACCGCCACCGGCGGCTGGACGGCACCGCTGCTCCTGCTGCTGGCGCTCGTCCTGCCGGAAGCGGCCCTCGGTCTGGCCGCCTCCCGTCGAGGCCTACTCACGCTCAGAACGAGCCGAACGGCTCCGGGTAGCGGCAGTGCCCGCTCGGCGTGGAGCCGTTGGCCCCCGGCAGGCGGAGCGCCTGGAAGTACTCGGCGGGCACCTCGAAGGGCCCGGTCACCGCGTGCTCGGCGGCCGGCGTGAAGCCGAACTGCCCGTAGTAGGACGGATCCCCGAGCACCACGACCAGCTGCTCGCCCGCCGCCGCCGCGGCCTCCAGCACGGCCCGCACCAGCAGCTGCCCGACCCCCTGCCGCTGCCACTCGGGCGCGACCGCCACCGGGGCGAGCGCCAGTGCCTCACCGCCGCCGACCTCCAGCCGGGTCAGCAGGGCGTGGCCGACCACCAGGTCCCGCTCGTCCACCGCGACCACCGAGAGCTCCGGCAGCCAGGCGTGGTCGCGGCGCAGCGCGTCGACCAGGTCGGCCTCGTCCGGGCCGGGGAACGCGGCCATGTGCACCCGTCTGGTCGCGGGCGCGTCCTCGGGGAGCTCGACTCTGGTGCTGACGGTCATCGGTGTTCCTTCCACGCCATTGTGGACGACGGAGCGGCCCCGGCAGTTGCGACGAGTCGCATCCACCGGGGCCACGATGTTACTGAAGCCTCGTCAGGACTCCTTCGGGGCCTCCGACTTGGCGGCCGCGGCCGTCTCCGACTTCGGCTTGGCGTCGACACCGGCCTCCCGGCGCTGGGCCGGGGTGATCGGGGTCGGGGCGCCGGTCAGCGGGTCGCCGCCGGTCGAGGTCTTCGGGAACGCGATGACGTCACGGATGGTGTCGTACCCGCCGAGGAGGGTGACGATGCGGTCCAGGCCGAAGGCGACGCCACCGTGCGGCGGCGGGCCGTAGTTGAAGGCGTCCAGCAGGAAGCCGAACTGCGACTGGGCCTCCTCCTCGCTGAGGCCGATCGCGTCGAACGCCCGCTTCTGCACGTCCCGCTGGTGGATACGGATCGAACCGCCGCCCAGCTCCGAGCCGTTGAGCACCAGGTCGTAGGCGTTGGAGAGCGCCGAGCCCGGGTCGGTGTCGAAGGTGGCCAGCGACTCGGCGGTCGGGGCGGTGAAGGGGTGGTGCACCGCGTGCCAGCCCTGGAACTCGCCCTTGTCGTCCTCGATCGGCTCGAACATCGGGAAGTCGACCACCCAGAGGAAGGCCCACTGCGACTCGTCGATGAGCTCGCAGCGGCGGCCGATCTCCAGACGGGCGGCGCCGAGCAGCTCCTGCGAGGCGGTCTTCTTGCCGGCCGCGAAGAACACCGCGTCGCCCGGCTTGGCGCCGGCCGCGGCGGCCAGGCCGGCCAGGTGCTCCTCGGAGAGGTTCTTGGCCACCGGGCCGCGCAGCTCGCCGGTCTCGGCGTCCACCAGCACGTAGGCCAGGCCGCGGGCGCCGCGCGCCTTGGCCCAGTCCTGCCAGGCGTCCAGCTGCTTGCGCGGCTGTGAGGCGCCACCGGGCATCACCACGGCGCCGACGTACGGGGCCTGGAAGACCCGGAACTCGGTGCCCGCGAAGTACTCGGTGAGGTCGGTGAGCTCCTGGCCGAAGCGCACGTCCGGCTTGTCCGAGCCGTAGCGGTTCATCGCGTCGGCGTAGGTCATCCGGGGCAGCGGGCTGGGCAGCTCGTAGCCGTGGACCTCGGACCAGATCCGGGAGACGACCTTCTCGCCGAGGGCCAGGATGTCCTCCTGGTCGACGAACGAGGCCTCGATGTCCAGCTGGGTGAACTCCGGCTGCCGGTCGGCGCGGAAGTCCTCGTCGCGGAAGCAGCGGGCGATCTGGTAGTACCGCTCCATGCCGGCCACCATCAGCAGCTGCTTGAACAGCTGCGGCGACTGCGGCAGGGCGTACCAGTGGCCCGGCTGCAGGCGGACGGGCACCAGGAAGTCGCGGGCGCCCTCGGGGGTGGAGCGGGTGAGGTACGGGGTCTCGATGTCGAGGAAGTCGTTCTCCTCCATCACCGTGCGGATGATGTGGTTGACCTTCGAGCGCAGCCGCAGCGCGCGGGCCGGGCCCTCGCGGCGCAGGTCCAGGTAGCGGTACCGGAGGCGGACCTCCTCGTTGACCGTGCCCGGCTCGTACTCGGCGACCTGGAAGGGCAGCGCGGCGGCCTCGGAGAGGACCTCCAGCGCGCCCACCACGACCTCGATCTTGCCGGTCGGGATCTCCGGGTTCTCGTTGCCCTCGGGGCGGACCCGGACCTCGCCGACGACCTTGACGCAGTACTCGGAGCGCAGGTCGCCGATGGCCTCCAGGTCACGGGCGACGATCTGCACGGTGCCGGAGGCGTCCCGGAGGTCGATGAAGGCGACGCCGCCGTGGTCGCGGCGGCGGGCGACCCAGCCGGCCAGGGTGACGGTGGTGCCGGCGTGCTCCGCGCGGAGCGTGCCCGCGTCGTGCGTGCGGATCACAGCTGCTTCTCCTTCAGGGTGGTGACGAGTGCTTCGAGGGCGACGGGGCTCTGCTCGCCGGAGGTCATGTCCTTCAACTGGACGACGCCCTCGGCGAGATCGCGGTCCCCGGCGACCAGGGCGAAGCGGGCGCCGCTACGGTCGGCGGACTTCATGGCGTTCTTGATGCTCTTGACGCCGAAGGCGAGGTCGGTGGCGATGCCGGCCCGGCGCAGCTCGGTGACCTTGCCGAACAGCACGGCCTTGGCCTCCTCGCCGAGCGCCACGGCGTACACCTCGGTGGTGACCGGCAGGTCGAGGGTCACGCCCTCCGCCTCCAGCGCCAGGTAGGTGCGGTCCACGCCCAGGCCCCAGCCGACCGAGGGCAGGGCCGGACCGCCGAGCATCTCCGACAGGCCGTCATAACGCCCGCCGCCGCCGATCGCGGACTGCGCCCCGAGGCCGAAGTGCACGAACTCGAAGGTGGTGCGGGTGTAGTAGTCCAGGCCGCGGACCAGCTTGGGGTCCTGCTCGTACGCCACCCCGGCGGCGGTCAGCAGCGCGCGGACCTGCTCGTCGTAGGACTTGCAGTCCTCGCAGAGGTAGTCGCGGAGCATCGGCGCGTCGGTGAGCTGGGCCTGCACCGACTCGCGCTTGTCGTCGAGCACCCGGAGCGGGTTGATCTCGGCGCGGCGGCGGGTCTCCTCGTCCAGGTCGAGCCCGGAGAGGAAGTCGACCAGCGCGGCGCGGTAGACCGGGCGGCACTGCCTGTCGCCCAGCGAGTTGACCAGCAGCTTGTAGTTCCGCAGGCCGAGCGCCTTGAAGGCGTCGTCCGCCAGGATCATCAACTCGGCGTCCAGCGCCGGGTCCTCGGCCCCGATCGCCTCGGCGCCGATCTGCGAGAACTGGCGGTAGCGGCCCTTCTGGGCCCGCTCGTAGCGGTAGAAGTTGCCCGAGTACCAGAGCTTCACCGGCAGGTTGCCCTGCTTGTGCAGGTTGGCCTGGAGGGCCGCGCGGACCACGGAGGCGGTGCCCTCGGGGCGCAGACCGAGCTCGTCGCCGCCCTTGGTGGTGAGGGTGTACATCTCCTTGGTGACGATGTCGGTGGACTCGCCGACGCCGCGGGAGAAGAGCTTGATGTCCTCGAAGACCGGGGTCTCGATGTAGCCGTACCCGGCCCGGCGCAGCGGGGCGCTCAGCTGGTCGCGGACGGCCAGGAACTCGGCGGAGTTGGTGCCCGGCAGCAGGTCGTAGGTGCCCTTGGGGGCGGTGAAGGTGCTCAACTTCTCTTCCGTCACATTCCTCGTCGCGGGAAGGCCGGAGCGCCGTGCGCTCCCGCCGCCTGCCTGAGGTAGGGGTTGGTCGCGCGCTCGCGGCCGATGGTGGTCTGGCCGCCGTGGCCGGAGAGGACCACGGTGGAGTCGTCGAGGGGCAGGCACACCCGGGCCAGCGAGCGCAGGATCGCCTCGCCGTCTCCCCCCGGGAGGTCGGTACGCCCTACCGAGCCGGCGAACAGCAGGTCACCCGAGAAGAGCACCGGTGGGATGTCTTCGCTCGAGGGCGTCCGGAAGGTCACCGACCCCTTGGTATGGCCGGGGGCGTGATCCACCGTCAGCTGGAGGCCGGCCAGGTCCAGGACCGCGCCGTCGGTCAACTCCCGCACGTCGTCCGGCTCGCCGACCGTGATCGAGCCCATGATCTGCTGCCCGAGCGCACGGCCGAGGCCGCGTGCCGGGTCGGTCATCATGTAGCGGTCCTCGGGGTGGATCCAGGCGGGCACGTTCCGCGCGCCGCAGACCGGCACCACCGAGGCGATGTGGTCGATGTGTCCGTGGGTGAGCAGCACGGCGACGGGCTTCAGCCGGTGCTCCCGGATCAGGTCCTCGACGCCCTGGGCGGCCTCGTGCCCGGGGTCGACGATCACGCACTCCTCACCGGCTGCCGGTGCGACCAGGTAGCAATTGGTGCCCCAGGCTCCGGCGGGAAATCCGGCGACGAACAACGTGTTTCCTCTCCATCGGGTAACGGACCATTACGAGTCATCCCGCAGCCTACCGGCGCCACCGCACGGGTTCCTAACCGGTTGTCGACGCAATCGTGACCTGTCGGCCCGCACGGCTGATCTCGTACTTACACACGAGGTCCCTACACTTGGCCGCCGACGGGTGCGATGATCCGTCCCTAGATACCGACCAAGACGTCCATTCCTCAGGAGACACGCCCGGTGGTCACCAGCGAACAGCGGCGGCGGCAGCTCGCCCGCGAGAAGTACGAGCGCCAGGCGGAGCGCCGGGCCGAGGCCCAGAAGAAGGCCCGTCAGCGCAACGCGATCGTCGGCGGCTCGCTGGCCGTCGTGCTGATCGCCGCCGGCGGCGCCTGGGCCGGCGGCCTCTTCGACTCGGACCCGAAGAAGGAGCCCTCGGCGCAGGCCGCGCCGACCGCTCCCGCGCCCACCCCGGTGGACGTCAAGGGCTGCACCGCCCCGGCCGAGGGCAAGCCCAACGGCAAGCAGTGGAAGACCGAGCCGGCCATGTCGCTGGACGCCAAGGCCGCCTACACCGCCGTGCTGAAGACCAGCTGCGGCGACGTGACGGTCTCCCTGGACGCCGCCAAGGCCCCCAAGACGGTCAACTCCTTCGCCTTCCTGGCGGGCGAGCAGTACTTCGACCACGTGAAGTGCCACCGCCTCACCACCGAGGGCATCTACGTGCTCCAGTGCGGTGACCCGACCGGCACCGGCTCCGGCGGCCCGGGCTACCAGTTCCCGGACGAGAACCTCACCGGCGCCACCTACCCGGCCGGCACCCTGGCGATGGCCAACGCGGGCCCGGGCACCAACGGCAGCCAGTTCTTCCTGGTCTACAAGGACACCCAACTGCCCCCGAACTACACGCCGTTCGGCAAGATCACCGGCGGTCTGGACGTGCTCACCAACATCGCCGCCGGCGGTGTGAAGGGCGGTGGGGGCGACGGCGCCCCCAATGCCAACGTGGTGCTCAACGCGGTGACCACCACCAAGTCCTGAGCCCCGACGGCGCCGCGCCCGGCCACCGGGCGCGGCGCCGTGACGATCCGCCCGGCCCGGATTACGGACAACGCCGGTGCTGGTCGCCTATCTTGCTTCTTGTATAGGGTGCCCTGACCGTCGGCCGTCACCCTCGGCACCGAACCCCGACGGCCCGGACGGCGGACTCCATCGGTCCGCCGCACATCAACTGTGGACGACGTACCGCCCCCGGAAGGGGTGCGGCGTCATGTGGAGGAGGCGCGCTGTGAGCAGCGACCCGTGGGGCCGTGTCGACGAGCAGGGGACCGTCTACGTCAGGACCGCCGATGGCGAGCGCGTCGTCGGCTCCTGGCAGGCGGGCTCCCCCGAGGAGGCCCTCGCCTACTTCGAGCGCAAGTACCAGGGCCTGTCGGCCGAGATCGGGCTGCTGGAGCACCGGGTCCGCAAGACCGACCTGGCCGCCAAGGACGCCCAGACCGCCCTCGACCACCTGCGCGAGCAGGTCACCGAGGCGCACGCGGTCGGCGACCTGGCCGCGCTCGCCCAGCGCCTGGAGACCCTGGCCGGTGAGGTCGAGACCCGCCAGACCGAGCGCAAGGCGGCCCGGGCCAAGGCCCAGGAGGAGACCCGCGCGGCCAAGGAGAAGCTGGTCGCCGAGGCCGAGCAGCTGGCCGAGTCCACCCAGTGGCGCGAGGCCGGGGACCGGCTGCGCGCGCTGGTGGACAACTGGAAGGCGCTGCCCCGGCTGGACCGCAAGAGCGACGACGAGCTGTGGCACCGCTTCTCGCACGCCCGCTCGGTCTTCTCCAAGCACCGCAAGGCGCACTTCGCCACCCTGGACGCCGAGCGCGACCAGGCCAAGGCGGTCAAGGAGCGCCTGGTGGCCGAGGCCGAGGCGCTCTCCAGCTCGACCGAGTGGGGCGACACCGCCGCCGCCTACCGGGACCTGATGGCCCGTTGGAAGGCCGCCGGCCGCGCCCAGCGGGACGCGGAGGAGGAGCTGTGGGCACGCTTCCGGGGCGCCCAGGACGTGTTCTTCCAGGCGCGCTCCTCGGTCTTCAGCGAGCGTGACGCCGAGCAGGGCGAGAACCAGAAGCTCAAGGAGGCCCTGCTGGTCGAGGCCGAGGCGATCCTGCCGGTCACCGACCTCAAGGCCGCCAAGGCCGCGCTGCGCGAGGTCTCCGAGCGCTGGGAGGCCATCGGCCACGTCCCGCGCGACGCCAAGCCCCGCCTGGACGCCCGGCTGAACACGGTCGAGCGGGCGGTCCGCGAGGCCGAGGACGCCGAGTGGCAGCGCTCCAACCCGGAGGCCAAGGCCCGTGCCACCGGCATGACCGCCCTGCTCCAGGCCGCCGTGGACAAGCTGCAGGCCGACCTGGACAAGGCCCGCGCCGCCGGGAACGCGTCCAAGGTCGCCAAGCTGGAGAACGAGCTGGCGGGCCGTCAGGCCCTGCTCGACCAGGCCCAGAAGAGCCTGGAGGAGTTCAGCGGCTGATCCTCCGCCGACCGCACGTCAGAAGGGCCCCACCGCCTCGGCGGTGGGGCCCTTCCGTCGTTCCGGTGCCTACCGGCGGGCCGAGGTGACCCGGTAGACGTCGTACACGCCCTCGACCCCGCGGACCGCCTTGAGCACGTGCCCGAGGTGCTTCGGGTCGCCCATCTCGAAGGTGAAGCGGCTCATCGCCACCCGGTCCCGGGAGGTCTGCACCGCCGCCGACAGGATGTTGACGTGCTGGTCGGAGAGCACCCGGGTGACGTCCGAGAGCAGGCGGGAGCGGTCCAGCGCCTCCACCTGGATGGCCACCAGGAAGACCGAGGACTGGGTCGCGGCCCACTCGACCTCGATCATCCGCTCCGGCTGCTGGGAGAGCGCCTCGACGTTGACGCAGTCCGCCCGGTGCACCGAGACGCCGTTGCCCCGGGTGACGAAGCCGACGATCGGGTCGCCCGGCACCGGCGTGCAGCAGCGGGACAGCTTGACCCAGACGTCGTCCACGCCCTTGACGATGACCCCGGGGTCACCCTTGGCCCGGCGCCGGGTGGCCCGGTTCTGATGGGCCGTCGGGGTGGCGGTCTCGGCCAGGTCGTCGGTCGCGCCCTCCTCGCCGCCGAGCGCCTGAACCAGCTTCTGGACGATGTTCTGCGCCGCGACGTGGCCCTCGCCGATCGCCGCGTAGAACGAGGAGATGTCCGGGTAGCGCATCTCGTGCGCCAGGGTGACCAGCGAGTCGCCGGTCAGGATCCGCTGGATCGGCAGGCCCTGCTTGCGCATCGCCCGGACGATCGCCTCCTGCCCTGCTCGATCGCCTCCTCACGGCGTTCCTTGGAGAACCAGGCCTTGATCTTGTTCCGGGCGCGCGGCGACTTGACGAAGCCCAGCCAGTCCCGGGACGGGCCCGCGTTCTCCGCCTTGGAGGTGAAGACCTCCACGGTGTCGCCGTTCTCCAGCGTCGACTCCAGCGGCACCAGCCGGCCGTTGACCCGTGCTCCTATGCAGCGGTAGCCGACCTCGGTGTGCACCGCGAAGGCGAAGTCCACCGGGGTGGCCCCGGCGGGCAGCGCTATCACGTCACCCTTGGGGGTGAAGACGAAGGTCTCGTTGTTGGAGAGGTCGAAGCGCAGCGACTCCAGGAACTCGCTCGGGTCCTCGGTCTCCTTCTGCCAGTCCAGCAGCTGCCGCAGCCAGGCCATCTCGTTGACGGCCCCGGCCTTGTCGTCCTTGCGGACCTGGGTCGGCGTGTCGGTGGCGCACCTTGGAGGCGCCGGCCACCGCGCGCTGCTTGTACTTCCAGTGCGCGGCGATGCCGTACTCCGCGCGGCGGTGCATGTCGAAGGTGCGGATCTGCAGCTCGACCGGCTTGCCGCCCGGACCGATCACCGTGGTGTGCAGCGACTGGTACATGTTGAACTTCGGCATCGCGATGTAGTCCTTGAACCGGCCGGGGACCGGGTTCCACCGCGCGTGGATGGTGCCGAGCGCCGCGTAGCAGTCGCGGACGGTGTCCACCAGGACCCGGATGCCGACCAGGTCGTAGATCTCGGCGAAGTCGCGGCCGCGCACGATCATCTTCTGGTAGACCGAGTAGTAGTGCTTCGGACGGCCCGTCACCTGCGCGGTGATCCGGGCGCTCCGCAGGTCGCCCTGGACCTGGTCGATCACGGTGGCCAGGTACTCGTCCCGCTTGGGGGCGCGCTCGGCCACCAGACGCACGATCTCGTCGTACATCTTGGGGTAGAGGATCGCGAAGGCGAGGTCCTCCAGCTCCCACTTGATGGTGTTCATGCCCAGCCGGTGCGCCAGCGGGGCGTAGATCTCCAGCGTCTCGCGGGCCTTCTTCTCCTGCTTCTCCCGCTTGAGGTACCGCATGGTCCGCATGTTGTGCAGCCGGTCGGCCAGCTTGATCACCAGGACCCGGGGGTCCTTGGCCATCGCGACCACCATCTTGCGGACGGTCTCGGCCTGCGCGGCCTCGCCGAACTTCACGCGGTCCAGCTTGGTGACGCCGTCCACCAGCAGGGCCACCGAGTCGCCGAAGTCCCGGCGCAGGGTCTCGAGGCCGTAGTCGGTGTCCTCGACGGTGTCGTGCAGCAGACCCGCCATCAGGGTGGGCGCGTCCATCCCGAGTTCGGCCAGGATGGTGGCCACGGCCAGCGGGTGGGTGATGTACGGGTCGCCGCTCTTGCGCTTCTGACCGCGGTGCCACTTCTCCGCCACCGCGTAGGCGCGCTCGATGTCGCGCAGCAGGGCCGGGTCGGCCTTCGGGTCCTGGGCCCGGATGGTCCGGAACAGCGGCTCCAGCACCGGGTTGAGCACGGTGGAGCGCTGACCGCCGAGGCGGGCGAGGCGGGCCCGCATGCCGCCGGTGGCCGAGGGCTTGGGCGTGGCGGGCGCCGGGGGCACAACCTCGTCGGGCAAGGACGACTCCTCGTGGTGCGGTTGGGGTTTCATGGTACCGAGTGGTTAAACCTTTGGGGGCGCGGGGAACTGCGCTGCCAACCATGCACCTCCGTAGAGGGCTGGTCGCGCCCCGCGGCGGAGCCGCAGATGTCAGTTCCCCGCGCCCCCGGTATGACCAGTTCTCAGACCGTGACGAGCGTCTCGAGCGGAGCCCCGTTCAGGTGCGGCGCCAGCCGCTCGCGGCCCGGCAGGAAGCTCAGCTCCATCAGGACCACCACGCCGGCCAGCTCGGCCCCGGCCTGCTGGACCAGGTCGAGCGAGGCCGCGATGGTCCCGCCGGTGGCCAGCACGTCGTCGACGACCAGCACCTTCTCGCCCGGCGCGAAGGCGTCGCACTGCACCTCGAGGGTGGCCGACCCGTACTCCAGGTCGTACGACTTGGCGAACACCTCGCCGGGCAGCTTGCCCTTCTTGCGGATCGGCACGAAGCCGAGCCCGGCCGCGTACGCCGCCGGGGCGGCGAGCACGAACCCCCGTGCCTCCAGACCGACCACCTTCGTCGCCCCGAGCTCCGCCGCCCGGGCGGCCAGCGCCCGGGTGAGGGCGCCGAACGCCTCGGCGTCGGCCAGCAGCGGCGCGATGTCCTTGAACAGCACGCCCGGCTTGGGGTAGTCGGGGACGTCCTTGATCCGGCTGTTGAGCAGCTCGGCCAGGGCGGGGTCGGGAGAGGTCACGGGGGTCCTTGTCGTCAGTGCTTGCCGGACGGACGTCCCCGGGTGCGGGACTTGCTGACCGGCTGGTTGCGCTGTCCGACCATACCCGCTGAGTCGTCGTCACCCTCGTTGGCCGACAGCTCCTCGCCGGCCTCCTCGACGGTGGGGTTCTCCGCGGTGGCCTTGGCGTCGGCCGCCCGGCGGGCGGCGACCTTCTTGGCCAGCGCGCGCATCTCGGGGGTGGCCTCCTTGAGCTGCGCGTAGAGCGGGGTCGCGACGCAGATCGAGGAGTAGGCACCGGCCGCGAGGCCGATGAACAGGGCCAGCGAGATGTCGTTCAGGGTGCCGGCGCCCAGGATGCCGCCGCCGATGAAGAGCAGCGCGGCGACCGGGAGGAGCGCCACCACGGTGGTGTTGATCGAGCGGACCAGGGTCTGGTTCAGACCGGCGTTGGCCGCCTCGCTGAAGGTGACCTTGTTCTGCCGGGTGATGCCCTTGGCGTTCTCCTTCACGGTGTCGAAGACGACGACCGTGTCGTAGAGCGAGTAGCCGAGGATGGTGAGGAAGCCGATCACGGTGCCCGGGGTGACCTCGAAGCCGACCAGGGCGTAGACGCCGATGGTGATCAGGAGGTCGTGGATCAGGGCGACCAGGGCGGCGATGGCCATCCGCCACTCGAAGGCGATGGCCAGGTACACGGTGACCAGCACCATGAAGATGACCAGGCCGAGCAGCGCCTTCTTGGAGATCTCCTCGCCCCAGCTGGGGCCGATCACCTGGGCGTTGATCTCGTTGGCCGGGACGGCCAGGTCCTTGGAGAGCTCGGCGATGAAGGTCTCCGCCGGGATCTGCTCCTCGGCCGAGATCTGGATCTTGACCGCGCCCTTGTCGGTGGACTGCACCAGGGCCTTGGTGTCGTGCAGGATCGAGTCGGCCGCGGACTGGGCCTGGGAGACCGTCAGACCCGGCTTGGTGACCGTGTAGACCGAGCCGCCCTCGAACTCGATGCCGAGCTTGAGGCCCATGGCCAGGCCGATGCCGGCCACCAGGACGATGACGGCGGAGATGCTGTACCAGAGCTTGCGCCGGCCGACGAAGTCGAAGCTGACCTCGCCCTGGTAGAGACGGTGACCGAGGTTGCTGAAGCGTGACATCGCGTCAGACCTCCTTGGCGGCAGTGGCGGAGGTGCGGCGACGACCGCGCACCGGAGGACGGGCGCCCAGGCGCTTCGGGTCCAGGCCGGACCAGGGGTGACCCTCGGCGAAGAACTTGGTGCGGGCGAGCAGGGTGATCAGCGGCTTGGTGAAGAAGAAGATCACCACGACGTCCAGGGCGGTGGTCAGACCGAGGGTGAAGGCGAAGCCCTGCACCTTGCCGACCGAGACGAAGTAGAGCACCGCGGCACAGAGGAAGGAGACGAAGTCCGAGACCAGGATGGTGCGCCGGGCCCGCGGCCAGGCGCGCTGGACGGCCGGGCGCAGCGGGGCGCCCTCGCGGACCTCGTCGCGGATGCGCTCGAAGTACACGATGAAGGAGTCCGCCGTGATGCCGATCGCGACGATGGCGCCGCAGACGGCCGGCAGGTTGAGCGCGAAGCCGATGCCCGCGCCGAGCAGCGACATGATCGCGTAGGTCAGCGCGGCCGAGACCAGCAGACCGGCGATCGAGACCAGGCCGAGGCCGCGGTAGTAGACCAGCGAGTAGAGCACCACGAGGACCATGCCGATGGCGCCGGCGATCAGACCGGCCGTCAGCTGGTCGCCGCCGAGCTGCGGGGAGACCGTGGTGACGTCGCTCATCTGGAAGGTCAGCGGCAGCGCGCCGAAGGAGAGCACGTCGGCCAGGGCCTTGGCCTCCTGCTGGGTGAAGCTGCCGGAGATCACGGCCGAGCCGCCGGGGATGGCCTGCTGGACGTACGGGTGGGAGACCACCTTGCCGTCGAGGACCACGGCGAACTGGTTGGCCGGCGGGGCCTGGGTGGCCAGCTGACCGGTGATCGCGGCGAAGGCGTCCGAGCCGGCGCTGTTGAACTGGAGCTGGACCTGCCAGCCGGCACCCTGCTGGGTGTCGTACACGGCGGTGGCCTTGGAGATGCTGTCACCGTTCACGGCCACCGGGCCGAGCGCGAACTTGTACCAGATGCCCTGCTCGGCGTCGTAGGAGCAGGCGACCGCGTTCTTGGTCGGCTCGCTCTGGTAGTCCAGGCGCTTGGACGGGTCGGAGCAGTCCAGCGCGGCGAACTGCTGCTGCAGCTCGGCCGGGACGGTGCCCTGGGTGAGGGCGGCCGAGAGGTCGGCGGCGCTCGGGGCGCTCGGCGCGCTCGGCGCGGCGCTCGGGGTGCCGGACGCGTTCGGCGTGGCCGAGGCGGAGGCGGTCGGGTCGGCCTTCAGCGCGTCGGTGACGGCGCGGCCGGCCTTGCTCCCGGACGGGCTCGGCGTGGCCGAGGGCGCGCCGGCGGAGGCGCCGGCGTTCGGGGAGGCGGAGGCCGACGGGCTGCCCGAGGCGCTCGGGGTGGCCGAGGGCTGCGGAAGGGAGCCGGTGGGCGCGAGCGCCAGCACCGGGCGGAAGTAGAGCTTGGCGGTCTGACCGACGTCCTTGATCGCCTTCTCGTTGCCACCATCCTTGTTCGGGATGTTGACGATGATGGTGTCCGAGCCCTGGGTCTGGACCTCGGCCTCGGAGACACCGAAGGCGTTCACGCGCTTCTGGATGATGTTGACCGCGGTGTCCATGTTGGACTTGTTGATCGCGGCGGGGTCATCCGACTTGGCGGTCAGCGTGATGCTGGTACCACCGGCGAGGTCGATCCCGAGACGCGGCGTGGTGTGGCCCGTCCCGAACATGAGGGCGACCAGTCCGACGGTGACGACCAGGATGAAGGCCAGTGCCCGTCCCGGGTAACCGTCGCGCGGGCGCGACTTGGGTGTTGCCACCTTGCTCGTTTCTCCCTGTCCATGCCGCCGCCCACCGGACCCTGTCCGGTAGGTGGCGGATAGGGGGAGGGTGGCCTGACGGCCCGTGAGGTCCTGTGTGCGCGCGGCGAGTTGCCGCTCGATCGGGGAAGCCCGACCGTACTACTTGCTCTTCGGGGCCTCGTCGTCGGCACCTCCGTTGTCCGAGTCGTCCGACTTGTCGAAGCTGACCGGCTTCTCGTCGGCCTCGGCCGCCTCGTCCTGCGGCTCCTCGTCGGCCGGGCGGCCGTTGATGATCGCGTCGTACTCCTGCGGCTCCAGCACCGCGGCGATCGCGCCCTTGGTGAAGTGGGCGACCACGCCGGGGGCGAGCTCCAGCTCGACGGTCTCCTCATTGACCGACTTGACCAGGGCGTACATCCCCCCGATGGTGCGGACGCCGGCGCCCGGCTCGAGGCCGGAACGCATCTGCTGCGCCTGCTCCTGCCGCTTCTTGTTCGACCGGAACATCATGAACAGAACGGCGATCATGATCAGAGGGAGGATGAGCGTTTCCACAGCCTGTGTCCTTGTCCAGGCCGCCTACGGTGCGACGGCCATCGGCATTGGGTCGGCCCGTCGGGTGAGAGGGGCGGTCCGGCGGAGTCTAAGCGACCTCCGCTGATCGGACAACGCCAAGCATGTCATCCTGCCGCCGTTGGTGGCGACCTCCACCAGGAACGGTTTGCTCACGATCTTTGTCGGATCCCCACGAGCCGACCGCCCCTCAGCGCTCCGCCGCACCGAACAGGTCGCCCTGCCCGGGCACCGGCCCGCGGGCCCCCTGCTGCGGCGGCGTCATCCCCAGGTGGTGCCAGGCCGCGGCGGTGGCGATCCGGCCGCGCGGGGTGCGGGCCAACAGGCCCTCCCGCACCAGGAAGGGCTCGGCCACCTCCTCCACCGTCTCGGCCTCCTCCCCCACCGCGACGGCCAGCGTGGACAGGCCCACCGGGCCGCCGCCGAAGAGCCGCAGCAGCGCGTCCAGCACCGCCCGGTCCAAGCGGTCCAGACCACGTGCGTCGACCTCGTAGACGTCCAGCGCCTTGGCCGCGATCTCCTGGCTCACCAGGCCGTCGTGCCGCACCTGGGCGAAGTCCCGCACCCGGCGCAGCAGGCGGTTCGCGATCCGGGGCGTGCCGCGCGAGCGCCCGGCGATCTCGGCCGCGGCCGCCCCGTCGATCTCCACGTCCAGCAGCGCGGCCGAGCGCCGCACCACCCGCTCCAGCTCGCTCGGGGCGTAGAACTCCATGTGCCCGGTGAAGCCGAAGCGGTCCCGCAGCGGCGGGGGCAGCAGGCCGGCCCGGGTGGTGGCGCCGACCAGCGTGAAGGGCGGCAGCTCCAGCGGGATCGCGGTGGCGCCCGGGCCCTTGCCGACGATCACGTCGACGCGGAAGTCCTCCATCGCCAGGTAGAGCATCTCCTCGGCCGGGCGGGACATCCGGTGGATCTCGTCCAGGAACAGCACCTCGCCCTCGGTGAGCGAGGAGAGGATCGCCGCGAGGTCGCCCGCGTGCTGGATGGCGGGGCCCGAGGTGATCCGGATCGGCGCGCCCAGCTCGGCCGCGATGATCATCGACAGGGTGGTCTTGCCCAGCCCGGGCGGGCCGCTGAGCAGCACGTGGTCCGGGGCGGTACCGCGCTGACGGGCCGCCTGGAGCACCAGTGAGAGCTGCTCGCGGACCCGCTCCTGGCCGATGAACTCGTCCAGGAGCTTGGGCCGCAGCGCCGCCTCCACCGCCTGGTCCTCACCGTCGGCGGCGGCGGCCACCACGCGGTCGGCGGGGTCGGAGTCGTACGGGCTCATCGGGGCGGGCTCCTGACGGTCCATCAGCGGATTCGGTCTCGGCGGTGCGGTCTCAGCGGGTGCGGTTGAGGGTGCGCAGGGCGGCCTTCAGCAGGGCACCGACGTCGGTGGTGGTCTGCTCCTCGGCCTCCGGGGTGACGGCGGTGACCGCCTCGTCGGCCTCCCGGGCCGCGTAGCCCAGGCCGACCAGCGCGGCGTGCAGCTGCTCGCTCCACGGGGCGGGCCCGGCGGCCAGCGGCTTCTGCGCGGGGACGGCCCCGCTCGGCGCGCCGAGCTTGTCCTTGTACTCCAGCAGCAGCTTCTGGGCCAGCTTGGGCCCGATCCGGGGGACGGCGGTGAGGGACTTGGCGTCCCCCTGGGCGACGATCCGGCGCAGCTCGTCGGGGGTGAAGACGGCCAGCATGCCGAGCGCCATGGTGGCGGCGACCCCGCTGGCGGTGAGCAGCACCTCGAAGGTGGCGCGCTCGTCCTCGTCGGCGAAGCCGTAGAGGGTGAGCGAGTCCTCCTTGACGATCAGTGCGGTGGTGAGCCGGGCGGGCTCGCCGATCCGCAGCGTGCCGAGGGTGCGGGGCGTGCACTTGACCAGCATGCCGACCCCGCCGACCTCGACGACCGCGCTGCCGGCGGTGACGGCGGCGACCGGGCCCTGGACGAAGGCGATCATCGGCGGTACTCCCTGGTGGTGCGCGGACGGGGGGGCGGTCTGCTTGGCGGTGGCGACCGCGGCGGCCAGCCGGTTGGTGGTGGCGCCGCGCCAGATGTGACAGATCGCCAGCGCCAGCGCGTCGGCGGCGTCGGCGGGCTTGGGCGGCTCGGCGAGCCGCAGCAGCCTGGTCACCATGGCGGTGACCTGGGCCTTGTCGGCCCGGCCGGAGCCGGTGACGGCGGCCTTGACCTCGCTCGGGGTGTGCAGGGTGACGGGGATGCCGCGCCGGGTGGCGCAGAGCATCGCGACCGCA
Organism: Kitasatospora albolonga; assembly: GCF_039535905.1. Classification (GTDB taxonomy): domain Bacteria; phylum Actinomycetota; class Actinomycetes; order Streptomycetales; family Streptomycetaceae; genus Kitasatospora; species Kitasatospora albolonga. Next base: position 26,350 of record NZ_BAAAYB010000003.1, on the reverse strand, counting down.
CTGGCCTGCGCGGTGCCCATCACGGTGCGCACGTTGTGCTGGGCGAACACCCGCTCCACGGCGACGAGTTCGGGCCGGTGCTCGTCGAGCCAGGCCTCGATGCCCTGCTCGACCCGGAGCAGCCTGGGCCCGATCTCCTCCTCGGCGGGGGTGCGGATCACCCCGACCCCGACCATGGTGAGCGGCCGCCCGGGCGTGCCGTCGACCACCCCGACCCCGCACCTGGTCAGCCCAGGGTCCACACCCAGCACCCGCACTCTGCCCCGCCTCCGTACGCTCCGACCTGCGAAGGCTACCGCCCTGGTCCGACAGCCGGACCAACGACACCGGCCCGGCGGTCCTGGAGGACCGCCGGGCCGGTGTCACGCACCGTCAGCTCACTCGGCGTCGAGCTGCGCGCCGACCTCGTCGCTGATCTCGAAGTTGGCGAAGACGTTCTGCACGTCGTCGCTGTCCTCGAGGGCGTCGATCAGCTTGAAGATCTTGCGGGCGCCGTCCACGTCCAGCGGGACCTGGAGGTCCGCGACGAAGTTGGCGTCGGCCGAGTCGTAGTCGATCCCGGCGTCCACCAGCGCGGTGCGGACGGCGACCATGTCGGTGGCCGCGCTGAGCACCTCGAAGGTGTCACCGAGGTCGGTGACCTCCTCGGCGCCGACCTCCAGGACGATCTCCATGACCCGGTCCTCGTCGACCCCGTCCGCCTTGGGGACGATCACGACGCCCTTGCGGTTGAAGAGGTAGGAGACCGAACCCGGGTCGGCCATGTTGCCGCCGTTGCGGGTCATCGCGACGCGCACGTCGGAGGCCGCGCGGTTGCGGTTGTCGGTGAGGCACTCGATCAGGACCGCCACGCCGTTCGGGCCGTAGCCCTCGTACATGATGGTCGAGTAGTCGGCCCCGCCGGCCTCGGCGCCCGAGCCGCGCTTGACGGCGCGGTTGATGTTGTCGATCGGGACGGAGCTCTTCTTCGCCTTCTGGATGGCGTCGTAGAGCGTCGGGTTGCCCGCCGGGTCGCCGCCACCGGTGCGGGCCGCCACCTCGATGTTCTTGATCATCTTGGCGAAGAGCTTCCCGCGCTTGGCGTCGATGACCGCCTTCTTGTGCTTGGTGGTAGCCCACTTAGAGTGGCCGGACATCGCCAGCTCCTTTACGTCGCCAAAGGGAAATGAACAGAAGGGATCTTACCGGTGCCGCGCTCCGGTCAGTGCGCAGCGTCCTCCACCATGCGCACGAAGTACTCGTGCACCCGGTGGTCGCCGGTGAGCTCGGGGTGGAACGAGGTGGCCAGCAGGTTCCCCTGACGGACCGCCACGATCCGGCTGTCCGGGCCGTCGGCCGCCGGCAGCTCGGCCAGCACCCGGACCCCGGCGCCGACCTCCTCGACCCAGGGGGCACGGATGAAGACGCCGTGCACCGGCTGCTCCATGCCCTCGAAGGCGATGCCGGACTCGAAGGACTCGTTCTGCCGGCCGAAGGCGTTGCGGCGGACCGTCATGTCGATCCCGCCGACGGTCTCCTGGTCGTCCCGGCCGTCCAGGATCTTGTCGGCCAGCATGATCATGCCTGCGCAGGTGCCGTAGACCGGCATGCCGGCCCGGACGCGCTCGCGCAGCGGGTCCATCAGGCCGAACAGCAGGGCCAGCTTGGACATCGTGGTGGACTCCCCGCCGGGGATCACCAGCGCGTCCACCTCGGCCAGCTCCTCCGGCCGGCGGACCTCGCGGGCGATGGCGTCGGCCGAGGCCAGCGCGATCAGGTGCTCGCGGACGTCGCCCTGGAGTGCCAGGACGCCGATGACGGGGGTGCTCACGGTGTTACCTCATTCGGGAAGATCGTTGGACGTGCGGCGGCCCGCCGCGCGATCAAGGCTGCGCGGCGGGCCGACCGGACGTGATTACCAGCCGCGGTTGGCGTACCGCTCGGCCTCGGGCAGGGTGTCGCAGTTGATGCCGACCATGGCCTCGCCCAGGTTGCGGGAGGCGTCCGCGATGACCTTCGGGTCGTCGAAGAAGGTGGTCGCCTTCACGATGGCGGCGGCGCGCTTGGCCGGGTCGCCGGACTTGAAGATGCCCGAGCCGACGAAGACGCCCTCGGCACCGAGCTGACGCATCAGCGCGGCGTCGGCCGGGGTGGCCACGCCACCGGCGGAGAACAGCACGACCGGCAGCTTGCCGAGCTCGGCGACCTCCTTGACCAGCTCGTACGGAGCGCGCAGCTCCTTGGCGGCGGCGTACAGCTCGTTGTTGTCGAAGCCGCGCAGCTTGGCGATCTCGTTCTTGATCTGGCGCAGGTGGCGGACGGCCTCGACCACGTTGCCGGTGCCGGCCTCGCCCTTGGAGCGGATCATGGCCGCGCCCTCGGCGATGCGGCGCAGCGCCTCGCCCAGGTTGGTGGCGCCGCAGACGAAGGGGGTGGTGAAGGCGAACTTGTCGGAGTGGTTGACCTCGTCGGCCGGGGTCAGCACCTCGGACTCGTCGATGTAGTCGACGCCGAGCGACTGCAGGACCTGGGCCTCGACGAAGTGGCCGATCCGGGACTTGGCCATGACCGGGATGGAGACCGCGGCGATGATCTCCTCGATCATGTTCGGGTCGGACATCCGGGCCACGCCGCCGTCCTTGCGGATGTCGGCGGGGACGCGCTCGAGGGCCATGACGGCCACCGCACCGGCGTCCTCGGCGATCTTGGCCTGCTCGGCGTTGACCACGTCCATGATCACACCGCCCTTGAGCTGCTCGGCCATGCCGCGCTTCACGCGGGCGGTGCCGATCTGCGGCTGGTCAGCGGTGATGGGGGTGGTGGACACGTGTGACCTCACTCGAAGATGTACCAGTGCTATCGCCCTATCGTAGGCCCGAAGCAGGTGGGGACCATGCACCACCAAGGCCAGAAGGTCCTCGGGCTTACGACAAAGCGGCTTACGACAGAAGTCTGAACGACCCTCAGGTGCCCAAGGCTCTCAGGCCGGGGCGCCCTGCGGGGTGAGCGCGAGCGGCGGTTCGTCGTCCATCTCGAAGGCCAGCGGGAAGGGCGCCCGCCCCGCCAGCCGGAAGTACCGGACCAGCCGGTGCTCACGCACCGCCCGGGCCGCCCGCACCGCGTCGTTGTGGAAGCGCCGGGCCATCGGCACCCGGCGCACCGCGGCCGTCAGGTCCTTCAGCGCCTCCGCCCCGCCAGGCGCCGCAGCCAGCGCGGCCAGCTGCTCGGGCTCGGCGAAGACCGCCCGCAGCGCCAGGCTGAGCTCGCTCTCGGCCACCTCGCGGTGGTCGTCCTCGGCCTGGCGCGCGGCGTGCGCGGCCTCCAGCAGCAGGATCGAGGCGGCCGGGTCGAGCAGCGAGGAGGTGGCCAGCTCCATCGCCACCGAGGCCCGGCGCAGCAGCTGCGCGTCCAGCGAGGCGCGCGCCGCGTCGATCCGGGCGTGCAGCCGGTCCAGCCGCCCCGCCGTCCAACTGAGGTACACGCCGAACAGCACGACCGCCACCGCGGCCCAGATCCAGTTGCTCACGGGCAGGTACGCTACCGCGCCGGGTGGTGCTCGAACCGGTAGGTCTCCCGGTCCAGCTCGGTGATCTGCACGCCGAGCGCGGCCGGCACCGTGACGTGCGCCCGCAGCAGCTCCAGCACCCGGCGGCTCAGCTCGGCCCGCAGCTCGGTGGAGCGCCCGGCCAGCACCTTCACCTCGACCAGCACCAGCGCCTCGTCCGACGCACCGTCACCGACCAGCACCCGCCCGGCCTCGCGGACCACCGTCTTGCAGGCGGCGGTGTCGGTGTCGATCACCTCCGGGATCACCCGGTGCAGCTCGCCCGCGAGCCCCGCCCAGTCCACGTCCAGCCCCGCCGAGTGGTCGATCAGCACCTGCGGCATCGTCACTCCCCCATCTGTCGTTCCGTCAGTCCCGGGCCAGGCCGAGGCGCTCGCGCCAGCCGCCGCGGGTGTCCTCGGCCACCTCCGGCATGCCGTCGGTGACCGTCTCGTACACCGCGAGGATGTCCGCCCCCACGGTCGACCAGTCGAAGCGGCGCACGTGCCGGGAGGCCGCCTCGCGCAGCTCGGCCAGCCGCTCCGGGTCGGCCAGCAGCCGCACCGCCGCGTCGGCCAGCGCGCCGGCGTCCTCGACCGGGAAGAGCTCCCCGGCACCGCCGCCGTCCAGCACCTGCTTGAAGGCGTCCAGGTCGGAGGCGAGCACCGGCGCGGCCGCCGACATCGCCTCGACCAGGATGATGCCGAAGCTCTCGCCGCCGGTGTTGGGCGCCACGTACAGGTCCACGCTGCGCAGCAGCCGGGCCTTCTCCTCGTCGCTGACCATGCCGAGGAACTCCACGTGCCGGCGCACCTCGGGGGTCAGCCCCTCGGCGGCCTCCTCCTCGTCGCCCTTGCCGGCCACCAGCAGCCGCACGCCCGGGCGCTCGGCCAGGATCTTCGGCAGCGCGGCCAGCAGGGTGGGCAGGCCCTTGCGCGGCTCGTTGATCCGGCCGATGAAGCCGATGGTGGGCGCGGCCACCGTGCCGGTCCAGCGCGGGTCCGGCTCGGCACCGGCGAAGAAGCCGACGTCCACCCCGTTGGGGATCACCACCGCGTCGCCGCCCAGGTGCTCGACCAGGGTCCGGCGGGCGTACTCGCTGACCGCGATCCGGGCGCTCATCTTCTCCAGCCCGGGCTGGAGGATCGGCGAGGCCGCGATCATCGCCCGCGAGCGCGGGTTGGAGGTGTGGAAGGTGCCGACCATCGGCCCGGAGGCGGACCAGGCGGCCAGCATCGACAGGCTCGGCGAGGCCGGCTCGTGCACGTGCAGGATGTCGAAGTGGCCGTCGTTCAGCCACCGCCGCACCCGGGCGGCGGAGAGGATGCCGAAGCTGAGGCGCGCCACCGAGCCGTTGTACGGCACCGCGACGGCCCGCCCGGCCGAGACCACGTACGGCGGCAGCGCCGACTCGTCCTCGGCCGGGGCCAGCACCGAGACCTGGTGGCCGAGCGCGATCAGGTGCTCGGCCAGGTCGCGGATGTGGAACTGCACCCCGCCCGGCACGTCCCAGTCGTACGGGCAGACGATCCCGATCCTCACCGCTTGACCTCCAGGTCGGCCAGCCAGAAGCGCTGCAGCATGTGCCAGTCCTCCGGGTGCTCCCGGATGCCCTCGGCCCAGATGTCCGCCATCGCCTGGGTCATCGCCGAGGTCCGCTCCTTCTGGTCCCCCTCCTCGGGGGGCAGCACCTCGGGGTGGATCTCGCCGCGCATCACCGCGCCGTCGTACCAGAGCGTCACCGGGAAGAGCGCGGCCCCGGTGCGCAGGGCCAGGGCGGCCGGGCCGGCCGGCATCCTGGTGGTCTCGCCGAAGAAGTCCACCGGCAGGCCCGCCTCCGAGAGGTCGCGGTCGCCGACCAGGCAGACCAGCTTGCCGGAGCGCAGCCGCCGGGCCAGCGTCCCGATCACCGAGACCTGACCACCCGTCAGCGGCAGCACCTCCATGCCGAGCCCCTCGCGGTAGGCCACGAAGCGGTCGAACAGCGACTCCGGCTTGAGCCGCTCGGCCACGGTGGTGAACGGGTGCCCGCCGACCGCGGCCACCCAGGCCCCGGCCAGGTCCCAGTTGCCCATGTGCGGCAGGGCCACCACGGCGCCGCGCCCGGCGGCGAGCGCCTCGTCCAGCCGTTCCAGGCCCTTGACCCGGCAGTCCTCGGCGAGGCGCGCGGTGGAGTACACCGGCAGCCGGAAGGACTCCTTCCAGTACCGCAGGTAGGAGCGCATCCCGGCCCGGGACAGCGCCCGGATCCCGGCCTCGTCCAGCTCGGGCCGGACCCGGCGCAGATTGGCCTCCAGCCGCAGCACGCCCTTGCCCCGGCGCCGCCAGGTGAAGTCGGCCAGCTGGTCGAACAGTCCGCGCGCCAGCGGCTCGGGCAGGTGCTTGAGCGCCGCCCAGCCCAGCGCGTACGCCCCGTCGACCAGGCCCTCCTTGGTCATCTTCACGCCGTCGCCTCCGCCGCCGCGTCGGCCTCCCGCGACTCCCGACGCACCGTCAGCATCCGCTGGAACACCGTCACCAGGCTCCCCACGGCCACCACCCAGAGCGCCGTCGGCAGCAGCCACTCCAGGTACGGCACCCCGAAGGTGCCCAGCCCCGTCACCCCGGCCGCGACCAGCGTGATCACCAGCCGCTCCGCGCGCTCCACCAGCCCGTTGACGTTCACCGGGAAGCCCAGGCTCTCGCCCCGGGCCTTGGTGTACGAGACCACCTGACCGCTCGCCAGGCAGAACACCGCGACGGCGCACAGCACGTTGCTGTTCCCGTGCCCGGAGTACCAGAGCGCCAGCCCGCCGAAGATCGCCGCGTCGGCGACCCGGTCCAGCGTGGAGTCCAGGAAGGCGCCCCAGCGGCTGGAGGTGTTGGCCTGGCGGGCCATGTTCCCGTCCACCAGGTCGGAGAAGATGAAGAGGGTGATGGTGATGGTGCCCCAGAAGAACTCCCCGCGCGGGAAGAACACCAGCGCACCGGCGACCGAACCGGCCGTCCCGATCAGCGTCACGGCGTCCGGGCTGACGCCCCAGCGGAGCAGCATCGCGGCGAACGGCGTCAGGACACGTGTGAAGAAGGCACGTGCGTACTTGTTGAGCATGGCCTTCCGGACCGCCCCGATCTTCCGAAACCCACCCCCGCCCTCAGGGCGGCGGGCGGCCGAGCGGATCGGCCCGCCCGGCCGGACAATGGTATCCACGCCGCTCGCACCCCTCGCCGCCCCACGCCCGCGAGCGCCATCCGGCCCAACCGGCGGCCACCCAGGGCAGTTGACGGCACACCGACCGTGATCGCAGGTGCGCCATGACCGACCGGACCACCCCGCCCCCCGTACCGGTCGAAGATCCGGCCCGGCTGCGCAACGTCGTGCTCGTCGGCGCCGCAGGGGCCGGGAAGACCACCCTCGCCGAGGCCCTCGCCCTCACCGCCGGCGCCCTCACCCGGGCCGGCTCCGTGACCGAGGGCACCACCGCCTCGGACCACGAGGAGATCGAGCACCACCAGCAGCGCTCCGTCCAGCTCTCGCTGCTCCCCCTGGCCTGGCAGGGCCACAAGGTCAACCTGCTGGACACCCCCGGGTACGCCGACTTCGCCGGCCAGCGGCAGGCCGGGATGCACGCCGCCGAGGCCGCCGTCCTGGTGGTCTCCGCCACCGACCAGGTCGGCCCCGCCGTGCTCGCCCTCTGGCGCGAGTGCCGCGCCGCCGGCCTGCCCACCGCCGTCGCCCTCACCCACGTGCACGGCCCCGAGGCCGTGACGGCCTGTCAGGAGGCCTTCGGCGACGGCCACCCGGAGACCGTGCTGCCGCTCTTCCAGCCCCGCTTCGACGGCGGCCGCCTCACCGGCTCCGTCGACCTGCTCACCGGGAGGACCTACGGCGAGGCCCCCGCCGTCGACCAGGCCGCCCGCGGCGCCCTGGTGGAGGCCATCGCCGGTGAGGACGACGCCCTGCTGGAGCGCTGGGCCGCCGGCGAGGAGCTGGACCCGGCCTCGCTCACCGAGGCCCTGCGCCGCGAGGTCCGGGCCGACGCCGTCCACCCGCTGCTCTGCACCGCCGCCCCGCTCGGCGCCGCCGAACTGCTCGACCTGATCGTCACCGTGCTCCCCGCCCCCACCGAACGCACCGACGACCGCCCGCCCTGCGACCCGGACGCCCCCGTCACCGCCCAGGTCATCCAGACCGGCGAGGACCAGTACGTCGGCCGGCTCAGCCTGGCCCGGATCTGGTCCGGCACCCTGCGCCCCGACACCTCCCTCCACCTGGACGGCGGCCCCGAGGAGCGCGTCACCGCCCTCACCAGCCCCTTCGGCGCCCGCCAGCGGCCCGTCCCGCAGGCCCTGCCCGGCGACCTGGTCTGCCTGGCCAAGCTGGCCCGGGCCCGCACCGGCGACACCCTCGGCGGCCCCCCGCTCCCCGGCTGGCCCCGCCCCGAGGCCCTGCTGCCGGTGGCCGTCCGGGCCCACAGCAAGGCCGACGAGGACCGGCTCTCCCAGAGCCTCGCCAAACTCACCGCCCAGGACCCGGCCCTGCGCGTGGAACAGAACCCCGACACCCACCAACTGGTCCTCTGGTGCACCGGCGAGGCCCACCAGGCCGTGGTCCTCGACCGGCTACGCGGCCGCTTCGGCGTGCACGTGGACTCCGTCCCGTACGAGGTGGCCCTGCGCGAGACCTTCGCGGGCAGCAGCAGCGGGCACGGCCGGCACGTCAAGCAGTCGGGCGGCCACGGGCAGTTCGCGGTCTGCGACCTGACGGTGGATCCGCTGCCCGGCGAGGAGGTCGAGTTCGTCGACCACGTGGTCGGCGGGGCCGTACCGCGCAACTTCATCCCCTCGGTGGAGAAGGGCGTCCGGGCGCAGCTGGCCCACGGCCTGCGCGGCGACCACCCGGTGGTCGGCGTCCGGGTCACCCTCACCGACGGCAAGGCGCACTCCGTCGACTCCTCGGACGCCGCCTTCCAGACCGCCGCCGCCCTCGCCCTCAAGGAGGCCGCGGAGCACGGCACCGTGCAGCTGCTCGAACCGGTGGACGAAGTCCGGGTCCTGCTCCCCGACGAGTACCAGGGTGCGGTCCTCGGCGACCTCTCCGCCCGTCGCGGCCACGTCCTCGGCACCGAGCCCGGCGGCCCCGGCCTCAGCCTGGTCCGCGCCGAAGTCCCCGAACTGGAGCTCAGCCGCTACCCCATCGACCTCCGCTCCCTCTCCCACGGCACCGGCACCTTCTCCCGCACCTACCTCCGCCACGCTCCCATGCCGCCCGCCCTGGCTTCCCAGTACGCCTGAGGAACTCGGTGATGCCGGGGGCGCGGGGAACTGTGCGAAGCGGAAGGCGGCCCAGTGTTAGATCGGGGCAGGTGAGCCAGTTGCACGTGCTGCCGTTCCCCCGCGCGCAGTTCCTCGCGCCCCTGGGTCGCTGCAACTGAACGTCGCGCTCGTCGCGTCAGCGGCGCGGCAGGGCACACGCCGGCGTCCCGCCCGGGAGGCTGTGGCGGTGGGCCGACACCCAGCGGTAGACCGCCGCCGCGAGCGGGCGGACCGGGGCGAGCGTCAAGGCCGCTCCCAGGTAGGCCCAGGCGCCGCCGGACCGCATCAGCAGCCGCGCCGCGGCCTGTGCCCCGCCGTACACGTCCCCGGCCGGCGTCACCCAGAGGATCTCCCGCTCGGCCCGCTCCCGGCTGACCAGCCCGCGCCCGCCCGCACGGGCGTCCAGCGCCTCCAGGTCCGCGAACTGGAACGGCACCCCCTCCCAGTTCGCCGAGGAGAGGCTCGCCCTCAGGTAGCGCTCGGCGAACTGCTCACTGCTGGTGCAGAACCCGCAGTCGCCGTCGTAGACCAGCACCGGATCGACCACCCGCGTCTCGCTCATGCCCCCGATCCTGCACCATCCGCCCGGCGGAGGATCGGCGCCGCTCGAAAGTGGGCACGATCACTCCACGCCCCGTCCGCACGACGGGAAGTGACGGCGGTTCAGACGATCAAGCACGCGGGGTGCCGGTCGCACGGTAACCTGCCGCTGACAAGGGGAGGAGGGGAGGCCGCCGTGACGAAGCTGGACATGACCCCGGGCGCGCAGATACCCCGTACGGACGTCGGACCACAGACTGCGGTCACCCAGCTGCTCTCGTCGGTGGCCTACCGCGACGGTGACGTCAAGGACCTGGAGAAGCTGCCCGGAGTCACCGTCAACGGGGGCAAGAACCTCCTGTTCCGGCCCAGCGTCGGCGAGGCCTACGCCAAGGCGATCATCGCCCGCACGCTCGGCGCCGGGCGGAACCCGCTGGTGCCCTCCTTCGGGACCGACACCCGGATGGTGGTCGAGCACTGCCTGGCCGCCGAGGAGCTGCGCAACGCGCGCGACCGGCAGCTCCAGGTGATCACGCTGCTCACCGGCGTGCTCTTCCTGCCCGGCACGCTGATCTGGCTCGCGGTCTTCTACGGCCGGATCTGGCTCAAGCGCAAGAGCCCGGCGAACCGCCACGGCGCCTACAACGCCCTGCTGGTGACGGCAGCCGTCGGCCTCGCCGTGCTGCTCGCGCTGCGCCCGCCGGTCGGCGGTCCGTTCGCGCTGTACTTCCGGGTGATGATGCTGGCCCCGGTGCTGGGCTGGTTCCTGGCCAAGCGCCTGGTGCTGCGCTCGACCATCGAGCTGCGCAACCGCTGGGGCGGCCTGGTCGAGGGCAGTGCGCTGGCCGCGACGGTGCCCAAGGCGGTGCCCCGGGACGACCTGGACAAGAAGGCCACCGACCTGCGCGCCTCGCTGGAGCGCCTGACGGTGGAGCAGGAGACCAACGTCCACCACTACGCCGGTGGCAAGGGCATCCTGGGCGCCGGGATGCGGTGGGGCGACTGGCAGGTGGTCGAGGAGCTGCGCCCGCTGGAGGGCCGGCCGGACTTCCGGGCCTTCCACCCGTGGGACCTCAGCCGGAAGATCACGGCCCGGATGAGCACCCTGACCCAGAGCGAGGTCGGCGGCGGGGCGATGCCGCACATGGCCGTCCAGCAGTGGCTGGTGGTGGACGTGCCCGAGGGCGCCGACGAGATCGGCCGCCCGTCCGGTCCGGACATGGACGGGTACCGGATGCGCGACTTCGCGCTCCAGACGATCGCCAACCGGCAGAGCCTCGGCACCGACAGCCGACACCGCACCACCGTCCAACTGGTGCTCCACAAGGGTCAGTTGGTCACCACCGTGGTGATCGGCGTGACGGTGATGAGCAACACCCTGCGGGTCTCCGTCTCCGGCCACGCACTCGGGCCGCTGAACGGGCTGTTCGGCGCCAAGCCGAAGCCCAAGGAGATCAAGGTCCCGAAGACCGGCAAGTTCTGGGAGGAGCGCACCGTCGTCCTCCCGCTGGTCGACAACGACGAGGTGGTCCGCCAGGCGGTCCGCGCCCCCTTCGTGAAGATCCCCTCGCTGCTGGCCTGGCTGGGCGGCGGGATCGGCCTGCCCGAGCCCTTCTCGCTCCGCGGGGCCTGGGCCGACCAGACCTGGACCAGCCGCTACAAGGCGGACGACGTCATCTTCAGCATCGCCCCGGTGGTCAACGCGGTGCTGGCCGCCACCGTCGAGTTCCTGGACGAGCACGACGTGGACTCCAGCCGCCTCGCAAACCGCGGCGGGATCCTCAAGTCCGAGATGCAGGGCAGCCGCCCGTTCAAGGCCGACCGCTACGACGCGGGCTGATCCACCGCACGTCAGAGGGGCGGTACCCGGTGGTTCCGGGTACCGCCCCTCTGACGTGCGCTCAGTCCTGCGGCCACACCTCGGCGAGCATCTTCCGGGTGTCGGCGAGCAGTTGGGGCAGCACCTTGGTGTGCCCCACCACCGGCATGAAGTTGGTGTCCCCGCCCCAGCGCGGCACCACGTGCTGGTGCAGGTGGGCGGCGATGCCGGCACCGGCCGCGGCGCCCTGGTTCATCCCGATGTTGAAGCCGTGCGCGCCGGAGGCGGTGCGCAGGGCCGTCATGGCGCGCTTGGTGTAGTCGGCCAGCTCGGCCGTCTCCTCCGCGTCCAGGTCGGTGTAGTCGGCCACGTGCCGGTACGGCACCACCATCAGGTGCCCGCCGTTGTACGGGTACAGGTTGAGCACCGCGAAGACCGCGCTCCCCCGGGCGATCACCAGCCCGTCCTCGTCGCTGAGCGAGGGGATCGAGCAGAACGGGCAACCGTCGTCCGGTGCGGGCCCGGTCGGCTTGTTCTCTCCCTGGATGTACGCCATCCGATGAGGCGTCCACAGGCGCCGGAATCCATCCGGTTCGCCCACACCCCGCTGCAGTTCCGGCTCACTCGTCATGCTGATCAGCATATTCGCCAGGACGCCCGGGGAAAGCAGTCCGGGGCGGACTCTCTCGAAGAGGGCCCGCCCCGGAGCGTACGAACCGTCAGACCTGGACCCGGCTGCGGACCGCCTCGACGATCTCGGCCACCGCCTCGGCGACCGGGACGCCGTTCTTCTGCTCGCCGTTGCGGTAGCGGAAGGAGACCGCGCCGGCCTCGACGTCGTCGTTGCCCGCGATCAGCATGAACGGGACCTTCGACTTCTGGGCGGTGCGGATCTTCTTCTGCATCCGGTCGTCCGAGGCGTCGACCTCGACCCGGATGCCCTGCTTCTTCAGCTCGGCGGCCACCTCGCGCAGGTACGGGATGTGCTCGTCGGTGATCGGGATGCCGACCACGGTGACCGGGGCCAGCCACGGCGGCATGGCGCCGGCGTAGTGCTCCAGCAGCACCGCGAAGAAGCGCTCGATCGAGCCGAACAGCGCACGGTGGATCATGACCGGGCGCTGGCGGTTGCCGTCCGAGCCCTGGAACTCCAGCTCGAAGCGCTGCGGCAGCTGGAAGTCGACCTGGATGGTGGACATCTGCCAGGTGCGACCGATCGCGTCCCGGGCCTGCACCGAGATCTTCGGGCCGTAGAACGCGGCGCCGGCCGGGTCGAGGACGAGCTCCAGGCCCTGCTTCTCGGCGGCGGCCCGCAGGGTCTCGGTGGCCTCCTCCCAGTCCTCGTCCGAGCCGATGAACTTCTCCGGGTCCTTGGTGGAGAGCTCCAGGTAGAAGTCGTTCAGGCCGTAGTCGCGCAGCAGGTCGAGCACGAAGGTCAGCAGCGAGTCGAGCTCGTCCGCCATCTGCTCGCGGGTGCAGTAGATGTGCGCGTCGTCCTGGGTGAAGCCGCGGGCCCGGGTCAGGCCGTGCACCACGCCGGACTTCTCGTAGCGGTAGACGGTGCCGAACTCGAAGAGCCGCAGCGGCAGTTCGCGGTAGGAGCGGCCGCGCGAGCGGTAGATCAGGTTGTGCATCGGGCAGTTCATCGGCTTCAGGTAGTAGTCGATGTCGCCGTCGAGCTTCATGGGCGGGTACATCCCGTCCGCGTACCAGTCGAGGTGACCGGAGAGCTCGAAGAGCGTGCCCTTGGTGGCGTGCGGGGAGTAGACGAACTCGTAGTCCGCCTCCTCGTGGCGCTTGCGCGAGTAGTCCTCCATGACCCGGCGCATGATGCCGCCCTTGGGGTGGAAGACGGCCAGGCCGGAGCCGATCTCCTCCGGGATGGAGAAGAGGTCCAGCTCGGCGCCGAGCTTGCGGTGGTCGCGCTTGGCGGCCTCCTCGAGGAAGTCGAGGTGCGCCTTGAGCTCGTCCTTGGTCGGCCAGGCGGTGCCGTAGATGCGCTGCAGCATCGGGTTCTTCTCGCTGCCGCGCCAGTAGGCGGCCGCGTTGCGCATCAGCTTGAAGGCCGGGATGTGACGGGTGCTCGGCAGGTGCGGGCCGCGGCAGAGGTCGCCCCAGCAGAGGTCGCCGGTCTTGGCGTCCACGTTGTCGTAGATGGTCAGCTCGGCGCCGCCCACCTCGACGTCGGCGCCCTCGCCGGCCGTCGCGGCCGAGCCCTTGAGCCCGATCAGCTCCAGCTTGTAGGGCTCCTTGGCCAGCTCCTCGGTGGCGGCCTCGTCGGTGACCACCCGGCGGGAGAACTTCTGCCCGCGCTTGATGATCTCCTGCATCTTCTTCTCGACGGCCTTCAGGTCGTCGGGGGTGAACGGCTTCTCGACGTCGAAGTCGTAGTAGAAGCCGTCCTTGACCGGCGGGCCGATCCCGAGCTTGGCCTCCGGGAAGAGCTGCTGCACGGCCTGCGCCATCACGTGCGCGGTGGAGTGCCGCAGGATGTCCAGGCCGTCCTTGCTGGAGATGACGACGGGCTCGACCTCGTCGCCCTCCTGGACCTGGTAGGCCAGGTCCTTGAGCGCACCGGCCACCCGGGCGGCGATCACGGCGCGGTCGTCGGCGAAGAGCTCGGCGGCCGTGGTGCCCGTGGTCACCACGCGCTCTTCCCGATCGGGTTCGCGGTTGATGATGATCCGGACGTCGGTCACCGGTCTCTCCTGACCTCTGTGTACCGCAGCACCGTGCTGCGCGAGTCCGATGGTACCGAGATCACGAGCCGCGCCGCGCACCGCTGCCCCCTCTCCGGACAGGTGTGCGCCCCTCGCTGGATTGAGGGGGCGTCAACTGCGGTATCACCTGGGCAGAACGCGGCCGTGCCCGGCGCGCCACTGGTCCTCGGTGGCGCGCCGGGCGCCGCCCGGTGGGGATCGGGGGCTCGTCATGCCGCACACCCAGCCCTGGTACCAGGGCCCGCTCGCCTCTTTCGACACCGAGACCACCGGCGTGGACGTCGAGACCGACCGCATCGTCTCGGCGGCGCTGGTGCTCCAGACCGCGCCCGGCGCTCCCGTCCGGACGCTCTCCTGGCTGGCCGACCCGGGGGTGCCCATCCCCGAGGGCGCGCAGGCCGTGCACGGCATCACCGACCAGCGGGCCCGCGACTTCGGCCGCCCGCCCCGGGTGGTGGTCGCCGAGATCGCCCGCGCGCTGGCCGAACAGGCCCACCGCCACGTGCCCTTGGTGGTGATGAACGCGCCCTACGACCTCACCCTGCTCGACCGCGAGTTGCGCCGGCACCGGGCCAGCACGCTCGCCGACAGCCTGGGCGGGAACGAACTGCTGGTGCTGGACCCGCGGGTGATGGACAAGTACGCCGACCGCTACCGCAAGGGCCGCCGCACCCTCACCGACCTGTGCGCGCACTACGGGGTCAGCCTCACCGGCGCCCACGACGCGGCGGCCGACGCCACCGCCGCGATGGACCTGACCCGCGCCCTGGGCCTGCGCTTCCGGGTGCCGCTGGGTTCGCTCACCCCGGCCGAGCTGCACCTGCGCCAGGCGGTCTGGCACGCGGCCCAGGCCCGGGGCCTGCAGAACTGGTTCGACCGCTCCGGCGCCGCGGAGCAGGTCGACTTCTCCTGGCCGCTCCGCCCGGCCCGCTGCGCCTGCGGCGGCCGGCCCTACCCCGAGCACGACTGCGGCGTCGCGGCCTGAGCCGGCCCCCGCAACGACGGCAACGGCAGAGGCCCTGACCGGCGAACTGCCGGTCAGGGCCTCTGTGTTACTCGGTGGGCGATACTGGGATCGAACCAGTGACCCCTTCGGTGTGAACGAAGTGCTCTCCCGCTGAGCTAATCGCCCGGGCAACGAGATGAACAGTAGCACCCCTCGGGCCCGACTGGCCAATTCCCTTCCGCGGGGCCCGAGCGGACGGTCCCCCAGTTCCCGTCCCCGGCACGGAGACTGACGCGGAATCAGACCGCGCGGTGGAACTCCCCGGAAACGACGGAAGACCCCGGCCAATTAATTGGCCGGGGTCTTCCCGCATTCCGGTGGGCGATACTGGGATCGAACCAGTGACCCCTTCGGTGTGAACGAAGTGCTCTCCCGCTGAGCTAATCGCCCGGGTGCAGGGAAAACATTACCGCATCCGGAGGGGTGCTCCGAACACCCCTCCGCGCTCCCCCCGCGACCCCCGCTCCCCCGCGGCCGGCGCTCCGGTCAGTCGTTGATCTTCCACGGCATGACCAGCCCGTACCGCCACAAGTACCAGCCGCCCAGCCCGGCGATGATCACCAGGCCGATGCTCGTCAGGATGATGTTGCGGCGCCGGACCTTCGGGTCCAGTGCCTTCTGCGCCGCCTCGGTGACCTTGCGCTTGGTCCAGCGCAGCACCAGCTGCGCCCAGACGAACTCGGTCGCCCAGATGCCCATGCCCAGGAAGATGACCACCCAGCCCGGCCCGGGCAGCGGCAGCATCACCACACCGAGCGCGACCACCGCGAGGCCGACCAGGAAGACCGCCACCTGCCAGCTGAGGTGGAGCGGTCTGGAGCGCCGGATGAAGTGCGGCGCCTTGGACCCGAGGCCCTCGTCGGCCGCCGGGCCGGCCTTCGAGCCCTCGGGCTCGGGATTGTCGTTTCGTACAGCCATGCCGCGAAAACTACCGGAGCGCCCGCCCGGTTCCCGGGCCCCGGAGGCTCCGTAGCGATTCCGCAATGCGCCGGAAGGGGTACGACTCGGACCGGAATCGGGACAGACGGGTTTACACCGGGCTTTCAGGTGGGATGGTCCGTTCGCCGACGTGCGATTCCCCGAGCGCACACTGAGCGAAAGGCCCTGGCGCTTATGAACACCACGGTCAGCTGCGAGCTGCACCTGCGCCTCATCGTGTCCAGCGAGTCGTCACTGCCCGTCCCCGCGGGCCTGCGCTACGACACTGCCGACCCCTATGCCGTGCACGCGACCTTCCACACGGGTGCCGACGAGACCGTGGAGTGGGTGTTCGCCCGCGACCTCCTCGCGGAGGGGCTGCACCGACCCACGGGCACCGGCGACGTCCGGGTGTGGCCCTCGCGGAGCCACGGTCAGGGGGTGGTCTGCATCGCCCTGAGTTCTCCGGAAGGAGAAGCCCTGCTGGAAGCCCCGGCTCGAGCGCTCGAGTCCTTCCTCAAGCGCACCGACGCCGCCGTGCCACCCGGCACCGAACACCGTCACTTCGACCTCGACCGGGAGCTGTCCCACATCCTCGCCGAGAGCTGACCGCCGCACCGGCAGGTCCGCTCCCGCCACCGCGTCCGTCCTACTCGGGGGCACGGTCGCACGCTCAACCGCCCACGGGCGGTCCGTCAGGGCCGGGCCCCGGCACGCTCCCACCGGAGCGCGCCGGGGCCCTCGCCCTTTCCCGGCGGGACCGGGCGGGACCGGCCGGCGAGGCCCGTGGTGACGGCCCGTGCCGGTAGAGTCGCGGGAACGACCGACGCGGGGCCCACGAAGCCCCCGCCGCGCGAGGAGCCTCACGTGCTGATCACCCATGACACCGAATGCGCGCTGGGCATTCTGGTCGAGCTGCTCAACACCTCCCCCGACGCCTGCGGCAGCGAACAGCTCCCCGACCTGGCGGCGCTGCACTCGTTCGTGGCCCGCCGCGAGATCAGCGAGGTCGACTCGCTCACCCCGGACGACCTCACCGCGGTGCGGTCGCTCCGCGGCCGGCTGCGCGAGGTCTTCTCGGCCGGCTCCACCGACGAGGCCGCCGAGCTGGTCAACGCGGTGGTCGCGGCCGCCGGCACCACCCCCCGGCTGGTCAACCACGACCACCACGGCTGGCACATCCACTACTTCGCCCCGCACGCCGCGATCGGCGACCACCTGGCGGCCGAGCTCGGGATGGCGCTGGCCTTCATCGTGATGGCCGGCGAGCGCGAGCGGCTGCGCCGCTGCGAGGCGCCGGACTGCGCCCGGGTCTTCGTCGACCTCTCCCGCAACCGCTCCCGCCGCTACTGTGACAGCCGCACCTGCGGCAACCGCCTGCACGTCGCCGCCTACCGCGCCCGCCAGCGCTCCGCCGAGGCGGTCCCCGCCGGCTGACGGCCCCGCCCTCCCGGTCCTCCTGCTCCGACCCGCTCCGCGAGCCACGGTCAGGCGGGCGGTGAGGGGGTCGGCGGGCGAAGGGTGGAAGACTTGGCCCCATGACCGATGCTCCCCTCCCGCGGCTCGAGTTCTGGGCCGACCTCCAGTGCCCCGACTGCCGCACCGCCCTGACCGACCTCGACGCCCTGCGCGAGCAGTACGGCGAGGCCCTCACCGTCGAGCTCCGGCACTTCCCGCTGGAGAAGAACAAGCACGCCTACGCCGCCGCCCAGGCCGCCGAGGAGGCGCTCGCCCAGGGCCGGGGCCGGGAGTTCACCGAGGCGCTGCTGGAGCGCTGCGAGGAGCTGGCCAAGGCCAAGAACGGCGAGGCGTTCCTGGTCGCGCTGGCCGGTGAACTCGGGCTGGACGCCGAGGAGATGGACGTGGCGCTGATCGACGGGCGGCACACCCTGGTGGTGGACGCCGACCAGGCCGAGGGCAAGGCGATCGGCGTCACCGGTACCCCGACGTACCTGATCGCCGGTCAGCGCCTGGACGGCGGCAAGAGCCAGGAGGGGCTGCGCGAGCGGATCGTCGAGATCCTGGACGCGGCGGCGAAGGGCTGACCCTCCCTCAGAGCAGCGGCTTGCCGAACACCCGGCGGGTGAGCCGGTAGCCCAGCGACTCGTAGAGCCGGATGGCCACCGCGTTGGAGCTGAACACGTTGAGCCCGAGGTCGGCCACTCCGGCCGCCAGGCACTCCCGCTCGGCGAGCCGCATCAGGGTGCGGCCGTGGCCCTCGCCGCGGCGCCCCTCGTCCACCTCCACCGTCATCACCCAGGCCAGCGGCGAACCGTCCGGCAGGGTGCTCTGGCGCAGCGTCACCCAGAGCGAGCCCAGCACGGTGCCCTGCGCGTCCAGCAGTTCGCGCAGGGCCGTGCCGGGGGTGGCGTGGCCTTGGAGGAGCAGTCGCCGGTGGTCGGTGTCGGCCTTCTCCCGGGCCTGCGGCTCGGCCAGGCCGGAGCCGGTGAGGTGGCTGACGTAGCCCTCCTTGGCCTGGGTGAGCCAGGCCTCGAAGCGGTCCGGGCCGATCGGACGGACCGTCAGGCCCGCCGGGAGCTCCGGGGCGCGGCCGAGGTGCTTGGCCATGTTCCGCATCCGCTCGGTGTACCCGAGCAGCCGGGCCAGCCCGAGGGCGGCCTCGTTGCCGGCCGGGACGGTGACGTCCACCCGGCTGCAGCCCCAGCCGCGCAGCACCTCCTCGGCGGCCAGCGAACCCACCGTGGCCCGACCCCGCCGCAGACCCTCGGTGACCTCCAACTCCGAGACGGTGCCCCAGCGTTGCTCGCCGTACGGGGTGGCCGTGGTGCGCAGCGAACCGACCGGGCGACCGTTGACGCAGATCAGCCAGCGCCGGGTGCGGCCGCCGTCGGGACGGATTTCCTCGGGGTGCTCGGGGCGCAGGGTGGTGGTCATGGGGTGTGCATTCCCCGTCCCGCCCCGGCTGATCCGCGCCGGGGAATCACGGGTCGAGGTCGTCCGCGGCGCGCTCGGTGAACTGGCGCATGGCCTTGAGGGTGACCGGTCCGGGCCCGGCCAGCTCGCGGTCGTCGATCCGGGTGACGGCCTGCACGTCGCGCAGGGTGGAGGTGAGGAAGACCTCCTCGGCCTCGGCCAGCACCTCGAACGGGAGGTCGGCCTCCTCGGCGCCGGCCCAGTCGACGACCAGCTGCCGGGTGATGCCGGCCAGGCAGCCGGAGGCGAGCGGCGGGGTGAGCAGCCGGCCGCCGAGCACCACGAAGATGTTGGAGCCGGTGCCCTCGCAGAGCCGGCCGGCGGTGTTGGCGAAGATCGCCTCGGAGGCGCCGGCCCGGTGGGCGGCGGCCAGGGCGACCACGTTCTCGCCGTAGGAGGTGGTCTTGAGCCCGGTGAGCGCGCCGTGCTCGTTGCGCCGCCACGGGACGGTCTTCACCGCGGTGGTGTCCGGGCGGGGCTTGGCGGTGCCGACCGCGATCACCAGGGTGGGCGGGGCATCGCCGCGCTCGGAGCCGAGCGGGGCCGTGCCGCCGGTGTAGGTGATCCGCAGCCGGCCGAGCTCCATCGGGTTGGCGGCCAGCACCTGGCGCACGCCCTCGCGGACCACCGCGTGGTCCGGGGCGGGCAGGCCGAGGCCCTCGGCGGAGCGGCTGAGCCGGTCGAGGTGGCGGGTGAGCGCGAAGGCCGCGCCGTCCACCGCCTTGGCCGTCTCGAAGACGCCGTCGCCCACGGTCAGCCCGTGGTCGAGCACGGAGACGGTGGCGCTGCTCTCGTCGACCAGGCGGTCGTTGACCCAGATCATCAGGTGTCGCTCCTAGGGGCCCGCACTGCTACTCGGTGCCCGAGGCTATCGCGACCAGGCGGGCCGCCTTGAGCTCGGTCTCGTCCCACTCCCGCTCCGGGTCGGAGCCCCAGGTGATGCCGGCGCCGGTGCCGAAGTGCAGCACCGGGCGGTCCGCCTCGCTCCGGTCGATCCAGAACGTCCGGATGCCGACGGCGAGTTCGGCCTCGCCCCGGTCGGCGTCCACCCAGCCGACGGCGCCGCAGTAGGGGCCGCGCGGGGCGGTCTCCAGGGCCTCGATGATCCGCAGCGCACTGCTCTTGGGAGCCCCGGTGACGGAGCCGGGCGGGAAGGTGGCCCCGAACAGCTCGGCCCAGCCGGCCCCTTCGCGCAGCTCGCCCTCCACGGTGGAGACCAGGTGCACCAGGCCGGGGTGCTTCTCCACCACGCAGAGGTCGGGCACGGTGACGCTGCCGGTGGCGCAGACCCGGCCGAGGTCGTTGCGGACCAGGTCCACGATCATCACGTTCTCGGCGTGGTCCTTCTCCAGCAGGTCGTGCTCGGTGCGGCCGGTGCCCTTGATCGGGCCGGAGGAGACGGTGCGGCCCCGGCGGCGCAGGTAGAGCTCGGGCGAGGCGGTGGCGATCTCGACCCCGTGGCCGGGCAGGCGGATCGTTCCGGCATGGGGCGCGGGGTTGCCGTGCGCGAGCAGTCCGGTGAGCGCGTCGATGTCGCTGCGCTCCGGGTCGGGCAGCGGCGCGGTCATCACCCGGCAGAGGTTGGCCTGGTAGACCTCGCCGGCCGCGATGTGCTCGCGGATCCGGCGCACGCCCGCGGTGTAGGCGTCCCGGTCGAGCGAGCTGTGCCAGCTGCCGGGGTCGGGCCCGAGCCAGCCGTCGGTGCGCGGCGGGGCCGGGTCGGGACGGACGGAGTCGAAGCGCGCGCAGGTGAGGCGCCCCTCGAAGTCGTACGCCACCGCCCAGTACCCCTCGCTCTCGAGGGCGGCCGGGTCGGAGGTGACGTCGCGCAGGCCGGTCGCCAGCCGGCCGGCGAACCTCGCCATGGGGGTCGGGCTGATGCGGGGGGGTGGTGCGGCCGGACACGGTGCTCCTGCGCGGTGAGGGTGGTGCGGGGGTGCTTCGAAGTGTAGGTCGGAGGGGGTGCCCGACGTCGGGTCGCGAGGGCCCGGCGGCGGGCCCGGTGACCTGACGAGGTGCCAGCTCGCGGGGGTCGCGGAGGGCACCCCGTCGGCACGCTGCGGGAACGGAATTTGAGCTGGCCCAGGAATCCGCTAAAGTTCAACACGTCGCCGGGAAACGGAGCCGCAGGAAAGCGGTGAAGGGCCTCGAAGACAGGCGGACGTGGCTCAGTTGGTAGAGCATCACCTTGCCAAGGTGAGGGTCGCGAGTTCGAATCTCGTCGTCCGCTCGACGGAGAACGGTGTAAGATCGTTCCCTGTTGTTGCCTGGTGGAGTGGCCGAGAGGCGAGGCAACGGCCTGCAAAGCCGTGTACACGGGTTCAAATCCCGTCTCCACCTCCATGAGGTGCCCCTGGTTCGCCGGGGGCCCTCCCCGCGCGATTAGCTCAGCGGGAGAGCACTACCTTGACACGGTAGGGGTCACTGGTTCAATCCCAGTATCGCGCACGTCGGTCCCCTCGGGACCTGCCCGTAGGACGCCCCATCAGGCGCGATTAGCTCAGCGGGAGAGCACTACCTTGACACGGTAGGGGTCACTGGTTCAATCCCAGTATCGCGCACTTGCAGTACCGCCTCACCAGGCGCGATTAGCTCAGCGGGAGAGCACTACCTTGACACGGTAGGGGTCACTGGTTCAATCCCAGTATCGCGCACTTGCAGTACCGCCTCACCAGGCGCGATTAGCTCAGCGGGAGAGCACTACCTTGACACGGTAGGGGTCACTGGTTCAATCCCAGTATCGCGCACCACACAGCCAAGGGCCGTGATCCGGACAGGATCACGGCCCTTGGCGTTGCCGGGGGTTGACGGACCGTCAGGGCGTGGGCGCCGGCACGGATGCGCGCGGGCGGCGGCACGGATGCGGCAGGGGCCGGGTACGTGCCGCCCTCACCGACGACTCGTACCCGGCCCCTGCTCCGTGCGCCGGAGTTGCTGCCCGCACCGCCCGCCCGCCCGTCCGCGTGCGCCCGGCGGTGCCGGCTCCGGCTGTGGCGCCTGCCCTCTCCCCAGAAGGTCAGCGCCCGATCAGTTCGGCGACGGCCCTGGTCTGGGTCGCCAGTTGGTCCCAGCCGCCGAAGAGCACCAGCAGGGCGACCGCGACGGGGAGCACCATCGCCACGGCCACCAGCGGGTGCCGGGTGGCCTGCTCGGAGGAGCGGGCGGAAGCCGGGCGGAGCCCGAGGCGACGACGGCCCGCCTCGTTGAGCTGGACGGCCATGGTGGGTGCTCCTGCCTTCTTCGTGAAGTCGCTGGTCTGCTGGAAAGTCGGTCGCGGTGGGCGGTTCACCTCGGGGGACGAGCCGGGCCGCCCACCGCTGACTCAAAGGTATGGCGCGGCACCGACGCGGACGTCATGCCCGCGTACCGTTCGGTGGGCCTCCCGGAGGATGACGCCCCTCCCCCTCAGGTACTACTGGAGGCGGAGAAGGGGCCCGGCCGAACCCCGGGGGAACCCTGAGGGGCACCCCCGAGAGGGGCGTCCGGGGGAGATCGGACAATCCGACCGGCCGGCTGGTGTTGCGTATCAGCACACCGCAGCGCGGAGTCCGTAAGCTGTGCCGGAGCAGGATTCTGACGGTGCCCCACCCGACGGGGTCTCAACCACCGGACTGACGGGAAGAACTGACGATGGCGATGATGCGGCTGAGGCGTGAGGACCCCCGCATCGTCGGCCCGTACCGCCTGCACCGTCGGCTCGGGGCCGGCGGGATGGGCGTGGTCTACCTCGGTTCGGACCGCAAGGGGCAGCGGGTCGCGCTCAAGCTGATCCGGGCCGAGCTGGCCGAGGACGCCGAGTTCCGCACCCGCTTCGCCCGGGAGATCGCGGCCGCCTCGAAGATCCGCGGCACCTGCACGGCCCGGGTGGTCGGCTCCGACATCGAGGCCGACCGGCCCTGGCTGGCGACCGCGTACGTGCCGGGGCCCTCGCTGTACAAGCGGGTCGGCGAGGAGGGGCCGCTGCCCTGGCCGGAGGTGGCCCGGATCGGGGCCGCGCTGGCCGACGGGCTGGTGAAGGTGCACGAGGCCGGGGTGGTGCACCGCGACCTCAAGCCCTCCAACATCCTGCTCTCGCCCAAGGGTCCGAGGATCATCGACTTCGGCATCGCCTGGTCGCGCGGCGCCTCCACGCTCACCCACGTCGGCACCGCCGTCGGCTCCCCCGGCTTCCTGGCACCCGAGCAGGTCCGCGGCGCCGCGGTGACGCCGGCCACCGACGTGTTCGCCTTCGGGGCCACGCTGGCCTACGCGCTCACCGGGGACTCGCCGTTCGGCTCCGGCGCCTCCTCCGAGGTGATGCTCTACCGGGTGGTGCACGAGGAGCCCGACCTGTCCGCCGTGCCGCCGCAGTTGGCGCCGCTGGTGCGGGCCTGCCTGGCCAAGGAGCCGGCCGAGCGGCCCGGCGCGGCCGCGCTGCACGAGCGGCTCACCGAGCTGGCCGCCCGGGGCGCCGCGGCCGGCCGCCGGGCCGTCGCTCCCCCGCCGCCGCCCGGGCGGGCCCCCGTCCCGCAGCGGCCTGCGGCCCCGGCACGGCCCGCCGCGTACCAGCCCGGGACGCACCAGCCCGCCACCGTGCCGATGCCGCCCGGCATGACGGCCGAGGCGCTGAGGGAGCGTCAGGGCGAGCGGGCGGGCGTCCACCCGTCGGGGTCGGTGCACGCCGCCGACCGGACCACCGTGCGGCACGGCGAGCAGCCGGGCTCGCGGCCCGCCGGTGCCAGGCCCGCAGCGGCCCGGGAGCGGACCACGCCGCCCGGCGGCCGTCCGGTCCCGCCCGGCCCGCGCTCCGGCCAGCCCCGGCGCGACCGGCAGCACACCCCCGCGCCCGGCCGTCCCGGCGGCCCCGGGGAGGCGCGGCGGCGGCTGATGCGGCAGCGGCTGGTGGTCTTCGTGACCGTCACCGTCGGGGTGGCGCTGGCCATCGCCGCCGCCCAGGGCTGCGAGAACCGCTCCGACCAGGGCCTGCGCTCCCCGCACTCGCCGGCCGCCTCCGCTCCCGCCTCCGGGGCCTCTGGCACGCCGGTCTCCGTCTCCATCGACGGGGTGCAGCCCTCCGCACCGTTCGCGGCGGTGGCCAAGGGCCCCTCCGGCGACGCCGGGCTGGCGCCCGCGGGCGGAGCCCTGCCCGCCGTGGACTGGGCCAACCGCAGCTACGCCGACCCGTCCGGCGGGGCCGCGATCCGCCTGCGGGACGGCCGTTCGGCCGCCGAGGGCGGCCCGCAGGTCTCGCTGAGCGCCGTCGTCCCGGCCCGCTACCACGGAGCCCCGGCGGCCCTGGTGGTGCTGCGCCGGGCGGAGGGCTCCGCCCCGGCCGACCTGGTCCAGCTCTACGGCTTCAGCGCGGACACCCCCGTCCTGCTCGCCGCCCGCACCTCGGTGGCCGACCCGCAGGCCGCCGCCACCTGGCGGGTCGAGCCGGGCGCCCTGATCCGGGAGGAGCGGGTCTCCGCGACGGGGGGCCGGGTCGACGACCCGTTACACGGTGCGCGGCGACGGGCAGTTGGAGGAGTCCTGGCCCGGCTCCGGCGTCACCGGCCCCCCCCGCCGGCCCCGCCCCGGCCGCAGCCGGCGCCCCGCCGTCGGCCTTCTCCCCCACCGCGACGCCCACCGGCAGCTGAGCCCGCGCTGAGTCCGGTCGGGTCCCGGCCGGTGTGGCGCGGTCCGGCGGGCCCGGGCCTCGATCATGCTCCCTTCCATGGCCACTTCCACCAAGGCCGCGCTCCGGTGAGCGCGGCGGACCCGGTCCCCCCGCACGACCGCACGCCGGCCGCGGCCCGGCTCGAAGCCTCGCCCAGCGCGCTCCCGATGGCGGTCATGCTGGGCGTGGGCCTGGTGGACGCCCTCACCGGTCCCGAGTACAACCTGCTCCCGGTGTACGCCGCCGGCCCGGCACTCGCCGCGGCCCGCGGGACCATCCGGCACGTCCTGGCCATGGGCACCGTCGCCGTCCTGCTGTGCCTGCTGTTCGCCGCGAAGGCCGACCGGTTTGGCGCCCTACGGATGTGGGTCGCGCTGTCCGCCATCGTCTACGTCACCCTGGCCGCCTGCTACGCGGCCTGGACCCGGATACAGACCGAGCGGCGGCTGGTGGACGTCCAGGAGGTCGCGAAGACCTTGGAGGACGTGCTCCTGACGCCCGTCCCGCCCGAGATCCGCCCGGTCCGGCTGGCCGTCTCCTACGTCTCGGCCGCCCGCGCGACCCGGGTGGGAGGGGACCTCTACGAGGCGCTGCCCTCGCCGCACGGCGTCCGCCTGGTGGTCGCCGACGTCCAGGGCAAGGGACT
This sequence comes from Kitasatospora albolonga, assembly GCF_039535905.1. Classification (GTDB taxonomy): domain Bacteria; phylum Actinomycetota; class Actinomycetes; order Streptomycetales; family Streptomycetaceae; genus Kitasatospora; species Kitasatospora albolonga. The sequence continues at coordinate 1,311 of NZ_BAAAYB010000003.1, read as the reverse complement.
GGAGACCGTCCGCTGCGCCGCCGTGGTGCTGGCCGCGTTCCGGGAGTCGGCTCCGGGCCTCGCCGACCTCGGTGACGTCGGCCGGCGCATCGAGGCGGCGCTGGAGCGCCGGACCGACGGGCAGCGTTTCGTCACCGGCATCCTGGCCCAGATCGACCTCCAGGGGCTGGTCACCCTGTTCAACCACGGCCACCCCGCGCCCCTGCTGCTCCCGGCCGGCGGGGAGGACGAGCTGGTCGAACCGTCCGAGACGGTGCCGCCGTTCGGGCTGGCCGCCCTGACGGGCGGCGGACAGCAGGACAGCGTCACGCGGTTGACACTCCGTCAGGGCGACCGGCTGCTGCTCTACACCGACGGCCTGAGCGAGGCCCGCGACCGGGAGGGCCGGTTCTACCCCGTGCGCGAACGGGGCGGGCCGCTGCTGCGCGGCTGCGCCCCCCGAGGAGGCGCTGCGGCGACTGCGGGCGGACGTGGCCGCCTTCACGGGCGCTCCGCCCGACGACGACTCCGCGCTGCTCCTGCTGGAGTTCGTCCCGCCGTCCTGACCCGCCGTCCGGCGAACCGCCCCGTCTCAGTGGGCGGCCGCCAGGAGGGAGCGGGTGTAGTCGGTGTGCGGGGCGGCGAAGAGCTCGTCGCGCGGAGACTGTTCGACCAGGCGGCCGTGGTGCATGACGGCGATGCGGTCGCAGAAGTGGCGGACCACGGCGAGGTCGTGGGAGACGAAGAGGAAGGCGACGTCGAGGCGCTCGCGCAGTTCGGCGAGCAGGTTGAGGACCTGGGCCTGGACGGAGACGTCGAGGGCGGAGACCGGTTCGTCGGCGATGATCAGGCGCGGGCCGGGGGCCAGGGCCCGGGCGATGCCGATGCGTTGGCGCTGGCCGCCGGAGAACTCGTGCGGGTGGCGGTCGAGGTGGGCGGCGGAGAGGCCGACCTGTTCGAGGAGTTCGGCGGCGCGCTCGCGGCGTTCGGGGGCGGTGAGGGCGGTGTGCAGGCGCAGCGGGGTGTCCAGGGTCTGGGCGACCGTGCGGCGGGGGTTGAGGGAGGCGTACGGGTCCTGGAAGACCAGCTGGACCTCGCGGGCCAGGCGGCGGCGCAGGGCGCGGTCGGGGCGGGTGGCGTCCTGTCCGTCGTAGCGGATCGTGCCGCCGGTGGGGCGTTGGAGGCCGGCCAGCACCCGGGAGGTGGTGGACTTGCCCGAGCCGGACTCGCCGACCAGGCCGAGGCTCTCGCCCGGGGCGATCCGCAGGCTCAACCCCTCGACGGCGCGGAAGGGCTCGGCCGTGCGGAAGGGGTGACGGCCGCGGCCCGGGA
>NZ_BAAAYB010000002.1:0-104085 GCF_039535905.1 Kitasatospora albolonga | reverse complement strand
GCCTTCTACGCGGCCTTCATCGCCACCGCCCTCTACCTCGGCAAGGACTCCTACGACCGCCGGATGGCCGAGGGCAAGGCCACCGGCCCGCTCGGCACCTCCGCCTCGATCTGGCGCCGCCTGCCGGCCGCCTCGACCTTCGACAAGCTCTCCTACCGGATCAACGCGATCGTCTTCCCGCTCTGGACCTTCACCATCGTGGCCGGGGCGATCTGGGCCGAGGCCGCCTGGGGCAAGTACTGGGAGTGGGACCCCAAGGAGACCTGGTCCTTCATCACCTGGGTGTTCTACGCCTGCTACCTGCACGCCCGCGCCACGGCCGGCTGGAAGGGCCGCAAGGCCGCGTACCTGGCGTTGTTGGCCTTCGCCTGCTGGCTCTTCAACTACTACGGCGTCAACATCTTCGTGACGGGGAAGCACTCCTACGCCGGCGTCTGACGCCCGGTCACATCCATCCATCTGTACGAAGAGCGCGAGGAGGGCCGCACCCATGCCGGAGTGCGACGAGGTCATGCTGACCGTCCGAATCACCGCTGCGGAGAGAGCGCTGCTCCGACGGCTGGCCCAGAGCCACCGGAGCGACGTCTCCGAGGTCGTGGCGGACGGTCTGCTCGACGTCCTGCCGACGCTGCACCGGCCCGCGGACGCGTTCAAACTGCTGGCCGCGCTCGCGCCGCCGGCGCCGTGCGCCCAGACCGTCTGGCTACCGGCCCCACTGGCCGACCTCCTGGTCCTCGCCGCCGCCCGGGTCGCCCAGCTCACCGGCGTCCGTCTCGGCTCCGCGAGCGCCATCCTGGGGGCCCACCGTCCGCCTCTGGCTCTCCCAGGACCCCCAGCACCTGGAGGCGAACCTCAGCGTCATGCACGCCGGCCGGGGAGCCGCCCTCGCCGTCGTCGCCTAGGCGGCACGAGGAACGTACGTGGTCGTGCCAGCTGGGCGAGGAACGTACGTGGTGATGCCGGGGGCGCGGGGAACTGCGCGCGGGGGAACGGCAGCACCTGCAACTGGCTGACAGTGGGTCAGTTGCAGGTGAGCCGCCTTCCGATTCGCGCAGTTCCCCGCGCCCCCGGGGTGGCCACTCAGACGGCCAGGCCGGGTGGGACCCACGGGTCGGTGCGGGGCTTCGTCGAGGTGATGCCGTAGTCGGGCTTGAGCTCCTCGGGGATGGCGTACTGCATGACGCGGCCGCGGGTGAGGGAGCTGAGCTCGAAGCGGGTGGTGAGCTCACCGAGGTGGTCGAGGGCCCAGGCGGCCAGCGGGGAGGCGTCCTCCAGGCGTTCCAGGACGCCCAGGGCGGCCGGGGCGAGGGTCACCAGGCGGTCCCAGGGGGAGCGGGGGACCTGGAGCCAGTCGGCGCTGGTGTCGCCGATCAGGAAGCGGATCAGGGCCGCCACCACCGGGTCGAAGAAGGTCCCCGGCACGACCTCCTCGTAGAGGTCGATCAGCTGCTTCGTGAGCAGCGCGCCCTCCTCCGAGGGCCCCATGTGCCGCGCCATGTACCGGTCGGAGAACTCCCGGGCCTGCTCCAGGTCGGCCGGCATCGCGTCGAGCTCGATCCCGAGGATCGCCCCGACCACCTTCCACGCGTAGAAGTAGGCCTCGGCGCCCTCGTTGGACATGTGGATGCCCATCCGGTGCAGCGCGTCCAGCACCTGCACGGAGAACATCATCTGCCCCCCGATCATGTCCTCCTGGCAGATCGGCACCCCGAGCGCCGCCTCGTCCCACCGCCCCTCCCGCCGCAGGTGGTGCCGGATGGAGGCGTGCAGCAGCCGGACCTTCTGCGCGGCGGGCAGGAAGCGCCCGCCGGCCTCGAAGGCGTCGGGCCGCATCAGGTAGAGGGTGAACTGCCCGGTCTCGGCCATCCGCTTCGACGGGTACGCCAGCGAGTGCGTGGCGCTGAGCAGCCTGGCGATGTGCGGGACGACGTAGCAGGCGGGCATCGAGGCGAAGGAGAGCGCCGTGGAGATGTGCACGTTGTTGTCGATGAAGAACAGCCGGGCCTTCTCCATCTGCTCCCAGTCCACCCAGGAGGGCGGCACCGCCGTGGTCTCCAGGTAGGCCCGCGCCTCCTCGGGGACGTCGTCCGGCAGCGGCTGGCCACTCTGCGCGAACCACCGCATCAGGGTGTTGAACTTGCCGACCTCGCCGCGCTCGAAGAGCGCCGCGACCACGGAGTCGGCGAGCGGGTCGCCGAGCAGCCGCAGGGCGTCCATCCGTTCGGGGGTGTACGTCATGGGTCCTCATTCGACGGAGGGTCAGGAAGTGCGCGCGGTGGCGGCGTCGACCAGCTCGCCCAGCGCGGCGGCGGCCGGCCCGGCGACGGGGGCGGTGGCCAGGGCGGTGCGGGCGGCGGTGGTGCGCTCCTCGATCAGCTCCTCGACCCGGGCCCGGGCGCCGGAGCGGACCAGCAGGGCGCGCAGCTCCGCCAGGTCCTCGGGGCCGGGCCGGTCGAGCAGGGCGCGCAGCCTGGCCCGGTCGGCGGGGCCGGAGTTGGCCAGGGCGAGGGCCAGCAGGGCGGTGGGCTTGGCCCCGGCGAGGTCGTCCAGGTTGGACTTGCCGGTCCGCCCGGGGTCGCCGAAGACGCCGAGCAGGTCGTCGCGGAGCTGGAAGGCCTCGCCGAGCGGCAGCCCGTACGCGGTGAAGGCCTCCAGCAGGGCGGGCGGCGCCCCGGCCAGCAGGGCGCCGAGGTGCAGCGGGTGCTCGACGGTGTACTTGGCGGTCTTGTAGCGGACGATCTCCAGGGAGCTCGCCTCCGAGGCGGCGGCGCCCCGGGTGCGCAGCACCTCCAGGCACTCGCCGGCGACCAGCTCCCGGGCCAGGGTGGCCCAGAGCGGGCGGGCCCGGGCCAGGTAGCCGGACGGCAGGCCGCAGGAGGCGAAGAGCTGGCCGGCCCAGGCGGTCAGCAGGTCACCGACCAGCATGGCCAGCGCCCGCCCGGCGGCGTCCCGGCCGGGCCCCTCCGGGGCTGCCTGACGGAGCGCCAGGTGGGCGGTGGGGGAGCCCCGGCGGACCGGGCTGTCGTCGATCAGGTCGTCGTGCACCACGGCCGCCGCGTGCACCAGCTCCATCGCGGTGGCCGCCCGCACCATCGCCTCGCTGTCCGGCTGCCCGGCCGCCCGCCAGCCCCAGTAGGCGAAGGCGGCCCGCAGCCGCTTGCCGTCGGCCACGGCGGCGGTCAACTGCTCGGCGACCGGCTTGAGTTCGGGGTCGATCGCGGTGAGCAGAGCGCACTCCTCCGCCACGAACGCGTGCAGTGCCCCGTCCACCCGGGCCTTCAGTCCGCCGTCCCAGGCAGCGGCGGACTCAGCCACCGCCCGCAGCCTTCCGGTACGCGGCCGAGCGGCGGGCCACCGCCTCCATGTGCGGCTCGGAGCCGGTGGCGAGCCGGCCGAGCAGCAGCTCGCCGCGGGCCCGCAGGTCCTCCTGGCCGTCCGTCAGCAGGGCGTCCAGGTCGGAGCGGCCCAGCGTGCCGCGCAGCCGCCGCAGCAGCCCCTCGGCCTGCTCCAGCCCCAGGTCGACCACCCCGGCCAGGAGTTGGACCGCCTCCGCGCCCCGGTCCGCCGGCTTCCCGTTCCCGTTCGCTGCCACCACGCCTGCGCCTCCACCCCGGTGCGTCCACGAATGGACCGAGCCTGGCAGGGGAGGCGGGCCGTTCTGAAGGGGTGGTCACCGGTCCGGGTGAGAACGCGCCGAAGCCCCGGCACCCGCCAGCACTGGCGTGCTAGTACGGTGCCGGGGCCTCGTGAGGGTGCGTCAGGCCGCCTGCTGCCAGCTGACCGGCGAGAAGTAGGCCGGGCGGCGCTCGATGCGCGACCAGGTGGCGATCGGCTCGACCGCCGGGGCGGCCGCGGCGGCGGCCTGGACGGCGGCCGCACGGGCCATCAGGACGGCGGTCAGGGCGGCCAGCTCCTCGTCGGAGAGCGAGCCGCGGACGATGCGGACAAGCGGTTCGGTGCTCATGGGTTCTTTTCTCCCCCGGCTGGACGTCTGATGGGTTCCGAGCGGCGAAACGCCGTGTTACATCGGCGGGTTGCCGTGCTTGCGGCTGGGCAGGTCCGCGTGCTTGGTGCGGAGCATGGCCAGCGCCGAGGCGAGCACGGCCCGGGTCTCGGCCGGGTCGATCACGTCGTCCACGAGGCCGCGCTCGGCCGCGTAGTACGGGTGCATCAGCTCGCTCTTGTACTCCTTGATCTTGTGCGCACGCATCGCCTCCGGGTCCTCGGCCCCGTTGATGTCGCGGCGGAAGATCACGTTGGCCGCGCCCTCGGCGCCCATCACGGCGATCTCGTTGGTCGGCCAGGCGTAGGACAGGTCGGCGCCGATCGAGCGGGAGTCCATCACGATGTAGGCGCCGCCGTAGGCCTTGCGCAGGATCAGCTGGATCCGCGGCACGGTGGCGTTGCAGTACGCGTACAGCAGCTTGGCGCCGTGCCGGATGATGCCGTCGTGCTCCTGGTCCACGCCGGGCAGGAAGCCGGGCACGTCCAGCATGGTCACCAGCGGGATGTTGAAGGCGTCGCACATCTGGACGAAGCGCGCGGCCTTCTCGCTGGCGTTGATGTCGAGCACGCCGGCCAGCGACTGCGGCTGGTTGGCGATGATGCCGGTGACGTGGCCGTCGATCCGGGCCAGCACGCAGAGCACGTTGGTCGCCCAGCGCTCGTGGACCTCCAGGAACTCGCCGTGGTCGACGACCTCCTCGATCACCTTGCGCATGTCGTACGGACGGTTGCCGTCGGCCGGGACGAGGTCGAGCAGCGACTCGTTGCGGCGCTCCACCGGGTCGTCGTTGGGCGCGACCGGCGGCATCTCGCGGTTGTTCTGCGGCAGCAGCGAGAGCAGGAAGCGCACCTCCTCGATGCAGCTCTGCTCGTCGTCGTAGGCGAAGTGCGAGACGCCGGAGACCGAGGAGTGCACGTCGGCGCCGCCCAGCCCGTTCTGGCTGATCTTCTCGCCGGTGACGGCCTGGACCACGTCCGGGCCGGTGATGAACATCTGCGAGGTCTCGCGGACCATGAAGACGAAGTCGGTCAGCGCGGGGGAGTACGCGGCGCCGCCGGCGCACGGGCCGAGCATCACCGAGATCTGCGGGATCACGCCGGAGGCCCGGGTGTTGCGCTGGAAGATGCCGCCGTAGCCGGCCAGGGCGGTGACGCCCTCCTGGATCCGGGCGCCGGCGCCGTCGTTGAGCGAGACCAGCGGGGCACCGGCCGCGATGGCCATGTCCATGATCTTGTGGATCTTCTGCGCGTGGGCCTCGCCGAGCGCGCCGCCGAAGATCCGGAAGTCGTGGGCGTAGGTGAAGACGGTGCGGCCGTGCACGGTGCCCCAGCCGACGATGACGCCGTCGGTGTGCGGCTTCTTGTGCTCCAGGCCGAAGCCGGTGGCGCGGTGGCGGCGGAGCGGCTCCACCTCGTGGAAGGAGCCCTCGTCCAGCAGGAGGTCGATCCGCTCGCGGGCCGTCAGCTTGCCCTTGGCGTGCTGGGCCTCGGTGGCCTTCTCGCTCGGGCCGCTCAGGACCTGGCTGCGCAGCGCGTGCAGCTCCGCCACCCGGCCCCGGGCGTCCGCCGGGGTCTCGATGGCCTGGCCACCGGCGGGCGCCTCGGGCACAACCGTCATCTCGAACCACTCCAAGTCTGGGGGAACTGTCCGGCTACGGGGCCGCTGTGGGCGGGCCGATCACTGCGAACACTTCTTCACCTACGACACTACGAGGGACCACGGGTCCGTCTCGGCGTCGATTCCGTACAAGGTCGAGCGCCAGAAGCTGTCAGGGCTGCACAGAAAACGGCCCGACCAGGCAGCTGGTCGGGCCGTTCGAGCTCATCCGGCGTCAGGCCGGGTGGCAGGTGAAAGAGCAGGTCAGGGCCGGTTTCCGGGCTTGTTGCGGGGAGGTTGCCGCAGGGTGAAGCGGGCCCCCGCGGCTCGTAGGGATGCGCCAAAGCGCTCCGTCAGCCCTGGTCGGGGCGGTCCCGGTCGTCCTTCCGGTCCCGCAACTCCTGCTCGCGGCGGCGCAGGTCGGCCTCCCACTGCTTCAGGTGCTCGGCGTCCTGGTCCGCCTGCTGCTTCTTGAGCGAGGCGAGGAACTCCGGGTTGTCGTCCGGGGCCACCGGGGCGGCCGCGGTCCGGGCCGGGCGGAGCGTGCCGCGCTGCTTGCCGGCCACCAGCCAGGCGATCGAGCCGACCAGCGGGAAGAGCAGCACGATGATGATCCAGATCACCTTCGGCAGGTACCTGACCTCCTCCTCCGGAGTGGTCAGGCAGTCGATGAACGCCCAGACCCACAGGGCGAGTACGAGCAGGGGCGGAAGGATCCTCAACACGGTGCGTCTCTCCCCGGAAGCGGCGGACGGGGCCCTCTTGGCGTGGCCAGACTAGCCAGTATCGGATACTGGCCCACATGGCATACGACGATCTCCGTTCGTTTCTCCGGGCCCTGGAGCGAGAGGGCGACCTCAAGCGGATCAAGACCGAGGTCGATCCGCACCTGGAGGTCGGTGAGATCGTCGACCGGGTGCAGAAGGCCAAGGGCCCCGCGCTGCTGTTCGAGAACGTCAAGGGCGCCTCGATGCCGCTGGCGATGAACGTCTTCGGCACCGAGCGCCGGCTCTCCAAGGCGCTCGGCCTCAAGGGCCCCGAGGAGATCGCCGAGAAGATCGCCGGGCTGCTCAAGCCCGAGCTGCCGCAGGGCTTCACCGGCTTCCGGGACGCCTTCGGCAAGCTGGCCTCGATGGCCCACGTGCCGCCGAAGAGCGTGAAGTCCGGCGACGCCCCCGTCCAGGAGGTGGTGCTGACGGGCGATCAGGTCGACCTCGACCGGCTGCCCGCGCTCTTCACCTGGCCGCTGGACGGCGGCTCCTTCTTCAACCTCGGCCTGACCCACACCAAGGACCCGGAGACGGGCGTCCGCAACCTCGGCCTCTACCGGCTGCAGCGCCACGACAAGCGCACCATCGGCATGCACTGGCAGATCCACAAGGACAGCCGCAACCACTACGCGAAGGCCGCCAAGCGCGGCGAGCGGCTGCCGGTCGCGATCGCCTTCGGCTGCCCGCCGGCCGTCACCTACGCCTCCACCGCGCCGCTGCCCGGCGACATCGACGAGTACCTGTTCGCCGGCTTCGTCTCGGGCAAGCGGATCGAGATGGTGGACTGCAAGACCGTCCCGCTCCAGGTCCCGGCCAACGCCGAGGTGGTGCTGGAGGGTTGGCTGGAGCCCGGGGAGATGCTGCCCGAGGGTCCGTTCGGCGACCACACCGGCTTCTACACCCCGCAGGAGCCGTTCCCGGCGCTCACCATCGACTGCGTGACGATGCGGTCCCGTCCGCTGCTGCAGTCCATCGTGGTCGGCCGGCCGCCGACCGAGGACGGGCCGCTGGGCAAGTTCACCGAGCGGTTCTTCCTGCCGCTGCTCAAGATCATCATCCCGGACATCGTGGACTACGACCTCCCCGAGGCCGGCGGCTTCCACAACTGCGTGATCGTCTCGATCGACAAGAAGTACCCCAAGCACGCTCAGAAGGTGATGCACGCCATCTGGGGCGCCCACATGATGTCGCTGACCAAGCTGATCGTCGTGGTGGACGCCGACTGCGACGTGCACGACTACCAGGAAGTCGCCTGGCGGGCGCTCGGGAACGTCGACTACAGCCGCGACCTGAGCGTCGTCGAGGGCCCGGTGGACCACCTGGACCACGCCTCCTACCAGCAGTTCTGGGGCGGCAAGGCGGGCATCGACGCGACCCGCAAGCTCCCCGAGGAGGGCTACACCCGGGACGGCGGCTGGCCCGAGATGGTCAGCTCCGACCCGGCCACCGCCGCCCTGGTCGACCGTCGCTGGAAGGAGTACGGGCTGTGACCTCCGTCGCCGCCGCGCCCGAGCCGGGCAAGGTCCGGGCCTTCCTCAACCTGGTGCTGATCGAGCACTCCGTCTTCGCCCTGCCGTTCGCCTACATCGCCGCCTTCACCGCGATGTACCTGACGGACGGTCGGATGCACTGGGGCGCCCTGGTCCTGGTGACGATCTGCATGGTCGGCCTGCGCACCTTCGCGATGGCCGCCAACCGGATCATCGACCGCGAGATCGACGCCCGGAACCCGCGCACCGCCAACCGCGAACTGGTCACCGGCGCGGTCTCCATGCGCACCGCGTACATCGGCTCCGCGGTCGCCCTGCTGGTCTTCCTCGGCTCGGCCGCCCTGCTCAACCCGCTCTGCCTGGCCCTGGCCCCGGTCGCCGTCGTCCCGATGGTGGTCTACCCGTACGGCAAGCGCTTCACCGACTTCCCGCACGCCATCCTCGGCCTGGCCCAGGCCATGGGCCCGATCGGCGCCTGGCTGGCCGTCACCGGCAGCTGGTCCTGGGACGCCGTCGTCCTCGGCCTCGCCGTCGGCATCTGGATCGGCGGCTTCGACCTGATCTTCGCCACCCAGGACGTCACCGCCGACCGCGCCGAGGGCGTCCGCTCCTTCCCGGCCCGCTTCGGCGTCCCGGCCGCCCTCTACGGCGCCCGCGTCTGCCACACCGTCACCCTCGGCCTGCTGGTCTGGTACGCCCTCCTCACCCACGCGGGCCCGGCCTTCTGGGTCGGCCTGGCGGTGGTGGCCGGCGCCTTCGTCTACGAGCACACCATCGTCAAGCCGCACGACCTCTCGAAGCTCAACCGCGCCTTCTTCACCACCAACGGCTTCGTCGGCATCTCGCTCTTCGTCTTCGCCCTGCTCGACCTGGTCCTGCGCGGCCTGAAGCTCTGACGGTGCGTCACCCCTTGAGCGCCAGGCGCGCGTAGGCGCGGACATCGGCGTCGGGGTCGGCGAGACGGGCTCGGAGGGCTTCGGCCAGCTCCGGGCCCGTTCGCACGTGCGGGGCCGCGGCGCGGACGGCGGATTTGCGGACGTCGGCCTCGGGGTCGGTGAGGTAGGGGAGCAGGGCGTCCAGGGCGGCGGCGGAGCCGAGGGCGGTGGCGGCGGTCCTGCGGACCTGCCAGGCGGGGTCGGGGGTGGTGGCCAGGGTCAGGAGGGGGTCGGGGCAGTTGAGGCCGGCCGCGCCCTGGAAGGCGGCGGCGCGGACCAGGGGGTCGGGGTCGGTGGCGAGGGTGGTGAGGGTGGGGACGGCGACGGGGGAGGCGATGGTGCCCAGGCCCTCGGCGGTGGCGACCCGGACCTCGCGGGCCTGGTCGGCGGCGGAGGGGAGCAGGGCCGGGGCGGCGTCCAGGGAGACCAGGCCGTGGACGGCCTGGAGGCGGACGGGGACCGCGGGATCGCGGAGTGCGGAGGCGTAGAGGGGGAGTTCGCCCGTGCGCAGGGCGCGGGAGAGTTCGAGCACGCCCGCGCGCACCACCGGGTCGGGGGAGGCCGCGTGCGGGAGCAGGGCGGGGCCGAGCGCGGCGGTGAGGACGGGGAGCAGCTCGCGCAGGGCGGCCACCGCGGCGGTGCGCACGGAGGCGTCGGCGTCGGCCAGGGTGCGGGCGAGGGCGGCCCCGGTGCCGTCCGAGGGGTGCTCGGTGGTGAGGGCGACGGCGGTGCGGCGGACCTCGGCGGCCGGGTCGTGGAGGTAGGGGAGGAGCTCGGGGAGGGTGGGCTCGTCGAGGAGGAGCAGCGAGCGGAGGACGGGGGAGGAGGCGGCGGTGGGGGCGGAGGCGGTGGCCGGGCTGACGGTGGCTCCGGTCCGGCCGACCACCAGCGGGTGCACCTCGCCGAGGACGGTGACGGGGAGGGCCGGGGGCACGAGGCCGTCCACCGGCACCAGGTAGGGCGCGACCGGCCGGGTCAGGAACTCCATCGTCCCGGCCGCGGTCCGGCGCAGGTTGAGGTGGCTGAACCAGCGCTCGTCGTCCCGCCCGGGGTGGTCGACCCGGGAGTGGTAGAGGCCCCAGCGGCTCTCGGTGCGGGCCAGCGAGGAGCGGGCGGCCATCTCGGCGCAGTCCCGGATGAAGTCGACCTCGACGGCCCGCATCAGCTCGTGCGGGGTGCGGGCGCCGATCCCGGCCACCTCGCCGCGCATCCGCTCGAAGTGCTCCAGCGCCACCGACAGCCGGGCCCCGGTCTTCGGCGGCGCCACGTAGTCGTTGACGAAGCGTCGGAGCTTGTACTCCACCTGCGGCTGCGGCGGCCCGTCCGGGTTGCGCAGCGGACGGTAGATCAGTTCGTGGGCGGCGGCCACCTGGTCGAGGGGGAGCGGGGCCCGGGCGGACGGCAGGTGGGCGGCGGCGTGGGTCCCCGCCAGGTCCCCGAAGACGAAGGCGCCGATCATGTAGTTGTGCGGCACGCAGGCCAGGTCCCCCGCCGCGTACAGCCCGGGCACCGTGGTGGCCGCGTTCTCGTCCACCCAGACCCCGCTCGCGGAGTGGCCGCCGCAGAGGCCGATCTCGGAGATGTGCATCTCGATGTCGTGGGTGCGGTAGTCGTGCCCGCGCCCGGCGTGGAAGGTGCCCCGGGTGGGGCGTTCGGTGGTGTGCAGGATGCCTTCCAGCGCCTGCACGGTCTCCTCCGGCAGGTGGGTGGTGCGCAGGTAGACCGGGCCCCGGTCGGAGGCCACCTCGGCGGCGAACTCGGCCATCATCTGCCCGGACCAGTAGTCGGAGTCGACGAAGCGCTCGCCGTGCCGGTTCACCTGGTAGCCGCCGAAGGGGTTGGCCACGTACGCGCAGGCGGGCCCGTTGTAGTCCTTGATCAGCGGGTTGATCTGGAAGCACTCGATGCCGCTCAGCTCGGCGCCCGCGTGGTACGCCATCGCGTAGCCGTCCCCGGCGTTGGTCGGGTTCTCGTACGTCCCGTAGAGGTAGCCGCTGCTGGGCAGGCCGAGCCGGCCGCAGGGGCCGGTGGCCAGCACCACCGCCCCGGCCGAGACGGTGACGAACTCCCCGCTGCGGGTGTCGAAGGCGGCCGCGCCGACCGCCCGGCCGCCGGCGGTGAGCACCCGCACCGGCATCACCCGGTTCTCGATGGTGATCCGCTCGCGCATGTGACGCTGCCTCAGCACCCGGTAGAGCACCTTCTTGACGTCCTTGCCCTCCGGCATCGGCAGCACGTACGAGCCGCTGCGGTGCACCTGGCGGACCTGGTACTCGCCGTACTCGTCCTTCTCGAACTTGACCCCGTACCCCTCCAGCCGCCGCACCATGGCGAAGCCCCGGGTGGCGGTCTGCCGCACCGTCCGCTGGTCGACGATGCCGTCGTTGGCCCGGGTGATCTCGGCGACGTAGTCGTCCGGCTCGGCCCGGCCGGGGACGACGGCGTTGTTGACGCCGTCCATGCCCATGGCCAGCGCGCCGGAGTGGCGGACGTGGGCCTTCTCCAGCAGCAGCACGGTGGCCCCCGCCTCGGCGGCGCTGATCGCGGCCATCGAGCCGGCGGTGCCGCCGCCGATCACCAGCACGTCGCACTCCAGGCGGCGGGCCTCGGACAGCTCGGGGATCTGCATGGGTCGACGTGCCTTTCGGAGGAGGGGTTCAGGAGAGCGTGGCGAGCAGGTGGTCGCGCAGCTCGGGGCGGGCGGCGGACGGGCGGGGCACCTCGTGCAGGGCCAGCAGGCGGCCGCCGCCGAGCACCGCGACCCGGTCGCCGAGCAGCAGTGCCTCGTCCACGTCGTGGGTGACGAAGACCACCGTGCAGCCCTCCTTCTCCCGTACGGTGAGCAGGAGTTGCTGCATCGCATGCCGGTTCTGCGCGTCCAGCGCGCCGAACGGCTCGTCCATCAGCAGCGCCCTCGGTGAGCCGGCCAGTGCCCGCGCCAGCTGGACGCGTTGCCGCTGCCCGCCGGACAACTGCCGTGGCAGCCGGTCCTGGTGGTCCTCCAGACCGACCCGCCGCAGCCAGCCGAGGGCCGGCTCCCGGCGTTCCGGCCGGCGCAACCCGGCGATGGCCAGCGGGAGTTCGACGTTGCGGCGGGCGCTGCGCCAGGGCAGCAGGCCGTCCTCCTGGAAGACCAGGGCGCGCTCGGCGGAGGGGCCGCGCAGCGGGGCGCCGTCGGCCAGCAGCTCGCCACCGGTGGGCGGCAGCAGGCCGGCCAGGGCGCGCAGCAGGGTGGACTTGCCGCAGCCGGAGGCACCCAGCACGGTGAGCAGTTCGCCGGGGGCGACGTCCAGGTCCAGGCCCTCGACCACGGGGTGCCCGGCGTGCCCGAGCGAGAGCCCCCGGGCGGTCAGTCGCAGGCTCATCCGGCACCTCCGGGGCGCGGCGGCAGCCAGGCGGTCAGCCGGCGGCCGAGCAGTTCGACCGCGCCGGAGGTGAGCCAGCCGAGCAGGCCGATGGTGACGATGCCGACGAACACGCCGGGGTAGTCCAGCACGGTGTACGCCTGCCAGGTGCGGTAGCCGACGCCGAACTGACCGGAGATCATCTCGGCCGAGATCACGCAGATCCAGGAGACCCCGAGGCCGACCGAGAGCCCGCCGACCACCCCGGGCAGGGCGGCCGGCAGCACCACGCTCCACAGCACCCGCCCGCGGCCGCCGCCCATGGTGCGCACGGCCTCCTCCCAGAGCGGCGGCACGGCCCGCACCGCGTGCCGGGTGGCCACCGTGACGGGGAAGAAGGCGGCGGCGAAGGTGATCGCCACGATGCCCTGCTCGTTCTCGGGGAAGAGCATGATGGCGACGGGCACCAGCGCGATCGCCGGGACCGGCCGGACCACCTCCAGCACCGGGCCGAGCAGGTCGGCCGCCCAGCGCGAACGGGCGGTGAGCACCCCGGCGGCCACGCCGAGCAGCCCGGCCAGCAGGAAGCCGGTGCCGATCCGGCGCAGACTCTCCGTCAGGTCCTGCCAGTACTCCTCGGTGCCCAGCCGCAGGCCGAAGGCGTGCCAGACTTGGACGGCCGTCGGCAGGTGGTCGAAGCGCACCCAGAGCCGGACGTGCCGCGCCGTCAGCAGCTGCCAGAGCCCGACGGCGGCGAGCAGCGCGGCCAGCCGCACCAGGCGCCGGGTCATGAGGCGGCCAGGGCTTCCCGGTAGGAGAGCTGCCGGGCGTCGGGGTGCGCGGCCAGGTACGCCTTCGCGCCGTCCTCGGTGGTGAACGGCAGCAGCTTCGCCCCGTCCCGCACCCACAGGTCGTGGTCGGCGAACCACCGGGTGCCGGTGGCCGCGTCCGGCACGTAGGCGGCGCGGAGCTTCTTCCCGCCCGCCTCGGCGGCCTTCACGGCCTTCAGCAGGCAGCCCGGGTCGGCGGCCGGCCGGGTGGACTCCTCGCCCTCCAGCCAGAGTTCACCGGCCAGGGCCGGGTCGGTGACCGGCAGGCCGCAGAGCTCGTCGGTGCCGGCGATCCGGGCCGGCGGGACGGCCGGGAGCGCGGCCTTCGCCAGGTAGGAGGGGTCGACGAAGGCGTCAAGGTCCAGCGCCTTGAGCACGCCGACCGACTTGAGGAAGGGCACGTCCTCGCGCAGCGCGGTGAGCAGCTCGGGGCGGAGCTCGGTGCCGAAGGTGGCGATGCCGTTGGGGCCGTTGTACAGGTGCACCACCTCGGCGGGCAGGCCGGTGGCCTCGGCGACCTTCCGACTGGCGGCCAGCGGCTGCTCGTTGAGGTACTCGGTGGCATCCTGCTGGGCGGCCAGGAAGGCGTTCACCACCTCGGGCCGCTCGGTGCCGAACTTCTGCCGGACCACCACCCCGTGCAGGGTGGGCCTGGCCAGCGCGGCGCCGTCGTAGAGCAGCCGCCCGTCCCCGGCGAAGACCACCGCGCCGGGCCAGGCGACGAACTGGGCCAGCGCGTCCACGCCGCCCGCCTTGAGGGCCGAGGCGCCGACGGCCGGCTGCTGGTTCTGCTTCTGGATCCCGTCGTCCGGCACTCCGGCCTTGCGCAGCGCCTGCACCAGGGTGCCGTCGGCGGCCGAGCCGACCGAGGTGGAGACCTTCCTGCCCTTCAGGTCGGCCAGGGTGTGCGCGGGCGAATCCTTGGGCACCACAACGGAGTTGAGCGCACCCAGCAGGTTGTAGCCGGTCACCGAGACCAGCCGGGTGCCGGGGCCGCCGGCCTCCTGGGCGCGGGAGCCGTTGATCAGCAGCGGGTAGTCGCCCATCGAGCCGATGTCGGTCTTGTCGGCGAGCATCTGTGCGGTGATCGGGGCGCCGGAGTCGTAGTCCTGCCAACTCACGGTGTAGGTCTTGCCGTTCTGCTTCCCGAGCTCGGCCAGGCGCTGCTCGAAGTACCCCTGGGCGCGCAGCAGGGTGCCGGCGGTGACGGTGTTGATGGTCTTGGACTGGTAGCCCACCACCACCTGGACGGTGCTGCCGCCCCCGGCCGCCCCGTCGGCGGAGGAGCAGGCGGTGGCGGCGGTCAGCGTCGCGGCGGCCAGCAGGGCGCCGGTGCGTGCTCTCATGGTCTGGGGGCTTCCTCAACTATCGGAGCAGATAGGGCATGTTGACGGTGACCGCCCCGGTGGGGCAGCGGGCGGCGCACGGGCCGCAGTACCAGCACTCGTCCACGTGCATGTAGGCCTTGCCGTTCTCCTGGTCGATGGCCAGCGAGTCCAGCGGGCACATCTCCACGCAGAGCGTGCAGCCCTCGATGCAGAGCGAGGCGTCGATGGTCACGGGCACGTCGGAGCGGTGGTCGGCGAGTGCCATGGGGTTGCCTCTCGGGAGGGTGTGTCAGGGGAGGTCGCGCAGCAGCTGCCCGCGCATGGTGAGCCGGTCGCCGCGGAAGCGCACGTACTCCAGGTCGACGGGGCGTCCGTCGGCCAGGGTGGTCAGCCGCTCCAGCATCAACAGGGCGGTGCCGCGCGGGACTTCGAGCACGGTGGCGGAGTGCGGGTCGGCGTTGACCGCCTCCAGGGTGATGTCGGCCCGGCCGAGCGGCTGGCCGGCCACCTCCTCGATCAGCCGGAAGATGTCCTGCCCGGCCAGGTCGGCGGCGTCCAGCTCCGCCCCGATGTCCGGGGCCAGGTAGGTGAGGTCGAGCGAGAGCGGCAGCCCGTTTAGCCGTCGCAGCCGCTCCACGTAGACCACCTCGGCGCCGTCCGGCAGCCCGAACCGCCGGGCCACCGGGCCGGGGGCCCGGACCGGGCCGAACGCCCGCACCTCGTTGACCACGTCGCCGTGCTCGTGCAGGGTCTCGGCCAGGCCCTCCAGCCGGTTCAGGCCGTGCGGTACCTTCTCCGCCACCACCTGGGTCCCGGAGCCGGGCACCCGGCGGATCAGGCCCTCCTCGCGGAGCAGGTCCAGCGCCTCCCGGACGGTGTTCCGGGACGTGCCGAACTCCTCGGCCAGCCGGTCCTCGTGCGGCAGCGAACGGGCTGCCCCCCGGCCGTCCAGCACCTGGCGGCGCAGCACGTCGGCCACCTGCCGGGCGCGGTCGGCGCGCAGCCGCCGGGCCGTCGGTCGGGTGCCGTTCTCGCTGGTCATCGCGGTGCTCCGAGGGGGAGGGGGTCGGTTCGCCAGAACCCTAGGGCCGTACCGGCGGGTTTTTCGTTGCGGCGGCATTACGCCACCTGACGGTCCGTCTCCACCCGCCTGGCCTGCGGCGATTCCGGTACGGCCGGCCGTACTGCCACCGCGGCGCCGTGTCGGGACGGGCCCGGCGGGCGGGCGCGCGGGATGCTGGGGGCACCGGTGTCCGAGCCTTGGGAGCACATGATGATCGGCAAGCTGCAGTGCGTGGTGCTGGACTGCCACTACCCGGCGGGGCTGGCCCACTTCTACGCCGAGCTGCTCGGCGGCGAGCTCGACCGGCCGGACCCGCGCTGGTCCCTGGACGAGGAGTGGTCCACCGTGCACGTGCCCGGCGGGATGGTGCTGGGCTTCCAGCGGGTGGAGGACTACCGCCCGCCGATGTGGCCGGACCCGGCCCACCCCCAGCAGCTCCACCTGGACGTGGAGGTGGCGGACCTGGACGAGGCCGAGACGCGGGTGCTGGCACTCGGCGCGGTCCGCAAGGACGTCGAGACCGGCTGGCGGGTCTACGTGGACCCGGCGGGGCACCCCTTCTGTCTGGTGAAGGCGCACTGATCGTTCGGGTGTTCCCCGCGCGCAGCTCGGTGCACGGCGCGTTTCGTGCGGCGCGCGCCGGTCGAATTCTCGCGCGCCGCCTGCTGCGAGCGCTGTGGCAGATGTGACTGATGGGGCGCAGATCGACTCATGAGGTGCCCCACGTCCCAGGGGTACGGCGGCACACCGGGTGCAGGTGGTGTGGACGGTCGGTGGGGGAGGTGTGACGGACGCCCGGTGTCCGGCGTTCGATGGACGCGCCCGGCGCGGGCCGCCTACAACGGATGGCGTCCAGCGGGGGGCGCGTCAACTGTGTGACGGTCCACCGCCGTTGACGCCACCCTTGCCTTCCAGGCGTCCGAGTAGAGAGACCACCCATGCCCATATCCGCTGTACTGCGCCGCCCGGCGGCAGCCCTCACGGCGCTGCTGCTGACCGCCCCGCTCGCCGCCGCCGCCACCCTGGCCGCGCCGGGCACCGCGCACGCGGCCGTCGGCACCGGCCACCTGTACGTGGCCAACTCCGGCACCGACGACGTCTCCGTGGTGGACACCGCCACCGGCACGGTGACCGCCACCGTGCCGGTCGGCGACGCCCCGCGCGGCGTGGCGGCCGCCCCCGACGGCGGCCGGGTCTACGTCGCCGACAGCGGCTCGGACGCGGTCTCGGTGATCTCCACCGCGAGCAACACGGTGACCGCCACCGTCCCGGTCGGTGACGGGCCCAACGGACTGGCCGTCAGCCCCGACGGCTCCCGGGTCTACGTGGCCGACTTCAACGCCAACACCGTCTCGGTGATCGACACCGCCAGCAACACCGTGGCGGTCACCGTCCCGGTCGGCTCCCAGCCGTTCAACCTGGCGGTCACGCCGGACGGTTCGCGGGTCTACGTGGCGGACTCCGACTCCAACACCGTCTCGGTGATCGACACCGCCGGCGCCACGGTGACCGCCACCATCCCGGTGGCCCAGTTCCCGGAGGCCGTCGCGGTCAGCCCCGACGGCAGCAAGGTCTACGTCGGCGGCTACAGCAGCGCCACCCTCAACACCATCGACACCGCCACCAACACCGTGGTCGCGGCCCTGTCGGTCGGTGCGGGCACCAACGCGGCGGTGGTCTCACCGGACGGCGGCAGCCTCTACCTCGGCAGCTTCAACGCCGCCGCCAACCTGACCGTGGTGGACACCTCCACCCAGACCGTCAGCGGCAGCCTGGCGGCCGGCAAGGTGCGCGGCGTCGCGCTGGACCCGAGCGGCGCCACCCTCTACGCCACCGACTTCCCGGGCGACCGGGTCTCCGTGGTCGACAGCGCCACCCGCACCCTGACCGCCGTCGTCCCGGTCGGCACCGACCCGTACGGCCTGGCCTTCGTCCGCCCGCAGGCCCCGGTGCCCGCCCCCGTGGTCTCCGGCATCAGCCCGTCGAGCGGCCCGGCCGCCGGCGGCACCGTGGTCACCGTCGACGGCACCGGCCTGTCGGGGGCGAGTTCGGTCAAGTTCGGCTCCACCGAGGCCAGTTCGTTCAGCGTCGCGACCGACAACCGGCTGACCGCGGTCGCCCCGGCGGGCACCGGGACGGTCGACGTCACCGTCACCACCCCGGGCGGCAGCAGCGCCACCTCGGCGGCCGACCGCTTCACCTACACCGTGGTCACCGACCCGGGCACCCCGCACTCCACCGCGCTGAGCGCCGCACCCACCCTGTTCTCGGTCGGCGCGGGCGGCCTGACCGTCGGCCTGACCCTCTCCGCCACCCTGACCGACACCACCGCCCACCTCCCGGCGGCCGGACAGACCGTCAGGTTCACCGTCGGAAGCGCCACCGTCTGCACCGCCGTCACCAACGCCCACGGCACCGCCACCTGCAGCGGCCTGGTCCCGTTGCTCACCGTGGTGCTGGCCGGCGGCTACCAGGCCACCTTCGCCGGCACCCCGGCCCTCAAGCCCGCCACCGCCAAGGCCGGCCTGATCCGACTCGGCTGACTCCCACCGCTCCGCGCCGGCCGAGTCCCCACCGGGGGCTCGGCCGGACCCCTTCCAGGGAACGGTCGCGGGCGGAGAAAGTCGTTGACGGGTACCTCGTCCTTCTCTAATGTCATTTCACATGGCACATTTCACGTGTCACTCCGAGGTCGCGCTGCTGCGCCAGCGCTCCGCCGCCCTGTTCTTCGGCTCCGACCTGCTCGGCGCCGCTGCCCGCTACCTGCTCACCCTGGCCCTGGCGGTCTGGGTGCAGCAGGACACCGGCTCGGCCGGGCTGGCCGGGCTCACCATGCTGTTCGTGACGGCCGGCGGCCTGACCTCCCCGCTCACCGGGGCGCTGGTGGACCGGCTGCCCGCCCGCTGGGCGCTGGTGCTGCCGCTGGGCGCCACCGCAGCGGTGCTGACCACCCTTCAGCTCGGCGACGGCCGCCCGGTGCTGCCGCTGCTCTACGCGGTCGGCTTCCTGTACGGCGCGCTCGGCGCGATGGCGGACACCGCGCAGTCGGTCGGCATCACCCAGCTCTTCGAGGACGACGCCCTCGTACAGGTCAACGCGCTGCACCAGACGCTCAGCCGGGGCCTGCGGGTGGTCATGCCGCTGGCCGGGGTCGGGATGTACGCGGCCTCCGGGATCGGGCTCACCGTGACGGCGGTCTGCCTGCTCCACCTGGCCGCCGCAGCCCTGGTGCTGCTGCTTCCGCTGGCCCCCGCCGCGGCCGAGTCGGAGCCGTTCTCGCTGCGTGCGCTGGGCCGGGACGTCCGGCGCGGACAGGCCGTGATCCACGGCGACGGCCTGCTGCGGGTGGTGGTCTACGCGGCGGCCGGTTCGCTCTTCTTCCTGAACTTCTTCGAGTCGGTTGGCCTGGCCATGGTCACCCAGGGGCTCGGCCGGTCGGCCACCTACCTGGCCTTCCTCATCACCCTCCAGGGCTTCGCGACCATCGTCTCGGGCACCCTGCTGGCCCGCTTCGGCAAGGGCGTCGGGCTCGGACGGCTGATGCTCGCCGGCCTGGCCTGTTTCGCGCTCTCCGCACTGCTCCAGGGCACCGGGGTGCTGCCCTTGGTGGTGACGGCGATGCTGGTGGCCGGGGCCGGGCTGCCGATGTGCATCGTCGCGATGGTGACGACCGTTCAGTCCAGGGCTCCGCGCGAGCAGTTGGGCCGGGTGCACGGGGCGATGCAGTTCGTGATCGGGGTGCCGCAGGGCATCGGGGTGGCGCTCGGCGCCTGGCTGGTCACCGTCACCGACTACCGGATCGCCTGCGGGGTGATCTGCGCCGGGCTGCTGGTCACCGCGCTGGCCCTGGCCGCCGCCCGCTCCCGCCCGCTCTCGGCCGCGGCCTGGCGGGCCGGGGAGCCGGTGGAGGAGCCGGCGGGGGCAGCTCGATGACCGCTGCGGCGGCGTACGCCGAGGACTGCGTGTTCTGCGCGATCCGCGCGGGCCGCGGCCCGGCCACGGTGGTGCTGGACGCCCCGGAAGCGCTGGTGGTGATGGATGTCGCCCCGTCCGCGCCGGGCCAGCTGGTGCTGATGCCGGACGGTGGCGAGCAGGGGGTGGCCGAGGCCGCCCGGCTGCTGCCGCGCTGTGTCCGGGCCCTGGAGGCGGCCGGGTTCGCCGAGCGGGCGGTGCACGCCGTCGTCCGCTGGGACCTGGAGCACCCGGACCACCCCCACCCGGTGATCACCGTGGTGCCGGGGCCGCACGGCCTGCGGCCCAACCCGCTGGGCGGGTACGTCACCCGGGCCCGGCTGGAGGAGGACGCCCGGCTGATCGTCCGGGCGTTCGGTGCCGACGGGGCCCCGGTCAGTCCTCCAGGGTGAGCCGGTCGCCGATCCGGAGGCGGCCCGGGTGGGCGACGGTGGCCAGGGCGTCCAGGCGACCGTCGTGGGCGTGGTCGATGGTCTTGAGGATCTCCGGCGCGTGCGGCAGGCCGGGCTGGGCGGTGCCGGACATGACGCACCGTTCGCTGGAGCGGACGAAGGCCAGCACCAGCCCGGTGGGGGTGGCCGCGCTGCGGCCGAACCAGGTGTCCTCGGTGAACGGGGCGGTGCCCGGCGGGGTGCGCAGCAGCACGTTCGGCCGGAACCGGCGCTCGTCCACGGCGGTCTCCGGCAGCTCGGCGCGCAGCCAGTCCAGGGTGGCGGTGGTCAGCACGCTGACCGGTAGCTGGTCGAAGTGCGAGACGGTGTCCTCCCGGGCCAGCTCCACGTCCTCGCGCTGGAGGTAGGCGCGCAGGAAGGCGTCCGGATCGGGGACGGGCTTGCCCAGCGGGTCGAGCAGTTCGGGGGCGGTCAGCCGGGTGCCGAGCCGCGAGCCCAGCCGCAGCAGCCCGTCCATCCGGCGGAACCTCCGGGTGGACTTCCCGGAGCCGAGCTTTCCGGCCCCGTCCCGGACGGCGTACAGCCGGTCGCCCGCCAGCCCGCGCTCGTCCACCTCCACGGAGTCGAGCCGCTCGCCCCCGGTCGACTTGACCGGGTAGCGCCACAGCCGCTCGATCACGCCGATGATCTCTGCCATGACGAGAGCGTAGCGGCGGCACCGGAAGTTGGTCTAGACCATGACAGCCCGACCGGCCGGGTACCGTCGGGTCGCCCGCGCTCAGCCCAGGCGGGCCACCGCCCGGACCGGGGCGCCGTCGGCGGCGGTGAGGCGGATCGGGAAGAAGGAGACCGCCACCGGGAGGCCGGCGTCCCGGGCCTCCAGCAGCGGGGTGAGGTCGGTCAGGTTCTCGCAGACCACCGCCCCGCCGGGGGCTCCGAGCAGCGCGCGGTGGGCGGCCAGCGATCCGGGCTCCGGCGCCGGGTCGTGCTCGTCGGAGAGGGAGTCCAGCAGGGCCGCCACCGCCGGGTCGGCCGGGGCCGGTTCCGGGGTGAGGTCGATGCTCAGCGCGTCCACCCCGACCGAGCGGATCCCGGCGGCGACCACCGCCCCGGCGGCCTCCGGGGTGAGGTAGGGGTGCGCCAGGTAGTGGTCGGTGCCCCAGTGCCGGGCCCAGCCGGTGGCCAGGAGGAGCACGCTCCCCTCCGCCGCCCCGGCCAGGGCCGGGGCCAGCTGAGCGGCCGTCACCGCGCTGCGCGGCTCCAGCCCGCGCAGGTCGGCCAGCACCGCCGGGCCGGTGAACAGGGTCAGCGGCAGCCCGTCCAGGGTCGGCCAGGTGACGTCCACGTGGTACGGCGCGTCCACGTGCGTCCCGGACTGCGAACCGAGGTGCAGCGCCAGCACGTTGACCCCGTCGGCGGCGGTGGTCAGGGCGGGCCGCACCACCACCTCCGGATCCCCGGGGTAGACCGGCATGCCGGTGGTGACCGGATGGGTGAGGTCGATCAGCGTCGCCGTCATGCCCACCATCCTGGCCCATGGGCGCCGCCCGGGGCGGAGCCGCGCCCTCCCGGATCCCTTGCCCGGCGATCGGGCGGTCGGTAGGTTACCGGGCGAGCCGGACGGGGGTGCGAGCCCCGAATGGTTCGTCAACACCCCTGTGGTGCAGGGCCGTTCGGCTCCAGGTATCCCTCCCGGTCGTCCGCCCGGCACGCGGCGCACTCCAGTCGAGTCACGGGGCGGTGCCTCCCGCCGCCCGGAGGGACGTCCGGTGAAGACCGAAGCCACCACCCAGCGGGTCAGCTGCACCGGGGCCCGCAGCGGCGAGGGCCCCGTCACCTGGGGCCAGTACGCGATCTGGCACGCGCTCCGGGCGATCCGCCCCGGCGACCACGCCTACAACGTCCCGATGGACGGCCCGGTCTCCCCGCCGCTGCCGCTGGAGACGGTCCGTCAGGCCCTCGGCGGGCTGCTGTACGTCCACGACGCCCTCCGCACCCGGGTGGTGGAGACCCCCGGTGGCGAGCTGCGCCAGCAGCTGGACGGTGAGGGCGGCGCCCCGCTGCACCTGAGACCGGGCACCGCGGAGACCGCCGCCGGGATCGGCGCCGAGCTGCGGCAGGAGCTCTGGGGCCGGGCCTTCGACTACGCGGGCGAGTGGCAGGCCCGGTTCGGCGTGGTCGTGGAGGACGGACTGGTGCACCACCTGGCCGCCGTCTTCTCGCACACCGCCGCCGACGCCTGGGGCCTGCCCCGGCTGATGGAGGACCTGGTCGCGCTCGCCACCGGGGCGAGCCGGGAACAGGTCCGGGAGGCCTCCGCCGCCGAACTCCAGCCGCTGGAACAGGCCGCCGAGCAGCGCTCCGCCCGCGGGCAGCGGCTCGACGCGGCCGCCCGCCGGCACTGGCGCACCGCCGCCGCCGGAGCCCGTGCCCCGAAGGACCCGGTCGCGCTCACCCCCGCCCCCGAGGACCCGCCCTACCGCCGCGCCCACCTGCTCTCCCCGGCCCTGCCGCAGGCCCTGGCGCGGCTCTGCCCGGCCGTCCGGGCCACCCCGCCCACCGTGCTGCTCGCCGCCACCGCGCTGACCGTGGCCGAGTGGGCCGGCACCGGCCGCTGCGGCCTCCAACTGATGGTCAACAACCGCTTCCACAACGGCCTGGCCCGCGCCACCGGCCCGCTCGCGATGGAGGGCTACCTCGCCATCGACACCGAGGGCGCCGACTTCGCCGAACTCCTCGGCCGCACCAAGCGCGCCTCGCTGGCCACCTACCGCAGCGCCTACTACGACAAGAGCGCCCTGGAGGCCGAGCTCGCCCCGTACGCCGAGGATCCGGGCGTGGTCTTCGAGCGCTCCTGCTGGTACAACGACCAGCGCGTCTCCCCCCTCCCCGCCCCGGACCCCTCCTGGGACCCGTCCGCCGCCCCCGCCGCCACCCTCACCTGGCAGCCCGCCACCGACCACGGCGGCCGGGTCAGCTACGTCCTGCACATGGCCGACCAGCCGGGCGGCCTGGAGATCGCGATGACCGCCGACTCCCGCCTGTTCGCCCCGGCCGAGGTGGAGCGCCTGCTGCGCGGCATCGAGCGGACGGTGATCGCCGAGGCCGCCGCGCTGTGACCCTCCTGACGTACCCTCACCCCATACGAACGGACGTGCGGTGGGGGGAGACGTGGGGATGACGGCCGAGCCGGTACCGACGGGCGAGGGAGGGCCGGGAGCGACGGCGCGTCGGAGGACGGTGCGGGCCCTGCTGGGGGCGGTCGGGCTGATGGTGGTGGCCCAGGTGATCGGGAGCATCGCCACCCACCGGGGCGGGCTGGTGCTGATCCAGGAGCTGGACCGGCCGGTGGACTGGGTGGTCGCGGCGGTGGTCGTGCTGACGGCCGCGGCGATGGTCGGCCTGCGGGACGACGGGGCCAGGGCGACGGTGCTGGTGGCCGTCATCGGGCTGGCCTTCTTCAGCATTCCGGCGTACCAGTTCACCCGCTCCGACTGGAAGCCGACGGAGCGTCACGCGGCGCCCGCCCGCGCCGACCGCCAGTTGGTGGTGGAGGAGGGCCGCGACCTGATCGACCCGCTCTGGATGGTCTACCTGGAGCAGGGCAGCGGCCTCGCCGAACGGCGCTGGCACCTCGGCCGGTTCAACGGCGACTCGGACGACGGCGCCCTGCTGGAGGCCGCCTGGGACGGCCCGGACCGGATCTGGATCCGGACCGGGGACGGCAGGGTCCAGCTGATCGAGCTGGCCCCGGACGGTTCGCCCCGCAGCCGCGCGGAGTGAAGCGCCGACAACGCCGGACGGGCCGCGCCGGCGGCCGAGGTGTTCGCGGAGCTGCCGAACGTCCGGGTGGTGCACGGTGACTGGACCGAGGTCTACCGACACGCCCCGTCCGACCTGCTGGTGCTGGACGGCGGCGGGAACGGCAAGCAGACCGGACCGGCCGACCCGGAGCGGCTGCTGACGGTCGGTGGGGTCCTGGTGGTGGACGACTTCACCCCGAGCACCGAGTGGCCGCCCCGGTACCAGGGCGAGCCGGACACCGCCCGGCTGCACTGGCTGGGCCATCCGGCCCTGCGCGCGGTGGACCTCAGGCTGGCCCCGGACCTGAGCACGGTGGTGGCCACCCGGCTCCGGTGAGCGGCCGGCGCCGGGCTCTAAGGTGCCCGGTATGAGCACAGATCAGCAGAACGTCCGCCGGCCCTGGGTGGTCGGGGTGTCCGGAGCGTCCGGGACGCCGTACGCCGCCTCCGTGATCCGGGCGCTGCTGGGGGCGGGGGAGGCCGTGGACCTGGTGGTGAGCCGGGCGGCGCGGCTCACCATCCTGGACGAGACCGGCATCGCCTTCCGGGACGCGCACTGGCGGGACGACCTGGCCGCGTGGCTGGGGAGCGGGGACCTCGACGGCGTCCGCTACTGGCCGGCGGGCGACTTCGCGGCCGGCCCGTCAAGCGGCTCGTACCCGGCCAAGGGGATGCTGGTGGTGCCGGCCACCACCGGGGCGGTGGCCGGGATCGCGCTCGGTCTGAGCAAGGACCTGCTCCAGCGGGCCGCCAGCGTCACCCTCAAGGAGCGCCGCCCGCTGGTGGTCTGCCTGCGCGAGACCCCGCTCAGCGGGGTGACGCTCCGGCACCTTGTGGAGCTGGACGCCCAGGGCGCCGTGGTGCTGCCGGCCTCGCCGGGCTTCTACGCGGGCGGGTCGACCGCCCGCGAGCTGGTCGATTTCGTCGCCGGGCGGGTGCTGGACGCGGTCGGTGTGCCGCACGCGCTCTACCGGCGTTGGGAGGGAGAGTTGGGCGAGGGTGGGAAGGTCGGGTGAGCGGGCGCCCGATGGGAAGGTATGTTCTCTGAGATATCCGGGTCGATCTGAGCATGTCGCCTTTGAAACCGGATAATGATCTGTGGGTCTGGAGAGGTTCGGAAGGACGCGGGCGGATACATGGACACGGTGGACAGACAGCTCATCCAGGCCCTTCGGGAGAACGGCCGGGCCTCGTACGCCGAACTCGGCCGCCTGGTAGGCCTGTCCGGGCCGAGCGTCACGGACCGGATCAACCGGCTGGAGCAGGCTGGGGTGATCACCGGGTACCGGGCCACCGTCAACCCGGCCTCGCTGGGCTTCGGGGTGACCGCGCTGATCGGCCTCCAGCTGACCGACGCGGCCGACCACGAGGACGTGGCGCACCGGCTGAAGGACCTCGGCGAGGTCGAGGACTGCTGGTTCATCGCGGGTGACGACTCGTACATGCTGAAGGTCCGGGTCTCCGACGTGGAGGGCCTGGAGTCGGTGGTCAAGCGGCTCTCCGGCACCAAGGGGGTGGCCCGCACCAGGACCACCGTGGTGCTCTCCACCAAGTGGGAGAACCGGGTGAGCGAACTGCCTTTGGAATCGGGGGAGTAGAGCGATGGCACTGGTCGGCCTGGAGGAGCTGCGCGCCGCGCAGCAGCGCATCGAGGGAGTGGCGGTGCGCACGCCGCTGCTGCCCGCCCCGTGGGCGGAGGACGGCACGCGCCGGCTCTGGCTCAAGCCGGAGAGCCTCCAGCCGACCGGAGCGTTCAAGCTGCGCGGGGCGTACAACCGCCTCTCCGCGCTGAGCGAGGCGGAGAAGGCCCGCGGCGTGGTCGCCCAGTCCAGCGGCAACCACGCCCAGGCGGTGGCCTACGCCGCCCAACTGCTCGGCATCAAGGCCGTCATCGTGATGCCCGACGTCTCACCCGCCGTCAAGGTCGAGAACACCCGGGCCTTCGGCGCCGAGGTGATCCTGGTCGCCCCCGGCGAGCGGGACACCCTGCCCGCCGAGCTGGCGGAGCGTCACGGGTACGTCTGGGTGCCGCCGTACGACGACCCGTACATCATCGCGGGCCAGGGCACCGTCGGCCTGGAGATCGCCGAGGACGCCCCCGACGAGCTGGACACCGTGCTGGTGCCGGTCAGCGGCGGCGGCCTGATCAGCGGCACCGCCGCCGCGCTCAAGCTGGCCTGCCCGGGCGTGCGGGTGATCGGCGTCGAGCCCGAGCTGGCCGCCGACGCCCAGGCCTCCTTCCGGGCCGGCGAGCGGCTGAGCTGGTCCACCGACCTCACCTACCGGACCATCGCCGACGGGCTGCGCACCCCGAGTGTCGGAGTGCTGCCCTTCGACCACATCCAGGCCTACGTGGACGACATCGTGACCGTCTCCGAGGAGGAGATCCGCTCCACCGTCGCCCTGCTGGCCCGCCGCGGCCGCCTGGTCGCCGAGCCCTCCGGAGCGGTCGCCCCGGCCGCCTACTTCCACCGCGCGGCCGAGCTCGACGGCCGGGTCTTCGCCGCCGTGGTCAGCGGCGGCAACGTCGACCCGGGGCTGCTGGCCGAGCTACTGAGCGCATAGGCGTAGGCTCGTTCCCGGCTTGATAACCGAGGCACGAGGAGGCGGGGCACCGCATGGACGCAGGGCTCAAGCGCGAGCTGGAGGCGAAGGTCTACGCGGGTGAGCGGCTGACCCGCGAGGACGGCATCGCCCTCTACGAGAGCGACGACCTGGCCTGGCTCGGCGGTCTGGCGCACCACGTGCGGACGGTGAAGAACGGCGACGTCGTCCACTTCAACGTCAACCGCCACCTCAACATGACCAACGTCTGCTCCGCCTCCTGCGCGTACTGCTCGTTCCAGCGCAAGCCGGGCGAGAAGGACGCGTACACCATGCGGATCGAGGAGGCGGTGCGGCTCGCGAAGGCGATGGAGGTCGACTCGCTGACCGAGCTCCACATCGTCAACGGCCTGCACCCGACGCTGCCCTGGCGCTACTACCCGCGGAGCCTGCGCGAGCTCAAGGCCGCGCTGCCGAACGTCTCGCTGAAGGCCTTCACCGCCACCGAGATCCACTGGTTCGAGCGGATCAGCGGTCTGACGGCCAGTGAGATCCTGGACGAGCTGATCGACGCCGGCCTGGAGTCGCTCACCGGCGGTGGCGCGGAGATCTTCGACTGGGAGGTCCGCCAGCACATCGTCGACCACGAGACCCACTGGGAGGACTGGTCGCGGATCCACCGCTTGGCGCACGAGAAGGGCCTCAAGACCCCGTGCACCATGCTCTACGGCCACATCGAGGAGCCCCGGCACCGGGTCGACCACGTGCTGCGGCTGCGTGAGCTCCAGGACGAGACCGGCGGCTTCCAGGTCTTCATCCCGCTGCGGTACCAGCACGACTTCCACGACTCCAAGGACGGCGTGGTCCGCAACAAGCTGATGGCCCGTACGGAGATGGCCACCGGCGCCGAGGCGCTGAAGACCTTCGCGGTCTCCCGGCTGCTCTTCGACAACGTCCCGCACGTCAAGGTCTTCTGGGTGATGCACGGCGTCACCACCGCGCAGCTGGCGCTCAGCCACGGCGCCGACGACATGGACGGCTCGGTGGTCGAGTACAAGATCACCCATGACGCGGACAACTTCGGCACCCCGAACAAGCTGGGCCGCGACGACCTGCTCGACCTGATCCGCGACGCCGGCTTCCGCCCGGTGGAGCGCAACACCCGCTACGAGGTCATCCGCGAGTACGAGGGCCCCGACCTGAACCGCCGGGAGACCCCGCAGGCCATGCGCCTCTGACACCTGCGTCACACCGTCCCCCGAGCTCGCCCGAGCCGGGGGACGGCGCGCATCCGAGCGCGTATGCTCACAGGCTCACCACACGCCAAGGGTTCCGTTCCGGCCCGTGGCTTTGGAAGGATCGCCCCATGTCCGGTTCCCATCGCGCCAAACCTCGAGGCGGGGCAGCAGCCCCCACGACCCTGGAGGAGGGCGCGCGGCCGCGCGGACACCGGCGCAAGCCCAAGAAGAAGAGCCACGGCGGCAAGGTCGCGTTCGGCTCCACCGCCTTCCTGCTGGCCGCCGTCTCCGGCTGGTTCACCGTCGGGCCGGGCAACGCCGAGCCCCGGGTGACCGCCGCCGGGGTGCCGGACCGGCCGCTCCCTGACGGTGCGTCGACGGCCGCCCCGTCCGCCGACCCGGCGCAGGCCAAGGCCGACCAGCGGGCCGAGCAGCCCGCCGCCAACCGCTCCGACCGGGGCGACGGCACCTTCGACGCGATCCCCGGCATCGGCCCCAAGTTCGCCTCCCAGATCTCCGCCGACACCCGGCAGCTGGTGGTGGCCACCGGCAAGGCGGGCGACGCCACCGAGACCACCGTGGTGCTCTGGACCAGGACCGCCGACAACCGCTGGAAGCCCGGCGCCAGCTGGCAGGGCCACAACGCGGCCAAGGGCTGGACCACCGACAAGAAGCAGGGCGACCTGCGCAGCCCGGTCGGCGTCTTCGCCCTGACCGACGCCGGCGGCCGCAAGGCGGACCCGGGCTCCAAGCTGCCCTACGACCAGGACAAGGCCTTCGTGATCGGCGGCACCGGCTTCAACGGCGAGCAGCTGGCCGGCTCCTTCGACTACGTGGTGGCGATCAACTACAACCGGGTGCCCGGCACCTCCCCGCTCTCCACCAAGTACCCGATGGGCGTGGCCAAGGGCGGCGGCATCTGGCTGCACGTGGACCACGGCGGCCCGACCCACGGCTGCATCTCGCTGCCCGAGGCGCAGATGGTCGAACTCATCAAGGCGCTGGACCCGGCCGCCAAGCCGGCCATCGTGATGGCCGACGCGGCCACCATGGCCGCCTGACGGCACCCCGGGGCACCCCCGGACGGAGGCTTGATCCCGGGGGAGTTGTCCAGCCCCTACAGCTTCCGACCTCGTACGTTGTACCGGTGCGCGACCGGGCGACCCGCCGGTAACGCTGTTGAGTGGGTGGTATGACCGCCTCCCGCATCGTGGCGCTCGGCCACTACCAGCCGCCCAAGGTCCTCTCCAACGACGACCTGGCGACGCTGGTCGACACCGACGACGAGTGGATCCGCTCCCGGGTCGGGATCCGCACCCGCCACATCGCGGAGGACGAGACCCTCGTCGACCTCGCCACCGAGGCCGCCCAGAAGGCGCTGGCCAACAGCGGTCTGATGGCCGACCAGATCGACCTGGTGGTGGTCGCCACCTGCACCGCCACCGAGCGCAGCCCGTACACCGCCGCCGCGGTGGCCGCCCGCCTCGGCGTGAAGAGCCCGGCCGCGTACGACATCAACACCGTCTGCTCCGGCTTCTCCTACGCGCTGGCCACCGCCGACCACGCGATCCGGGCCGGCTCCGCCACCCGGGCGCTGGTGATCGGCGCCGAGCGGATGTCCGACACCATCGACTGGTCCGACCGCACCACCTGCGTGATCTTCGCGGACGGGGCCGGGGCCGCGGTGCTGGAGGCCGTCCCGGACGAGCGGGCGGGCGTCGGCCCGGTGCTCTGGGGATCGGAACCGGACAAGGGCGACGCGGTGGTCATCACCGGCTGGGACCCGACGATCAGTCAGCAGGGCCAGACCGTCTTCCGCTGGGCCACCACCCAGCTCGCCCCGCTGGCCCGGCAGGCCTGCGCCAAGGCCGGGCTGGAGCCGTCCGAGCTGCGCGGCTTCGTGGCCCACCAGGCCAACCTGCGGATCATCGACGCCATCGCCGCCAAGCTCGGCCTCGCCGAGGACGCGGTGGTGGCCCGGGACGTGGTCGAGTCCGGCAACACCTCGGCCGCCTCCATCCCGCTGGCGCTCTCCAAGCTGGTCGAGCGCGGCGAGCTGCGCAGCGGCGATCCGGTGCTGCTGTTCGGCTTCGGCGGCGGGCTGGCCTACGCCGGCCAGGTGGTCCGCTGCCCCTGACGCCCCCTCGGCGTCCACACCCCCCATGGACTCCCGGGACGCACCCCCGGGACGGCGAAGGACCCCGGGCCCGTGAGGGCCCGGGGTCCTTCGCATCGGTCGGGCGTGCTGCGCGGTGTGGCGGTCGGCCAACCTCCCCCGAGGACACGGCCGGCGTCCGGCACGTCCCGGACAGGAAACCGGGACGGAGCACGCGTGGACGGGGTGGTTTACTTCGGCGGCTTCTTACCGGTGACGCCCAGGTAGACCTGGAGCGCCAGCGTGGGCTTGAGGTCCTTGGCCTTCACTCCCCAGGAGGTGAAGGCCTTGGCGTGCTCGGCCGCCGAGGCGAGCAGCGAGACCAGGGCCCCGGAGAGTCCGGAGGCGTCGACCGACCTGTCGGTCTTCCCCTGGTTCGCCGAGATGGCCTCGGCGAGGGGCCCGGCCACCGAGTTGAGGACCTTCATGCGGATCTTGAAGAACCGCTTGTCCCCTTCGGCCGCACCGAGAGTGACGACTCGGAGAATGGCATCGTTCTTGCGCCAGAAGGCGAGAAAACCCTCCACCAGGTCTTCCGACGTGGTGACACCGGTCTTTCCCGCCCAGGACTTTCCATCGACGAGCTCCTTGAGCTCGACGCTGTCCTCGGCCATTTCCTCGGCGATTTCGAGGACTGCGCCCTCGACGTCCGGGAAGTACTGGTAGAAGGTCGCGGGGGAGGTGCCTGCCATCCGGGCGACGTCGATGACCTTGACGTCCCGGTACGGAGACGTGCTGAGCATCTCGCGGAGGCAGTCGAGCAGCTTCTGCCGCGTCTCCTGTCCGCGTCGCCCGGCGACGCGACCGTCGACGGTGCGAACTTGTCCTGTCATGCCGTCAGCTTACCGTGGCAAGATCTTGGCGCGATTCGGTGATGCGACTATTAGCCCGCCCGGGTTGATGGATATTCAGCTCCGGATGCCCGCGACCGTTCCCCCCCGTGAGCTGACGGGACCCCAGCGTGACGGGTCGTCGGCTGAGGCTCCGTCGGGTGGCGCAGAGTGACCGTAGTGGAGCCTGCTGTTCCGATTGAGGGCCCGTCGGCGGCCGGTCGGCCACCGCCGTCCGTCGGTCCGTCAGATCCCGTCCGGGAAGGCCGGAACCCGCCCCGGACGGGGCTGCGGCGGGGGAGATTGGATCAGGCGGGGCGGGCATTGGAGAATCGGGGGCGTCGCGCCCCCGACCGGGTGGCGGCAGGACGGGGAGGTGGCTGCGGAGTGGACCAGCTTTCGGCGCACGATCCGAGGCGGATCGGGCCCTTCGAGGTGCTCGGGCGGCTCGGCGCGGGCGGGATGGGTCTGGTCTACCTGGCACGCTCCGCCTCGGGCCGCCGGGTGGCGATCAAGACGGTGCGGGCGGAACTGGCCGAGGACGACCTGTTCCGGGTCCGGTTCGCCCGGGAGATCGCGGCGGCCAAGACGGTGGGCGGCTTCTACACCGCCGCCGTGGTGGACGCCGACGCCGACGCGCGGGTGCCCTGGCTGGCCACCGCGTACGTCCCGGCGCCCTCCCTGGAGGACCTGGTCGCCCACTGCGGGCCGCTGCCGGTGGACGCCGTCCGCTGGCTGATCGCGGGCATCGCCGAGGCCCTGCAGTCCATCCACGCGGCCGGGCTGGTCCACCGCGACCTCAAGCCCTCCAACGTGCTGGTGGTCGAGGACGGCCCGCGGGTGATCGACTTCGGCATCGCCGCCGGGGTCTCCAGCTCCCGCCTCACCATGACCAACGTCGCGGTCGGCACCCCCGCCTACATGTCGCCGGAGCAGGCCAAGGACAGCCGCAGCGTGACCGGCGCCAGCGACGTCTACTCGCTCGGCTCGCTGCTGGTCTTCTGCGCCACCGGCCACGCCCCCTACCGGGGCGCCAACCCGGTCGAGACCGTCTTCCAACTGCTGCGCGACCAGGCCGACCTGACCGGCCTTCCGGCCGAGCTGCACGACCTGGTCCGGGCCTGCATGCGGCAGGAGGCCGACCAGCGCCCGACCCCGGCCCAGATCCAGGCCGAGCTGGCCCCGCACCTGTTCTCGCGGGACGACGCGGCCGGGGAGGCGGGGGACTGGCTGCCCGTCAACGCGATCGACCTGATCGAGCAGAAGCGCAACCGGCGGCCCACCCCGCCGCCGCCCGTCCCCCAGCCCCAGCCCCAGCCGCACCCCCAGCCGCACGGGCAGCCCCAGCCGCAGGGGCAGCCGTACGAGCGGGCGACCGAGAAGATCGCGGGACGTCCGCCGCAGGGCGTCCCCGGCCAGGGGGCTCCGGATCACGGCGCGCCGGCCCAGGGGGCCGTCCGGCTGGCCGGGGCGGCGGTGCCGATAGGGCCCGGCCCCCGGGCCGAGGCGGCGCCCGGCGGCATGGCCGGACCGGGCACCGACTGGGTGCGCCGCGCGACGCCCGCAGGGGCCGGGCAGCCCGCCGAGGCCGAGCCGCCGGCTCCGCGCTGGCGTCCCTGGCGGTTCCGGATGTCCAACGACGTCTGGGGCACCCCGGTGGTCGCCGAGGGCACCCTGTTCGTCTCCAGCTTCGAGGTGCACGCCCTCGACATCGGCTCCGGCCAGCGCCGCTACAAGACCCGCGACGTGGCCTGGGCGCTCGCCGTGGACTCCGGCCGGGTGCACGCCGCCGACGGCC
This sequence comes from Kitasatospora albolonga, assembly GCF_039535905.1. GTDB lineage: Bacteria > Actinomycetota > Actinomycetes > Streptomycetales > Streptomycetaceae > Kitasatospora > Kitasatospora albolonga. Next base: position 71,991 of record NZ_BAAAYB010000002.1, on the reverse strand, counting down.
CGCACCTGTACACCGTGGACGTCCGGGACGGCACGGAGCGCTGGCGCAACTCGCTGGACGGCTGGATCTACTCCCTGGACGCCGCCGACGGCGTGCTCTGCTGCGGTGTCAGGGGCGGTGGCGTCCAGCTCCGTTCGGCCGCCAGCGGGGCCGAGCTCTGGCGCGCCGACGACGCCCAGCAGGACTACGAGAACCCGCAGTCCGGTCCGGCCCTGGTGGCCGGGGCGATGTACTACCACGGCGGCGGACGGCTGCGCTGCGTCGACCCGCGCGGCGGCGGCATCCGCTGGGCCATCCCGGTCGGCGAGGGCGTGCCCTCCCGCCCGGTCGAGCACGCCGGCACCCTCTACCTGACCTCCGGCACCCGGGTCTTCGCCCTGGACGCGGCCACCGGTGCCGAGCGCTGGCGGTTCGAGGCGGCCGTGGTGCTCTTCACCCCGCCCGCGGTGGACAACGGCGCGGTCTACGTCGCCGACTACCTCGGCACCGTCTACTCGCTGGACGCCGCCACCGGCCGCGACCGCTGGCGCGGCCGCACCGGCAGCCGCCAGGGCGCCGAGCCCGTGGTGGTCGCGGGCGGCACCGCCCTGGTCGGCGCGGGGGACACCCTGCACGCCTTCGACACCGCCTCCGGCCACGAGCGCTGGCGCTACCGCGCCCGGGGCGACCTGGTGGGCACCCCGGCCGTCGCCGACGGCCTGGTCCACCTCGGCAGCCGGGACCACTCCCTGCACACCCTGGACCTGAGCACCGGTCAGCTCCGCTGGGAGCTCGGCACCAAGGGCGAGCTCACCGGCTCCCCGGTGGCCGTCGGGGGGAGGGTCTTCGTCGGCTCCAAGGACCGGTGCGTCTACGCTCTGGACGCGTTCTACGGCACGGCCGTACCGAACTGACGGGGCGGAGCGGGGGGATGACGGAGATGGAGACGGCGTCGAAGGTCTCGGAGCCCAAGGTCTCGGAGCCGAAGGCGACGGAGCCCAAGGCTTCGAAGTCGAAGGCCTGGACGAGACCGGAGCTCCCGGACCTGGCCGAGCAGCTGGAACAGGCGGCGCACCGGCGGCGGCGTCGGCGTGACCGCCGGCGGCAGGGGTGGGCACTGGGCTGCGTCGGGGTGGCCCTGCTGCCGGTGCTGGCGGCCGGTGGCGCGGTGGTGGCCTCCGCCGCGCGGGAACGGAACGCGAAGACCCGGGCGGTGGCGGAGGCGGACCGGGCGGCCGAGGCGTTCGTCGCCTCGGTCGCGGGCCTGGACTACACCCAGGGCGTGCCGAAGGACAGCCTGGCGTCCGCGGCGGCCGCCGGAAAGGTCAAGCTGAGCGACGTCCGGCCCGGGCCGGGCTGGTCGGTCGAGGTGCGGCTGCGGGTGGAGCGGGGTTACACCTCGTCGCCGGTACCGATGCACCTGACCGCCAAGCGCTGCTACCGCCTGGTGCTGGGCGTCCAGGGCCCGCCCCCGGCCCTCGTCGGATCGGACTGCTGAGCCCGCGTCAGCCGCGGCGCCGCCAGGCCTCCCAGGCCGAGGTGATCATCGAGTCCAGGTCGTGGGCGGCCTTCCAGCCGAGCTCACGGTGGATCAGTTCGGCGGAGGCGACCACGCTGGCCGGGTCCCCGGCGCGGCGCGGGGCGATCTCCGGCGGGGTGGCGAGGCCGGTGATCCGGGCGATGGCGGCGACCATCTCCAGCACCGAGACGCCCTCGCCCCGGCCGATGTTGAGGGTGAGCGCGAGCCGCTCCTCGGCAGCCTCCAGGCGCTCGACGGCGGCCAGGTGGGCGGAGGCGATGTCCGCGACGTGGATGTAGTCGCGCACGCAGCTGCCGTCGGGGGTGGCGTAGTCGTCGCCGAAGACCAGCGGGGCCTGACCGGACGTCAGCCGCTGGAGCACCATCGGCACCAGGTTGGAGACCCCGTCGTCGGCCAGCTCCGGGGCGGCCGTGCCGGCCACGTTGAAGTAGCGCAGCGAGACGGTGGACAGGCCGTGGGCATTGCCGACGGCCCGCACCATCCACTCGCCGGCCAGCTTGCTCTCGCCGTACGGGTTCATCGGGTCGCAGGGGGTGGCCTCGGTGACCAGGTCCACGTCCGGCATGCCGTAGACGGCGGCCGAGGAGGAGAACAGCACGTGCTGGAGGCCGCCGTCCACGGCCGCCTCCAGCACGGTCTGCAGGCCCGTGAGGTTCTCCCGGTAGTAGCGCAGCGGCTGCTCGACCGACTCGCCGACCGCCTTCTTGGCCGCGACGTGCACCACGCCGGTGACCCCGTGCTCCCGGATCACCGCGTCCAGCGCCGCCCGGTCCAGCGTGGAGCCGACCACCAGCGGCACGCCCTCGGGCAGCCGGGACGGGGAGCCGCTGCTCAGGTCGTCCAGCACGACCACCCGCCGCCCGGTCGCGACCAGCTCCCGCACGACGTGTCCGCCGATGTAACCGGCTCCGCCGGTGATCAACCAGGTCATGTCCGAGAGCCTATGCCGCCGACGCACCGCTCCGGGAGCGGCGGCTGACAGCGCGTCGGTTCGGGATATCGGGACATAAAGGTGCAATCCTGCCAAAGCTGCCCAGGCCCGACGGCAGTCGCCCGCGCACGGAACCGGAGGAATCCCAGGTGCACCCCAAGAAGGAACCCACCCGCCCGATCCCGGCCGGCCCCCGCCCCACCGGGCCCCGGCTGCTGCTCCCCGGGATGGCCCTGCTGGCGGCCGTCGCCCTGGTCAGCGGCTGCACCAGCAGCAGTTCCTCCTCGTCCTCCTCGTCCTCCGCATCCTCCTCCGCGTCGTCCTCCGCCTCCTCCACGGCGGCCGCGCCGTCGAGCTCCAACTCGCTCCAGGACGACTACCAGAAGGTGATCGCCAACGTGCTGCCCTCGGTGGTGCAGATCACCACCGGCACCGGGCTCGGCTCCGGCATCGTCTACGACGACAAGGGCCACGTCGTCACCAACGCCCACGTGGTCGGCACCGCCAAGACCTTCACCGTCACCCTGGCCAACAGCAGCAAGGCGCTCGACGCCACCCTGGTCGCCAGCTACCCCGAGTCCGACCTCGCCGTCATCAAGCTCACCAACCCGCCGAGCGGCCTCAAGCCCGCCACCTTCGGCGACTCCGGCAAGGTCGAGGTCGGCCAGATCACCCTCGCCATGGGCAGCCCGCTCGGCCTCTCCTCCTCCGTGACCCAGGGCATCGTCTCGGCCACCGGCCGGACCGTCTCCGAACCCAAGGGCGGCGACTCCCCGGGCGCCACCATCGGCAACATGGTGCAGACCTCGGCCGCCATCAACCCCGGCAACAGCGGCGGCGCCCTGGTCAACCTCTCCAGCCAGGTGATCGGCATCAACACCCTCGCCGCCACCGACCCCGACATGAACGGCAGCGCCGCCCCCGGCATCGGCTTCGCCATCCCGGCCGCCACCATCACCAGCATCGCCGACCAGCTCATCAAGGACGGCAAGGTCACCAACTCCGGCCGCGCCGCCCTCGGCATCACCGCCCGCACCTACTTCGACGCGGACTTCCGCCCTGCCGGCGTCGTCATCGCCTCCGTCACCGCCGGCGGCCCCGCCGCCAACGCCGGCCTCCAGCCCGGCGACGTCATCACCAAGCTCGGCGACACCCCCATCACCACCATGAACAGCCTCACCACCGCCCTCGCCGCCCTCCAACCCGGCGCCAAGGTCCCCGTCACCTACCAGCGCGACGGCAAGACCACCACCACCGACGTCACCCTCGGCACCCTCCAGGGCTGACACCCCCTCAAGACCCCGGGCCCGGCAGCCCCACACCCGCGCAAGGGCAGGCCTGCCGGGCCCGGTCACGTCGGGGATGGCTCGGCTATACAAGGCGGAGCGCGCTGCGGACATGCTCGCGGCCCAGCCGACCACCTTGGGCGAGCCTTACGCGCGGCACTTGGGCGGCAAGCTCAGAGAGCTCCGCTTCGTCATGGACGGCAATGCCGTGCGCATCACGTACTGGTTGACGTCCGATCAGCGGATCGTTCTGCTGACGGTCTTCCGCAAGACCCGACAGCGCGAGACCGCAGAGGTGGACCGGGCCCGCGCCGCGCAGCGGCTCTGTGAGGCCCGGCACGGTGCTGCGGAGCACGACTACGACCGGACTGAGGAGGAGAGACCGTGAACCACGCGGAGTGGAAGACCCGCAGGACCAGGAAGCTCCTGGGCGAGACGGTCGAGGAGTCCCAGGCCTACGTCGAGGCCGGCTACGCGTTCGCCCTGGGGCAGGCCGTGTACGACCGCCGGACGGAGTTGGGCCTGTCCCAGGCCGAGGTGGCGCGACGGGCCGGGATGACGCAGCCGCAGATCTCGAACGTCGAAGGCGGGGATTCGGTGCCGACCCTGCCGGTGCTCACGCGGCTCGCGAAGGCGCTGGAGGCCTCGCTGACGATCGCCCTCGACGGCGACGCCTCGGCCTTCGTGTTCACCGCACAGGGCACCCGGGGGCCGGACGAGGCACCCCCGGATGGTGGGCGGGACGCCGCTGCCTGAGCCTCAGCCGCGGTGGGTGCGGGTGTGCCAGGGGAGTTCGACGGTGATGGTGGTGGGGCCGCCGGTGGGGCTGTCGATGAGGAGGAGGCCGTCGACGGCGGTGACGCGGTCGGTGAGGCCGGCCAGGCCGGAGTTGGGGTGGGGGGTGGCGCCGCCGTGGCCGTCGTCCTTGACCTGGAGGATGAGGCGGTCGTCGGAGCGCCAGGCCTCGACGGTGGCGGTGGTGGCGTGGGCGTGCTTGGAGATGTTGGTGAGCAGCTCGCTGACGGTGAAGTAGGCGATGCCCTCGACGGCGGAGGCCGGGCGGTCGGGGAGGTCGACGTGGACGGTGACGCCGCCGGGGACGGTGCAGCGGGCGGCGACGGCGGAGAGGGCGGCGTCCAGGCCGCGGTCGGTGAGGACGGCGGGGTGGATGCCGCGGGCGAGGTCGCGGAGTTCCTGGAGCGCGAGCTTCACCTCGCCGTGGGCGGCGTCGACCATGACGGCCGCGGCGGCGGGATCTTCGGTGAGCTTCTCCTTGGCCAGGCCGAGGTCCATGGCGAGGGCGACCAGGCGGGCCTGGGCGCCGTCGTGGAGGTCGCGCTCGATGCGGCGCAGGTCGGCGGCGGCGGTGTCGACGACCACGCCCCGGTCGTCCTCCAGTTCGCGGACCCGCTCGGAGAGCGCGCTCGGCATCAGCAGACTGTCCGTCAGGACCCGGTCGGTGGCGAAGAGGAAGCGCATCGCCCAGGGCAGGACCGGCCAGCCCACCACGAGCAGGACCAGGGTGAGGGCGAAGGAGAGGACGCCCCAGGGGACCATCACCAGGCAGTAGAGGGCGGAGCGCCAGGACAGCGAGTCGGTGATCTGGGCGGTGACGCGACCGGCCATCCCGGGGCGGGTGAGCTGCGGCGGCGCGGCGACCACCGGGGGCGTGCCGAGCACCAGGGCGGAGCGGCGGCGGCCGAGCGCGCCGAGCGAGCGGCTGACGCCGAGGCCGAAGGCGAGCAGCGGCAGGCCGATGACGGTGATGGAGAGGCCGAGCCCGGCGACCAGCAGCACCGCGGTGACGGCGAACCCGAGGACCCCCACCGGCAGGTTGAGCAGCAGGTGCTGGACCTGGCGCCACATCAGCTTGCCGTACAGCGGGGGGCGGAGGTTCTGGTTCTCCTTCATCACGTGCCCAAGCCTCTCAGTAGATCTTCCGGGTCGAGCATCCCGGGTCGGGAGGGCAGCGGGCCATGAGGGCTGCGGGTGTCCACAGGGTGGGGATATCCCCACCCCCTCCTGTCCATCCGGTGTCTTGCAGGTCGGGCACGGTCTGGCGGTAGGGGGCGGTGCACATAGACTCACGCTCTGACATTGCTGGGACGCGTGAGTAGTAGAAGAAGAGAGGCGGACGCATGGAGGGGCAGTTGGCCGCTGCCGACCCTGCTGCGGGAGCCGGCTATTTCGACGCCTACGCGGCCGTCGGCCTGCTCGCCGTGGTCGGCGCGCTGTTCGTCGCGGTCTCGTTCACGGTGAACCGCCTGCTCCGGCCGGTGGTCCACTCGCCGGAGAAGCTGCTCGCCTACGAGTGCGGCGTCGACCCGGTGGGCGAGGGCTGGGCGCACACCCAGGTCCGCTACTACGTCTACGCGTTCCTCTACGTCATCTTCGCGGTGGACGCGATCTACCTCTTCCCGTGGGCGACGGTCTTCGCCGACCCCGGGTACGGCGCGGCCACCCTGATCGAGATGTTCGTCTTCATCGGCTTCCTGGCGGTCGGTCTGCTGTACGCCTGGAAGAAGGGCGTTCTGGAATGGACCTGAGCCACAACCACGGCGGTCCGGTGCCCCTGGGCATCCCGGACCCGGCCAACCCCGGTGCGGTGGAGGTCCGCAAGGTCGGCCCGCTGGCCCGGCTGGCGCCGGACCCGGTCAAGGTGGTGCTCAACTGGGGCCGCCGGTACAGCCTCTGGTGCTTCAACTTCGGACTGGCCTGCTGCGCCATCGAGTTCATCGCGGCCTCGATGGCCAAGCACGACTTCATCCGGATGGGCGTGATCCCGTTCGCCCCCGGCCCGCGTCAGGCCGACCTGATGATCGTCTCCGGCACCGTCACCGACAAGATGGCCCCGGCCGTCAAGCGGCTCTACGAGCAGATGCCCGAGCCGAAGTACGTCATCTCCTTCGGCGCCTGCGCCAACTCCGGCGGCCCGTACTGGGACTCGTACTCCGTCACCAAGGGCGTGGACCAGATCATCCCGGTCGACGTCTACGTGCCCGGCTGCCCGCCGCGGCCGGAGGCGCTGCTCCAGGGCATCCTCAAGCTCCAGGAGAAGATCGCGGCCGAGTCGCTGCCGCAGCGGTACGCGGCGCCGGACGCCGCCCTGCGCCGCCCGCTGGTGGCCGGCCCGGAGGCTGAGCAGAAGTGACGCACCCCCAGATCACCGCCGAGAACGCCACCGAGGTGTTCGGCGAGTGGGCCACCGCCGCCGAGGCGTACCAGCTGCTGACGGTGGACGTGCCCGCCGAGCGCTGGATCGAGGCGCTCACCGCCGCCCGCGACGTGCTCGGCCTCGCCTTCTTCGACTGGCTGAGCGCCGTGGACGAACTGGCCGACGGCTTCTCCGTCGCCGCCCACCTCGCCGACGCGGGGTCGGGGCCGGTCCGCCACCTGCTGCTGCGCACCCGCGTGCCGCGGGACGCCGCCGCGCTGCCCACCGCCATCGGCGTGTACGCGGGCGCGGGCTGGCACGAGCGGGAGACGGCCGAGATGTTCGGCATCGACTTCACCGGGCACCCGCACCTGATCACCCTGCTGCTGCCGGATGGCTTCGAGGGCCACCCGCTGCGCAAGGAGTTCGTGCTCGCGGCCCGGGTCGCCAAGGCCTGGCCCGGTGCGAAGGAACCCGGCGAGAGTGAGGGCGACGGCCCGGCCCGGCGCAAGATGCAGCCGGCCGGCGTGCCGGACCCGAACGAGTGGGGCCCGCTCAAGGGCACCCTGCCGCCCGTCGCCGAGCGCCCGGCCCGCGCTGCCCGTACGCCGCGCGCCGCCGCCGGTGCGGCGGGTGCCGCCGCCGAGGGTGCGGAGGCACGTCCGCGCCGGACCCGCTCCATCAGCGACGGTTCGGTCAGCCAGGCGGGAGAGGGCGCACCGGCCACCGAGGCCGCACCGCGTCCGCGCCGGACCAGGTCGATCAGCGACGGCTCGGTGAGCCAGACCGCCGACACCCCGCCGGCCGAGGCACCGTCACGTCCGGCCCCCCGTTCCTCGGACGCCCCGTGGCACAACCCGGCCCCGTCCACCGACCAGCCGGCCGCCGCTCCGACCCGCCCCGCACCCCCGGCCCCGCCGGTCAGCGGCGGCCCGGGCGCCCCGGCCGTCCCCGCGACGCCGACGCCCAAGCCGGAGCCCGCTGCCGTGCCGAAGCCGGAGGCCGGAGCGGCTCCCTCACCGGAGGCGGCCGCACAGCCTGAGCCCGCGTCAGCGGCCGAGCCGCAGGCGGAGCCCGCCCCCTCGCCGGAGGCGAAGCCCGCTACAGAGCCCAAGCCCGCTGCAGAGCCCAAGCCCGCCGCCGAGTCCGGCCCGCAGGAAGGAGAGGGCGCGTGAGCCTCCTCGAGATGCTGCTGCGCTGCGTCGCGGTGCTGGTGGTCTTCCTGGTCGCCCCGCTGGTGATCGGTCAGACCGAGCACAAGGTGATGGCGCACATGCAGGGCCGCCTCGGCCCGATGTACGCGGGTGGCTTCCACGGCTGGGCCCAGCTGGTGGCCGACGGCGTGAAGTTCGTGCAGAAGGAGGACGTGGTCCCGGCCGACGCCGACCGCCGCGTCTTCCAGCTCGCACCGGCCGTCGCACTCCTGCCGTACCTGATCGTGCTCCTCGTCATCCCGGTCGGCCCGGACGGCTTCGTCGGCCAGACCGTCGACGCGGGCATCTTCTTCGTGCTCGCGGTGATGGGCGTCGGCGTGCTCGGCTCCCTGATGGCGGGCTGGGCCTCGGCCAACAAGTTCTCCCTGCTCGGGGGGCTCCGCACCGCCGCCCAGCTGATGGCGTACGAGCTGCCGATGCTGCTCGCCGCCGCCTCCGTGGCGATGGCGGCCGGCACCCTCTCGCTCCCCGGGATCCTGGAGGGGTTCCAGTGGTGGTGGGTGCCGTGGCAGATCACCGGCGCCTTCGTCTTCTTCGTCGCGGGCCTCGCCGAGCTCCAGCGGCCGCCGTTCGACATGCCGGTGGCCGACTCCGAGATCATCTTCGGCGCGTACACCGAGTACACCGGCATCCGCTTCGCGTTCTTCCTGCTCTCGGAGTACGCGGGCATCCTGGTCGTCTCCGCGCTCACCGCCGTCCTCTTCCTGGGCGGCTGGCACGGCCCGTTCGAGGACCAGCTCGGCTGGCTCTGGACGATCGTCAAGACCTTCGCCCTCGCCCTGGTGGTGATCTGGCTGCGCGTCACCTGGCCCCGCCTGCGCGAGGACCAGCTGATGAAGTTCGCCTGGACCACGCTGATCCCGCTGGCCCTGGCCCAGCTCGCGCTGACCGGCATCGTGAAGGTGGCGATCCAGTAATGAAGCTTCCCGGCTCCGGCCTGGCCAAGGGCCTCGCCGTCACGCTCCGCACGATGACGAAGAAGACCGTCACCGCGCAGTACCCGGACGTCCAGCCCGAGCTTGCCCCCCGCACCCGCGGCGTGATCGCGCTGCTGGAGGAGAACTGCACGGTCTGCATGCTCTGCGCCCGCGAGTGCCCGGACTGGTGCATCTACATCGACTCCCACAAGGAGACGCTGCCCGCCGCCGACCCGAACGCCCGCGCCCGCACCCGCAACGTGCTGGACCGCTTCGCGATCGACTTCTCGCTCTGCATGTACTGCGGGATCTGCATCGAGGTCTGCCCCTTCGACGCGCTGTTCTGGTCCCCGGAGTTCGAGTACGCGGAGACCGACATCCTGGAGCTCACCCACGAGAAGGAGCGCCTGCGCGAGTGGATGTGGACGGTGCCCGCACCGCCCGCGCTCGACCCGGCGGCCGAGGAGCCCAAGGAGATCGCGATGGCCCGCAAGGCCGCCGAGAAGGCGGCGGCAGCGCTCGCCAAGGAGGCTGACGACCAGTGAGCCCGCTCTCGACCGCCGTCGGCTCGCTGGAGCCGGCCACCCGTTCCTTCCTCTCCCCGACCGGGGCGGAGATCGTCTTCCTGCTGGTCGGCGTCGCCGTGCTGGGTGCGGCGGTGCTCACCGTGACCACCCGTCAGCTGGTGCACGCCGCGCTCTGGCTGGTGGTCGCGCTCGGCGGCCTGGCCGTGGAGTTCCTGCTCCTCACCGCCGAGTTCATCGCCTGGGTGCAGGTGCTGATCTACCTGGGCTCGGTGGTGGTCCTCGTCCTCTTCGGGCTGATGCTGACCAAGGCCCCGATCGGCCGCTCCCCGGACGCCGACTCGGGCAACCGCTGGGCCGCCCTCGCGGTCGGCCTCGGCTCCGCCGCCGTGCTGGTGACCCTGGTGGTGGACGCGTTCCGCACCACCTGGATCGACCTGGGCGCGGGCGGCGGCAGCGCCCGGGCCACCGGCCAGTACCTGTTCCGGCACTGGGTGCTGCCCTTCGAGGCGCTCTCGGTGCTGTTGCTGGCCGCGCTGGTCGGCGCCATCGTGCTCTCCCGCAGCAAGGACGGCGGCAGGCCCAGGCCCCGCCCTGGCAAGCTGCGGGCCGGCAAGGCGACCAGCGCCAAGGCGACCACCCCGAAGGAGCACTGACGCGATGCACCTCGCCTATCCCGTCGTGCTCGCCGCGCTGCTGTTCAGCGTCGGCGTCTACGGCGTGCTCGCCCGGCGCAACACCGTCCTGGTCCTGATGTCCGTCGAGCTGATGCTCAACGCCGTCAACCTCAACCTGGTCGCCTTCGACGTCTGGCTGCGGGACACCCTGCACGCCGGTCAGGCGCTCACCCTGTTCACCATCACGCTGGCCGCCGCCGAGATCGGTCTGGGGCTGGCCATCGTGCTGCTGGTCTTCCGCACCCGCGGCACCGCCGACATCGACCGGGTCAACGGCCTGGGTGACGACGCGTCAGCGGACGAAGCAGAGCCGGCGGAGGCCGCCGCATGAACCTCGCCCTCCCGATCCTGGTCCCGGTGCTCCCCGCGCTGGGCGCCGCCGCCACCCTGGCGACGGGCAGGCGCGCCCCGGGCCTGACCCGGCCGCTGGCCGTGCTGCCGGTGCTCGCCTCGGCGGTGCTGGCCCTGGTGGTCGCGCTCCAGCTGGGCACCGGCGGCACCCTGGACGCCGCCACCCGGCTGGCCCCGACCGGCGGGCCGGACCTCTCCCTCGCCCTCCACCTGGACGGCTACAGCTCCCTGATCTCGGTGCTGGTCGGCCTGGTCGCCACCTGCGTGCAGGTGTACTCGACCGCCTACCTCAAGGACGACCCGCGCTACCCGTCCTACGCCGCGCTGGTCTCGCTCTTCACCGCCGCGATGTTCCTGGTCGTCTACTCCGGGGACCTGGTCGTGCTGCTGGTCGGCTGGGAGGTGATGGGCATCTGCTCGTACTTCCTGATCGGTCATCACTGGGAGACCGCCGACGCCCGCTCCGCCAGCCTCAAGGCCTTCCTGGTCACCAAGCTCGGCGACGTGCCGTTCCTGATCGGCATCTTCCTGCTCGGCGCCGACGCGGGCACCTTCCGGATCGAGGGCGTGCTCAGGGCCGCCACCGAGGGCCAGCTCTCGCACCCGACGCTCACCGCCCTGCTGCTGCTCGGCGGCGTGGCCGGCAAGAGCGCGCAGTTCCCGCTGCACACCTGGCTCCCGGACGCGATGGCCGGCCCGACGCCGGTCTCCGCGCTGATCCACGCCGCCACCATGGTCGCGGCGGGCATCTACCTGGTGGCCCGGCTGCTGCCGGTCTTCCTGGCCTCCACCGCCGCGCTGGTGGTGCTGGCCGTGATGGCCGCCGTCACCATGGTCGGCTCCGCGCTCTGCGCCCTCGCGCAGGACGACCTCAAGCGGGTGCTGGCGTACTCGACGGTCGGTCAGCTCGGCTACATGGCGGGCGCGCTGGCCGCCGGCGACCGGCAGGCCGCCGTCTTCCACCTGGTCGGCCACGGTGCCTTCAAGGCGCTGCTCTTCCTGGCGGCCGGTGTGGTCATCCACGCCGCGCACACCAACTCGCTCTCGGCCATGGCCCGCATCCCGGACCTGCGCAAGAAGGTCCCGGACGCCTACTGGACGATGGGCATCGCCTTGGTCGCCCTGGTCGGGCTGCCGCCGTTCACCGGTTTCTTCACCAAGGAGTCGGTGCTCACCGCCGCCGAGCACGCCGCCACCGGCGAGGCACTGACCAACGGCCTGGGCCCGGCCTCCGCCGTCCCGGCCGCCGCCGGGTGGATCGTGCTGGTCTCGGCCGGGCTCACCGCGCTGCTCACCGCCGCCTACGCGGCCCGGCTCTGGCTGCTGGCCTTCCACAGCTCGGACGTCCCGCTCGCCCGTCCGGTGCTCGCCCCGTACTCGCCGGAGGTCGACGAGGCCGACCCGGCCCACGCCGAGCCGGCCGCGATGCGCTGGCCGCTCTGGGTGCTGGCGGTGCCGACCATGGCCTTCGGCATCGCGGGCCTGCGCAGCGACTGGCTGCCCGCGCTGCTGGACGGCGGCGAGCTCCGCCCGTCCACCGTGACGGCGGTGATCGGCACCGGCCTGGCCGTCGCCGGCCTGCTGATCGGCTGGGCCGCCTGGCGGACCGTCACCTCCCGGGCGATCGACGCGGCCGCCCGGGTGCCCGAGCAGCCGGGGGCCCCGGCCGCCGAGTCGCTCACGCCCGTCGCCCCCGTGCCCGCCCCGGCCACCGACCCGGGCCGCCTGCTGCTCGGCCCGCTGTACCGGCCCGCGCTGCACGGCTTCCGGGTGGACGCGCTCTACTCGGCGCTGTTCGTCCGGCCGACCGCCGGGGCCGCCAAGCTGGTCCGCTTCCTGGACCGCGAGGTCGTCGAGACCTACGTCGAGGGCAGCGGCCAGGGTGCCAAGCTGCTCGGCTGGGCCGTCCGCCGCGCCCAGACCGGCAACGCCCAGACCTACCTGAGCGCGCTGCTCGCCGCCGTGGTGCTGCTCACCGTCCTGGTGGCGGTGGGCACGTGACCCTCTCTCACCTGATCGTCGGAGGCCGTCGGTGAACGTGCTCCTCATCGCCCTCCTGGCCGTCCCGCTGCTGGGCGCCGCCGCCACCCTGGCCCCGCTCGGCGAGCGGGCCGCGCTGCGGCTCGGCGTCGGCGTCACCGGTGCGGTGCTGCTCGGCTCCATCGGCCTGGCCGCCGCCTTCGACCACGACCGGCCCGCCGCGATCCAGGGCGTCACCGACGTGGCGTGGATCCCGGCGATCGGGGTCCGGTTCCACCTCGGCGTGGACGGCATCTCGCTGCCTCTGGTGGTGCTGACGGCGCTGCTCACCTTCCTGTGCGCCGTCTACTCCACCAAGCGCCTGCCGGACGGCCCGGGCGCCCGGGCCTTCACCGGTCTGGTCCTGCTCCTGGAGGTCGGCATGCTCGCCACCTTCCTGGTGCTGGACCTGGTGCTGTTCTTCCTGGCCTTCGAGATCGTGCTGATCCCGATGTACTTCCTGATCGCCCGCTGGGGCAGCGGTCAGCGGGTCCCGGCGGCCAACCGCTTCATCCTCTACACCCTGCTCGGCTCCGCCGTGATGCTGCTCGGCTTCCTGCTGATCGGCCATCAGGCGGGCACCTTCGACATGACGGCGCTGGCGCAGCGGCACGGCTCCGGCCTGAGCCACGGCACCCAGGTGATCGCCGCGCTGGCGATCCTGGCGGGCCTCGCGGTCAAGGCCCCGGCCTTCCCGCTGCACAGCTGGCTGCCGGACGCGCACACCGCCGCGCCCACCGCCGGCTCGGTGCTGCTGGCCGGCGTGATGCTCAAGATGGGCACCTACGGCCTGGTCCGGGTGCTGCTCCCGGTGGTACCGGACGGCACCGCCACGCTGGCCCCGTACCTCGGGGCGCTGGCCGCGGTCGGCATCGTCTACGGCTCGCTGGCCTGCCTGGCGCTGGCCCGGCCCGGCGCCAAGGGCGACCTCAAGCGCCTGATCGCGTACTCCTCGGTCGGCCACATGGGCTTCGTGCTGCTCGGCATCGCCTCGATGACCCCGGCCGGGGTGAACGGCGCGCTGTTCGCCAACATCGCCCACGGCCTGATCACCGGCCTGCTGTTCTTCCTGGTCGGCGCCGTCAAGGACCGCTACGGCACCGCCGACCTGGACACCCTCGCCGGGGCCACCGGCGCCGCGCTCTACGGCCGCGCGCCCCGGATCGGCGGGCTGCTGGCCTTCGCCGCCGTGGCCAGCCTCGGCCTGCCCGGCCTGGCCGGCTTCTGGGGCGAACTGCTCGCCATGTACGGCGCCTTCGACCCGGCCGCCGGGCTCTCCCGCCCGGCCTTCCTCACCTACCTGGTGCTCGCGGGGCTCGGCACCCTGCTCACCGCCGCCTACCTGCTGATCGTGGTCAAGCGGGTCTGCATGGGCGACCCGGAGCAGGACGGGCCGGAGCTCGCGGACCTCAAGGGCTACGAGGCCGTCAGCTGGACCCCGCTGGCCGCCCTCACCCTGCTGGCCGGGCTCTGGCCCGCGCTGCTGCTCGGGCTCTCCGACCCGGCCGTCAAGCACCTGCTCGGGGGTGGCTGACCCGTGCTCACCTTCCCCACCTCCCTGGGACGGACCGCCATGACTCCTCTCGCCGCCGCCGACCCGGGCTCGCTGATCCAGTCCGTCGACTGGGTGGCGATCGCCCCGCCGCTGATCGCCGCGCTCGGGGCCCTGGTCGTGCTGGTGGCGGATCTCTTCCTGAAGGGGAGTCAGAAGCGGCTGCTCTCCTGGCTGGCGGGCGGGTCGCTCGTCCTCGCGCTGGCGGCCCTGCTGCCGCTCGCGCTCGGGGACACCCGCTCGACCTTCTGCATCACCGGCACCGGCTGCTCCTACGTGGCCGACGACTTCGCGCTGGTCTTCCAGCTGCTGGCGCTGGCCGGCGCCCTGCTGGTCACCCTGCTCTCCGTGCACACCGTCAGCTCGGAGCAGCTGCCCGGCGGCGAGTACTGGTTCCTGCTGCTGAGCAGCGCCGCCGGCGCCGCCCTGCTGCCCGCCTCCCGGGACCTGGCCACCCTGGTGGTCGCCCTGGAGGTCGTCACCCTGCCGTCCTTCGCGCTGGTCGCGCTGCGCCGGGACGGACGGGGCGCCGAGGCCGCGCTGAAGTTCTTCCTCTCCTCCGTCACGGCCACCGCCGTGATGCTGCTCGGCGTCGGCTTCGTCTACGCGGCCTCCGGCGGCCTGCACTTCACCGCCGTGGCCGAGGGCCTGACGCAGGCTCCGGCCCAGCTGCGCCACCTGGCCGAGGCGGGCGCGGTGCTCACCCTGGTCGGCTTCGCCTTCAAGACCGCCGCCGTGCCCTTCCACTTCTGGGTGCCGGACACCTACGTCGGCTCCCCGGTCCCCGTCGCCGGCTACCTCTCGGTGGTCGGCAAGGCGGCCGGTCTGGCGGGCCTCGCCCTGGTCACCACGCTGGCCTTCCGCCCGTACGGGCACACCTGGGGCCTGGTGCTCGCGGTGCTGGCCGCCGTCACCATGACCGCGGGCAACGTCGCCGCGCTGCGCCAGCGCGGCGCGGACCGGGACGGCGCCGTCCGGCTGCTCGCCTGGTCCTCCGTCAGCCAGGCCGGGTACCTGCTGGTGCCGCTGGCCGCCGCCGGGTACGCCGGGACGGCGGAGCCGGTCGGGGCGACCGCCGCGTACGCGCTGATCTACGGGGCCGTCAACCTCGGCGCCTTCGCCGTGGTCGCGGTCGCCGGGGGCGGCTCGCTGGACTCCTACCGGGGCCTGTTCGCCCGCAACCGCTGGTCCGCGCTGGCGCTGGCCTTCTTCCTGCTCTGCCTGGCGGGCCTGCCGCCGGGCGTGGTCGGCCTGTTCGGCAAGGTGGTGGTCTTCCGGGCCGCGGTGGACGCCGGCCTCGGCTGGCTGGCCGTGGTGATGGCGGCCAACGTCGTCATCGCCCTGTACTACTACCTCACCTGGACCGCGAAGCTCTTCGCCCCGGGCGAGGGGACGGCCCGTCAGGTGCCGGGCCCGCTCAAGGCGACCATCGCCCTGACGGCCGCGGCCGCCGGTGTGCTCTCCGTCGCTCCGCAGCTCGTCCTGCAGGTGGTCGGCGGGTCGCTGTTCTGACGTACCACCGGTGCTCAGGGAACGAAGGGCCCGTGCGGGCACGTTGATCCCGTAGTAGGGATGGGGTCAGAAGGGCTTCCCACCGCACCACCTGGAGGGCCTGCGTGCACCGGCACAACGGGTTGAGGACGGCCGCGCTGCTCGGCGGCCTGTCGGCGCTGATCCTGGTGATCGGCAGCTTCTTCGGCCGGGCGGGCTTCGTCCTCGCACTGCTGGTCGCCCTCGGCACCAACGCCTACGCGTACTGGAACAGCGACAAGCTCGCGCTGCGCGCCATGCGGGCCCGCCCGGTCAGCGAGATCGAGGCGCCGCGGCTGTACCGGATCGTCCGCGAGCTCTCCACCTCCGCCCGCCAGCCGATGCCCCGGCTCTACATCTCGCCCACCGAGGCGCCGAACGCCTTCGCCACCGGCCGGGACCCGCGGCACGCCGCCGTCTGCTGCACCGAGGGCATCCTGCGGCTGCTGGACGAGCGGGAGCTGCGCGGGGTGCTCGGGCACGAGCTCAGCCACGTCCACAACCGGGACATCCTGATCTCCTCGGTGGCCGGGGCGCTGGCCTCGGTGGTGATGTTCCTGGTCAACTTCGCCTGGCTGATCCCGTTCGGCCGCAGCGAGGACGACGACGGCCCGGGCCTGTTCGGGATGCTGGCGATGATGGTCCTCGGCCCGCTGGCCGCCTCCCTGATCCAACTGGCCGTCAGCCGCTCCCGGGAGTACCAGGCCGACGCCGACGGAGCCCGGATCACCGGGGACCCGCTGGCCCTCGCGAGTGCGCTGCGCAAGCTGGAGGGCGGCACCCAGCGCCTGCCGCTGCCGCCCGAGCCCGCACTGAAGACCGCCAGCCACATGATGATCGCCAGCCCGTTCCGGACCGGTGAGGCCGGCACCCGGCTGTTCTCCACCCACCCGCCGATGGCCGAGCGGATCTCCCGGCTGGAGCGGATGGCCGGAGAGCGGCTGCCGTGACAATCTGATCACCGCCCTCATTCCAGCCATCACAGGAGCACATCCGCATGAGCAGCGCAGCACACTACGACGTCGTCGTCCTCGGTGCCGGGCCCGGTGGCTACACCGCGGCCGTCCGCTCCGCCCAGCTGGGCCTGCGCACGGCCGTGATCGAGTCCAAGTACTGGGGCGGCGTCTGTCTGAACGTCGGCTGCATCCCGTCCAAGGCGCTGCTGCGCAACGCCGAGCTGGCGCACATCTTCACCAAGGAGGCCAAGACCTTCGGCATCAAGGTCGAGGGCTCGGTCAGCTTCGACTACACCGAGGCCTTCAAGCGCAGCCGCTCGGTGGCCGACGGCCGGGTCAAGGGCGTCCACTACCTGATGAAGAAGAACGGGATCACGGAGTACGACGGCCGTGGCACCTTCGTGGACGAGCACACCATCCAGGTCGCGCTGAACGGCGGCGGCTTCGAGGTCGTCACCTTCGACCACTGCGTCATCGCCACCGGCGCCTCCACCCGGCTGCTCCCCGGCACCAGCCTGAGCGACCGGGTGGTGACGTACGAGGAGCAGATCCTCACCGACCAGCTGCCCGGCTCCATCATCATCGCGGGCGCCGGCGCGATCGGCGTCGAGTTCGCCTACGTGCTGCACAACTACGGCGTGCAGGTCACCATCGTCGAGTTCCTCGACCGGATGGTGCCGCTGGAGGACGCCGAGGTCTCGGCCGAGCTGGCGAAGCAGTACAAGAAGCTGGGCATCCAGGTGCTCACCTCCACCCGGGTCGAGTCGATCGACGACAGCGACCCGGCGGCCAAGGTGAAGGTCACCGTCACCAAGGACGGCGTCCAGCAGGTGCTGGAGGCCGACAAGGTGCTCCAGGCGATCGGCTTCGCGCCGCGCACCCAGGGCTACGGCCTGGAGAACACCGGGGTCAAGCTCACCGACCGCGGTGCGATCGCGGTCGACGGCCGGGGCCGCACCAGCGTGGACCACATCTTCGCGATCGGTGACGTCACCGCCAAGCTGATGCTGGCCCACGCGGCCGAGGCGATGGCCGTGATCGCGGCCGAGACCATCGGTGACGCGGAGACCATGGAGGTGGACTTCGCGATGATCCCGCGCGCCACCTACTGCCAGCCGCAGATCGCCAGCTTCGGCTACACCGAGGCCCAGGCCCGCGAGCTCGGGTACGCGGTGAAGGTCTCCAAGTTCCCGTTCACCGCCAACGGCAAGGCGCACGGGCTCGGCCACCCGGTCGGCTTCGTCAAGGTGATCAGCGACGAGACCCACGGCGAGCTGCTCGGCGCCCACATGATCGGCCCCGAGGTCACCGAGCTGCTGCCCGAGCTGACGCTGGCCCAGCAGTGGGACCTCACCGTGCACGAGGTGGCCCGCAACGTGCATGCCCACCCGACGCTCGGCGAGGCCGTCAAGGAGGCCGTGCACGGCCTGGCCGGCCACATGATCAACATGTGACCGGCCGGTTGGTCTGGGCCCTTCGCGCAGCCGCCGCGCGTCAGTCGCGGAAGGTGCAGAGGGCCCAGACCACGAAGGCGTCGATCGCGATGGCGATCAGCGACCAGAGCGGGTAGTAGGGCAGGAACAGGAAGTTCAGCACCAGGTGCAGCGAGACCAGCGCGATGCCGAGCACCCGGGCCCAGGCCGCGCCGGTGAGGATCCCGAAGCCGACCGCGGCGAGCACCACGCCGAGCAGCAGGTGGATCCAGCCCCAGGACGTCAGGCTGAACGAGAAGGTGTAGTTCGGGGTGGTCAGGTAGACGTCGTCCTTGGCGAGCGCCACCACGCCCTGCATGATCCCGATCACCCCGCTGACCACCATCATCACGCCGGCGAACAGCACCAGGCCGGTGACCGCCCCGGAGTTCGACCGGCGCGCACCGCCCGGTGCGGGGACGGGGCCTGACGGATCGTAGAGCGGGCCGGATGCCTGGGCCATGGCTGCCTCCTGGGGCGAACTGACGGAGTGCCAGTTTTGTCCCAGTATGTGAGGGGCACCGGTGGACGGCACCCCGGACGGGGCGGCGGATGGACGGCCCCTCGGGGGCGCGGGACGATGGAGACCCCAGGAGAGGGGTGCGGTATGCGCCGTCACCGATTTCACCGCGACCACGGCGGGCACTCGGTCACCGTCTTCCTCCGGCAGGGCCTGCACACCGAGGCCGAGCTGCTGGTCGACGGCAAGGAGGTCGGCAGCACCCGGCTGACCGGCCGCGGCCCCTGGACCCTGGACGACTCCCTCCCCGAGGACCCGCCGGTGCCGTTCACCGTCCGGATCAGCCCGAGCGACCCGCCGGTCTGCGTCCTGGAGGTCGCCGGGGCCGCGCACCCGATGCCGCCGGTGCTCTCAGGCCGATAGCTCCGCGGCGGTCGGCGGGTTGGCGCCGGCCCGGGAGACGGTGAGGGAGGCGGCGCGGCCCGCGTAGCGCAGCAGCCAGGTCAGCTCCCGCTGGTCGAGCACCGCCAGTGCCGGGCGGGCCGCCGCCCCGAGCAGTCCCCGGGAGGCGAGCCGGTCCAGCACCGCCGCCGTGAACGAGTCCCCCGCCCCGACCGTGTCCACCACCTCGGCCGGGGCGGCGCCCTGCTCGGCCCCGGCGTACCGGGTGTACGCGGCGGAGCCGGCGGCGCCCCTGGTCACCAGCACCACGGCCGGGCCCAGCGCCAGCCAGTGCTCGGCCACCTCGCGCTCGGCCCTCCCCGGGTAGAGCCAGGCCAGGTCCTCGTCGCTGGCCTTCACCAGGTCGGCCACCGCGACGCAGCGCTCCACCTTCGGCAGGGCCTCGGCGGGGGAGCCGAGCAGGGCGGGGCGGACGTTGGGGTCGTAGCTGACGGTGGCTCCGGCGGCGCGCATCCGCTCCGCGAGGGCCAGCACCGCCGCCGCCCCGGGCTCCAGCAGGGCGGCGACCGAACCCAGGTGCAGGTGGTCGGCCGGCGCCACCCCGGTGTCGGTGAGGGTCCAGCGCACGTCCAGGTCGTAGGAGGGCTGCCCGTCCGGCCCGAGGGTCACCACGGCGGTGGGGGTCGGCACCCCGTCCTGACCGTCCGTCAGCAGCTCCACCCCGGCGCCGCGCAGGTGATCCGCGATCAGCCCGCCGACGGGGTCGGCCCCGAGCTGCGTCAGCAGGGCGGCCCGCCGCCCCAGCCGGGCCAGCCCGTACGCGACGTTCGCCGGGCTCCCCCCGGCGTGCACGACGTCCTCCCGGCCGGGCTTCCGGACGATGTCCGCCACGCTCTCCCCGACCACCACGAACGAACTCATCCCGCCACGGTACCGGCGCACCGGACCGCCCGGGGCGGGTCTCTGCCGATGTGCGGCTCCGCCGCGTGGGCGCGGGGTTGGTGGTCACCCCGGGGGCGCGAGGAACTGCGCGAATCGGAAGGCGACGACCCAGGTGCCGGGTACGGACAGCCACTTGCAGGTGAGGCCCCGTTCCCGGCACACGGGTCTCCTCCTTCCGATTCGCGCAGTTCCTCGCGCCCCTGGGCGGGTGCCCTGCCGGGCGGGAGCGCGCCCCTGAGCGCCCTCCGGGCGTCGGATGCCCCTGGGCGGGCAGTTCGTGCGGCGTTATGTTGGTCGCTCCTGGGGCGGGAGGGGCGTGGGTGGTGAGCACGGAGGAGGAGGCGGCCCGGCGGTACGGGGCGGCCGGGGCGGCGGAGGGGGCCGGGCTCGCGGCCGTGCTGGCGGGGTACCGGCGGGTGTGTCCGGGGGAGGGTCCTGCCGAGGTGCTGGCGGCCCTGGTGCACGGGCACCGGGAGGTCCTGGCCGCCCGGGAGCGGCTGGTGCGGCTGGCGGCCGGGGAGGGCCCGGAGGAGGAGCTGCGGGCGGGGGCCGAGCGGGCCGGGTTCGATCCGGCGGGCTCCTTCCAGGCCTGGCTGGCCGGCCGCGCGGCGGCCGCCCCGGGGGAGGAGGGGGCGGAGCGGCTGCGCGAGCGGTTGGGCCGGGTGCCGGGCCGGTTCGCGCTGGAGGCCGCGGAGCCGGAGCGCCGGCTGATCCTCGGTCAGGGCGCCGAGGAGCGGGCCGTGACGGCGCTGCTCGGCGGCGGCTGCGTGGCCGTCGGCCTGGAGCGGATCGGCCCGCAGGCGGCCCGCCGCTCGGTGCGCGACGCCCGCGCCGCGCACCGCCTGGCGGCGGGGCGCCCGGGCACGTGGCGGTACGCGGAGCTGTGGCCGCTGGCCGTGACGGCCGCCGCGGTGGACCGGCTGGACCCGCTGCTCGCCCCGGCGGTGGCGGCGGCCCGGACGTACCCGCACCTGGCCGAGGCGGTCCGGGCGTTCGCCGACCACGGCTTCGACCCGGTGGCGGCGGCCCGCGCCCTGCGGCTGCGGCCGGAGGCGTTGGAGCACCAGCTGCTCCGCTGGCGCAGGCTCACCGGCGCCGACGTCCGGACCCTCCCGGGCCTGACGGCCTCCCGGGCCGCCGTCGAGCTGGCCGCCGCCGAGCCCTGCGTCCGGCCGCCGGGGGAGTGGTGAGGGGACCCCGCCCGTCGCCGCCGAGGAATCGGGCCGCATGATGGGCCGGAGACCCGGCCCGGCCGCCGGGCGTTCACCGAGCCGTCGTGGGGCGGTCCGTGCAGCTGTTGCCCATTCGTGACCGAGACCGGGTCGCCTGACGCAACCTTCACCACCCGTGTGGACGTATACAGAGACCGTAGGGCGATGTGTGGGGAGTGTACGGATGAGGCGGGCAGACAGGGCCCTGGTGGCCGGCGTGGTCGGCGGCGTGCTGATGCTGACGGCTGCGTGCAGCGGTAGCACCGGCGGTGGCAGCGGCGGCAGTGGCGGCGACGGGGCCGGCAAGCCGTCGGCGGAGCCGTCGAAGACCTCGGCGGCCGTGGTGAGCGTGGAGCCGGCGGACGGGACCAAGGAGGTCAAGCCGTCCGGCGCGCTGAAGGTCGCGGTCGCGGGCGGGAAGCTGACCACCGTCAAGGTGACCGGCAAGGACGGCGCCGAGGTGCCGGGCGAGCTGACCGCGGACGGCCTGGGCTGGGCCCCGAAGAACAACCTGGCGGTCTCCACCGAGTACCAGGTGGACGCCCAGGCGGTGGACGACAAGGGCGTGGCGACCAGCAAGAAGAGCAGCTTCACCACGCTGACCCCGAAGAAGGGCGCGGGCCCCCGGGACAACGTGGCGGAGAACCAGACCTACGGCGTCGGCATGATCGTCTCGCTCACCTTCACCACCCCGGTGAAGGACAAGGAGGCGGTGGAGAAGGCGGTCACCTTCCAGACCGCCGACAACGCCGTGGTGAAGGCGCACTGGTTCGGCACCCAGCGGGTGGACTTCCGCCCGGAGAAGTTCTGGAAGTCGAACAGCAAGGTGACGGTCAAGTACAACCTCAAGAGCGTGGAGACCTCGCCCGGCGTCTACGGCGAGGTGGACAGCAGCCAGACCTTCACCATCGGCCGCTCCCGGGTGAGCGTCGCGGACGCCGAGTCCAAGCAGATGGTGGTGACGGAGGAGGGCAAGGCGCCGTTCACCGTGCCGATCAGCGCCGGTGCCACCTCGCCGGCCTCCCAGAACACCTTCAACGGGACCATGGTGGTGATGGCCAAGGAGGGCACCACCGTCATGGACTCCAGCACGGTGGCCAACCACGAGGGGCCGGCCTACAAGGTCGAGATGCCGCACGCGCTGCGGCTCACCCCGACCGGCACCTACGTGCACGGCAAGAACGTGGCCCGGTCGGTCTTCGGCAGCCAGAACACCAGCCACGGCTGCATCGGTCTGTACGACACGGCCGGTGACGGTTCGTCGGACACCCCGGCGGGCAGCTTCTACGACGCCTCGATCGTCGGCGACGTGGTGACCGTGAAGAACTCCGTCGGCAAGCAGGTGGACCCGTCGAACGGCATGAGCGGCTGGAACATCGACTGGAGCAAGTGGTGATGACGGCGCGTCAGCGCTAGCGCGCCGCCTCGGGCGGGGGTGCCCATCGGGTTTGCCGGGCACCCCCCATCGAAGGGACGAACGGCCACGGGTCGTGCGTGGACCGTACATTTGTGGGAGTAGAACCCCACAGGAAATGGAGACGGAGTACCAACGCTTTCCATTTCGGTGCGGACTCCCTGTCCCTCGGAATTCCCGAGAAAGCGAGAACCCGATATGACCACGACCGGAGAGCGTGCATCCGCCGCCCCGATCAGAAGGCGCCTCCGCGCTGAATTCCTCCCTGTCAGCGTGGAGGCCCGACTCTCGCTGATGCTCCGGGTGAGCGTGGCCCTGGTGTTCATCTGGTTCGGCCTGCCGAAGTTCTGGCCCGGGCTCAGCCCGGCCGAGCCGCTGGCGGTCCGCACCACGGAGGCGCTGACCTTCGGGGTGCTGCACGGGCACCTCGCCTGCGTGCTGATCGCGGTCTTCGAGGTCGGCTTCGGCCTCCTCTTACTGACCGGCCGGATCCCGCGGCTCACCTACCTGGCCTTCCTCGGCCACATGGCCGGGACGGCCACCCCGCTGATCCTGTTCCCCGAGGTCACCTGGGTGATGCCGACGGTCGGCACGTTGGAGGGCCAGTACATCCTGAAGAACGCGGTGCTGATCGCGGCGGTGACCTCCGCCCTGGTGCTGACCCGTCAGGACCAGCGTCAGCACCTGCAGCTCCGGCAGCAGATCGAGGAGCTGGAGCACGCCCGGCCAGCCACCGTCGCGGCCTGACCGACCCTCGTACCACCGCCCCGCACCACCCTCCCGTGACCGGGGGACGGCAATGACGCCGTCCTCCGGTTCTTGCATTTCCCGGGGGAATTGCCGGAATGCGATCACCGGATTGTCCGCGATCCCCCATCGGCGGCACCGGGGAACAATTCAGCGAATTCGGCCATACGTTTGTGTCATCGAACCGGAACCCCTCACCAAGGACGGAAACCGTGACCACGAACGCCACTGCCACCGAGCCCCTCTCCATCGCCATCGTCGGTTCCGGTCCGCGCGGCCTCTCGGTCCTGGAGCGCCTGGCCGCCCGGCTGAACGGCGGCGAACTGAGCGGCCGTCAGGTCCGCATCCACGTGATCGACGCGGTGGAGGTCGGCTCGGGGCGGGTGTGGCGCACGGACCAGGACGACTGGTTCACGATGAACACGGTGGTCGGCCAGGTGACGATGTACTCCGGTGACCCGGACGGCGGCCCGGCCCGCCCCGGCGCCGGCCCCTCGCTGGGTCAGTGGATCGCCGAGCGGGCCAGAACCCACGGCGAGCCGCTGCTGGGCCCGGACGACTACGCCTCCCGGCAGCGCTACGGCCAGTACCAGCAGGCCGTCTACCGCAGCATCCTGGCGAGCCTGCCGGAGCGGGTCCAGGTGGTCGAGCTGAACGGCCGGGTGGAGCACGTCGTGCCGCGCGGCGCCGGCGGCCACGTGCTCCGGGTGGACCTCGCCCCGTACCACGTGCCCTACCTGATCGAGGCCGACAAGGTGCTGCTGGCGACCGGTCACCCGACCAACCAGCCCGACGAGTTCGAGCAGCGGATGCTCGCCTTCACCGAGCGCCACCCCGGCACCGCCTACCTGTGCGGGGACTCCGCCGCCGACATGGCGCTGGACAAGGACACCATCGCCCCCGGCTCGACGGTCGCCATCCGCGGCCTCGGCCTCTCCTTCTACGACGTGATGCTCAGCCTGACCATCGGCCGCGGCGGCACCTTCGAGACCGACGCGGACGGCACCCTGCGCTACCTGGCCAGCGGCCTGGAGCCGAAGATCGTCACCGGCTCGCGCAGCGGCCTGCCGATCCCGGCCCGCGGCCGCAACCAGAAGGACCCCGACCACACCCACACGCCGGTCTTCCTCACCAAGCAGGCGGTGGCCGAGGCCCGGGACCGCCGGCTGGCCGAGACCGGCAGCGGCCAGCTGGTCTTCAACGAGGACGTGCTGCCGCTGCTGATGCGGGAGGTGGAGCACGTCCACCAGGAGGTGCACCGCCGCAGCGGCGCCACCACCCCGGCCGAGCCGATCGACCTGCAGAAGCTGGCCCGCCCGTTCCAGGGCGAACTGTTCGCCGACGGCCGGGAGTTCCGGGCCCGTCTGCTGGAGGTGATGCGGGCCGACCTGGCCGCCGCCGAGCAGGGCAACGCCGAGGGCCCGCTGAAGGCCGCGCTGGACGTGCTGCGCGACATCCGCAACGTGGTGCGCGAGGCGGTGGACTTCGGCGGTCTGCGTCCGGACAGCTACGCCCGCGAGTTCCAGCGCGACTTCCTGCCCGTCAACTCGCTGCTCTCGGCCGGCCCGCCGATCGCCCGGGTCGAGCAGCTGGTCGCCCTGATCGAGGCCGGGGTGGTCGAGGTGGCCGGCCCCGCGACGGACTTCGCCGCCGACGAGCAGAGCGGCACCTTCCGGATCTCCTCCCCGCAGGTGAACGGCTCCGAGCGGACCGCCACCGCGCTGATCGACGCCCGCATCCCCACCCCCGACCTCTACCGCGACTCCTCCCCGCTGACCCGCTCCCTGCTGGCCGACGGCACCATCGGCGAGTACCGGCACGTCGACGAGGTGAGCGGCGAGATCGTCTACACCGGTGGCCTGAACGTCACCCGGGCCCCGTTCCACCTGATCGCCGCCGACGGCACCGTCCACCGGGACCTGTACGCGCTGGGCATCCCGACCGAGCACACCCGCTGGTTCACCCAGGTCGGCAGCGGCAAGCCGGGCCTCAACACCCTCTTCCGCCAGGACGCCGACGCGATCGCCTCCGACATGCTGAGCACCGCCGACCGCGCCCCGCTGCGGTCCCTCACCTCGGCGGCCGCCCGCTGACCCACCCGGCACCACCGCTGAACTGCCCTTCCACCGGAAAGGAAAACGGCCCCTCCGGTCGGCTCTGACGAAGTGTCGGAAGCCGACTGGAGGGGCCGTCGCGCGTCGGTCGAGAGTGTCCCGCGTCTGAGGTTCACCCGATCGAAGGGAAGCGGTAGATGCGATCCACCCTCGCCACCGGCCTGCGCCGGAGCACCGTCCTGGCCCTGGCGGCCGTCCTGTCCGTCACCACCCTGGCCACCGGAGTGGCCGGCGCGGCCGAGGACACCACCGACTCGGCCGCCAGCCAGTTCGCCCTGCAGGAGAGCTGGGCCGAGTTCGAGGACGGCGGGGCCAACCTGCTGCTCGCCTGGAACGAGAAGACCGTCCAGGCGACCATCGCCCAGGTGGACCTGAACGGCGCCACCGGCATCCTCCCGCCGGTCGCCGCCCGCTACCACGCGATCGTCTCCACCTGTGCCTACGACGCCTGGGCCGCCTACGACGCCCGGGCGATCGGCACCCGGCTCGGCGGTCAGCTGCGCCAGGTCTGGTGGAAGCGCAGCTACGCCAACCGCAAGGCCGCCGTGGCGTACGCCTCGCACCGCGCGCTCAAGGACCTGTTCCCGCAGCAGACCGCGAGCTTCGACGCGCTGCTCCAGCAGCAGGGCTACGACCCGGCCAACGCCGAGGTCAACACCTACACCCCGGCCGGCATCGCGCACACCGCCTGCGACGCGGTGCTCAACTACCGCCACGGGGACGGGGCCAACCAGCTCGGCACCCCCGCCTACTCGGACCCGGGCAGCGGCTACACCCCGGTCAACCCGGCGCAGGACGTCAACGCCTTCGACAAGTCCAAGGTGGTCGCCCCGGACCGCTGGGCCCCGCTGATCGTCAACGGCGCGACCCAGAAGTTCGCCGGCCTCCAGTTCGCGGCCACCAAGCCGTACGCGCTGAAGAGCAACAGCCAGTTCCGCCCAATCGTCCCGCCGGCCTACGGCACCCCGGAGGCCAACGCCGCGGTCGAGGAGCTGCGCCAGATCAGCGCGGGCCTGACGGACCGCCAGAAGGCGATAGCCGAGTTCTGGATCGAGCCCAAGGAGGGCCCGACCGGTCACCAGAACCGCCAGGCCCAGTGGGTCGCCCGCCGCGACTTCCACACCCTGAGCCAGGACGTGAAGATGTTCTTCGGCCTCAACATGGCGATGGGCGACAGCGGCAACGCGGCCTGGGAGTCGAAGAAGTACTTCGACTACGCCCGCCCGCTGACCATGATCCGCTACGCCTACGACGGCCAGCAGATCCAGTCCTTCGGCGGCCCCGGCCAGGGCACCGTCACCATGGACGGCAAGAACTGGAAGTCCTACCTGCCGACCCCGGCCTTCGCCTCGTACATCTCCGGCCACTCGATCTGGGGCGCCACCTGGGGCGAGTACATGAAGCTGTGGACCGGCAGCGACGCCTACGGCGAGAGCGCCGTGGTCAAGGCCGGCAGCCTGAAGTACGACACCAACGCCCCGGCGGCCGACGTCACGCTGAAGTGGGACACCTTCAGCCAGGCGGCCGACGAGGACGGCATGTCCCGCCTCTACGGCGGTGTGCACTGGCGCTTCGACAAGGAGCAGGGCGCGGTGCTCGGCCGCAACGTGGCGAACAACGCGTACAACGTCGCCCGCCAGTACTTCGCCGGGATCACCCCGAACGTCGGCTGACCTCCCGGGCGTGGCGGCCCGATATGTCCAGAATGTCTCCCTATGATCGGATCGCCGTCCGCACGGTGCGGGCGGCGGTCCGAGGGAGTTCCGATGGACGATTACCCGCTGCTCAACCTCTTCTGGACGATGCTCTGGCTGTTCCTCTGGGTGCTCTGGTTCTTCCTGCTCTTCAAGGTGATCGGGGACATCTTCCGCGACCACTCGATGGGCGGCTGGGGCAAGGCGGGGTGGCTGATCTTCGTGATCCTGCTGCCCTACCTCGGGGTGCTGGTCTACCTGATCGCCCGCGGCAACTCGATGGCCCAGCGCGACCGCGAGCAGGTGCAGCGCAGCGAGGCCGCCTTCCGGTCCTACGTCCAGGAGGCCGCCGGACAGCAGACGGGCAGTCAGAAGCCCACCCAGGCCGACGAGTTGGCGAAGCTCGCGCAGCTGCGGAGCAACGGCACGCTGACCGAGGAGGAGTTCCAGCAGGCCAAGACCAAGCTGCTGGCCTGAAACGGAACCGATCACGCCCGGGGCCTTCCTCGACGATCTCCGAACTGGCATGCTGGCCGCGCCTGATTTGGACATGTCGAGGGGGGTTCCGTGTCTCGTGTCTGGAGTGCGGGCCTGGCTGCGGCCAGTGCCCTGCTGTTGGTCCCCGGTGTGGCCGTCGCCGCACCGTCCGCCGGAGGAGCTCCGGCCAAGGTCGACCCGGTGTCCTGGACACCCTGCAACCCCGATCCGAGCAAGCCGGATCCGGGCATCTACGACTGCGCCACCTACCCGGTGCCGCTGGACTACGCCAAGCCGAACGGCGAGAAGATCGGCATCGCCATGCTGCGCCGCCGGGCCTCCGACCCGGCCAACCGAATAGGCTCGCTCTTCCTCAACCCCGGCGGCCCGGGCGGCAGCGGCTACCTCTGGGCCACCACCACCCGCTTCCAGAAGAAGGTCCAGGACCGCTTCGACCTGGTCGGCTTCGACCCGCGCGGCGTGGCCCGCAGCAACCCGCTGCGCTGCTTCACCAGCAACGAGGAGTCCGACGCCCTCTGGGGCCGCGCCACCGGCGTCCCGGTCACCGCGGACGAGGTCCGCGACACCATGGCCGCCAACCGCGACTACGCGGCCGCCTGCGGCAAGAACGCCGGCCCGCTGATCAAGCACATGTCGACCATCAACGTGGTCCGCGACCTGGACCGGATGCGGCAGGCCGTCGGCGACGCCCAGCTCACCTTCGCGGGCTTCTCCTACGGCACCCTGATCGGCTCCACCTACGCCAACATGTACCCGTCCAAGGTCCGCGCCGTGATCGTCGACGGCAACGTCGACCCGCAGCTGCGCCTGGCCAACGGCCTGGAGTACGACCGCCAGCGCGCCGACGGCTTCGAGATCTCGCTGGACGCCTTCCTGGAGCACTGCGCCACCGCCGGGATCCAGCGCTGCGCCTTCGCCGGCGGCGACAACCGGGCCCGCTTCGACGCCATCCGGGACCACCTGCGCACCAGCCCGGTGACCCTGCCCAGCGGCGCCGTCGTCACCCTCTCGACCTTCACCAGCCAGGTCGCCAACGCGCTCTACGCGCAGACCCGGCTGGCCCCGCTGGCCAAGTCCATCCAGGACCTGGACACCGCGATCAACGCCCAGGGCGCCCGCTCGCTGACGGGCGGTCAGCCGTCCACCGGCGACGCCGACCAGCTGGCCGTCCAGGCCCCGAACGCGCTCCGGGAGGCCCCGGCCGAGACCCCGTACACCTCGGACGACTCCTACTACGGCGTCAACTGCCAGGACAAGCCGTACCCGCCGGTCCCGCAGCTCTTCCCGCTGGTGGCGAAGGCCTGGGAGAAGGAGTCCCCGACCTTCGGCCGCTACCAGGCCTTCGACGCGCCGCCGTGCGCCAGCTGGCCGGCCCCGGCGCTCACCTCCGAGCGCTACAGCGGCCCGTGGAACAAGAAGACCGCCAACACCGTGATGGTCATCGGCAACCTCTACGACCCGGCCACCCAGTACAAGTTCGCCCAGCGCATGCAGCGCGAGCTCGGCAACGCGGTCCTGGTCACCGTCGACTCCATCGAGCACTGCGCGGTCGGCCGCAGCGCCGCCCTCAACGCCCTGGTCACCGACTACCTGGTCGACAGGACCCCGCCGGCCCCGGGCCAGACCCTCAAGACGGACCTGGACCCCTTCCCGGCGGTCTGATCCGACGTCACCACCGCCGTGCCGCGTGCCCGCTCCTCCTCACCGGGGGGCGGGCACGCTCATTCGTTGACGAGCACGGGGAGGGAGAGCACCGCGGTGACCGGGGCCGAGGTGAGCTTCTCGGCCGGGATGGAGAAGTCGATGCCGCCCTCGGCCGCGCGCGGGCCCGGGTGGGCGCCCTCGGACTCCTCCTCCTGGTAGTGGAAGGTGCCGGTGCCGGCCAGCCGGCCCTGCTGGTCGTAGAAGGCGGCCCGCAGCTCCATGACCAGCACGTCGCTGATGTCCGAGGTGATGGTCAGGTGGCCGCCGACGGCCGAGCCCTTGTCCAGTGCCAGCTTGGTCAGCGTGACCCGGTCGGTGAACGGTCCCGGCTCGATCCGCACCTCGCCCGGGCGGACCTCGCCGCCCAGCGAGGCCGGGGCGGCGGGCACCTGCTTGGGCTCCGGCAGCGTCACCTGGCTCGGGGCGGGCAGCGGCCCGGCGTCCTGCGCGGCGTCCTTCGACCCGGTCGAGGTGCACCCGGTCAGCAGGGCCAGGGCGAGCAGCGGGAGGACGAGGGCGCGGCGGGTCGGGTTCACGGCGGGGGTCTCCTGGGGAGCGGGGGCGGGAGTACGGCCGGGGGCCGGGAGGGGGCGTGTGCCCTCCCGGCCCCCGGTGTCGGACGGGTCCGTCAGCCGTCCTGACCAGGCTTCGGCCCTCGTGACGGGGCGTCAGCCGTCCTGGTGCTGCTGAGTGTCAGCGCGGCGAGCGGTTGAACAGCGAGCGGTACATCTTGCCGTAGAGCTCGGTGTTGTCCTGGCTGGCGGCGTAGCGCTGCGAACCGGGGCCGAAGGCGAACAGCGGCACGTCGGCACCGGTGTGGTTGCCGGACAGGTAGGTCAGCCAGAGGCTGGCCTCCGGGCTGCCGTCCACCACGCCCGCGGCGTCGTCCGGGGTGCGGAAGGTGGCCGGGGCGAAGTTCTTCGGGTCCTTCGAACCGGCGCCGTTCACGATGCCGGTGGAGCGGGTGGCGTCCTTGGTGTTGCCACCGGTGCGCGACGGGGCGCTGTTGTTCGCCGGGTTGCCCGGGTCCACGTTCACCGGCGGGGCGGCGGCCTCCGCGTTGGTGAAGGTGCCCTTCTCGATGATGTTGAAGCCGGCGCACTCGTGGTCGGCGGTGACGATCACCAGGGTGTGGCCGTCGCGCTTGGCGAAGTCCACGGCCTTGGCCACGGCGTCGTCGAAGGCCTTGATCTCGCCCAGGGTCTGGGCGGCGTCGTTGGCGTG
Source organism: Kitasatospora albolonga (assembly GCF_039535905.1). Lineage (GTDB taxonomy): Bacteria > Actinomycetota > Actinomycetes > Streptomycetales > Streptomycetaceae > Kitasatospora > Kitasatospora albolonga. Next base: position 41,479 of record NZ_BAAAYB010000002.1, on the reverse strand, counting down.
CGAGCGCTTGTCGATCTGGGCGCCCTCGACCTGGAGGAAGAAGCCCTTGCGGTTGCGCTTGCCCAGCAGGTCGATCGCCTTGGTGGTGAGGTCCGACAGGGTCGGCTCGGCCTTCTCCGGGGCGCCGGCCGGCAGCGCGGACTTGGCCGCCTCCACCGTCAGGTTGCCGCGGTTGAACAGGCCGATGACCTTGCCGCTGCGCACCGCGTCCAGCTCGGCCTTGGTGGCGACCTTCTGGCTGGCGGCGGTCTGGGCCGGCAGCGCGGCGTCGCCGAAGCTGCCGAGCACCTGGTAGCCGCGGTCCTTCAGGGCCTTCTGGTCGTCCGGCTCGAAGCGGGCCAGGCCGCCGCCGAGGATGACGTCGGCCGTGCCGTTGCGGGCGATCTGCTCGGCGACCGGGGTGATCAGGGTGGCGTCCGAGGGCTTGGCCTCGTACGTGCCGTCGGCGTTCTTCGGCAGGCAGGCCGCGTCCGAGTAGACCGGGCCCTGGCAGCCGCGCAGCAGCACGTGGCTGAACTGGCCGGCCGGGGTGGCGTCGGTGATCTCGGCGGTCGAGACGTTGCCGGTCGAGAAGCCGGCCGCCTTGGCCTGCTCCATCAGGGTGGCGACGCGCTTCTCGTACGAGTCCACGCCGAGCGCCGCGTTGTAGGTCTTCACGCCGGAGGACCAGGCGGTGGCGGAGGACGCCGAGTCGGTCACCAGGGCCGGCTTGTTGCTGCCCTTCTCGACCGCGTAGGTGGCGACCTGGCCGACGACCGGCATGCGCTCCATGTTCAGGCGGCCCGCGGCGCCGTAGAAGCGGTCCCGGCCGGCCGTGACGTGGGTGCGGCCCATGCCGTCGCCGACCATGTAGATGACGTTGCGGATGTCGTTGCCGCCGCCGTACCAGCCGTCGTGGCCCTGGTCGTTGCGGTACTGCTCGGACGGCTCCGAGTTGGCGGTGACCGCCGCGCCGCCCACCAGGGCGCTCGCGGTCACGAGCACCAACGCGGCCTTGAAGGCCTTGCGCTGCATAGGGGTTCGTCTCCTCGACAGGTTCAGCGCACCCGGCCGGCTCCCCACCCGCGCACGCACCCGGGACAGCGCCGGGCGGTGCGACCGTAGCGACGGCGCGTGAACGCGCCACCCGTGGTGGGTGTCCGTTGTCCGAACAACTTCCCCCCGGGCCTCCACCGTGCGGCACGATCGGGCACGGAGGACAACGAACGAGGGGGATTCCGTGGAGAACTGGCTTGCCGTGCTGGACGCCGCCCGGACCGCGGCGGGGCTGCGGACCGTGACCGAACTGCTGGCGCCGGGGGACGGGAACGTGATCCACGACCCCTTCTCGGTGCTGATCTCCCGCCGGGTGACGCTCGGTCAGGACAACGTCCTCTACCCGGGCGTGACGCTGGAGTGCGACGAGCTCAGCAGCTGCTCGATCGGCTCCGGGAACGTGCTCCGCCCCGGCACCGCAGTGCTCGCGGAGGCCGGCGGCTCGGTCCGGATCGGGGACCGGAACCTGTTCGGGGACGGCGGTGCCCGGATCAAGGCCAACCGGGCCGACGCGGCCGTGGTCGTGGGCGACCGGACCAGGCTGCTCAACGGCCCGGAGGTCGTCGGCCGTTCGGAGATCGGCGATGGCTGCCAGGTGATCGGCGCCGTCGCCGTCCAGTCCGTCCGGCTGGCGGGTGGCGGCGACCACGCGTACCCCGACCCGGACGGGCGGGGCGCGGTGCTCAAGGGGAGCGGCCTGGCGCGCGGGCTGTCCCTGGAGGCGGGCGAGGTGGTGAACGGCAGCGGCGACTTCGCGGCCGCACCGGTCGAGCGCCAGCGCGCGTACCACCCGGAGGCGCCGAGGCTCTGACGCGGCGTGACGCGGGTCACGTCCGCCGGTTGTCACACCCGGCCCGGCCGCTCCGTCGAAGGGATGACAGCGCAAGACGAGCACCGAACGAGGGAGCACCCCGTGGAGATCCGCCTCAACCCCTACACCAACCCGGTCCTGGGCAAGGTCTTCAAGCACATCATCGCGGCGGGGAAGGTCCTGGAGGACTCGGGCCTGCCGGCCACCACCCAGGAGCTGGTCAAGCTCCGGGCCAGCCAGATCAACGGCTGCGGCTTCTGCACCGACATGCACTTCAAGGACGCCGTCCACCACGGCGAGAACCCCGAGCGGCTCAACCTGGTCGCCGCCTGGCGCGAGGCCGCCGTCTTCACCGAGGCCGAGCGCGCCGCGATCGAGCTCACCGAGGAGGCCACCCGGATCGCCGACGCGGCCGGTGGCGTCAGCGACGAGGTCTGGCAGCGCGCCGCCCAGCACTTCGACGAGGACCAGCTCGGCGCGCTGGTCGGCGCCATCGCCCTGATCAACGCCTTCAACCGCGCCAACGTCATCCTGCAGACCCCGGCCGGCGACTACCGCCCGGGCCAGTTCGCCTGACGCCGCCCCGGCCCGGGGCCCCTCGCCCCGGGCCGGGCGGTGGCGCGTCAGGCCGCTGCCAGGCTGAGCTGCTCGTTGAAGACCACCCAGCGCTGGCCCGGGTCGTTGGCGTCGCACGGCCGCACCGCGACGTCCGGCGTGCCCCAGGCGTTGGTCAGGCAGTAGGCCGGGGCGAAGGTCAGCGCGATCTGCTGGCCGTTGAAGGTCCAGTACTGGCCCTGGTCCTTGGGGTCGCAGGGCTTGGTGGAGACGTCCGGCTTGTTCCAGGTGTTGGCCAGACAGTAGGCCCGGGCGTTGCTCAGCGCGATCTGCTGGCCGGAGAGCGTCCAGTGCTGGCCCTGGTCCGAGGTGTTGCACGCCTTGCTGGAGACGGTCGGCGTGTTCCAGGTGTTGGCGAGGCAGTAGAGGCCCGGCGCGCGCTTGGCCGGCTGCGGCCCCTCGACGGCGGCCCCGGCCCCGGCGGCCGGAAGGATGGAGGCGGTCAGAGCCAGCGTGGCGACGGCGAGCGTCCTGCGAACTGCGATGGCCATCAGGCGGATTCCGTTCTCGCGAAAGGCCGTACGCTCCGTGTACGACCTCGGGGGATTCCCCAGGTCGAGCCCGGGACAAAGCCATTGATAGCAGCGTGAGTTGGTGGACGAACAGTCAGGTCACCGCCTTTCATCCGAACGTGTGGCGGTGGACTCGCCGTGACCGGATCTGCCGCCGGGGGCCCGGTCCGTGGGAGGGTTGGGGCATGAAGGTGATCGGTTTCGTCCTGAACGTGCTCTGGCTGATCCTCTGCGGGATCTGGATGGCGCTCGGCTACGCGGTGGCCGGGATCATCTGCTGCATCCTCATCGTCACCATCCCCTTCGGGAGCCTTCACAGGGGATCAGCATCACGCGCGGGTCGACCCGCCCTTCGATTCGCATAGGCGGCACGAGGTCGAGGGCAGGGAGTGGCGCCAGTTCGACGGTGGCGAGGATGCGGTTGACGTCAGCCCAAGTTCCGTTCTGAACCCACTCGTTGAAGTACTTCGAGGCGGTGCTGGTCGATCCGTACTCCTCGCGCAGCATCGGCCAGGAGGTCCCGGTCCGGGCCTTGGCGAGGATCGCGTCGACCGACCGTCGGACGCGGTCGCCGCGGCCGGCCGGCAGCAGGTGGGCGACCAACTCCCAGCTCTCGTCGGACAGATCGCTCACGGGTACGGCCAGTTCGGCGGTGCGGTACCAGGACTGGACCGTGCAGGGCACTCCGCCCCGGCGGAGCGGGATCGGCCCCTCGATGAACACCTTCACGTCGAGCAGGGCGAGCACCTCGCCCTGCTCCTCGGGCTTCATGTCCGCGAGGTGGTGCCGGGCCGTCCGGGCGAGCTGCCGGAGGTCTCGGGCGCGGCGGTCCGCGTCCTCGATCTCCGCCAGCCACGCGGCCGCCTCGGCACGCATCTGGTGAAGCTGCTCCAGTTCGGCGTTGAGTGAGGCGGTCGCCTCCGCGATGGCGTTCGCCGACTGCTTCTGCTTGGCGGAGGCGACGATCACGACGGCGATGGAGCTGTCCAGGGCGGAGATCTGACGGTCGAGGTCCGCGATCCGCTCGGTGTGCGCGGACTGGTCGCCCTCGGCCATGCCGACCCACTCGGCGGCGAGCTTCTCCAACTTCTCGGAGTCGCCCAGCAGTTTGACCACCTCGGACCAGACCCGGGTCTCGACGGCCTCGGCGTCGACGTAGGAGCAGTCACACACCTCCTGCCCGGGGATGGGCTCGTTCTTGCCGCTGCAGCGGTAGTTCCGGCGGCCGGTGGCGAGCGACTCACGGCTGATCCCGGTGTAGGGCTCGGCGCAGAGCCCGATGAGGCGACCGCTCAGCGGATAGACCGCCCGGTTGCCGCTGCTGGGCTTCGATCGCGAGGAGACCTTCCTGCGAAGGGCGGCCGCCTCGTGCTCCTCCAGGACCGGCGGAAGCGAGATGGTCACCGACTCGCCCCACACCGGGTTGCCGTCCATGTCGGTCGCGGCGTGCTCGCCGCGGAAGACGAGCTCGGCGTCGAGGACGGCACGGGACAGGATGCGGTCACGCAGGTTGGCGGCTGACCACGGCTTGCCCGAACGGGTTGTCCTCCCCTCCGCGTTGAGCCGGATGGCGATCTGCCGGAAGTTGAGGTTCTCGGCCACCGCCATCCGGTAGACGCGGCGGATGAGCTTCCGTTCGCCCTTGTCGACGACCAGGCGGGAGGCGCGCTTCGTGCCCTTGTGCTTGATCCGGTAGCCGAACGGCGGCCGGCCGCCGATGTGCGGGGCGCCGGGCTCCTCGGCCTTCTCCTGGAGGCCACCCTGAGTGCGGGAGCGGATGTTCTCCCACTCGGTCTCGGCGTAGTCGGCCTCGCGGCGCATCTGCGCGCGGCCCTCGGATGTGGTGTTGTCGATGTTGCGGTTGACGATGGCGACGAAGACGCCGATGTCCTCCAAAGCCCAGACCCAGCGCCAGAAGGCGCGGCCGGTCCGGCCGATGCGGTCGCCCTTCTCCACCACGACGATGTCGAACTCGCCCAGCTTGGCGCACTCCATCAGCCGGTCGAAGTCCGGACGTTCGCCCATCTCCTTGGAGCCGGAGACGCCGTCGTCCTCGAAGGTGCCGACGTGATCCCAGCGCTTGCCCTTGATGTGCCGGGCGTTCTTCTTGGCCTGGCTGGCGATGCCGAAGCCCTGCGTCTGCTCCTCGGTGCTGACCCGGAGGTAGTCCACGGCCCGGAGGGTGCGAGGCGCCGTGGCGTGGGCGAGCGTGGCGGATGCGGCGCGCGGGCGGGTGATGGGATTTGTCATGACGGCTCCTGGGCGGTCGGCCGGCCCCGGCGACGGCTGCAGCCGTCGCCGGGGCGCTCAAGGTGGGGTGAGGGTATGCGAATTACTCGCGACCTGGTGCTGTTTCCGCACCAGCGCGAGGAGTTGCATCGCGTGGAGCGAACAGGAGGCGCAGGAGGCGTGTGCGCTCAGCTGGTGTCAGGTCGGCCCCTTGCGACCACGTCACGGAGATCCTGGGCTGCCGGACGCCTGTCGGGCGAACGCTCCTGTGCAGCTGGCTGCCGAAGGAGGCCGTGATGTTGGGGCGGTTCAGCTGGGGGAACTGGGCGTGGGTAATGGGACTCCTTGGGCTTCGGGGGTGGGGAGGAGAGGCGGTGGCCTCGGTGGGGGTGATGGTGACGCGGCCGTGTCCGGCAGGGGACAGGCCAGGGAAGCTGCGGTCGGTCGCGGCAGGGCGGAGGCCTGCGCCGAACGGCAGCTGGAGAAGACCGTCAGATCGGTCTGGGGAACTCGGGAGTGATCGCCGAGGTCGGGGAGAGCGCCGTGTCCGTGACGACGGCGCGATCAGCCCGTGAGCTGAGCTCAAGGGCCGAGGGGTGGGGCGCCTGGCTCCTTTCTCGGTGGCGGCGGGGCAGTTCGGCAGCGGAGCCGAGGGCGGTGACCGGCCGGAACTGACAGGGAAGTCGGCGGCTACACCTCGGGTGTGGCGTCGCCCTGCAGCCGCTCCGCCTGCCGTTTGGCTTCCGCGAAGGCCGGGAAGCGGAAGAAGATCAGAGGGGAGACGCGGACGGGGCCGCGTCGGCGGCTCTCCTCGCTGAGGGCGCGGACGATGCGGTCGTTCAGCTCCTTGGCGTGTTGCGGGAAGATCGCGTTGTACTGGTCGACGGCGTCGAACACCGAGTTGGTGCTCTGCAGTAGGTCCAGCAGGAAGCGGTACCTGGCGACTACCTCGGTGGTCAGCTGGGAGATGTGCTTGTCGGAGGAGGGCTCGGGCGGGCCGAGGAACTCCTCCAGGGTGAGGCTGAAGACCTTGGCGAAGCCGATCGCTTCGTCGAGGTTGATCCGTCGGCGGGGTTCGCCGCTCTCGATCCGCCAGACCGAGGACTGGTTCATGGGGTAGCCGGCGGCGGTCATGCGCTTGGCGAGTTCGCCGGTGCTCCACCCGAGGTACTCGCGCTCCAGGCGGACCCGCTCGGCGGCGTGCTCCTCGCTGAGCGCGGGGGCTGTAGGGGAGTTCTCGGGCTGGCCCGGCTGATCGGTCACTCGATTCACCTCGCATCGAAGTTGGCTCGTTCTTGCATCGTCGCTGGGGACACGCTACGGTCATCCCTGGCGGATGGCAAGTCCATCCGAAATGCATCATCCCTCAAGATCCCGGAGCCCACCACGACCCCCGCTATTGCGACACTCCCCGCTCGCCTTCCGTCCCCTGCCCGGGTTGTCCGGGTGACCGCCTGGGACCGGCTCGCCGTCGCCCTGATCGGCGTGGCCGGATTCGCTCTGTCCTTCGACGCGCTGCAGCAGATGGCCGTCGCCATCCACGTGCGCGGCCCGCTGGCGTACGTCTTCCCGCTCACCGTCGACGGGTTCATCGCCTACGGCGTGCGCGCTCTGCTGGTCCTGCGGGCCGCACCGTGGCCAGCGCGCCTGTACGCCTGGTTCCTGTTCGCCGGGGCGACCGCAGCCAGCGTGTGGGCCAACGCCCTGCACGCCGTACGCCTGAACCAGGTGCTCGACCAGGGCGACGGGCTGCAGCTCGGCGACGGCGTCGTCGCCGCCCTGTCGATGCTCTCCCCGCTCGCGCTCGGCGGCGCCGTCCACCTCTACATCCTCATCGCCCGCCACGCCATCACCCCGCAGCCTGCCCCGGCCGGGGCGTCGGGCGGGACTTCTGCCGACTCCGCGCTCTCGGACCCCGGCGCGCCGGACCAGCTGGCTGACGGTCCGTGTTGCACCCCCTGGCCGTCCGCCGCGACCGGGCTGTCCGTCTCCGGCGGTCCGGAGGGTCCGGACGAGACTGCGGTCCGGTCCGCGCCGTCCTCCTCCTCCACGCCCGACGAGGCCGGTGGTCCGCTCTCGTCCGCCGCGGACTCCGTGCTGGTCCGGGCCGATGGTGGTCCGGGGGCGGGGTCGGCAGAACTCTCCGGCTCCGAGGCGCGGACGGACGGCGGTGGACCGGATGCCGATGGCGTGGCCGAGCCGTCTCCTGATGCTGGGGGTGGTCCGGGGCGGCGGACGGGTCGTCCGGCGGGGGTGTCGATGGAGCGGTTGCTGGAGGTCAGCCGGCCTGCGGTCCGAGCCCATGGCCGCCCGAGCCGCCCGGTCGTCGAGCGCGCGGTCCGAGAGGCCAACCTGCCCATGGGCAGTACCCGCTTCACGGTGCTGATGGACGAGCTCCGCAAGGAGTTCCCGCACGGTCCGGCCCGCGAGCACCCACCGGTCGACTGACCTCCCCCCGGCGAGCCGGTCCACTGTCCGGTGCGTCCGCTCGGACTTCTGCCGATGCGCAGAACTCCTTGGTCCGGCTCGGTCCGTCCGCAGCTGACTCGGCCGCTGCGGACAGACTGCATCCCTTCGCCGTGCGCACGCCGGACCGTCCCGCCTCCGGAGTATGGCGGCCTGCCCGCGAAGCCTGCCGCCCTCGTGCTGGGCATGGTCCGGACGCTGGCCAACGCGATCCCGACAACCCCTGGAGCATGCCCTGACCGACATCTTTCCCGTTCCGGACCGCCGCTCTGCCGGTGGTGTAACCTCGCTCGACCGCACCGAAGTTGACCACCCACACGTCAATGGCGGAGCAAGCGAGTGCGTGCGGGGCCCCTACGGGGCCCTGGCGGAGCAAGCGAGTGCGTGCGGGGCCCCTACGGGGCCCCGCACGCGGACGTCCACGCCCAAGGGGGCGTGGACGTGCCGGTGCTGCCGGGGGCGGCAGCACCGGAGCTTCACTGCGGGGGCGCGGCGAAGCAGGAGAAGACGCTCGCCGTCGAGCCGCACTCGTCCGCCCGATCCGCCGAGCGCGCTCCGCGTGCCAGCGTCCGCCGTGCCAAGCGCCGCCGGCGCGACAACGACAACCCGAAGACGAAGAAGCTCGGCTTCCGGTGCACAGCGGAGCGGGAAGTGCAGATCAAGCGGCTTGCGCAGGCGGCCGGCCTGAACGTGGCCGACTACCTGGAGCGCCAGGCCCTGACCCCGGGCGGCGCCGGGACGGTGGCCCGCGACGAGCAGCTCGATCAGGCCGTGCAGGCGCTGGACGCTGCCCGCTTCCAGGTCAGCCGACTCGGCGCAAACGTCAACCAGATCGCCTTCCAGCTCAACGCCGAGATCGGTGTCGAGCACGGTCCGGCGCAGGCCTCCCTGGCCAGGGCCAGGGAAGCGGTGGCCGAGGTCCGCAGGGCGGTGGCCGGGGTGGACGCCGCGGCGATGCGGGTGGCGAAGGCCGCCCGCCGGTGATCACCACCGCCCGCTCCGGGGCGGACACGCTCAAGGCGCTCAAGTACCTGTACGGTCCGGGCCGCCGCAACGAGCACACCGACCCGCACCTGGTGGCCTCCTGGGACGGCTTCGCCCCCGACCCGGGCCGCGACGGCGAGGCCACTCTGGCCCAGCTGCGCGACGCCCTTGACCTGCACGTCGTGCGCTACGGCCGTCCGGTCGCCAAGCACGTCTACCACCGCATGGTCCGTGCCGACCCCACCGACCGGAACCTCAGCGACGCAGAGTGGGGCGCGATCGCGCGCCGGGTCGTGGCCGCCGCCGGCATCGCCCCCGACGACGATCCGGACGGCTGCCGCTGGGTCGCCGTCCACCACGGGGACAACCACATCCACATCCTCGCCACCGTGGTGCGCGCCGACCTGACCCAGGCCCGCCTGCGGGGTGACCAGTACCGGACGGAGGCCGAGCTCACCAAGATAGAGCGCGAGTTGGGGCTCAAGGACTGGTCCGACACCCGAACCCGCGACTACCGGGCGGGGATCCCCAAGCGCCCCAAGAGCCCGGAGCTGCGCAAGGCCGAGCGCCTGGGCCAAGAGGAGACGGGGCGGGCCCGGCTGCGGACCGGTGTGCGGCGAGCCCTCGCGGGGGCTGTGGGGGAGGAGGAGTTCCTCGCCCGCCTGGCCGCGCAGGGGATCCGGTGCAAGGTCCGCCGCCTGCCCTCCGGTGACGCCAGGGGCTACAAGTTCGCCCTACCCACTGGCGGGCCGGGCCCTCCAGTGTGGTTCTCCGGCAGCCAGCTGGCGGCCGACCTGACCCTGCCCAAGATCCACGAACGGTTCGCCGCCGGCATCGACGAACCCGCACTGGTCGGCAAGGGGCGGCCGGCCCCGGTCAGGTACCGGGCCAGTACCAGCATCGACCATGCCACCGCCACCATCGACGAAGACCCGCGTGCCGGTCAGGTCGCCGCGGTGGTCAGCGGCACGATCGAGGTCCTCGACACCCTCGCCCTCACCAGCCCGATCCTGTCCAGGAAGGAGATCAACCAGGCCGCCCGGGCACTGGAGTTCACCGCGATCGCCCGCACCCGCGTCGCCCGGGCCGAGGCGCGGGCGATGCGCTCGGTGGCCCGCGAACTCCTCTACGCCGCCCCTGCCGGAGGCCGGGGCGAGGAGGGCACGGCCGCAGCCACGATCCTGGCCAGCCTCGTGCTATTGGCGATCGTCATCGCCAAGTGGCACGCCGCCCAAGGCCACCGGCACCAGGCCGAGGCCGCACGAGCGGCAGCGGCACATCTGCGGACCGCCTACGGCAGGCACGCGGGGCGGCCGATCGCAGTCCTCGATACCCAGGGCCGCCAGCTGCCCCAGCCCGCCCGCGATCGGCACGAGGCACAGGCCCGCCGGGCACTGCCTGCTGACCTGGCAGCCCGGGTGCTCGCGGACCAGGGCTGGGCGGCGCTCGCCGCCACCCTGGCCGAAGCCGAGCAGGCCGGCCATGACCCGCAGGCCCTGCTCGCCCAGGCCGCCGGGCAGAGGGAGCTGGCCAGCGCCGACTCCCCAGCCACCGTGCTCACCTGGCGCATCCGCCGGGGCGCCCACCTCCCGGTACCCGCGCCGATCGTCAACCCGGAGGAGCGCCGCACCGGTGCGGCGCTGTCCCGCACGGTCACCCACCGCACCGTCGGCACGCCGGCGATCGCGGCCAGCCCGCCGTCCCCGCCGCCCTCCGGACCGGAGACTGCGCACCGCACGCGGTGACCAACCCCGGTGGGCGGGGCGGGAGCCCCTTCCCGCCCCGCCCACCAAGCCCTCCCTGCCAGCACCAACTTGACCGGCAGAACCCTTCTCCTGTTCGCCGGCCGCCCAGCGGTGGCCGGGCAGATCCGCACACCACCAACCCAGTACTGGAGACTTCTTCTTTGCGTTCGATCCCTGTTGTGCCGCGCACCGTGTTCTCGACGTCCCGCACCGCGGAGTTCCTGGACTGGCGGGCCCTGGAGTCCCAGACCGGCCAGTCCCACGACCGCTTCGGCGATGTCGTGATCAAGGAACTGCTTGACAACGCCCTCGATGCGGCGGAGTCCGCCCGCATCGCCCCCGAGATCGGTCTCGCGGTGTCGTGGGCCGATGGGGTGGCGCGCGTCAGTGTGACGGACAACGGCCCCGGCATCCCGGGCGCGGTCATCGAGCGGATCCTGGACTTCACCCGCAACGTCTCCGACAAGGCGAGCCTGCGCTCCCCGACCCGCGGCATGCAGGGCAACGCATTCAAGACCCTGCTCGGCATCCCCTGCGCGCTCGGCGTCACGGAGCCGGTGGTCATCGAGGCGCTCGGGGTGCGGCACGACATCGCCCTGTCCACCGACCCCTGCGCGGAGGTCGCGATCCGCCACACGAAGGCGCCCTCCGCCCGCACCGGCGGCACGTCGGTCACGGTCCCACTGCCCGCCGCGCAGGTCACGGCCGAGAAGGCGGCCCGCTGGCTGCGAAAGTTCGCACTCGTCAACCCGCACGCCCGCTTCGTTGACCACGCTCAGACCGAAGGCGGCGAGGGGGCCGGAATTTACGAGCCCACCGCGCCTGAGGGGTGGCGCAAGCCCTGGCCCACCGACCCGACCAGCGCACACCACTACGACGAGGCCGCGATGAAGAAGCTGGTCATCGCCCACATCAGCGAGCACCGCCAAGGCGGGGCGGACCTGACGGTGCGGGCCTTCACCAACACCTTCGCCGGCCTGACCGGCTCGGCCAAGGCCAAGAAGGTCGCCGAACAGGTCCCAGGGATCACGCACCTGTCCGGTTTCGAGGAGAACCTGGAGCAGGTGGCGGTGCTGCTGGCCGCGATGAAGGAGAACAGCAAGCCGCCCACGCCCAAATACCTCGGCCAAGTCCACCGCGACCACTACGCCCACGTCCTGGACCAGGCGTTCGGCGTCGAGGAGCCGTGGTTCGCGCGCAAGCAGCTCACCGACGGGGCCGGGATCCCGTGGAGCATCGAAGTGACCGTCGCCCGCACCAAGCGCCCCGGCGCGGTCAGCTTCGCCGTGAACTACTCGGCGACCTTCGGCGACCCGCTGGCACGCACCCGCCTGGCGGGCGACAAGATCGCCGACACCGGGGCGCTCTCCTTCCTGGCCCAGGCCGACGCCGTCCCCGACCCGAGCAACCAGCTCCAGCGCGCGGCGATCGTCCACCTGGTCTGCCCGGTGCCGCGGTTCACCGACAAGGGCAAGACCACGCTCGTCGTCCCGCGCGAGGTCGCCGACGCCTGCGCCAAGGCCCTCACCGACGCGAGCAGGGTGCTGGCCAAGGACAAGCGCTCCCGGCAGAGCACAGAGCGACAAGAGGCACGGCAGGCGGCGCGCCAACGCGAGGCCGACGCCCGGGCCGCCACCCGAGCCAAGCCGACGGTGACCAAGAAGGACGCCGTTTTCACGGTCATGCACGAGGCCATCGCGCAGGCCCGCGGCGCGGATGGCCTGTCGTTCTCCTCCCACACCCTCTTCTACAAGATCCGCCCGCTCGCGCTGAAGCTCCTGCCTGCCGGCTCCAAGCTCAAGGCCCCCTACGTCGAGCAGACCCTGCTCCCCGACTGGGAACGGGCCAACGGCCCCATCCGGGGCCTGTACCGCGAACCCCGCGGAACCCTCCACCATCCCCACGACCCCGACGGGACGAAGGACGTACGCCTGGGCACCCGCGAGGTCGAGCGCTACCGGCCGCCGCAATGGAGCTACAACAAGATCCTCGTCATCGAGAAGACGGGCCTGTGGCTACCGGTGCGCGAGTCCGGCATCGCCGACCAGTACGACATGGCGATCATCACCAACGAGGGCTACAGCACCGAGGCGTGCCGCGCCCTGCTCGCCAAGATGCCCCCAGGCGACGTGCAGATCTTCGTCCTCCACGACGCCGACCCCGCCGGCTACAACATCGCCCGCACCCTCGGAGAGGAGACCGCCCGCATGCCCGACCACCGCGTCGAGGTCATCGACCTGGGCCTGAGCGTCGACGACGCCATAGCCAAGGGCCTGGAAGCCGAACCCGACACCCGCCAAGCCGCCCTGCCCACCCGCATCCTCCCCCACCTCACCGACACCGCCCGCGCCTGGTTCACCGGCAAGGCCTGCGACTGGAACCGCAAGGGCGAGCCCCGCAAGTGGCGTTACCAGCGCGTCGAGCTGAACGCCTTCTCCTCCCCCGACCTCATCGCCTACATCAAGGAAGGACTCGCCCGCCACCACGCCACCGGCAAGGTCATACCCCCCGACAGCTGGCTGTCCGCCACCGCCGAAGGCTCCCTGCGCCACCGTGCCGCCGCAGCGGTCGGGGAGGCGATCGACGCCATGTTCCCCAAGGACAGGATCATCGACGAGATCCTGGCCGGCCTCGACACCGACCAGATCACCGCCATCGGCTCGACCGACATCGCCCAGTTCCACACCCATCGTCCCGCCCTCTCCTGGGCGGACGCCGTCCCCATCCTTGTCAGCCAGCGCCTGTCCGACCACGTCGACCTGCCCGCCCTCGCCCGCCACGCCGTCATCAACTACCAGGCCACAGAACGCTAGTAGCCGACACCCCGCACGGCTGCCACCCCTACCAGGGCGGCAGCCGTGCGGGCCCGGAAGGGCGCACCGACCGTCATGTCGGTCGGGCACCGAGACGCACGCAGCCGAGGCAGCCGCCCAGGTCGACACCGCCAACTGGCTTGCGAGACAGTCATGGTGTCGGTTCGATGTCTTCTTCGAAGTCCGGGAAGGGTGTGCCCGCCAGTCGTCTTGTGGTGCTTGCAACCGACACGGAAGGGCACCGCATGACCAATCCCGCCGACCGCAACACCACCCTCGCCGTCCCCCACCCCGGCCCCCTCAACCCCCGCGGCATCACCATCACCTGCGCCGCCTGCAACGCCGCCCGCGACTGGCTGCTGATCCACGTCCACCCCGACCTGGTCTTCGTCCGCTGCCGCTGCACCCACGAATGGCTCGAACACGACCTGGAGCCCGCCGACGTTAACGAGGCCCGCGACGACGCCTTCGAGGAACGCGAGTGGGCGTCCTTTGAGGAGATGTACCGAGGACTCGGCTTCGACGGCCTCCTCGCTGGCACCATCTGGCACTAACAGGTCGAACGGGCCGGGAGGCGCTGCGCCTCCCGGCCCCGGGGGCGCCGGAGGCGGTGCTCCGACCCGCTACGAGGGAGCCGAGAGCAGTGGCCCGACTGTGCGTCAGTGATCCGAAGTGGTAAGTCAGTCCTGCCACTTGGCGACGTAGCCGTAGTGAGCTCTGCCATCGGCGAAGTGTGATGGTGGTCGCTCGCTGATCGAGTCGATCTTCGATCGATGCGTGTGCTACGTTCCGAAGTCCAACCGAAAATAGGCGACCCCGGCGGTGCTGGTAACACCCCGGGGTCCGGCAACAGGAGTGCGACCTCCCGATGCGTGTCCATCGTAGCGCCCACGTGCGCAACTTCACGGTGCTGCCCAACTGCGTGCTGCAGTACCGGCAGCTGTCCTACACCGCCCGCGGCCTGCTCGCGGACCTCCTCTCCCGCCCCGACGGCTGGCGCGAGGACGGCCGCCACATGGCCGACACCAGCCCCCAGGGACGCGGCGCGATCCGCAAGGCCCTCAAGGAGCTGGCCGACGCCGGCTTCTACCGGGTCGAGAAGATCCGGATGCCCGACGGCACCATCCGCACCGAGACCCACGTCTACGACACCTCGCAGCTCGTCGTGCCGGGTGCCACCCGTCCGGTCTCCGGTGAAGCGACCACCGGTGGCGCTGACGTCCTTCCAAAGGACCGGTACCAAGAACCCTCCCTCCCTGCCGAGCAGGAAGAGGAGCCGCTTCCTGCCGATGAGCCGCCAGCGAGTGTGGGCGGGCGGGAGGGGTACTCCGGGAAGCAGGACCACGAGGAGGCCATGGCAGTGCCGGAGGAGCAGGCTTGGGAGGCGGTCGCCACCCTGTTCCGGGTGATCCGGCCCGAACCGCGCCTACGCCTCGGCCAGACTGAAGCGGAAGCGCTCGCGCCCCTGGTGGCGCAGTGGCTGGAGCGTGGCAGCAGTCCCGCCGACCTCGCCCAAGCTCTACTGCCGGGCCTGCCCACACCGGTGCACTCGGCCGTCGCGGTGCTCCGGTCTCGGCTGGAGCGCAAGATGCCGCCAGTCCGGGCGTTTGAGCGACCCGTAACCGCCTGGTACGCCGAGTGCACCAAGTGCCACGACCCCGTACCCCAGACCGGCATATGCCGCCCCTGTGCGGGACTTGAAGCCCGCACGCCTGCCGTCGGTGGAGGCGAAGCCGCTACGCCAGGCGGCGCAGCCCGGGCACGGGCGCTTGTTCGCGCGGCCCGGGCCGCCTCGCGTGACCGTCACAGTGCCGCTGTACTCACAACTCCCAGCTGATCTCACGGTGGTGAGTGCGTTGCTACAACCCCCGCAGGCCGACCAGGACCCGGCCCATCAGGTGGTGGTCATCGACAGGCAGCTGCTCGTGGGCCATCGGCCTGAACGGCCGAGGCCTGCCCGCTCGATTCGACGTCAGCCGCGGGACCATCGCCACAGGCGGGGCTGCTGGCTTCTGCACGCCGAGGCGTAGCTCGGCCCAGACCACCTTGCCGCCGCCCGTCGGCTGGTAGTGGCCCCACCTGCTGCTCATGTGCTCGACCAGGAAGATGCCGCGTCCGCTTTCGGCCTCCTCTCCGACGTGCTGAAGCATCGGCGGCCGCGGGTCGTGGTCGGCGACCTGGACCACGACGGCCTGGCCGTGCAGTTGGAGGTCGAGCAAGAAGGTCTGCACCTCGGCTGTTTCGGCGAAGGTCAGCCGCTCCGGCTGCTTCGCACCAGGGTGCCGGATGGCGTTGGTGGCCAGCTCCGAGACCACCAGTAGCACGGTGTCGATCAGGTCGGGAGGCACCTGCCAGCGGTTCAGCACGTCGCGGGTGTGGCGCCTGGCCCAGCCGACGGCGTTGGGGGTGTCTGCCAGCATCAGGTGGCTGTGCGCGGTGGGGACTTGCGGCATTGCGGATGCCTCCCGGCGAGGCGGTGGTCCGGCTGGGCCGGACCACCGCTCTGGTTGGGGCCGAGTTCCTACTTGGTGGCGATGACGTAGACGCTGGCCCACTCGCGCTTGGGGTTGGCCAGGGTGGCATCGAAGGGCCAGGGCTCGACCGTGGTGAAGCCGGCTTCGCTGAACAGCTGGACGAGCTTCTCGAAGTCGTAGGCCCACAGGTGCGGGGTGTACTTCGGGTCGTCGTCCTGGTCTCGGAAGACGTAGTTGACCAGATCGAGGAAGGTGTTGATGTCGCCCTGGCAGCTGCGCTTGGCGTACCAGCGCTCGACCATCTCGGTGGCCTGGTCCGGTGCGGCCGGGTAACGGTCCAGCACGAAGGCGGCGTCCGGTACGCCGGTGACGACGTGGCCGCCCGGTGCCAGCACGCGGTGAGACTCGCGGGCGAAGCCCTTGGCCGACTGCGGATAGTCGATGTGCTCAAGGAAGTGCTCGTTGAACAGCAGCTCGACGGTGTTGTCCTGAAGCGGCAGGCCTTCTCGCACGTCCCACAGCAGGTCGGCCGGCGGGACCAGGTCGATGTTGAAGAAGCCGTCGAGCTGGTGGCTGCCGCCGCCGATCTGGACCTTGGCCGGCCTCTCCTCGATGCCGTTGGGGTAGGCCCGCTGGCTCGCCCGGTGGTAGCGGCTGAGCTCGATCTCCTTGGCGGCTGCGCGCAGCGTCCGGGCCAGGCCATGTGTGGTGGTCGGCTCGGCGAGGGCGGCTGTGATGTGTTCGCCGAGTAGGTCGATGAACGGTATGCCGCAAATGTCTCGGGGCATGGCAGACGTCTCCCTTGGGTGTGGTGGCTTGGGCGGAGTACCGAGTTGCGTGAGCTGAGCAGTGATCAGGCGGCGCTGGGCGAGGGCTGGGACCACTGGTTGTTGCGCATGAGGGTGGACCGGAGGTCGACCAGGCGCGGGGCGACCGTCAGCTCCAGCTGCTCGGTCGGGTGGAGGTTGCCGGCTTCGTCGGGGTCGGCGCGCCAGACGCGGTACTGGAGGTCGGGGTAGGCCGGGTTGATGCCGATCTCGCCCTTGGGGATGGTGCCGTTGAAGGGCACCGGGATGTCCAGGTGGTTCCAGTAGTTCCAGGCTTGGAGTGCTTTGACCTGGTCGAAGTAGAAGTAGAAGTCCGGCGAGCGGCCGAACGTGCGCAGCTCACGGTGGATCAGGTGGCCGAGCAGCGGGCCGAGTTGGGTGGCGAGGCTGTCGAACTCCCACTTGGTGTGGCGCCAGCGGTCCGGCATCTGGCCAGGGGTGAAGAGGCGGGCGGCGACCAGGTGGCTGATGCGGTCGGTCAGGTAGGCAGCCGCAGCGGTCGGGTCGAGGGTGGAGTCGACCTTCGCCAGGGTGTCGGCGAGATCGGGGACGTGGAACTTCGCCAGGTCGAACCGGCCGATCATCCCGGGGACGGCGAACAGCAGCTCCTTGTAGAGCCAGTTGTTGAACTCGCCCAGCTCGGCCAGCCGGCGCGTACGTGAGCTGATGGAGTGCAGCATCGCGTACTCGGACAAGGCCTCGAAGAACAGGTAGCCGAGGATCGGCAGCCGCGGGATCGTGGCGTCGAGCTGCCGCAGGAAGTCAGCGGGCTCGACGGTCGCGCCCTGGTAGGCGATGGCGCTGGCCAGCGCCAGGAAGGCGGTGGAGTTCTTCACCCGGCTGACCACGGTCTCGCGCAGCTGGTGCCGCTCGGCCTTGGACAGCAGGTACTCAAGGTGGGTGTAGATGGCCAGGTGGATCGACCCGAGTCGGAGGTAGTCCACGCCGGCCAGTCCCTGGTACGCCTGCGGCGGCAGGTCCAGCTCGAAGACCAGCGGGGTGGGCTGGTGATCCGGTCGCCCGATCTTCGCCAGGAAGGCCGGCGCCTCGCGGTTGAGGATGTAGGCGCCGAGGTTGTGCGGCCGGAAGCCGTGGTTCGTCGCCGTGAGCGGCGCACAGTAGATGCTGCCGACCAGGCACCCGCCGGAGGGGTAGAGCACGCCGTCCTGGCTGATCTTCTCCAGAGCGTGGGTGACGTGCAGCAGGTGGAGCTTGCCGCCGGTGGCTAGGGAGTCGAACAGGGCGTTGCGGCGCAGCAGGTGGCCGTTGGGGGTGCCGAGGGACAGCCGGTCGGTCCAGGCGACCTTCTGGATGCCGAGTGGATCGTCCGGGTTGGGCGTCGCCGGCACGAGGCTGGCGCCGAAGAAGGCGTGGGCGTCGGCCCAGCTTTCGTAGGAGTCGGTGAAGTCCACGCTCTCTACACCAGCCCCTTCTCGGCTGCGGCGTAGCGGACGGCGGTCACGCTGGAGGCGCCGGCGAGGAAGGCTTCTTCGGAGGTGACCACCAGGTCGAAGGCGAGCGGCAGCAGCTGGTCGAAGGAGGGCTCGCGGACGTACTGGCTGTTCGGCCACCAGGAGCGCTTCGGCAGCCGGTAGCGGTCGAGTGCGTCCGCTGCCTTCACCAAGTCGCAGATCTGCTCGGCCCGGCTGTGGTCGGCGCGGTCGTCAGCGGTGAACGCCTCGTACGGCACCTCGTGCAGCCGGACCGCGGTGGCGGCGCGGATGATCTCGCTCGGACTGGGCGTGAGGCGGAAGTGCGACCAGGCCAACTCCGCGTTGGCCGCCAGCCAGACCGCCGCTCGGCTGCCGTGGCCCTGGTCGTCCTTGTCGTGCTGACGCTGGCAGTCGTGTACGGCCGCCGCGATGACCGCGGCGGCGGTGTCCGTCTCGCTCAAGCCGTGCCAGTCGGCCAGCAGCGCGGCGAGGACGGCCGTCCGCAGACCGTGGCGGTGGCCGTGGATGGAGTCGGCGAGTTGGGGCTCGGCGAACCACCGGGTGGGGATGGCGGCTTGCTCCACCAGGGCCTTGGTGGAGGGCCGGAGCGGCGACGGCCAGGCCGGCGGGAAGTCGGGCCGGTTGGCCTTGATCCACTCGACCGTGGCGGTGTCGGTGAACTGGTGGAGCGGGAGTTCCTTGCGGGCAGCCATCTCGACCAAGCTGTCCGTGTGGGTCGTGCTTGTGGTCATCGTGCAGCCCACCCCCTCGGTGGTTGCAGACAGTTGGGTGTCCTACCGGAGCTCCGCCGCCTGGGCGGCCTTGCGCGCGGCCTCCTCGGCCTCGAACGCGGCGGTGAAGTCGGCCAGCTCCTGCTCGGTCATGACGGTGACGCCCAGCTCGGCGGCTACGTCGATGATCTCGGCGGCGGCCTCGTCGCGAGCGGAGTCCGAGGCGTCGTCGTCCAGCAGCCGCTCGAACTCGGCGTGGTAGCCCCACGCTTCGCTCCACTTGACCGCGATCTCGACGCCACGGAAGCGGAAGTTGCGGCGGAAGTTGAAGGCCTCGTGGCGGGTGCCCTCGAAGCCGAGCGCGCCGAACAGTCGGACGGCCGCGGCCACGTCCGCCTGAGCAATCGGGAACTCGGTCTCGCCGAACGCGGCACCCTGGCCGATCTTGCTGTCCTTGAGCGTGATCTTGGCGGTGCCGGCGGACTGGTTGTCGGTGACCTTCAGCAGCTGGTTCGGCAGCACGAAGAAGTGGATCAGCTTGTTGTCCTGGCCCAAGTCCTCGCCGTCGCGGACCAGCCGCTCCACCAGCGCGTCGTGGGTGTCCTTGTTGAACCGGGCGCGCATCTCGATCTCGACGGCCAAGGCAGTCGTCCTCTCATGATCTGGGCATGGCTGATGGCCCGCACCGGCGTCAGGTACCCCCTGGCCGGTGCAGATGATGGCGATGAAGTTGATGGTGCGCTGGCGGTGCGGCTGGTCTCTGCTCCCTGACCGCACCGCCAGTAGCTTCGCTACGTCAGGCCTGCTCGCCGAAGCGCTCGCGGACGACGCCCGCATGCAGGTAGTTCGGCAGCGGCACGCCGCCGACACTGGTGCGCTTGGTGGCCACCTGGTCCTCGGTGTCGGCCGGGAAACCCTCCAGCAGCTGGAGGCACTGCGTCACCCACTCGCGGGACGTGCTCCAGTCGCCGGCGTCCCGCAGCAGCAGCGCCAGGGCGTACGCCGTCTCGGCCGCGGCCCAGCGGTCCGTCGCCAGCTCCTGCTGGAAGGCGGCCTCCAGCTCAGCCGGCGAAGCCAGACGGATCGTGTTCGTCATCGGTGCCTTCTCCTCGTGTCGTGCCAGTCGTTCTCGTGGTGGTGAACTTGGCCGACGTCACCGGAGTGACGCCCAGGAGGCCGCCGAATCAGTAGATGTACGTCTCGGCCAGCGTCTTGTAGTCGAACAGCTCGTCCTTGGCGAACCAGAGGTCGACTTCCTGCGCGGCTTCCTCGCGGTTGCCGGAGGCGTGGATCAGGTTCGCCACCGCCTTGCCGACGGCCACGCTGGCGCCCCGGCTCATGTGCGAGAAGTCGCCGCGGATGGTGCCGGCGGGCGCCTGGTCCGGGTAGGTGCTGCCGACGATCTTGCGGACCGTGGCGATGGCGTCGTAGCCCTCCAGCACCAGGGCGATGACTGGCCCTTGCTGCATGAAGGTGGCGGTCAGGTTGTAGACCTCGGAGCCAAGGCGCTCCTCCAGGTCCGCGTAGTGCTTGCGGGTGAACTCGGCGTCCATCCACTTCATCTTCGTGCCAACGACCTTGAGCGCGGCGTCCTCGAACCGCTGCAAGACACGGCCGGACAGACCACGGGCCACTGCATCGGGCTTGAGCAGGACGAGCGTGCGCTCGATCTGGCCCTGGGTCTCCTCGGTCATTTGTTCCCTTTCCCTTGCCAGAGTGGCGATTTGACGGTGCATCAAACGCGTCTGGCACTGAGGTTACCCGCGCGGGTGAAGCGGTTTTGCGCGTTGGGCTGGCGGGGCTGCCACCAGGTTGAAGAAGCGCCAGACGTACTCGATGAGCTCGCCTAGAATCGCTGCGGCCCCGCCCATCCTTGGTAGGCGAAGCGCTCGCGACTGGCGCTCTGGGTCCGAGTGTTCGTCGGCATGGGCCTGAGTCTGGCCGCATCCGAGCCCCGTCGCCATGCACTGCCAGTGCAGCCGCGGTGCAGCTTGGTGGCAGCGCGGCAGCAGCACACAACAGAGTGGGGACAGCGTGGACGTCGTCGAGACCTGGACCGGCAAGTCCGCCTGCCAGCTCCAGGACGCGCTGCGCGACACCAACGAGGCGTTCGCCAGCCGCCTGGGCATCGGGCTACGAACGGTGGCCAGCTGGCACCAGAACCCGGAGCTCGTCCCCCGTACTGAGATGCGGCAGCTGCTTGACCAGATCCTGGAGAAGGCGCCGCTGGCCACCCAGAAGCGGTTCGCGCTGCTGACCGCCGAGGCCAGCAGCCTCGCCACAGCCCAGGCCTTGCGGGTGGCCATCGCGGTGGTGGTGCGTGGGGCTGAGGTGCTGCTCGTCTGCCGCCGAGACGATGAGTCCGCTGGCATCCGCTGGCAGTTCCCAGCTGGTGTGATCAAGCCGGGTGGTAGCCCAGCGTCAGCAGCCATTCGTGAGACGCTGGCCGAGACCGGTGTCCACTGCGCCGTGCGCGAAGACCTTGGCGGCCGGCTCCACCCGACCACCGGCGTCTGGTGCCAGTACTTCCTCGCGGAGTACCTGGTGGGCGAGGCCCAGAACCAGGACTCGATCGAGAATGCCGACGTCATGTGGGTTCCGAGAAACGCCGTGCTGCGGTTTATCCCCGTCGATACGATCTTCCCGCCCATCCTGGCCGCCCTGGAGGAGTCGCAGACATGACCGAGCAGACCGACAAGCCAGGCATTGCCGCCGCCATCGTGGTCCGGGACGGCCGCGTCCTGATGGTCCAGCGCCGGGTCAAGGAGGGCGAACTGTCGTGGCAATTCCCGGCCGGTGAAGTCGAGGCCGGCGAGTCGGCCGAGGAGGCTGCTGTCCGTGAGACCACCGAAGAGGTTGGCCTGACGGTCAAAGCCATTCGGCTGCTCGGCGAGCGGGTGCACCCGAAGACGGGGCGTCAGATGTCATACGCCGCGTGCATTGTGGTGAGCGGCACTGCCACGGTGGTCGACACCGAGGAGCTGGTCGAGCTGGCCTGGGTCACGCACGAGCAGATCCCCGAGTTCGTGCCGTACGGCCTGTTCGAGCCGGTGCAGCAATACCTGGATGAGGCGCTCAGGTCAGCTGCCTCCCGGGAAGATGGCTGACAGGGCTTGGATGTATGCCCGAATCAGCTCGCTCGAGCGGCGGCCTCAAGCAGCTCTGTAAGACGTGAGCGCATCAGCGATCAGCAGTTCGTGCGATGAAGCACGATGAACCTGCCGGATGTGACGCCGCCGACTCCACCCTGACCCCCGACTTCACGTCGGCGCACACCGGTACTTCGGCAGTTCGATCACAAGGGGTCGGTGAGGTCTGCGGCGCCGAAGCCGACGGAGAAGCGCTTGCACCAGATGACGGCGCTGCGAAGGTGGGTGAGGTCGGTGCCGGCGGGGACGGTGTAGTTCTGGTTGCCCAGGTTGCCCTTGAGGCGGCCGAGTTCGACGGCGCCGGGGCCGAGGGTGTCGAGTTTGGACTCGGCGGCGGGGCGGGTGGAGAGGTAGACCCTCACGTCGGGCCCTTCGGAGGTGGCGAGGCCCTCCAGGCGCAGGACGGTGCTGCCGTCGGCGAGGCGGACGAGGTGGGCTTGGCCGGTGGTGGCGTGCTCGCCCGAGACGAAGGCTCCCCGGCCGAGGTCCCTCGGGGTGGCCGCCGTAGCGGATGGCGAGGGTGGCGTCGCGCCGCCAGCCGAGGGTGTAGCGGCGGTGGGTGCGGCAGTGACGGCTGCCGCCGCAGGGGTGGGCAGGGCCTCGTCGATGGTGGTGCTGGTGAAGGCCTTCCAAGGCTGGAAGGCGATCAGGCCGGCCGCAACCACGGCCAGGAGCACGAGCGAGACGGCGGCCAGGGCTGGCTTGGAAATGCGTCGTCGCATCACGAACTCCGGGAACGAGAAATCAGGCTGACGGGCACGACTTAAACACCTCTGGCGTGCCTTCCGCCAGGGGTGGAGTCATTACGGAATTCTGACGTCAATGCCTGGTGCGGGGCGCCCGGGAATGACCTGACACATTCCCCGGGCACCCCGCTGCGGCCCCTCCGACCGGCTGTACGGTCGTCAATCGTCGGGAGCGGCTCAGCCCTGGCGGCCCTTGGAACGCGGATCCTTGCGGTTGATGACGTAGACCTTGCCCCGGCGGCGAACGATCTGGGCGCCGGGCTTGTTCTTCAGTGATCGCAGCGAATTGCGAACCTTCATGCGAATCCCTCCTGGGGTTTCGTGGCCGGGCCGTCCGGCCACGGGTCGCAAACACGGGCCAGGGGCGGTTCATTCCACCGGAGAGGCGGAGTGAATCACTCCGGAAAAACCTTGGAGAAATTCCCGCAGGGCGGGAATCATCCCTGCGGACCTAACGGTTGAATGGTCCCATAGGCGTTAGGGCTGAGTGTGAGAGGAGCTCCAGATGGCCATCGACGTCACCGGCGACACCTTCGCCGAGCAGGTCCTGGGCAGCGACAAGCCGGTCCTGGTGGACTTCTGGGCCCAGTGGTGCGGGCCCTGCCGCCAGGTCAGCCCGGTGCTGGAGCGGATCGCCGCTGAGCACGGCGACCGCCTCACCGTGGTGAAGGTCAACGTGGACGAGAACCCCGACCTCGCGAAGCGGTTCGACATCCGGGCGATCCCCGCGATGAAGCTCTTCAAGGGCGGCGAGGTCGTCCACGAGCTCCTCGGCGCCATGCCCGCCCAGGCCCTGATGGGCGAACTGGAGCCCCACCTGTGAGCAGCGGCACCGCACCCCGCCGCTCCTTCTTCCGCTTCCGCAAGCCCGCCACCGCGCCAACCACCCACCCGAGCACCATCGTTGAGGAAGGCACTGCCATGTCCCGTCTGCCCCTGATCCAGCCCGAGACCGCCACCGGCGAGGCCGCCGAGCTGCTGGCCGGCGTCCAGAAGGCGCTGGGCGTCACCCCGAACATGACCAAGGCTATGGTCAACAGCCCCGCCGTCCTCAAGGCCTACCTCGGCTTCTCCGGCGCCCTGGGCGGCGGCTCCCTCGGCGCCGCGATCGGCGAGCGCATCGCCCTGCTCACCGCCCAGGAGAACGGCTGCGACTACTGCCTCTCCGCCCACACCTACATCGCCACCAACATCGCCAAGATCGACGGCGACGAGGCCACCGAGGCGCGCGCCGGCCGCTCCGGCGACGTCAAGGCCCAGGCCGCGCTCACCTTCGCCACCGCGGTGCTGCGCACCCAGGGCGGCGTGGAGGACACCGACGTCAAGGCCGCCAAGGAGGCCGGCCTCACCGACGGTGAGGTCGCCGAGGTCATCGCCCACGTCGCGCTGAACGTCTTCACCAACTACCTCAACAAGGCCGCCGACGTGGCCATCGACTGGCCGGTGGTCCGCGCCGACAGCTGACCCTGACACCACCTCAGCGGGATCCCCGCCCGCTACGTGAGGACTTGCCCAACGCCCGCGCGCCACCTCCCCGGCGCGCGGGCCGCGGCATGTCCGGCCCCGGCCGCCGCGTGGTGGATCCTGCCGGGATCACGTCAGAGGGCCGACGGCACAGCCCGTGCGGTCCGCTCTGGAGCCGCGTTCTCGTCGCCCGGGTGGTAGGGGTGGTCGGTGTAGCCGGTGGCGCCGCCGCCGTAGAAGGTGGTGGGGTCGGCGGCGGCCAGCGGTAGGTCGTCGCGGTAGCGGCGGACCAGGTCGGGGTTGGCGATGAACGGGGTGCCGAAGGCGACCATGTGGGCGTGCCCGGAGTTCAGTGTCTTCTGGGCGCGCGGGAGGTTGTAGCCGTTGTTGGCGATGTAGGTGCCCGTGAAGGCGCAGCGCAGGGCGCGGTAGTCGACGCCTGCGGCCTTGGCCGTCTTGTCCCCTTCCAGGACGTGGGTGTAGGCCAGGTCGCGCGGGCTCAACTGGGCGAGGAAGTACGCGAAGTGGGCCTGCGGGGCCGTCACGCCAGGTCCGCACCGACGGCGGTGTCAACGGCTTGACGGCGTAGGACGTCTGACCTAGGTTGTGCGCCTAGGTCGACTGTCCTACGAAGTGAGGGAGTGCGTGGTGGCTGCTGGGGCGACGCGTGAGCAGATCGTGGCGGCGGCCGACAGGCTCTTCTACCACCACGGTTTCGAGCACACCTCGTTCGCGGACATCGCCGGCGAGGTGGGGCTGTCGAGGGGCAACTTCTACTACCACTTCAAGTCCAAGGACGCGATCCTCGACGCGGTGATCGACGCCCGCCTGGCCAAGACCCGCCGGATGCTCCAACGTTGGGAGGCCGAGGCGCCCACCCCGGCCGGCCGCATCCTGCGCTACGTCGAGATCGTGCTGGACAACCGCACCGACATCCAGGACTACGGCTGCCCGGTGGGCACCCTGACCACGGAGCTGGCCAAGCTGGAGCACTCCATGCTCGGCCAGGCCGGACGCCTGTTCACCCTGTTCCGCGAGTGGCTGCGCGAGCAGTTCACACTCATCGCCCCACCGGAGCAGGCCGACCAACTGGCCATGCACGTGCTCGCCTTCAGCCAGGGCGTCGCCGTGATGGCCAACGCCTTCCGCGACGAGGAGTTCATCCAGCGGGAGGTCGACCGGATGCGCGAGTGGCTGCGCACCTACGAGAGATGAGAGACACCATGTTCGTGGTCCTGCTCCGGTTCTCCGCCAACAAGGCCGAGGCCGCCCGGTACATGAGTGGCCATCAGGAGTGGATCAGGAGCGGCCTGGACGACGGCGTCTTCCTGCTGGTCGGCAGCATCCAGCCGGGTCTTGGAGGAGCGGTGATCGCTCACGGCCTCTCGAAGGAGGTCCTGGAGGAGCGGGTGGCGGCCGACCCGTTCGTCGCCGAGGACGTCGTCACTGCCGAGATCATCGAGATCGCCCCCGGCATGGCCGACGACCGGCTGAAGTTCCTGCTGCCCTGACCCTGGTGCAGGCACTCGTCGGGCCGGCAGCCGGGCGCCGCGGCGGATAGCGGTCAGCCGGCCAGGGCGGGGGCTCTGGAGGTGGCGAGGGGAAGGGTGATCTCGAAGCGGCAGCCGTCGCCCTCGTTGCGGACCGAGACCCGGCCGCCGTGGGCTTCGACGATGCCGCGCACGATGGCCAGGCCGAGCCCGGCTCCGCTGTCACCCTGCCGGGGCCGCTGCGGGGCGGCGGTGCGGCCGGGGGGAGGTGTGCGGGCCTCGGCTCCGCGCCAGCCGGTGTCGAAGACCCGGGCCAGGTCACCGTCGGGGATGCCGCCGCAGGCGTCCGTGACGGCGAGCACCACACAGCCCTGCTCCTGACGGGCACTCACCACCACGGCGTTGTCCGCGGGGGTGGAGCGCACGGCGTTGACCAGCAGGTTGCCCAGGACCCGGGTGATGCCCAGGCTGTCGGCGTGGACGGGGACGCGGGCGATGCCGCCGTCCACCAACAGCACCCCGCGCTCGTCGGCGAGCGGGCGGGCGGTGGCAAGGGCGTCGTCGACCAGGTCGTAGACGCAGACCCGGGCCAGGGCGAGCTCGAGTGAGCCGGTCTGTATGCGGGAGAGCTCGAAGAGGTCGTCGACCATACCGGACAGGCGCTCCACCTGCACCCGCATCCGGGTGTGGTAGCCAGCCGGGTCGGGGGCGACACCGTCCTCCAAGGCCTCGGCCATCGCCCGCAGGCCCGCGAGCGGGGTACGCAGGTCGTGGGAGATCCAGGCGATCAGCTCCCGGCGGGAGGCGTCGAGGGTGCGCTCGCGCTCCCGTGAGGCGGCCAGGCGGGCCGAGGTGTCCTCCAGCGCGGCCGCGAGCGCGGTGAGTTCGGCGGTCGGCGGGTCGGGCGGCGCGGTGAAGCCGCTCTCGTCGCCGACGGTACGGGCGGCGTCCGCGAGCTCCCGGCTGCCGGCCGCGATCCTGCGGCCGAACAGCAGCGCGGCGATCAGCGTGATCGCGCCGGACACCCCGGCCACGATCAGCACGACGTGGAAGTCGTGGACGGAGATGAACATCTCCAGTGCCACCGCCACGGTGCCGGCCGCCATCGCCACCACCGACAGCGCGGACACCGCGAACAGCGACGCGGCGACCGAGCGGCGGCGCAGCGCCTTGACGGCGGGCAGGCCCAGCAGTCCGGCAAGCAGGGCGCCGAGGGCGGCGAGCGCGATGATGATCAGCATGTCGATCACGGCTGCACCGCCTCCACGGCGACCGGGTCGAAGCGGTAACCGGCGCTCCAGACCGTGGAGATGAGCCTGGGAGCGGCGGGGTCGTCCTCGACCTTCTCCCGCAGGCGGCGTACGTGGACGGTGACGGTGGAGGTTTCGCCGAACTCCCACCCCCACACCTGGCGTAGCAGGTCCTGGCGGGAGAAGACCTGGCCCGGGTGGCGCAGGAAGAACAGCAGCAGGTCGAACTCACGCACCGTCAGGGCAAGGTCGCGGCCTGCCCGTTCGGCCCGGCGGGCGGTGGGGTCCACCGTCAGGGCGCCGGTGCGCAGTACGGCTGGAGGGGCGGTGGGTGCTGCGGCTTCGGCGCGGCGCAGGACCGAGGTGACGCGTAGGACCAGTTCGCGGGGGCTGAAGGGTTTGGTGACGTAGTCGTCGGCGCCGCTCTCCAGGCCCAGGATGCGCTCGGCCTCGTCCCCGCGGGCGGTCAGCATCACCACCGGCACCGGAGGGCCGTCGGCGGCCCGCAGGCGGCGGCACACTTCCAGGCCGTCCAGGCCGGGCAGCATCAGGTCGAGCACCACCAGGTGGGGGTCCGTCCGCCGGGCCAGTTCCAGGGCGCTGTGGCCGTCGGCGGCGTGGACGGTGCGGTAGCCGGCGCGGGTGAGGTAGTCGGTGACGACCTCGGCGACGGTGGGGTCGTCCTCGACGACCAGGACGCGTCTGTCCTGCCCTGGACGTGCGGCCGGTGCGGTGCTCAACGGATCTTCCTCTCCCCGTGAACGCGCGTTCTGAGATCCGGTCACGGGCCGACCTCAGTCTGCTCCCGACCTGGACCGCCGCCCAAGCCACGGCTGCGGGCGGTCTGCCATGGACGGCCGACCGCCCGCAGGCTCATCGAGTGCCGGCTTCGTGTGGACCGTCGTGCTGGAGGCGACTCGCACCGGCTTGCCCGCCACACGGCGCGAGTCATGCTCCTACGCCCCTCGCACCGGCTCCACCAAGCCTTTGGGACTTCGTCAGATCAACCGGCCTCCGGTTCCCCTGACCGGCCTGGCCCGTCTGCTCCCCGGGTGCCGGTGATCAGCCGACGAGAACGCCTGCTTTCACCTGCTCGGACCTCGCGGTGGCCGCCGGCGGAAGCAGCGGCTGTGCACGCTCACGGACGGTCAGCACGAGCCCGCTCACGACGGTGGCGATCAGGACCAGGTTCTTCACGATGTACTGGCCCTCCAGGGTGCCCACCATCGGAGCGGTCCAGGTCTCGGCGGGGAACAGCAGCAGCGGCATGGCGGTGCCGGCCATGTGGCCGAGGAAGACCAGCCCGGTGAGCCGCGGCAGCCGGCCGCTGAGCAGGAGCGTCGCGATGGCCACCTCCAGGGCGGCGACCAGCACGCACGCCACGTGGCCGCGCACCAGACCGAACGTGAGGACGTCGGTTGTCCGGGACACCAGCGACTCGGCCGGGCTCAGACCCGGCACGAACTTGGGGATCCCGAACCAGAGGAAGATCACGGCGGCGCTCGCGCGCAGCAGGAGCGCGAGCCGCCCCTCGACCGTGAACGGCAGCGAAACGGCCCGGCGCCCCCTCCGTGCCAGGTCCGTACGGCGTCTGCTGGAAGTGTCCATTTTCCCCTCGTCTCCCGAGCTGCCCCACGTCGGGGGAGTCCCGTCAACAGTGGTCAGCGAAAGGCCGGTTGGGCCCCTCGTAAGCTGGTCCTCAACGCTAGGGGCGCACGCGGACAGCCGGATCGCCGATCTGCCGATGGGGACGCCCGGTGTTGGCGATGGCCGGAAGCAGCCGCTTCGGCCGACCGGATCACACGGAGCCGGGGAGCACGGGATCGGGCGGCCGGCCAGGTGCGGCCGGCCGCCCGAAGGGCCGTCAGGGGTGGTGGTCACCCGCGGTGTTGGTCACCGTTGGTCACTGGGCGACGTTGGGGGTGATGCCGTTGAAGTACTTGTTGGCGACGGTGTAGGCGTTGTTGGCCAGGTTCTTGCCCAGTACCGCGCCCTGCTCCATGTCGTAGCGCCAGTGCACGCCGCCGTACAGGCGCGACATGCCGTCCTGGGCGGCGGCCTCGCTGAAGGTCGGCCAGGACAGGGTGATGTCGGTGGCCGGGGCGTTGGTGTCGTACTTCAGGGTGCCGGCCTTGACCACGGCGGACTGGCCGTAGGTGTCGCTGCCGGTGAACAGCTTCATGTACTCGCCCCACGCCGCGCCCCAGGTGGAGTGGCCGGAGATGTAGGCGGGGAAGGACGGGGTGGGGATGTAGGACTTCCAGTTCTTGCCGTCCATCGTCACCGTGCCCAGGCCCGGGCCGCCGAAGGACTGGATCTGCTGGCCGTCGTAGGCGTAGCGCATCATGCTGAGCGGGCGGGCGTAGTCGTAGTACTTCTTCGCGTCGCGCACCGCGACGCCGCCGTCGCCCATGGCCAGGTTGAGGCCGAAGAACATCTTCACATCCTTGCTCAGGATGTTGTGGTCGCGGCGCGCCACCCACTGGGCCTGGCGGTTCTGGTGACCGGTCGGGCCCTCCTTGGCCTCGATCCAGAACTCGGCTATCGACTTCTGGGTGTCGGTGAGGTTGGCGCTGATCTGCCGCAGCTCCTCGACCGAGGCGTTGGCCTGCGCGGTGCCGTAGGCCGGCGGGGCGATCGGGCGGAACTGCCCCGGAGTGGTGAGCGCGTAGGGCTTGGCGGTGGCGAACTGGACCGCGACGAACTTCTGGGTGACACCGCCCACGACCTGCGGGACCCAGGCGTCGGGCTTGACGATCGTCGCCTTGTCGAAGGCGTTGATGTCCTGGGGCGGGTTGACCGGGGTGTAGCCGGTGTTGCCCGGGTCGGAGTAGGCGGGGGTGCCGAGCTGGTTGGCGCCGTCGTTGTGGCGGAAGTTCAGCACCGCGTCGCAGGCGGTGTGCGCGATGCCGGCCGCGGTGTAGTTGTTCACCTCGTTGTTGGCCGGGTTGTAGCCCTGGGACTGCAGCAGCGCGTCGAAACTCGCGGTCTGCTGGGGGAAGAGGTCCTTCAGCGCGCGGTGCGCGGCGTAGGCGACGGCGGCCTTGCGGTTGGCGTAGGTCCGCTTCCACCACACCTGGCGCAGCTGGCCGCCCAGGCGGGTGCCGATCGCGCGGGCGTCGTAGGCGGCGAAGGCGTCGTAGACGCAGGTGGAGACGATCGCGTGGTAGCGCGCGGCCACCGGCGGCTGGATCCCCGTGGCGCCGTTCAGGTCGACCTGGGCGATGGTCGCCTGGACGGTCTTCTCGTTCCAGTCCAGCAGCAGGCTGTTGCCCGCGTCCTCGTACTCGGCCCAGGTCTCCTGCAGGGCGAACTGGCTGACCGCCGAGTCGGTGGTGTCCTCGGCCGCGCCGGCCGCACCGGCCAGGGTCGACAGGGACATCACCGCGGCCAGGCTGACCACGGTGGCGCGACGCAGAGCGGTACTGAGAGTGGGTCTCATGAGCTGGTTCGTCCTCTCGGATGACGAGCTGTGGTGCGCCGGAGCCCCCGTGGTCTCGCGGCGGGCCTCATGCTTGCCCCGTGGCGTACGACTGTTCCATCGCCTTCGCGGGACTCCGTCAGGTCATAAACCGGCCCACCGGTTTGTTGTGTGGGCATGCCACTGCGGCCAATGGGATATCCGATGCGCTGAATGCCGCGGGTCCTGCTCACCCCGCTGTCCGGGGCTCGGCGTTGATGGTCCAGAAGGCGCTGGTCCTGGCCAGCGCGGCGTCGAGGGCGGCCGGGATCGAGGAGGCGGTGGCGCTCGCGCTGACCTCAGGCCGGGCCGGCCGTACGCCGTCGCCGATCACGGGCTGCGGCCTGCGGCCTGCGGCCTGCCGTGTGTGCGTGACCTGGCCGGCCCGCCGGTGGAGTGCGCAGGCGGCCAAGGTCCTGTGACGAGGGTCGAGCCGGTCGGCCGTGATGATCGCGGCGGGCCCCGGCCTGCGGCGGGGCCGTCATGACTTCTTCGGCCTGTTCGGTGTCAGTGGTGTGCGACGGCCAGGATGGCCATGTCGTCGCTGGCCGTGCCGTTGGACCAGGCGTCGACGTCGTGGACGAGGGTGTCGATCAGGACCTCGGGTGAGGGGAAGGGGCCGCGTCCGTTCAGGGTGGTGGCCGGGTCGTAGAAGTCGCCGGTGGTGTTGCGGGCCTCGGTGACTCCGTCGGTGACCAGCAGAAGGGTGCTGCCGGGCGGGAGCGGGTGGCTGTCCGGTGCCGTGCGGTGGGGGTGGAGGACGCTGATGCCCAGAGGCAGGTCGGGCTCGCTCGCCTCCAGCTCCCGCACCGTCGTGCCGTGCAGGAGGTACGGCGCGGGGTGGCCCCGGTTGAGCAGCCGCACGGTGGCGCCGTCCGGGGCGAACTCGGCCAGCAGCGCGGTGGCGAAGCCCTCCAGCTCGTCCTCCCCCTCGCCTCGCAGGCCCGCCCGGTTGAGGGCGTGGTCGAGCTGCTCGGCCAGGGCCGGGAGGTCGGCGGCCTGTTCGGCGGCTTCACGGAAGGCGCCGAGCAGGACCGAGACGGCGGCGACCGCGCCCAGCCCCTTGCCCCGGACGTCGCCGATCAACAGCCGGATGCCGTGGGGGGTGTCCTGGACGGCGTAGAAGTCCCCACCGATGTGCGCCTGGCTCTGAGCGGCCTGGTAGCGCACGGCGATCCGCAGCGGGCCGAGGTGGTCGGGCGGGATCGGCAGGATCGCGAGCTGGGCTGCTTCCGCGACAGTGCGCACGAGGTCCAGACGGCGGTCGTAACGCGCGATCACGCGGTTCACCGCGAGGCTGACGAGGCCCGCGAAGAGCACGTTGCACAGCTCCATCACGCCCGTGACGTGGCCGAAGGTGTCACGGCGGATGCTGAAGACGATCGCGGTGGCCAGGGCGACGACCGCGACCGCGACGGTGGAGCGCAGGGAGAGCGTGGCCCCGGCCACCACGCACGCTACCGCCAGCAGCGGGGCGCCCTGGAAGTCGATCGGGGTGAGCAGGTCGAAGCACGCGGCGACCGCGATCATCAGACCGGGTGCGAACCGCACATAGGCCGGCCGGTGACCGGATGGAGTGTCCATGCGCTTCCCGAGCCTCCTGGACCTGTGGACGGCAACGTCGTCCCTGTGACCATATGCGGCATTTGCGCCGATCAGTGCGAGGCGCTGCGGGTAGGGCCGGGCACCCAGCCGGTTGCCGGTGGCACGGATGACCCTGGAGGACGCCGTGGTGCGGCGCCCGGGCCGCGGCGACGGCCGGTGGTCGAGGACCGGCTCGCCCGTTCGGACGCGCCGGCCCTGCCCGCCCGGCCGGCAGGCCGTAGGAAAGGGGGAAGGGTGGCGGCCCCGCGTCGACATGCGTGGGAGCCGACGATGACCCTCGCGTTCTGCGATGGTGACGAGGGGCGCTTCTGACCTCACCCCGCACCATCCGCGCCGGAGCTGGCCGCCGGACCGTCGAAGGAGGCTCTCGGTGCCCATGTCCTGGAGGAACGCCTTCGGCCGCGGCCCGGTCCGGGTGCTCTCCCACCACCAGCGGCACGCGGACCTCGAATTCTCCGGGGACCTGGGCGGCTTCGAGTCCTCGGCGCGGATCAGTGAGGTCCTGCGGACGCTGAGCGCGCGCGGGGTGAACTCGTGGACGTGGGACCTGAGCCGCGTCACGCACCTGGGCAGCGAGAACGCGGTCAAGTTCCTGGGGCCGTTCCTGCTGCAGCCTCCCGACGCGGTGACCGTGACGGTGCGCGGAGCCTCTCCGCAGGTGCGCAAGACCCTGCGCCAGATCGGGGCCGGACGACTGCTCCACTTCGAGGACTAGGGCGTCTCTCCTTGATGGGTTGAGCTGTTGATCGGATGTGTCTGTCCGGTTGGTGATCACTGATGTGATGTGGGAGCGGATCGGGCCGTTGATGCCGGCGGATCCGGTGCGGGGTCGTCGGTGGGCTGATCACCGTCGGACGTTGGAGGCCATCGCGTGGAAGTACCGCACGGGGGCGCCGTGGCGAGACCTGCCGGTGGAGTTGGGGTCGTTCCGGACCGCGCACAAGCGCCTGCTGCGGTGGGCGGTGGACGGCACGTGGGAGCGGATTCTCGCCGCTGTGCTGGCGGCGGCGGACGCGGGTGGTGAGTTGGGGTGGACGGTGTCGGTGGACTCCACCGTCTGCCGGGCCCATCAGCACGCCGCCGGCGCCCGGAGGACGGCCGTACCCGGGTGGCCGGAGCCCGGTGACCACGCGCTGGGGCGCTCCCGTGGTGGCCTGGGCACGAAGGTCCATCTGGCCGCTGACAGCGGGGCCCGCCCTCTGGCGGTCGTGGTGACCGCCGGGCAGGCCGGTGACGCTCCGGCCTTCACCGCCGTGATGACCGCGATCCGGGTCCCGCGCGCCGGAGCGGGGCGTCCGCGGACCCGGCCGGAGGCGGTGCTCGCGGACCGTGCCTACTCCTCCCGGGCGATCCGCGCCCACCTGAGCGCCCGGCGGATCCGGGCGGTGATCCCGCAGCCCGCCGACCAGGTCCGCCACCGCCGGCGGCGCGGTCCCCTCGGGGGCAGGCCGCCCGCCTTCGACCCCGAGGCGTACAAGGACCGTAACGCGGTCGAGCGGTGCATCGCCCGCCTCAAGCAGTGGCGTGGCCTGGCGATGCGCTGCGACAAGCTCGCCCTCGTCTACCGGGCCGCACTCCACCTCGCCGCGATCCTGATCTGGACCCGCGGGTAGCGGCGGGGGCGGAGGCCGGCGAGGGGCCGGTCCGGTACGACGGCCACCGCTCCGGCCTCGGTGGCGGTGGGTGATCACCCACTCGCTCCGTCGGCAGGGCACGCTCCGAACACGAACCGCATGGTTGGGCGTGGGTGGACGGGCAAGGTAGCTGGCCCCGTCGCCCGTCCATCGGTGTGTGGTGAGTCAAGGGAGTGCGTGGATGTCGCGGGTTCGCAGGTCTGTGGGGGCGGCGGCGGTTGTGGCGCGGTTGGTGACGGTGGGCGCGGTGGCACTGTCACCGGTGGTGTGGGCGGGGACCGCGCACGCCGCGCTCCCCTCGGGCTGTACGGGGGCGACGACACCCGGCAACGACACGGTGGTGTGCACGAACGGGGTGCCGGCGGGGGCGGTGATCAACCTGCTGGGCGGCGACGACAAGATCACCGTGACCGGGAACGTCGCTGGTGAGATCAACGGCGGCGACGGCCAGGACACCATCACCGTCACCGGCATCCCGGTCGAGCTCGTGGTGGCGCCGGACGGAATCAATCACGTTGAGACCAACGGGGACGCGGTATCGGGAGTGGTGCGCGGCCAGGGGGGATCCGACACCATCACCATCACCGGCGGCATCAGCAAGTACAGGCTCGGGTTCGGCGGGGCGGCGGTGGGGGCGGGCGGTCTGGTCCACGGCGGCACCGGCAACGACGTCATCACCCTGACCGGCGGCAACAGCACCCAGGACCCCGACGCCGCCGACGCGGGCCCCGGCGGCCCAGGGGTCAAGGGTGAGGTGCGGGGCGGGGACGGCTACGACCGCGTCACCGTCCGCGGCGGCAACGGCCTCTCCTCCTCCCCGGGTGGGTCCGGCGTGTTCGGCGGCAGTGTCCACGGCGGGGACCCGGGCCTGGCCGGCCTGGACGTCGGTGATGACACCGACACCATCCGCGTCACCGGCGGCGACGGCGGCGCCGGTGTCGCCGAGGCCGGCACCAGCGGCAACGGCGGTGTCGCCGTGCAGCAAGGGACGGTGTCCGGCGGCACGCGCGCCGACGAGATCATCCTCACCGGCGGAAACGGCGCCGCCGCCAACGGCGGCCAAGCCGGCCAGGGTGGAACTGCCGTGGTCGGGGGTGTCGTGGCGGGAGGTGACCCGGTGCTGGGACGCGTCCTCGACGGGGACGACACCATCACCCTCACCGGCGGCAAGGGCGGCGCCGCCGACGGCAACGACTTCCCCGCCGGAGCCGGCGGGAACGGACTGTCCGGGGGGCAGCTGCGCGGTGACCGGGGCGCGGACAACATCACCATCACCGGAGGCGACTCCGACGCCGTCCCCGGACTCGCCGTCTACGGCGCCGAGAATGCCCAGGGAGGCATCATCCGTGGTGTCGTGGAGGGCGGTCTGGGCGCTGACCGCATCACCCTGAACCCGGGCACGGGCGGCACACCCCAGACGGCGGCGGTCAGGTGGTCCGACATCCGAGGCGGCGGCCAGATCCTCAGCGGCTTCATCGACGGCGCCGACACCATCACCCTCGGAACCACCGACCAGCCCGAACGCGGCACCTCCAAAGAGGCCACCTTCGACGGCGGCGCTGGCAACGACACCATCACCCTGCGTGGCGAAGCAGACGAGGTCACCGTCAACGGCGGTGCCGGAACCGACGTCTGCGGCGAAGAGGGCAACGGCGCGCGGTTCGAAAGCTGCGAGAACCTCGACGCCGACAACTAGCACACCGGCACGACCTCGTGGGTCCGCCCGCCCACAACACCCCACGCGGGCGGACCCACCAGAACCAGCAGGACAACCCCACGGACAGCCCCAACCGGCCACCTCTGACACGGGCTGTATCCCCGACGGCGACACCCCACCGCATCAACACCGCACGGACTGTTCAAGGAGACAGGCTCTAGCGTCCGCACCCGCCCGGTAGCGGTACGCCCGGGACCAGGGTGGAGCTGGTCCCGCGCGCACACCGATCGTGGCGCCGTGCTGACCAGGGCTCCCCGCCCCGCCGGCACCGGCGGCGGCGCCCGTCCGGTGTGCCGGATGGTGGCTCGGGCTCCCGGCCCCTGCTGATCCCCCCGCGACCGGGCCGTCAAAAGCCTGTTAGAGAACCGTAAAAGTCGCATAAACTCCGAGGCGGAGTGCCGGGAAGCCTGGTCGGCGAACAAGGGACACATCTCTTCTTCGCCAAGGGGGCTCGTATGGTGCTCATCGCTGTTTTCGGGGTCGCGCTACTGGCCGCGGTCCTTATCTCCGGGCTCGCCGCCCGGACCGTCCTGTCCACCTCACTGCTGTTCCTGCTGGCGGGCGCACTGGTCAGTGACGGCTTCCTCGGCCTGATCCACATCAACCCGAACGACCCGATCGTGGTCGTCACCGCCGACCTCGCGCTGTTCACGGTCCTGTTCACCGACGGCATGCACGTCTCCTTCCCCGCCCTGCGCGGCGCCTGGCGCAACCCTGCCCGCGCGCTGGGCCTGGGCATGCCGCTGGCGTTCATCGGCATGGCCCTGGCCACGCACTTCCTCGTCGGTCTGAACTGGACGACGTCGCTGCTGGTCGGCGCGGTCCTGGCGCCCACGGACCCGGTGTTCGCCTCGGCGATCGTGGGCCGCAAGGAGGTCCCCGCCCGGCTGCGGCAGCTGCTGAACGTCGAGTCCGGCCTCAACGACGGCCTCGCCCTGCCGGTGGTCCTCGTGCTGATCGCCGCCGCCGGCCCCACCTCACCCACCGCCGAGTCCTCCCTCACCGTGATCGGCCTGGAACTGCTCGGCGGCCTGGCACTCGGCGTGGTGCTGCCGCTGCTGGTGAACCTGCTGGTGCGGGTCCCACTGCTCGGCGCCGAGGCGAAACTCCAGCCGCTGCTACCACTGGCGACCGGCGTCATCCTCTACGCCGCCTGCCACCTCACCGGCGCCAACCCCTACCTCGCCGCGTTCTCCGCCGGCGCCGTCCTCGCCTCGGTCTCACCGCAAGCCAAGCAGTCCTTCGAGCCGCTGGGCGAGGCCCTCGCCGAGCTGAGCAAGTTCGCCGCCCTGCTGGTCTTCGGGGCCCTGCTCACCCCGCGGCTGTTCGGCGACCTCTCCCTCGGCGGGTACGCCGCGGTGGTCCTGGCGATCGTCCTGATCCGCCCGGCCTCGCTGCTGCTCTCCCTGCTCCGCTCCCGCATCGACCGCCGCGAACAGCTCGTCGCCGCCTGGTTCGGCCCCAAGGGCTTCGCCTCCGTGGTCTACGGCCTGCTGGTCCTGCAGGCCGGCATCCCCGAAGGCGAGCAGGCGTACACGCTGATCGCGGTGTGCATCGCCTTCTCCATCGCCCTGCACTCCAGCTCGGACGTCCCCGTCGCCCGGCTGTTCCGCGTCGAGGACCTGGTGCCCGTCCCCGACGACCAGGATGAGACCACCGCCCACCCCGAGGGCCCCGCACCCGCAGGGGCCCGGCCGGGCGACACGGTCCCGGCCCAGAGGGCCGCCGACACCCTGCCCGCCGCGACGAAGGAGACCTGACGATGCGCGCACGCGACCTCGCCGAACCGTTCCCCACCGTGAACCTCGACGACCAGGCACTCGACGCCGCCCGACTGCTCGCCGAGCACCGCCTGCCCGGCGTTCTCGTCCTGGACGAGGCGGGCCGCCCCAAGGCGGTCCTGCCCGCCTCCCAGCTGGTGAGGCTCCTGGTTCCCGGCTACGTCATCGAGGACCCCTCCCTCGCCGCCGTCATCGACGAGGCCCACGCCGACCGGCTCTGCGAGGAACTCACCGGCGTCAGCGTGCGGGAGTGCCTGCCCAGGGACGCCCCGGAGCCCGCCGTCGCCGATGCCGACGACACCGCCGTGGAGGTCGCGGCCCTGATGGCCCGCACCCGCAGTCCGCTCGTCGCCGTCGTCGAACACCCCGCCGGTCCCGCCGCCCGCCGCCGCGGCGGTGTGGCCGGCGGGGAGCTGCTCGGCGTGATCACCGCGTCCAACCTGCTGCACCGACTCCTGGGGAAACGCGTGAACAACTGGCAAGCCTGGGCGGCCCTGGCGGTCTTCGCCGCCGCCTACGTCCTGATCATCACCGAGTGGGTCCACCGGGTCGCCGCAGCCCTGGGCGGCGCCGCCCTCATGCTCGCGATCCGCGCCACCGACGACGAGTCGGCGTTCTTCTCCACCGACTCCGGCATCGACTGGAACGTCATCTTCCTGCTCATGGGCATGATGATGATCGTCGGTGTCCTCAAGCGCACCGGCCTGTTCGAGTACCTGGCCATCTGGTCCGTCAAACGCGCCCGCGCCAAGCCCTTCCGCGTCATGGCGATGCTCGTGGTGATCACCGCCACCGCGTCCGCGCTGCTCGACAACGTCACCACCGTGCTGCTGGTCGCCCCCGTCACCCTGCTGGTCTGCAAACGCCTGGGCCTCAAGCCGGCGCCGTTCCTGATCGCGGAAGTCCTCGCCTCGAACATCGGCGGGATCGCGACCCTGGTCGGCGACCCGCCGAACATCATCATCGCCAGCCGCGGCGGCCTGAACTTCAACGACTTCCTCGTCCACCTCGCCCCGCTCGCCATCGTCCTGACCGGCGTGCTGCTGGTGATGTGCCGGATCATGTTCCGTGCCCACTTCGGCTTCGACGAGGACCGCGCCGCCGAGGTCATGGCACTCAACGAACGCGAAGCCATCCACGACCACCGCCTCCTCGCCCAGGGCCTCGCCGTCCTCGCCCTGGTCATCGCCGGCTTCGTCCTGCACCCCGTCCTGCACTACGCCCCCTCCGTGGTCGCGCTCCTGGGAGCC
The DNA here is from genome assembly GCF_039535905.1 of Kitasatospora albolonga. Taxonomy (GTDB): domain Bacteria; phylum Actinomycetota; class Actinomycetes; order Streptomycetales; family Streptomycetaceae; genus Kitasatospora; species Kitasatospora albolonga. Next base: position 3,258 of record NZ_BAAAYB010000002.1, on the reverse strand, counting down.
GGCCTGCTGGTCGCCGTCTCGAAGGTCGAGGTCAAGGACGTCCTGGGCGAGGTCGAGTGGCCGACCCTCGCGTTCTTCGCCGGACTGTTCGTCATGGTCGGCGCCCTGATCGAGACCGGTGTCATCGAGACCGTCTCCCAGGCCCTCGCGGACGCCACCGGCGGCAACCCGCTCGGCGCGGTCATGCTCCTGCTCGTCGCCTCCGGCGTTCTCTCGGCGGTGGTCGACAACATCCCCTACGTCGCCACCATGGCCCCCATCACCGCGGACCTCGTCCACACCGTCGGCGAGCCCTACGGCCACGTCCTGTGGTGGGCCCTCGCGCTCGGCGCCGACCTCGGCGGCAACGCCACCGCCATCGGCGCCTCCGCCAACGTCGTCGTCCTCGGCATCGCGGAGCGCAACCGCACCCCCATCACCTTCTGGACCTTCACCCGCTACGGCGCACCCGTCGCCGCCGTCACCATCGCCGTCTCCGCCCTCTACCTCTGGCTCCGCTACTTCGCCCTCGCAGCATGAGCCAGACCCTAAGCAGCAGCCCAGGCCACCCGGACGCCTTGCGGCGCCAAGTGGCGGGGCATACCCAGTTGCGAGAAGTCGGGCGTTGACCATGAAAGGCTGAGGCCATGAAGGTGATCGATTTTGTACTCAATGTGCTCTGGTTGATCTTCTGCGGCATCTGGATGGCCATTGGGTACGCACTCGCAGGTATCGTCTGTTGTGTCCTTATTGTCACCATTCCATTTGGCGTGGCGTCGTTCCGCCTGGCGGGCTACATCCTGTGGCCGTTCGGGCGCACGACGGTGGAGAAGCCTGGAGCCGGTGCCCCGTCGTGCATCGGCAACGTGATCTGGTTGGTGTTCGCCGGCTGGTGGTTGGCGATCGGTCACCTGGTGACGAGCATCCCGCTGTTCCTGTCGATCATCGGGATTCCCTTCGGCTGGGCGAACCTGAAGATGATCCCGATCTCCCTGATGCCGCTCGGCCGTGAGGTCGTCTCCACCGACGAGAAGTTCGGCGGTCGCTGACCCCACGACTACGGCAGCGTCAGCTGGAAGCGCAGCGGCGTACTCGCTCGATCCTGATCGCCCGGCAACGATCCCGTTCGGCATCGCCTCGTTCCGGATCGCCGGGTACGTGCTCTGGCCGTTCGGGCGCACCACGGTGGAGCGGCCGGACGCGGGGGCGCCGTCCTGCATCGGCAACGTGATCTGGATCGTCTTCGCCGGCTGGTGGCTGGCGATCGGTCACATCGCCACCGCCATCGCGCTGGCGGTCACGATCATCGGCATCCCGTTCGCCTGGGCCAACCTCAAGATGATTCCGATCTCGCTGATGCCGCTGGGCCGCGAGGTGGTCTCCACCGACGAGAAGTTCGGCTACCGCTGATCCGTCAGCCGGCCGCCCGGGCCCGGAGGATCTCCGCCGTCGCCTCGTCGGCCGGGAGGAAGGCCTCCAGGTGGAGCTCGGCCAGGGTGACGTCCAGGGCGGTGGCGAAGGACGTGATGGTGGTGATCAGGCGCAACTCGCCCTCGGGGACGGCCAGTCGGAGCGGCACGGCGAAGCCCAGGTGCTCCGGCCCGGGGGCGGCGTCCGGCAGGTAGGTCTCCAACTCGGCGACGAGGGCGGCCAGCCGGGTGTCGTGGCCCCTGGTCTCCAGCGTGCGGCGCATGTTCTCGGTGACGTGCCGGCCCCACTCGGGGAGGTTGCGGACCCGGCGGGCCAGCCCCTCGGGGTGGAGCAGCAGCCGGATCATGTTGACCGGCGGGCGGAGCAGCTCGGCGGACACGTCCTCGGTGAGCAGGCCCACCGCCTCGTTGGCGGCGACCAGTTCGCCGTACGGGCGCAGCACGATCGCCGGGTACGGGAGGTGCCCGCGGAGGATGACGTCCAGGGCTTCGCGGACGGGGCCGAGCATCGCGGCCTCCAGCCGGGACTCGGGGTAGACGGGGGCGTAACCGGCGGCGTGCAGCAGGGAGTTGCGGTCCCGCAGCGGTAGCTCCAACGACTCGGCGATCCGGATCACCATCGCCCGGCCGGGGCGGGAGCGGCCGCGCTCCATGAAGCTCAGGTGCCGCTGGGTGGTGCCGGCCCGCAGCGCCAGGTCGAGCTGGCTGATCCGCCGCTCGGTCCGTCGGCGGCGCAACTCGGCGGGGAAGCCGGTCTGTTCGGTCGCGGTGCTCACCCGGGGGATCCAACCACCGCCGGAGCGCCCGGGCCATTCCCTGTGCGGAATTGTCCGCCGCCCCGGGCCGCCGCAGGATCGTCGGGACAGCGTCCGACGCGCCCCGAGCGAGAGGCTTCCCAGCAGCGATGAAGAGCTACCACATCACCGAGGGCGGCCGTCTGACGCTCCGTGAGCACCCCGTCCCCGAGCCCGGACCGGGGCAGGTGCTGGTCCGGATGCGGGCCAACGGGCTCAGCTTCCGGGACCTGACCGTGCTGGCCGGCGACTACCCGCTGCCGGTCCGCCCGGAGGTGGTCGCCGGGTGCGAGGGCGTGGGGGAGGTGGTCGCGGTCGGAGCGGGTGTGACCACCCTGGCGGCCGGTTGCCGGGTCGCGTTCACGGTCTTCCCGGAGTGGCTGGACGGCCCGTTCGGGCTGGACCGCGCCGCGCAGCTGGGCTCCGCGCTGGACGGCACCCTGACCGAGTACGCGGTGGCCGCGGAGCGCGGGCTGGTCCGCCTGCCGGAGCACCTGTCGTACGAGGAGGCGGCCGCGCTGCCGCTGACCACCCTGACGGCCTGGAACGCGCTGACCGGCGGCCGTCCGCTGCTTCCCGGCGAGACGGTGCTGACCTCGGGCACCGGTGCGGTCAGCCTGGCCGCGGTACAGCTGGCCCTGCTGGCCGGGGCCCGGGTGATCGCCACCACCTCGGGGCCGGCGAGGGCGGACCGCCTGAAGGCGCTCGGCGCCCACGAGGTGGTCGACCGCTCCGAGCACGCCGAATGGCAGCTGAGGGTACGGGAGTTGACTGACGGCCGGGGCGCCGACACGGTCGTGCACGTGGCGGGTGACCTGGAGCGTTCGGTGCGGGCGGCCGCCCTCGGCGGTGAGATCGCCTACGTCGGCCACCGGGTGGGCGCCGCCCCGACCGGCCGTCCCCTGGAGGCCGGCCTGCTGTTCGGTGCCGGGGTCCGGGTGCGGCCCCTCGCGGTCGGCAGCCGGGCCCAGTTCACGGCCCTGAACCGGGCCCTGACGGTCCACCGGATCCGATATCACACGTGGTGATCTCTCTCCAGAGAACTCAAAAAAAAA
>NZ_BAAAYB010000001.1:0-31495 GCF_039535905.1 Kitasatospora albolonga | reverse complement strand
GGTTCTCCCACCACTGCGAGGGCACCAGCAGTGCCCGGGCGTCGGCCAGCAGCGGCCCGACATCGGCACGCGATGCCTGCGGGAGCCAGCGCACCCGAGGGTCAGCCGCGGCCAGGGCTCGCATCCGCTCCTCGTACGCAGTGTCGTCCGGCACGGTCGCGATCAGCAGCGGGAGCTCGGTGTCGGCGGCGCGGAAGGCGTCGAGGAGCAGGTGCAGTCCCTTCTCCGGGGAGCACCTGCCCAGGAACAGCAGGTACTGCCCGGCTGGTCCTGCCGTGGCGAGCGGCGCCCAGGCGGAGGGCAGCCCGTAGCAGGCCCGGTCGCGGACGACCTTGCCTTGGTCGACACCTGCCTTCGCCAACTCGGTGGCCTGGTGCGGCGTTTGCGTCCACACGGCCCGCGCCCGGCCGTTCAGCCAGGCCACGTTCCGTGCCCGCCAGTCGGCCACGTCACCGAGAGCGTTCGTCGGGGCGTTGAGGCAGCCGAGGCAGTCCCGGGACGCCGCGGTGGCGGTGCACTGCGTGCCGGTGGATCGGACGACGAGCTGGTGGTCGGGGCACACCGCGGTGTAGTCGGTCAGCGTCGCGACCACCGGCACCCCGCGCAGGGCCGGCACGTCGAGGAACTCCAGGCCGGTGCGGCTGAAGTGCAGCACGTGGACGAGGTCCACCGGGGGCCGCGCCGCGAGGAGCTGCTCGACGTGGCCAGCCTGCTCCGCCTCCTGGGCGCGCCACCCGGCCGGGTAGCCGTCGTCGAAGACCACCGGCAGGCTCAGGTACTCGTCGGCGGTCCGCAAGTTCGACAGTGGAGGTTCGCCTGCGGCGAGCCAACTGACGTGCAGCCCGCGGGCTTTGAGGGCCCGGGCGAGGTCGTCGGCGAGGATCTCCGTCCCGCCGGCGTTGTCGTCGGCGAACCGGTGAGTGGTGAGAAGGATCCGCACAAGTCACCCCCTCAGCAAGTGTTGCCCTGGAGACCGGCCCAGCGGCCGATCGGCGTGAGGCCCTCGGGCATCCGACCGTTCACACCCTCCGCACCCGGGCGTCCTTCGGCTTCCGGGCCGGAGAGGCGAAGCCTGCCGATGTGGGTGCGGTCGAGCACGGCGAACGGCTCGTGGAGGGTGAGAGCACTCCAGCCGCCGTCCTCGAAGTCCACGAACACGTTCACCCCGAGACCGGCCTGCCCGTCGCTCTGCTCGGGCAGCGGCAGCACGAGCCGCACCTGCGCCTCCTCCCAGGAGAGTTCGACGTCGTCGGCGTTCTCCCAGACGGGGTCGGGGTGGGGAATCCGCCGGAAGCGGTCGGCGGGAGCGCTGAGCCACCGCGCGCCGTCACGGGCGCACCGCAACTGCCGCTCGCCCGGCCACTGTTGGGCGGCGAGGTCATGCAAGGTGAAGGCCCTCTGGCCCAGCGGCTGCAGCCGGACTCGGACGCCGCGCACGGCATCCGGGGTGTCGCCCAGGTCCAGCTCCACTGCCAGCCCTTCAGCGCCCACGGTGAGCGTGGCGGAGAGATCGGCCGGGTTCACGAGTCCGCCGCGGACCCGGCCGGGCCCGCCGAGCGCGATGACCGACCGCTCGTCGGTCGGAGCCGGGTGCAGGCGGGCCGCCGGCAGGTAGTCCGCCTCGGGTGCCGCAGCGAGTGCCTCGTCGGTGAGCCCGTACGGGGACGGCAGCGCGTCCAGCACCTCGGGGTGCTCCTCCCGGAGCGTGACGACCAGGCGCACGGCCAGATCAGTGATGAACCGGATCAGGTCGCACTTGACCTCGTCGGGCTTGGTGATGTCCCCGTTCGCCAACACCGCCTGGTAGTAGCAGCCCCCGCCGCAGACGTACCGGGACGGGCAGGACGAGCACACGTCGCGCTCGTCGACCACGAGGTCAAGGTACTTGCGCCGCTCGCTGTCCTCGACGCCGGTGGAGGCGTGCCCGATGTGCCAGCCGGACTTCCCGATGAAGTGCGCGCAGGGGTAGAGGTTGCCGTTGGTATCCAGGTAGGTCCCGCTCTTGCCGGCTCCGCACCGGTAGACTTGCGCCGCCCGGTCCTTCACTCGGTAGAAGAACCGCATGAAGAAGTCCTCGGAGTTCAGGGCGAGCAGCCGGGCGAGGATGCCCTGCGGCGGCTGGGCGAGGATGTGGTCCACGAGCTCGGCGTAACCCTGGCGGAAGGCCGGAAGCGTGGCCGGGTTGAGGGCGTAGTCCTTGTCGTAGGTGGCGTTCACCGGCTTCATGTAGATGTTGCGGGCGCCGACGTCCTCGAAAAGGTGCCGGAAGATCGCGGTGAAGTCGGTGCAGTAGGCGGTGAGGACGGCGGAGACGCCCATGTCGGGGTGGCGGGCCAGCACCCGGTCCAGGACGGAACGCACGTGGTCGTACGTGCCGCCGCGGCCGTTGGTGTAGAAGCGGACCTTGTCGTGGACGTCCTTCGGGCCGTCCAGGCTGATGTCCTGGGGCGGGCCGAGCTTGTCGGCGAGTTCCGGCGTCATCGACAGGGTCGCGTTGGTGACCATGGGCCCTGCCCACACGACGCTGACCGGCGAGTCGGCGAGGCCTTCCTCGACCATGGTGTGGACCGCGTCGTGCATGTGGCGCACCAGCATGGTCTCGCCGGCCAGGCCGAAGTCGACGCGGCTGTAGCGCGCCTCCTCCTCGACGAGCCGCCTTCGGTGGGTGGCGAGGCCCTGCACCACCGTCTCCAGCGGGATCGTGACGGGCTTGGCGTCGGCGTGGACCCGGTCGCGGAAGGAGCAGTAGGTGCAGCCCATGTTGCAGGAGTCGGTCAGGGAGAGCTGGGCCTGCGGGTAGGCCTCGCGGTACTCGGTGATCTGGTGGACCGGCTCCAGATCGCCGCAGGGGCAGGGCTGGTGCGGGGCGGTGATCTGGCCGCCGCGGACGTGGAAGACATAGCCGTCGGCGAAGGAGATGTGCAGGGTATCGCTGGTGGAGTGCGTGAAGGCGTCGCTGATCACGGTTGACCTCTCAGGTTGAGATGGCGCGGATCGGTGCGGATCGGAAAATCAGGGCTGCTGGGGACCTGGCAGAGCGAGCCGGTGGCGCAGGTGGTCCAGCCGTTGGGCGAGGTGGAAGCACTCGCGCTCCGCGTCCTCGTCAGCTGCCTGGGCTGGGCTGCTGGCCTCCCGCAGGGCGAACGTGCGGTGCAGGAGATCGCGTAGTTCGGCAGTCTCTCGGTCGCCGATCAACCGGGGCAGGACGGACAGCTGCTGCTCCAGCGTCGCGGGCTGCGGGGAGAGCGCCGGGTCGGTGAACACGAGCCGTGCCAGTGCGGCCCGGGATTCGAACCAGAGGTACTTGGCGGTGTGCTCGCGGCCCTGCTGCTCGTACTGGCTCGGCCGGCCGAGCGCACCTGCGGTGGGGGCTGGCAGGAACGCGGTGGTCCAGCCCGGGTCGTGGTGGGCGGCGCCGGGGCGGCGGAGTTCGCACCACTCGTGGAGGTCGCGGCTCGTGTGGCCGTCGGCGCTGACGAGGTCGCGTTCGGTCGGCCGCGCGGCGGAGCCTTCCGCGGCCAGCCCGAGGCAGCCGAGTGCCTCGATCACGAGGTCCTCCGCAGGCTGGTATCCGGCCGGGAACTCGGCGGAGCTCAGCTCGAAGTCGACGTCACTGCCAAGGCCCAGGACTCCCTGGGCGCACGAGCCGCGCAGGAGCAGATCCAGATCCTCGCGCGCCAGGGCGGCCAGCACGACACGAGCGAGACGGCCGGTGATCTCCTCGGCAACCTCTGCCCGTGCGCAGGCCGCGGGCCATCCGCCTGTGGAGGCCAACTCGGCAATCCTCGAGGCCAGTTGCCGCAGCGGTACGACGCCGGCCGGACGATCACCCTCGGCAGCCGAGAACAGTTCGATCACCCAGCCGCGACCCAGCTCCTCCAGCTCGGGCCCGGTCGGCCGGGGGTACTTCACCAGATGGTGCAGCCGGCCCAGCAGCGCGGCGTAGGCACTCTCACCGTGGTGCTCGCGCAGCCGCGCGGTCAGCACGGCGTGCAGGACGCCGAGCTGCGGCGGGAGGACGTCCTCGGCGAGGTGGCCCAGGTGGGCCGCGCTCGCCGGCACAGCCTCGGCCACTGGGAGCTCGCTGACGAGCGTCACCTCGATACCTTGTCGGCGTACCTCTCGCCGCGAGGTGCCCGCGGGTAACCAGTTGGCCAGGATGGTCTCAAAGCCGTCCAACTCCGGTTCGCCAGAAGGCATGGAGGCCGGGATGCGGTCCCGGAGCCGCAAGTCGTGCCCGAAGAGGTCCGACCAGGCGATGTCCCACTTCATCAAGGTCAGCAGGTCAGGTTCCGCGCCAGCCGGTACGAGGAGCGCGTCCTCCCAGTCGATGAGGATCACCCGGCCGTCGCGGCCGAACATGTTCCGCGGGATGCACCCGGACGCTTCGACGCCGCGAGCCAGCAGGGCCGTGAGGAGTTCCACGACAGCCTCACCGGAAACCTTCAGGGCGGCGGCCGGCAGCGCCGAGACGGGACGGCCAAGGTAGGGGGACACCAGCGCAGCTCGCTGGTGCGGGAGTTGGACGATCTCGGGAACGCAGACCTGAAGGTTGCCGAAACCGGGAACCGACAGGCCGTCAAGACGCTGGGCGGCACCAGCGGCCAGGCGCTGCTCCGCGACTGCCGCCTCGGTGGAGCGCAGCTTCGCGACGACCTCGCGCCCCTCGTGGCGCAAACGGCGCACCAGCCCGGCGACGTCGACGAATCCGGGGTGCTCGAACTCGGCTGCGCGGTCTGGCTGTTCGAACGCACACTGCACTGACATGGCGAGTTCCCGCGCATCACCTGCACCATCGGACAAGCCCCTCACCTCGCTCCCCTCCCGAGCGCCGCACGCAGACTTGCCACCGTAGCCGGTCGGTCACGTTGCGTTCGATCGATTTAGCGAATTGGCCGAGCCGCCATCACTGCCAATAAGCGGAATGGCCGCCATCATTTTCTGATGATCATTCAGGGGTGGTGGGCTCAGCCCCTGTTGGGCGATCTTGCCTTGTGGTAGAGGTGGTCAGCGGCTGAGGTTAATCAGTCCGACGGCCGAGAGGGCATGGGATACTCGAAAGGCGGCACCGACCGTCCTGGGGGTGCCGCTGGTGTGCGACTCCGCGCGGCTCGTTCACGGCTCCGCCTTCTCACAGAAGTGGTCTCTCCTTCTATGGCTACGGTCCTCTCCATCGCCGACACGGTGCGGCAGCGCTTCACGCAGGCGCTCTCCACCGCGTTCCCCGACACCGCGGACAGCGACCCCCAGCTGCGACGAAGTGACCGCGCCGACTTCCAGGCCAACGGCATCATGAGCCTCGCCAAGCCCCTGCGGGCCAACCCGCGCGAGGTCGCCGCGCGTGTCCTGGAGAACCTGGCTGCGGACGAGGTGATCGCGAGCCTGGAGGTCTCGGGCCCGGGATTCATCAACGTCACCGTCACGGACACCGCGATCCTCGACCGGCTGGCCGCCCGCGCCGCGGACACCCGGCTCGGAGTCGGCAGCAGCGCCGAGCCCGGGGTCACGGTGATCGACTACAGCCAGCCGAACATCGCCAAGGAGATGCACGTCGGCCACCTGCGCTCGACCATCATCGGCGACGCCCTGGTGCGGACGCTGGAGTTCTCCGGCGAGAAGGTCATCAAGCGCAACCACCTCGGCGACTGGGGAACCCAGTTCGGCATGCTCATCCAGTACCTCGTCGAACACCCGGACAAGCTGGACGAAAGCACCGATCCGGCAGAGTCCGGCCCCTCGATGTCCCGCCTGAACCGCCTCTACAAGGCCTCGCGTGCCCTGTTCGACAGTGATGCCGACTTCGCCGACCGTTCCCGCCGGCGTGTGGTCGACCTCCAGGCCGGCGACGCTCAGACCGTCGCATCCTGGCAGCGGATGGTCGACGAGTCGAAGCTGTACTTCGAAGCCGTCTACGCGAACCTCGGCGTCCTCCTCGAAGACACCGACGCCATCGGCGAGAGCTACTACAACCACATGCTCGCCGACGTGTGCGCCGACCTCGAGGCCTCCGGGGTAGCGGTGCGCTCCGACGGCGCGCTGTGCGTCTTCTTCGACGACATCAAGGGCCCCGACGGCGAGCCGACCCCGCTCATCGTCCAGAAGAGCGACGGCGGCTACGGCTACGCCACCACCGACCTCGCCGCCATCCGCGACCGCGTCGGAATGCTCGGCGCCGACCAGCTCCTCTACGTCGTCGACAGCCGCCAGGCCCTCCACTTCCAGATGGTGTTCGAGACCGCCCGGCGCGCCGGCTGGCTCCCCGAGAACGTCCGAGCCCTGCACCTGCCGTTCGGCACCGTCCTCGGCAAGGACGGGAAGCCCTTCAAGACCCGCTCCGGCGAGACGGTCCGCCTGATGGACCTCCTCGACGAAGCCGTCGACCGGGCCCGTGCCGTCGTCGCCGAAAAGAGCCCCCAACTCGCGGCCGGGGAACTCGAGGACCGGGCACGCCAGGTCGGCATCGGCGCGGTCAAATATGCCGACCTCTCCACCTCCCGCACCCGCGACTACGTCTTCGACACCGACCGCATGGTCTCCCTCAACGGCGACACCGGTGCCTACCTCCAGTACGCCTATGCCCGCATCCAGTCCATCCTGCGCAAGGCCCCCGAAGGCACCACCCCGACGGCCTACCGCGACCTGGCCCTGGAGCCGGCCGAGCGCGCCCTCGGCCTCCTCCTCGACGAGTTCGGCGCCACCATCGACCTCGTAACCGAGACGTTCGAACCCCACCGCCTCTGCGCCTACCTGCACAGCCTCGCGGCGGCGTACACCACCTTCTACGAGCACTGCCCCGTCCTCAAAGCCCCCAGCCGCGAGGTCACGGAGACCCGCCTCCTGCTCTGCCAGCTCACCGGCCAGACCCTCCGGCAGGGCATGGACCTCCTCGGCATCGGCACACCTGAGAGGCTCTGAGCCGGACCCAAGTGGCCAGGCCACCCATTCTCAATCTCTGAACAAGCAACAGAGGATCCCGGTGACAGACACGTACGACCTCCTGAGCCCAGAGTCTCTCTCAGAGAATTACATCCACCAGCTCAGGCAAACGATCGACGCCTACCTCCCCCAGCACGTCTTCGTCGGCGAGGTCCTGCAGAACGCCCTCGACGCGGTTCGCGAAACAGCCGGAGGCAAGCACAAAATTGATCTCGCGATCGACTTTGACAGTCGGGAGGTGACGATCAGGGACGACGCTGACGGGTTCCCAAACGAACCAAAACTGCTCTTCCTGGGCGGCGGCAAGAAGGCGGGAAGGAAGCTGGCCGGGCAGGTAGGCGTCGGGCTGAAGGTCGTTCTTTTCAGCTCAGAGGCCTTCACTCTCCGATCCAGGACGGCCCAGGGCGCCTTCAAGTTCTCGGTGAACGGTGCAAGCTCTTTCGACAGCCCACCAGAAGCCCGCCCGAACCTCACGATGCCCAGGACATTCGAGCCGGACTCGGCCCCACTGGACGCCATCGGGACGGAAATAAGCTATCGCTTCGCCCAGGATTCCAGGGTCCTCGAAAGCTACCTCCAAGAGATCGAAACCGAAGCCCTGCCCAGGGGGCTGCGGTCCGAATTCGTTCAGACACTGACGAACGCCGTACAGAGCGGGAGGTATCCCACGCGGTTCGCCGCCCTTCTGGCCTGCGACCTGAAGCGGTTCTCCTACCTGGGCATGACAGAGCTCCCCAACACCCTGCGGGACACCGTAGTCACCATCACGGTAAAGTGCGCCAGTCCGGTCGCCACTCTCGGCAACACGATCGGCGAGCTCTTTGACGGCAAGGACAACTTCTCCTTCCATGTACCGGTCGGATACCTGGACATGGCGGAAACGGTGTCCTGGGCAAAGCCTCCGAAGCCTGCTCCGTACGCCCAGAACCTCGGCGCCGGCGGCGTGGACCTATTCAAGGTACAAAACGGCTTCAACGTCACCGAGTATCGCACCGTGGAGGATTTCGAAGCCCTCCTGATGAACGCCCGTGGGAAGCTCCCCGACGAAATCGACTCGTTTCGGCGACTGCTTTTCCCGAAGATTAACGTGATCCGCCTCACGGTAGCCAGGATTCCCCATTTCGAGCGTTACCTCCCCGGTGGAAGTCAGCGCGTGTTCAGCGCCAACGGCGTAGTGACCCGGCACTCCCCCGATCTGACCAAGGGGCGAAACCAGCAGTACGTCCGCTGCTTCGATATCGTCGTCGATGTCGACGCGGAGCTCAACTACGGCAAGACGCACCTCAAGAACATGCGACTGGTCGGCCTGCTGAAGAATTTCGTCAATGAGGCGTACCGGTCAACGATTCAGAACGCCGCTTCCCGCTTCGTCGGAAAGGCCGACCCGTTCCAGGACGATGAACGGTCGGCCGCCTTCTGGTCGAGGAAGGATCTGAAGCGACCGGAGCTGACAATCAAGAAGGTGCCCGCCGACGAGAACGACGTGATCGCCCTCTTCTTCGAACTGGCGGGCCAGGGAAGGTTCCCCCAGTTCCAGTGGTACGGCCTCTCACAGCGCGACCGGTACGACGCCCGGGCAGTAATCAAGCGTCTCGGCGATTCGGAACAGGTCTTCGACAATCTCATCGAATCCGCTCTGCGCGTAGTTGAGTTCAAAATCCGCGCCGGGGCTGTCACACAGGATTTCGATCGCGAGGACAAGAACCCCAGAGATATCGATCTCATCATCGCCTACGAGGAAGGCACATCCACTTCTCCCCAGTTCCAGTTCCTGGACCTGGCGGACTCGGACATGCAGGATCGGTACCCCGAGCGCGTGTTCCCTCATGTGAAGAGGGTCCTCAGGGACACTCAGTCCGGGTATGAGGTCCAAGTCCTCCTTCTCCAGGACTGCCTCGAGGATTTCTTCCCGCCGCCGCCGCCGCCCGCGGCACCCGACGACGCCATCGACGAATAGCCTGAGATTTTCGGTGCCTCCGCAGCCTTGAGGTTCGCCAAGGCGCCGACGGTCGCGGCCGGCGCGGCAGCGGCACCAGCCGACTCGCTCCCGGCCGGGACTGCCCCGGTCGACGGAACAGGGGCTTGACCGTCCACCCGGGACGGTCAAGCCCCTGTTCCGTCGACCGGAAGGCTCCAGGTCCGGTGCCCTGGATACCCAGTGGGCGCCGGGAACGTCTATCCGGGAGCCATCAATCAGCGTCGACCGGCAGGAGCGAGAACAATTCCTCAGCCGATACCGGGTACTTGCTCTTCATGACGTCGTGGTAGGCGCGGAGTGCCCTGGTGATCTGCGCCTTGGAGCGGGGGGCGATGTGCACCAACAGGAGGTCGTAGAACAGCTGGGAGTTTCCGCTGGCCATCTTGCCCTTGGTCTTCCCCTCGGGGGTCTCGATCCACATGGAGGAGAACGGTGCCGAGGTCATCTTCCAGTCGAGTGCGGACAGCCTCTTCATCACCTCCTGCCATTCCAGGGCGCCCTGCTCAAGTACGTGATGCACGGCCTTCGCCACCTGGGCCTGGATCGCCGGCCGCATGAACGGGTGCCCCGCGCCGTCGCGCCCCTTGGGCGCCCTCAGATCCTTCGGTGACACCGCGGCCAGGTAACGCTGCTGCATGTTCCCGCACGCTTCGAGGAGCTCCTGCAAGCGGACGCTGAGAACCTTGAAGCTGTCGTCGAGGACCTCGTCGGTTACCCGCTGCTTGGTCTGCTCGTTGGCGCAGGGGAGGTCATAGCCGATTTCCTTGACGATGTCGTAGAGCACACCGATCGTGGTCCAGGCGGGACTTGATGCGCTGACGGAGCGCTGGGCGAGGACGAGCTCACCGTCCTGGCCGACCTTGCTGAACACGAGCACGACCTTCTCGCGCTTCAGGAAGTCGTCCTCGTCGAGCAGACGCCTGGTGAGGATGGCGAAGCTGTCGTCCTCGTCGAGTGCGATGTTCTCCTGCAGGTTGGTGCTCTTGGCGTTCCGGTTGATGTTGGTGAAGAGCCGCCGGGTGCGCCGGCGTCCGTCGTCGGTGTCGAAGTGGGGAACGACGATGACGTTGATATCCTCGCTGCCCAGGGCCGGGTTCTGCTTGATCGCGTCCTTGATGGCCTTGAGCCGGTGCTGCCCGTCAAGGGCGAAGAACTGCTGGGTGCCGTCGAAGGTCAGGACGCCGAAGTTGCGGTCAAGTCCCTGAAGGACAGCCTGGCTTTCCGTGTCCATCGTGACGGTGTGGTAGTTGGGGTCCCCTCCCCACACCGCGATGATGAGGGCGCCGAGGAAGCGGTTCTCGTTGGTGAGCAGGTACTCGGTGATCTCCGCGGTGCGGGCACCGACCCCGCGCTGGATCATGGTCCCAAGGTCCCGGTTGCCGCCGAGCTCGTGCGCGAAGTTGACCTCCCGCGCCACCTGGGCGTAGCTCATCAGGCAGGAGTAGTAGGTCCAGTTGCCCACGGTGGCTTTGAAGGCCGGGACGAACGTCTTGGACGTCATGAAGTACCTCGTTGTCAGGAGCGATGCGGGGCTAGGAGCGGAAAGCCGGCTTGGGTGTGGGGCTGAGTCGACCACGTAGCAGGGGGCCGCCTTGAATGTTGATCGGCGGGTTGTACAGGTGGAGCAGGCGTTCCTCCAGATTCTTGATCATCGACCGGTCGTCGATGGTCGCGAACCAGTACTCCAGGGGGCGCAGGGCGAGGTAGTGGGTGAGGCGGTCGTGCCGGTTGGTGGGCGGCTCCCGGGTCCAGAGATTCTCGGGATTGCCGCGCAGGTGCTTTCGGTAGTCCCGGTACCTGTTCCTCAGCGTGTTGCCCATCTGACCGGCACCGCCGGCGTGTCCGATGTAGAGGACTTGGTGGAAGCTGGCTGCGGTCCGGTCCGCCATCGACAGCTTGATCGATGGTGACCAGACGAACATGTAGAGGCCCGGCTGGTCCGGTATCGCGTCGACGATCCCTTCCGTGGCCTTGAGCCGTTCCCATGGGGAGGCGAGACGCTTCAGGTCGTCCTGAAGGACTTGATGTGCCGGCACGTCCAGCATCGGTGTGATGCCAAGCTGAATCTCGAGAGCGGGACTGGCGCCCAGGCGGTGGCGGTTGACCGCGCGCGCGATGGTATCCGGTGTCGCCATTCCTGGTTGCTCCGACTGAGTGACGGTGTGTGATGGGCGCATACATCCTTACACGCAGCACCGACAGCTGGAGCAAGGAGGCGCAAAAGTGCCCGGCAGGTGACTTTTTGTCATCCGCCAGGCACTTTGGGTGCATTTCACATGTTTAGAGGTGGCAGACCGAGCAGCCGGCCTCGTCGTCGTCGGCGTCGAGGGCGTCGGAGAGGACCTCGAGCAGTGGCCTGTTGGGCTTGATCCGCTTCGCGGCTCGGGCGAGGTTGGCCTCGTGATTGGCCTGGATCTCCTCGCGGCGCTCTATCAGCTCGTGCAGGGACTCACCCTGGGACCAGGTGTAGTCGCGGCCTTGCATAGCGGTGCTCTGGTGGCGGACCTTCTCCTCGTAGGCGACGGCCTTGTCGAAGAGTTCGGGGTGGCGGTCCTTGAGGCCGAGCCACTCGTGCTTGCGCTGAAAGAAGCAGAAGTAGCAACCGGAGCGAGTACGCCACTCGTAGTAGGCCGGCAAGCCGGTGCCAGCCTCGTCAAGGATGCGGCTTACACCTGCCCGGTCGATGCCGTCCTCGCGGAAGGGGAAGACCGCAGTGATGTTGGGCTTGGTGCTGACGTAGCCGAGGCGATTCTCGTCAGCGCGGATGGCGACGTAGGAGATGACCTCGTCGTCGCCGATCCAGTCCTCAAGTGGCTTGATCTTCAAGTTCTTGGTGCACCAGCGCATCTGGGGGCTGGGCAGGGTGCCCTGGTAGACCTCGAGCCAGTGGTCGAAGTCGCGGTCGGTATTCAGCCGGGTGATCGGCTTGCCGACGGCGGCCTCGAGCTTGTTGAGGTACTCGTACGTCTCCGGCAGCTCGGCACCTGTATCGCAGAAGAAGTACTCCATCTCCGGCACGCGGTCACGCATGTAGATGGCGAGGGCAGAGGAGTCCTTACCGCCGGACAGGCCCATGACGTGCCGGACCTTCTTTCCGGAAGCGGTGTCGGTCATGGTCACTCCATCCTCTCAAGTTCGCTGGTGGCGGGGTCGGTGACGCGCTGGGCCAGGGCGGCGAGCAGGATTCGAGCGCCGTCAGGGCCGAGCGCCTTCTCAGCCTGCTCCAGGACACTGACAGCCAGGTTCTCGGCTTCCCGCTCGGCCTGCTTCGGCAGGTAGATCAAGGTGCGCTGTTCCGCCCCGTCCCTGTCGGTCAGGGTGAGCAGGCGGGCTTCGAGCCCCTCTTCGCCGTCTGCAGGAGCATCGCTTCTGTACAGGTGGCTGACGCGGTCGAGGGCACTGGCCATCTCTCGCACCCGGCGGCCGAAGACTGCGACGTCGTTGTCTGACCAGTCGCCGAGGGCGGCATGGGACAAGCGGACGATCATCGGGTCCAGCCAGTCCTCGTCCGCCAGGTACTCATTGAGCGCTATGGCGACGAAACCGCGCAGCTCCAGGCTGAGCGAGACACCTGCAAAGCCCTTCAGCCGGGCCGCCAGTGCCTTGCGCAGCTTGGGCAGCGAGGACGGCAGGCGGAACTCGCGGCTGATCGTCTCGACCGCTTCCGCGCGCAGAGCGCGGTCGGCTCCGGCGATCTCGTCGGCCGCGGCGGCGAGCCGGTCGACGTAGCCCTTGTTGCCCGCCGTGCTCTTGCGGAGCTCGGAGGTGATCGGCTCCAGGCCGAGCGCCTGGGGAAGCACGTGGAAGAGCAGCTCGTCCGGATCCTGCGCCGTGAATAGGGCAGAACGGACGGCGAGAGCGTCCTTACTAAGGCGTTGCGTGCGGCGGGCATAGGGAGTGAGCACCATGACCCGTTCCAGCAGCGCGCGGGTCACCGCGAGCAGCGCAGGGTTGCGCAGGGCCTGGGAACGGGGCGGCTCCACCTTGAGCGCCAGCGAGAGGTTCTTGACGACACTGTGCCGAAGCCCCTCACCGACGGGCGTGGCCTTGACGGAGAAGCGGCCGGGAGACTTCACCATGCGCTCGACCACGTCAGGCGTGAGCCGCGGCAGGTAGGAGCCGTCCTCGAACAGAGCTACGTCGTGGCTGCGCAGGATGAGGGCGGTCACGACCAGCAGGGGAACGACGCCGGCCTTCACGCCGTACGGCGGCACCATGATGACCCGGAAGATCCGCTCGAGGCTGGTGCGCTCGTGGGCCTCGCTCAGCGCCGTCTCAAGGGCGTTCCACGCCTCGTGGGTATGGGTGTGAGCGGGGCCAGGGCGAGAGAACCCGTAGGGCAGTAGCGAGGACGATGCCTGGTCGGCAGCGGCAGGGTTCTCGCGGTGCAGACCCATGTAGGCCAGTGCACCGCTGTACATCGATCGTTCGGCCGGGAATTTGACGATGCCCAGGTGCGGTTCGCCGGACTTCTGCAGCATCGCGGTCAGCAGCTCGCGGCGGCCCTTGGCGCCCTGGCTGGTCAACTCGTGGCGGCCGATGATCTCGTTGCGGATGTGCGGTGTGTGGGGGAAGACCCGGTCGCAGGCGGTGGATGCGAGCGAACTCAGGCTGCGACCCTCGATCACTTCTCCGTCCTCGGCGTCGGCGGCGATGCCGGAGCGCCACAGCCGCCAGGTCGCGCGCTGTGTGGGAGGGAAGAAGGCGGCGCTGAGAAGTTCCAGCAACTCGCGCTTCGCGCCGGACGTGCGTTCGCTGATCTCTCGCCTGGCAACGAAGTCGAGGGTCTTGTCGCGCTGCAATTCCTCCAGCGCGACGAGGTTGAAGGCGGCCCGCAGGACGAGGTCGGGCTCCTCTGTGACGCCGAGGACCACGGGCTGGGAGGACTCGACGACGGGCCTGTCCTCGATCCCGCCGAGGTGGAAGACCAGGAGGCCGTCGGCGTGGTCGGCGAGTGCGTCCGGTCCCTTGAGCTGCTTGGTCTGCGCTGTGGTGATCTGGACGAAGAGGGCGCGGAGCATGCCCGTGACCTGGCTGTGCCTGCCGGCGGCCACTGCGACGGGGAGGTAGTCGCCGAGGCGCTGGGCAACCACGGTGTCGTCGAGGTGGCTGAGTGTCTCCTTCAGGCGCCCGTCGATGTCGACGTCGCTTCCGCGCCAGGCCCGGTACTCGCCGTTGAAGCGCCGATGGACCAGGAAGCCACGGGCTACCAGGCTGTTGAGCTGCTCTTCGAGGACAGCGAACGCCTTCGGATCAGCGGCCTCGCCGGGCTCGTGCAGGGCGTAGTAGACCATCGCCGCGGTCGCCCGCAGGGCGCCGTCCTCGTCGATCAGGTTGAGCATGCCCACCGTGCGCAGCAAATTCTGATCCGCGGCGGACAGGCCGTTGGCCTGGGTGACGCGCGACTCGATCTCGATCCACTTACTGGCGTTACTCGAGGCGAGCAGCGAGGTCCGACCAGAGTCGAGGAAGAAGTCATACAGCTGTGGCAGCTTGACCGTGCTGGCACGGCGAGGCTTGTCGGTGGAGTGCATCGCCAGCGAGCGACGGACGGTGTTGGGCTCGTCGTTGTTGAGGAACCCGGTCAGGCTGCGGTCGTGCTGGCCGATCTGCGATGCGAGGAACGGTGCCGCAGCAGCGGTCAGGGGGTGGAGGGGGTAAAGGTCCGCGAAGTCCTGTGCCTTGAGGACGACGACGTCGTTGAGGCCGTGATCACGCCAGGTAGTCTCAGCCGCCTCGGCATAGGCCGAGATCAGCTTCTGGCCGGCCGCGGGCACCTCGGACTGATCGAGGCGGCGACGCATCAGCTGCACGGCGTCGCCAAGGTGCGGGGCGAACGTGATGTCCTCGAACCGGCCCTGGATCTTCGCCCATTCGCGGGTCTGCAGTTCGCTGGACTGTCCCGCATAGTTCATAAACGACATGTGCTGAAGGGTCATCATGAACAGCGGCAGGCCCTTGGGGCCGGCGCTCTTCTCGGCCAGCTCCTGCAACAGGAACAGGTCCGCTTTGGCAGTGGCGAACTGGCTGTGTCCCGCGAGGTGTTCGAGGGTCTTGCCGAACTCGTCGATGACCAGTAGCAGCGGCTGCTGCGCACACAGGGCGGTCACTGCGGCGATGACGTCCGCGGGCTCGGCGGCCGTAGGGTCTTCGCATCGTGCCAGCGCTGTGGAGACCGACTTGGGCATGCGGGTCGGCCATCGACGCTGGGCCGCGGTGCGCAGGGCCCGGGACAGGGTGTTAACGAGCGGTTCGCGGCGGGCGGTGGCAACGGCCCCGAGGAAACCGGCCGGTGCCAGCTCGTCGCGGGCTGCCGCAATCCGATGGGCCAGCCCGGCACTGGTGCCGGCCAGAACCTCCTGCGCTTCGGCCCGGCGCCCTAGGTCGTGACCGAGGAGGGCGTCGATGAGGTTGACGAGGGTGGACTTGCCCGAGCCGTATGCACCGGTGAGCGACCACGAGCGGGGGCGGCGAAGGTCACCGAGGGAGTTGGCCAGGCGGTCGAGCACGTCGAGCGCCCGGGTACCCACGTAAGGCGAGTAGAGCTCGTCGAGGACGTCTCGTTCCACATTGGTGGAGCGCATCCGGGAACCGACGAGTTGGATGCCGGCCGGGAACTCGGTGCCACCGGAGGTCTTACGGGCGGTCTTGGGCCGCGAGGGGGTCTCGGTGGTCACTCGGAGGTCTCCTCGATCAGGGGGAGCTGCTGCTCAACGGTGCTGCGGAGCTCCCGGGCCTCGGCGGCGGCGAGCTTGGGGTAGGAGCGGGCCCACTCTGCCCGGGTGGGGAAGCCCGGCTGCTTGCGGACGTGGTCGTACTGGGCGTCCAGGACGTCCCAGGCGAGCTCGAAGGGGTTGGAGGCGAAAACGAGGCTGCGCTGGCCGACAGCTTCGACGAGCTGCAGGCCGGGCACGGTGGCCGCGACTCGCTCCAGCGCCGCTGCGATGTCGGGCTCGCGGATGCGGAAGGCTCGCCCGGGGGCGCCGGGCTCGTTGGCGAGCCGGGCAAGGGAGATGGATCCGGCCTGGCGCGTGGTGGTGGAGGCGTAGTCCAGGCAGGCGTAGGCGACGATCCGGTCCGGCAGGGTGACGCGGGTACCGGTGGTGAACTCCCACTCCGTGCGACCCGAGACTGGTTGTTCCACGGTCTCGATCAGCCCGAGCTCGCGGAACTGACAGGCCAGCAAGTCCTCGAGTGCGCCGGGTGCGCCGCTCTTGGCGCGCTTCGCCGGGACGTACATCTTGGTGATGCACTCGACGTCCTTCTTGATGGACCCCTCCGCCGGTGCGCCCTCGTAAGAGAGGTTCACGTGGCGCACGATCAGCTCGATGAGGTCCTTCTCGGAGAATCGCGCGAACGGGGCGAGCTGGAAGGCGACGTACCAGGACGGTACCCAGCTCTTGGCACCTGGTCGGGAGCTCAGCAGCCACCAGTGCAGCAGCCACAGGCTGCCCTGTTCTTCGAGGTACGGGTCGGCGCCGTCCTCGTCAAGAAGCCAGCGTGCCTCCCACGTGGGGTACGAGAGGAATGCGCGGGAGTTGCTTTCCTCGCCGTAGTGCTCTCGTGTCAGCTTGAACGCCCGTGACCAGTAGCGCATGGAATTGACCATGTTCTTACCCACACCGAGAAGAACCGTGGCGTCCTCTGCGAGGAACACCTCCGGGTTCTCCTTCACCTGCATGTAGGCCTTATGGAGCCACCCGAAGCGCGGCGCGAACGTCTCGTGCCGCGAGAAGGAGGGGAGAGCGGCTTCCGCGAGCCGGCTGTCTGACATGCGAGGTGTTCTCCGGGTCTGTTCAGGCTTGGATGATCTTTGAGTGAGGTGAGCTATATCGCAGGTGCTAGGGCGGCCCGGACTTGTTGGACCGCTCGGACCGTGGAGGACACGGCTCGCTCGACGTCGTGGGTGGTCGTGGCGTACCCCAGGGAGAACCGGATGGTGCTGTCTGCCTCTTCCCGGCTGCGTCCCATGGCCAGGAGCACGTGGCTCGGGCTGGGCGCGCCGGAGGAGCAGGCGCTCCCTTCCGAAGCTGCCACATCCGGCATTGAAGCGAGAACCGCGTCTGCCGGAGCCCCGCGGAACGTGATACTGGTCACGCCGGGCAGGCGTAGTCCCGTTGATCCGTTGATCCGGCAGTCGCTGATCTGTTCAACGAGTGCCTCCTCCAGCGCGTCACGCAGCCGCGTGACGCGGTTCGCTTCGTCGCCCAAGGCGAGGCGGGCTGCTTCGGCAGCCGCCCCGGCGCCGGCGATGCCTGCCACGTTCAGGGTGCCGGCCCGCCAACCCCGCTCCTGCCCGCCCCCGACCAGAAGCGGGCGGTAGGGCAGGGGGGCGCCTCGGCGGACGAACAGTGCACCGACTCCCTGTGGGCCGCCGAACTTGTGCGCGGACAGCGACAGTAGGTCGACATCGATCTCGGCGAGATCGATCGGCAGTCGGCCGACCAATTGTGTCGCGTCGGTGTGAACCAGAGCTCCGGCCTCGTGGGCAGCTTCCACGATCGGCTCGAGGTCTGTTAGCACGCCCGTCTCATTGTTGGCTGCCATGAGCGATACGACGGCAACCGCGCCGTGGGCGAGCGCCTTGTGGAGGGCGGCCGGATCCACCAGGCCGTCGGTGTTGACGGGAAGGACGACGAGCGATCCGGGCGCA
This sequence comes from Kitasatospora albolonga, assembly GCF_039535905.1. Lineage (GTDB taxonomy): Bacteria > Actinomycetota > Actinomycetes > Streptomycetales > Streptomycetaceae > Kitasatospora > Kitasatospora albolonga. The sequence continues at coordinate 13,928 of NZ_BAAAYB010000001.1, read as the reverse complement.
TCGGAGGTCAGAGCCTTCGAGGCCTCCAGGACTGCCGGGTGTTCTACCGTGCTTGTCACCAGCCGGCCCCCCGCGGAAAACGCTGCCCGCAGAGCGAGGTTGTTCGCCTCGGTGGCGCCGGAAGTAAAGATGATCTCCCCAGGAGAGCAGTTCAGGAGCGCGGCGACCTGACGACGCGCCAGGTCGACGCGGTCGGCGGCGTCCCGGCCGGATCGGTGCGTGCTCGAGGCGTTGCCGACCGTGCGCATCGCGGCCACGGCAGCTTCAAGAGCTTCGGGGCGCGCGGGGGCCGTGGCGTTGTAGTCGAGGTAGACCGGAGCCACGTCAGGCGACTCGAATGTCATGTTCCACCCCATTTCGCTCTGCTCTGGCCGATCGACTGGTGAGGCTTCTCGTCCGGTGCGAGAACCTCCACCAGTAGTACCCCGCGATCCTAGCCGGATCGAAGGACAGGCGGGGCGGAGGCTTTGTTTCCTCCCCTGTCCCATGCCGTTCACGGGCGGCCTGCCGAACAAATGTTCCCACACGCTGACACTGCCAGGCAGAGGCCTAATCCCGCTGCTCAACAGGGAAGTTCGCTCACGGTCAGAAACGCCGGCGTCGCCGAGCAGCCGGATTTCCGGGGTCGGCAGCGGCGTGTCGGCACACAGAGCTAGGGTTTGATCACCAACCGAGGAGCGAGGGGAAGGTCACACCGCAAGGTGGCCGGGTCCGGCAGAGGGGAATACCGCAGGTGTACGGCGATGGCGGAATGCACACAGACCTGGCCAGGGCATGACGGGGTCGCCCGGCATCGCGTTCGAGTCCGTCCTAGGCGGCGCACCCCTGCCCTACATCCGCGGCCTCCTCGGCGAGCAGGCTTGCGACCTCCTGGACCTCCTGCATCAGAGGCAGGACACCGAAGCGGCACTCCGGAAGGTCGCCGCATCTGCGGTCTCCCCGGAGCAGATCGTCGGCGACCCGGCCCGGCGCGCCGAGTTCCTGCAGCTGCTCCCGGGCAGCAAGAGGGCCGAACTCTCTGCCCGCCTCGGCTGCACACCTGCTGATGCGGCTGGCGACTTCCTCGCGACCCTGCCCTGGTCCGCGGACCAGCGCCGCACACTTCTCGGGTTTCTGGGCCTCGTCGTCGACCGTGCACCCGAGCCGCCCCCGACGTTCCGGGGCCACAGTACGCCGCAGTACGGGCTCTTCCCCCACCAGCGCCTCGCGGCCGGCAGGGTTCAGCGGCTGCTGTACTCCGGGGAGCGGCGGGTCGTTCTGCACCTGCCCACCGGAGTCGGGAAGACCCGAACCGGCATGAACATCATCTGTGACCACCTGCGGCGGCACGAACCGACCGTGGTGGTGTGGCTGGCGCGGGGGCGCGAGCTGCTGGAGCAGGCGGCCGTGGAGTTCGAGAACGCCTGGGCCGCCCTCGGCAACCGTGACGTGTCCGTGGTGCGGATGTGGGGGGAAGCGCCGGCGGACCTCGACGGCGTCGAGGACGGCATCGTGATCCTCGGTCTCGACAAGGCCACCGCTGCCGCGGGCACCGACCCGACGTTCCTCGACCGCCTCGGCATGCAAACCACGCTCACCACCTTCGACGAGGCCCACCAGGCCATCGCGCCGACCTACCGCCGCACCCTCGACGCGCTTACCCTGCGCAGCGACTCCAGCCTGCTCGGCCTCACGGCAACCCCCGGCCGGACCTGGGCCGACGTGACCGAGGACGAGAGGCTGTCGGAGTTCTTCGCACGCCAAAAGGTGATGCTGGAGATCGACGGATACGACAACCCCGTCACCGCCCTCATCGAGCAGGGCTACCTCGCCCGCCCGTACTTCCGCACCGTGGCAGCCGCGTCCGGTACCACGCTTAGCAGCCGGGACAAGCAGGCCCTCGCAGCCTCGTTCGACATCCCCGGCGCCCTCATGGCCAGGCTTGCCAGCAACGTGCAGTGGAACCTGCAGGTAGTACGGACTGTGCTCGATCTCAGCCAGCACCACCGCCGGATTCTGCTGTTCGCGGCGTCCGTCGAGCACAGCCGCCTGCTGGTGGCGATCTTGTCCGTGCTCGGCCTCGACGCGGACCAGGTGACGGCCGAGTCCTCCCCGCGCCACCGGGATCGGGCCATCGCCCGGTTCAAGGGACCAAGCAGCAGGCCGATGATCCTCTCCAACTACGGCGTCCTGACCACCGGCTTCGACGCGCCGGCGGCGAGCGCGGCCGTCATCGCTCGCCCAACCCGGTCCCTGGTCCTCTACAGCCAGATGGTCGGGCGGGTCATCCGCGGCCCGAAAGCCGGCGGTACCCCAACCTGCGACATCGTCACCGTGATCGACCCCGCGCTGCCGGGCTTCGGCGACGTAGCGGAGGCATTCACCAACTGGGAGGACGTGTGGAAGGCCCGATGACATCCAAGTACTCGATCGTCACCTCTGACCTGACGGTCAAGGCGCTGCAGGACAGCGGCTACAAGTCCACTGCTCATGCAATCGCCGAGCTCATCGACAACGGTCTCGAAGCCGAGGCGGACCTCGTCGAATTGTTCGTCGTCGAGGGCAACGAGCACACCGGTCAGCGCGGGCGGTACCGCGTCGAGAAGATCGCCGTCCTCGACAACGGGAACGGCATGGACCCCGAGACCCTCCGGCAGTCCCTGCGGTTCGGCGCCGGCACCCGCCAGCAGCGCAAGGGCATCGGCCGCTTCGGCGTCGGCCTGCCCAACTCGAGCATCTCGCAGTGCAACCGCGTGGATGTCTGGTCCTGGACCAACGGCCCCCAGAACGCCCTCCACACGTACCTGGACCTCGCGGAGATCGCCCGGGGCCTCGAAGAAGTTCCCGAGCCCAAGCTCGACGCGGTGCCCGATGAATGGCAGGCCCTGTCGGAGGGGCTCGGCAGCTCCGGGACCCTGGTGCAGTGGACGGGGCTGGAGCGCGTCCAGTGGCGCGGCGCCCAGACCACCGTCGCCAACACCGAGAAGCTGATCGGCCGGATCTACCGCCGTCTCATCGCCGACGGCAAACGGATCAAACTCATCCCCGTGCGCGGCTGGGCACAGCTTCCCGGAGCCGGTGACACCCGCCCCAACGACCCGATGTACCTGATGTCACCGAGTTCCACTCCGGCGCCATTCGACACGAAGCCGATGTTCCGGGCCTTCGGTGCCAGCAACACCGGTGAGGTCGGCGTGGAGAGGTTCATGGTGCAAGCGGTGAACGGCCGGGAGTACCCGGTCATCGTGCGTTCGTCGTTGGCCGTGGACGCTGCCCGTCGCACCGACGTTGAGGGAGAGCCTTGGCCAGCCGACGTCCAGCGGAGCCTCAAGCCGGGTGAAACCCCCTGGGGCAGGCACGCTGGGAAGAACCTCGGCATCTCACTGATCCGGGCTGAGCGCGAGCTGGACCTCGATACCGGCTGGTGCAGCCCCTCCGACCCCGTGGAGCGGTGGTGGGGCATAGAGATCGACTTCCCGCCGGAGCTCGACGAAATCTTCGGGGTCACCAACAACAAGCAGTCCGCGACGATCTTCTCCAGCCTCGCGCACTTCAAGTGGAGGGAGGAGGCCGCCGGACTCACTTGGGAGGAGTACCGCGAAGAGCTGCGCGAGGAAGGAGACCGCCGCCTTCCGCTGATCGAGATCGTGTACCACATCCGCGAAAAGCTGCTCGGCAGGCTGCGCAGCGAACTCGACCACCAGACGCAGGGAACCGGCACAAGCCGCAAGCGACACGAGGTCGCCGAGGTCCAGGCCGAGGTGGCGGTCCAGCGGCGGCGCACCGAGACCCGGCCCAGCCTCACCGACCAGCTCGCAGAGGAAACCACGGAGGCGCAGAGCAAGCAGCTCCAGTACGAGAGCCTGGTCGAGACCCACCGCTACAGCCCGGCCGACGCCCAGCGCATCATCGAGGAGACGATGTCGCAGGGCAAGCACGTCCGCCTCCTGACCAGCCGCAACCCTGATTCGCCGGCCTTCTTCAACGTCGAGTACATCCCCGGCATGCTCCAGGTCGCCCTCAACATGGACCATCCGGTCTACAGCGACCTGATCGCCGTCCTCGACGGAGACATCGACGGCGCGAGCCGCGAAGAACTCGCCGAGCGTCTGACCCTTGCCGCCAACGCCTTCAAGCTCATCCTGATCTCCTGGGCCCGGTTCGAGGACGAGCAGCCCGAGAAGCCTCGCGAGCGCGCGAAGCGGATGCGCCAGGACTGGGGCCGCATCGCCAGCGAGTTCCTCGGTGCCAGCGACGCCGACGACGAGGACGACGAGTGACGCTCGACCACGTCTGGCGCCAGATCGAACAGCTTCTCGCAACCGCGACCGAGCGCGTCGTCCTGGTGGCACCCTTCATCAAGAAGGAGGTCTTCCAGGCGGTGCTCGACGCTGTTCCCGCGGATGTCGACGAGATCACCTGCGTCACCCGCTGGTCCGTTCCCGAGGTGGCAGCCGGCGTCTCCGACCCGGAGATCGCCGAGCTGGCGCAGAACGACGGGCGTGCCACGATCCGCCTGTGCCACAACCTACACGCGAAGCTGTACGTGGCCGATGGCCGATGCCTCGTCGGGTCCGCCAACCTCACGGGCAAGGCCACCGGCCGTGTGCCGGCACCGAATATCGAGATCCTCGTCGAAGCCGACACGGCCCACCCAGAGGTCCAGCGAGTCCTGGCCGCTCTCGAAGCCAACACGGTCCCCGGGACGGTCGAGCTGGCCGAACAGATCCGCGAACAAGCCTCCCTCATGCGGGACGACGAAGACAGCCCAGTTGTCGTGGTGCCTGGCCACGGCGAACAGCCGGCACGATGGCTGCCGGAGACACGGAACCCGGACCGGCTCTACCGCGTCTACAACGGGCGACACCGCCACGTCGGCAGCGACGTGCTCATCGGCGTGCTTCGCGACCTCGCGCACCTCGATATCGGCCCCGGCCTCAACGAGCAGGCCTTCGGCGCAGAAGTGCTGGCTCGCCTCCGCGCGATGCCCGAGCTGCACGCGCTGACGGCAGCGGGGCGGATGAGCCTCGCCGACGCCCAGGAGGAACTGCTGGCCGAGGGAGACCTGTCGGCCGAGCAGGCCAAACGCGCGGTCGAGACCATCGCGGCCTGGCTCCACTACTTCGACGACGTCCACTTCGTGGCCACCGGGCCCTGGGAGATCCGTCAGGGCAAGGAACTCGCATAGCGTCCCTGCTGGGGGCCGGGCGGCGCGGTAGTGGCCGCGCCGCTGGCTCCCGGCGGGCCCGGTCCCGGCGGGAGGGCCCAGCACGGAACCGAGCTGCGCGGTATTTTGAGGGGGCCCGCAACCGGGCTCGATCGTGGTGCGTACAGCGGAGAAGGCGCGGGACATGGCAGCAAGACGGGTCCCGTATCTTCTGGGGCACGCCGAAATCGCCGACCTCTTCGGCATCGAGCGCCAGACCTCGGCCAAGTGGCGCGTTGACGGCACGCTCGGTGAGCCGGATCTGCTCGCTTCGGGCAACCCGTACTGGCTGCTCGGAACCGTCCTCGAGCTTGATGGCCACGCCGGCCGGCACGTGACCGAAGATCGCCTACGGCAGTACAAGGGGAAGATCCCCCACGGGTACCGCGTCGACACCCCTGAGCTACTGCCCACCATCGCAGGCATCCAGGAAGTAGCCCTGGTTCTCGGCACCACCCAGCAGACGGTGTCCCGCTGGCGGCACCGTAAGCGGATCGCCGAGGCCGACCTGGAGCTTTCCCGATCCCCTCTCTGGCTACTCGACACCATCACCGCGGACGCCACCGAGCGCGGGCGCAGTCTTGTGATGGAAGAGATCGAACGGCTGCAGGCCGGCGAGCGTCTTGCCCAGAAGCCGCGGGGCCGCAGAGCCGTGGCCGAGCCGAGGCGGCCCAAGAAGCCACTACCCGAAGCGCAGAGCTTCACCAGTACCGAGCACGAGGAAGCGCTCTCCTTCGTCACCGAGATGCTTGCCGAAGGACACACCACAGTCATCCGGCCGAAGCGGTAGACACTCGCGTCCGGGCAACCGGCTGCCTCGCTCCCACCTGCTCGCATCCGCCCACCCTCAAGTGAAATAAACAGTTGATGTGAGACATTCTATCCATAGAATCTCTCACACTGGGATCCAGACTCACACCAGGGGGCCTCATGCCAGGCGACAACTGCGCCACCACGGCGCCGACCAACATCCGAAGTTCGACATCCACACCCTGTGGACAGGAAGTGGACGCATGAGAGCGATCTCCTACGGTGGCGGGGTCCAGTCGACCGCGCTCCTCGTCCTCGCGGCCAAGCGCGAAATCGACTACACCACCTTCCTGTTCGCCAACGTCGGGGACGACAGCGAGCACCCGGCAACCCTCGCCTACATCCGCGACATCGCCGCTCCCTTCGCCGCAGACGCCGGTCTCGAACTGCACCGGCTGCAGAGAACGCGGCGCGACGGCAGTACCGAGACGCTCATGGAGCGACTGAATCGGCCAGGCATCCGTTCGATCCCCATCCCCGTGCGGATGGCGAACGGAGCCCCCGGCCGCAGGTCCTGTACCGCGGACTTCAAGATCAAGGTGGTCGGGCGCTGGCTCCGGCAGCACGGGGCGACCGCCGAGGCCCCGGCGACGGTGGGGATCGGTATCTCACTCGACGAGATCCACCGGGCGAACCGTCGCCGGAGTGAACCCCACGAGCAGATCGAGTACCCGTTGCTCGACCTACGACTGCGGCGCTCCGACTGCGAGCAGATCATCAAGGACGCCGGCCTCCCCGTGCCCCCGAAGAGCTCGTGCTTCTTCTGTCCCTTCCGCACCGTCGATGCCTGGCGTCAACAGAGAAAGGCAGAACCAGAGCTCTTCGCCCAGGCGGTAGCGCTCGAGAAGACCGTGAACGGCCGACGTGCTGCCCTTGGCCGCGACCCGGTCTACCTGACCCGCTTCGGCAGGCCGCTCGCGGAGGCCATCCCTGCCCAGCGCGAAGCTCCGCCCGAGGAGACGGAGGACGGCAGCTGCGACTCCGGCTGGTGCATGACCTGACCGCTCACCGCCCGGCCAACGGGAGGACAGCACGGCTGTCCGAGCCGTGGCCCGATAGAGTGCACGACTGGTAGAGCGCACCCAGAGCAACCGCGCTTCCAAGGCCGTGACGGGGTGGAGATGCACGGAGCAAGGCTGGACAACCGGTACCGCCTGGACTCGATCCTGGGTGCCGGCGGTATGGGCCAGGTGTGGCGCGCCTTCGACGAACGGGTCGGTCGCCCGGTAGCAGTGAAACTGCTGACGGGCGCCGACCCCGCCTCCGCCAACGTCGAACGGTTCGCCGCAGAGGCCAGGGCCGCCGGCAACCTCAGCAGCCCGCACATCGTGACCATCCACGACTTCGGCCGTACCGGCCCTGACCACGGCCGTGCACCGTTTCTCGTCATGGAACTCCTCGAAGGGCTGTCCCTGGAAGAGGTCACCTCCCAAGGTGCCCTGCCGCCCGTGCCGGACGCCCTCGACTGGACCCGGCAGGTCTGCGTCGGCCTGGCCGCCGCCCACCGCGTCGGCCTCGTCCATCGGGACATCAAGCCCGCGAACGCCATGCTCCTGCCCGGCGGTACCGTCAGGATCCTTGACTTCGGGATCGCCAAGCACCTGTACGAGGACCTCGCCCTTACCGGGACCGGTCACGCCATCGGCACGGCCGCCTACATGGCACCCGAACAAGCCCGAGGCGACCGAAACATCGGCCCCTCTGCCGACCTCTACGCCGTCGGCTGCCCGCTCCACACCCTCCTTACCGGCCAACCACCCTTCACCGGAGCGCCGCTGGCCGTCCTCCACCAGCACCTGACCCGCACCCCCAAAGCCCCCAGCAGCCACCGCGCCTCAATCCCTGCCGCGGTCGACGAACTCGTCCTAGAACTGCTGGCGAAGGAGCCCAACGACCGGCCCGCAGATGCCGCCGAGGTCATCGAGGCGCTCGACGCGCTGCCCTCGCTCCCCCACAGCGCCCACGCCCTACGCCGCCCCCTCATCGGTCTCCCGGACGTCTCGTCGGCCCCGACCAGGACCGCCTGGTGGGTACAGCCCGCAACGCCACACCCTCCGACGGTTCTCGACGCACCCCCGGCCAGCACCACGCCTGCTCAACGAGAGCCCGTACCTCTCGCCAAACCGACGGATTCCGAGCCGGAAGCCGCGCTCACGAAGCCCCGCACGGCGAGAAACGCCGCAGTGGGACGAAGCGCGCTGGCAGGAGCCACGCTGATCGGACTGCAACTGGTCGCCTTCGCCTCCTGGTCGGTGCGCTGGACGGTCCCCGTTGCCATCGCCGCGGCTCTGCTGCTGGCCCTCGGAATGAAGTTTGACGTACCCACAGAAAAAACAAGGACGGTACGGGCGGGTTCTTCGTCTCCATGGGCGTGACCGTGGTCTCCTGCCTCCTCCTGATCATCTCGCCCATGCCCTGGTGGACCGTTCTGATCCTCAGCTGGGTGATGTGTCCCATCCTGCTCGTAGCCCAAAAACCACTCGTGCGCGGGCTCGGGCGGGCATTTACGCGGCACCGGGCCGAAGTCCAGATGGCGGTCAGCGCCGGGCTGGTGAACGCCACGCTCGCAACCGGCCTCCTCGCCGGCACCTGGTTGCCGGCCTTGGTCACCGGTCTTCTCGGAGTCCTCACCTGGATGGCCACGTCCGCCGCACTGGCCCTCCTGCTGCCCGTCCACACGTCGATCGGAAGTCCCGCCCCGTCCGTCAGAGCGGAGCGGGCAGGCACCGCTGACGGACGGCCCGTGCTCGTACAACGGGCGGCGATCTGAACGGGACTTGGTCGGCTGCGAGAAGGAGCCGTGCTCGGCGGGGACTACGGGGCGCTTCCGAGCGCCTGGATGACGGCTCGGATCGGGATGCGTTCCTGCTCCAGGCGCAGGTGTGGCCCGTGGGTGCCGATGCGTAGTTCTCGGTCCACTGCGGCTTCGTCCGGGGTGAGGTGGGCGGGCGCCTCGGCGGTCTGGGTCTTCTCTTCGCCCCAGTGTGCTCGGTGGGTGAGGAGGGTGTCGCGGTCCATGAGGAAGGAGCGGGTGTGGGGGAAGTGGCGGCGGACGTGGCTGAGGATGGCGAAGCCGTGGGTGTCGATGTCGCCCCAGTAGCGCAGGTCGACGTCGGCGAGCCAGGGCAGGTACCGCAGGAGTGCGGCGGCGTAGCCGGCGCCGAGGATGGCGATGGCGCCGGGGACGTCGGGTAGGGACAGGTAGGTGATCTCGTTTTCGAGGACGAAGACGGTGTGGATGCCTGGGGGTGGGGTGGTGAGTTCGTTGGCGCGGACGGTGATCTCGCTGAAGGGGCCGGTGTGGTTGCCGAGGTAGCGCAGGCGGATGTAGGGCGGCTTAGTGAGGAAGCCGTAGCGCTGGGCGAAGTCCGACTTGGGGGTGCCGCTGTTGATGCGGTCGGCGGGCAGGGTGTGGTCGAGGAGTTCGCCGAGGATGCCTTTGTTGGTCTCGATGAACTTGGTGTCGACGCCGGCGACGTCGACCTGCCGGAGGTAGATCGGGCCGGTGTCGTGGGTGCGGATCCAGTGGACGGTGTCGACGAGCCGCTGCCAGTGGGCGTGGGCTTGGAGCGCCTTCATGGGGTTGGTGCTCATCCACTGGGCGAGGTGCGTGTCCTGCTGTGCAGTGCGGGCGTGGAGGGTGTGAAAGAGGTCGACCTGGGCGTCGACACCGAGGATCGCCCAGAGGGCCTCGCGGGTATCGACCCAGACCCGGTCGGGGATGGTGTTGGTGGGGGTGTTGTTGCGGCCCCCGATGGTCTTGGTCTGGATGCGCAGGTGGGGGTGCTGGCGGGCGGCCCAGGACTCGGCCCATGCCCGTGCCCGGTCGTAGTGGCGGATGGTGTCGGCCGCGACGGGGACCTTGAGGGGCAGGCCGATGGGTTCGAACGGATGGCCCTGGGCGGCGGCTGCCAGGAGGTGGCCGGCGGTCCACTTGCGGCGCAAGGCCTTGACGACTTGGTCGGGGCTGGTCCACTTGGGCGGGGTCACAGCTGGTCCTCGGTGCGCGGGAGCGGCTGGCGGGCGGCTCGCTGCTGGTCGCGGAATTCGTCGATGGTGAGTGTGGCCATGCGGGAGTGGACCTTGTCCGGCTGGTAGACGTAGCCGACACGGTTGACGTGAGGTTCGATGACGTGCAGCTTCTGCAGTGGGGTCACGACGAGGAGCTGGAGCCCGAGGCGCTGGAAGAGGCCGAGCCCGAAGTGGGCGGCGTCGTCGTCGCCGCGGCCGAATGCTTCGTCGATGACAACGAAGCGGAACGACTTGTCCTTCTTGGCCGTGGTGTCGATGTGGAACTGGTGGGCCAGTGAGGCGGCCAGGACGGTGTAGGCGAGTTTCTCCTTCTGGCCGCCGGACTTGCCGCTGGAGTCCGAGTGGATCTCGTACTCGGTGCCGTCGGAGCGCAGGTGCTCGCTGGCGGAGAAGGTGAACCAGCGGCGGACGTCGGTGACGCGGGCGGTCCACTCGGCGTCCCGTTCGCTCTGGCCAGTGCGGCCCTTGAACCGGTCGAGGAGGCGCTTCACCTGCAGGAACTTCTCCTCGGTGTAGGCGCCATCGGTGTCGGTGGCCAGGGTGTCGGTGGTGCATTCGCGCAGGTCGCGGCGGAATTCGCGGATCTCGACGTTGGCGGTGGGTGCGGCGTTGAGGCGCACGTAGCGCCCGGGGTTGTAGTCGATCTCTTCCAGCGACTCGTTGATGACGTCGATGCTCTCGCCGATCTCCTGCTCCTGAGTGTGCAGGCGGGCCTGGAAGGAGGCGACATCGCGGATGACGTTGGTGCGCAGGTAGTTCTGGAACTGCGTCTCGAACCGCGGGAGGTCGTCGCTGACGAGCCGGCTGTGGAGTGCGCGGTAGTTTTTCGCGGAGGCGAGGGTGTGGTCCAGGTCAGTCGCGTCCTGCGGGAATTCGGTACGGAAGGCCGCCATCTTCAGCGTGGCGGTGCTGGTCGCGCTCTGCAGGGCCCGTGTCTGATGCTCGATCGTGCGGTTGAGTTTCGTGGCCGCCTGTCCCTCGGCAACCCGGAGCAGGTCGAGGTCGTCCTCGCTCTGGCCGGTGGCGGGCAGGAAGGCGGCGAGCGCCGTGTCGTGCTCGGCCACCGCTGTGAGGTCCGACTGTTCGAGGAACGCGGTGGTCGCGGTGAGCTGGGACTGCATCTTCTCGCTGTCGCGCCGGACCCCGCCGAGTTCCTCCAGCACCTTGTCGGCGGCGTCGCTGCTCTGCCTGAACTCGTCTTCGGTCTTCTTCAGGTCGGCGGTGAGTTGGTCGAGGCCGGCCTCGGCGACGAGGGCCTTCTTCTGTGCTTCGACCTGCGCGAGCTCGGCGACGGACGCCTGCCAGTCGATCTCGGTGTAGGAGCCGATGCTGGCGAGGAGTGTCAGGGCCTGGACCTCGCCGGCCCTGTCCTTGTTGGCTTTTTCGATCTCCCTGGTCCGCTTGGTGATGGCCGCGCTCTGCTCGGTCAGCTGGGTCGCCTGCGCGAGCAGCGCGTCCAGTTTCGCCTGGTTGGACCAGCCGAGTACCCAGGACCTGCGGTCGTCGATGCGGGAGGTGTCGTTCTTCTCATGCCGGCCGCCGCCGCCCTTGATCAGGCCCTGCTGTGTCACGGCCGGGCGGGTGGAGCGGGTGAAGGCGTCCATGTCGGCGGCGCACAGGTAGTCGGCGCGGCTTCGCAGCTGTGCGGCGAGCCAGTCGCGTCCCCAGCTGTCGTCCCTGATCTCGAGTTTGCCCAGCAGCAGGTCCCGGTCCTGCGGCAGTTCAACGGCCGGTGTGTGGGCGGGCACCTTGTAGTAGACCAGGCGCAGTCCCAGATGCCGACCGTTCACCCAGGCCGATACCTGGGTGTAGTGGGCTTCGGGCACGAGGAGGGACAGGGCGAATCCGCGCAGGACGCGCTCGGCCGCGCCGGCCCAGGCGGCTTCGTCGTCGCGGACCTGCATGAGCTCTCCCGCGAACGGCAGCTCGTCGGCCGAGATGCCCACTGCTGCTGCGAGGCTGTGCCGCAGGTCGAGCAGGTGGGAGGGGATGCTGGAGCGCTGGTTCTGCAGGCTGGTGATCTCGCGGCGGATCACGCCCGATTCCTCGGTGTTGTTGTGGCGCTCCACGGCAAGGCGGTCGAGTTCCTCGCGGGCTCGCTGATCCTGCTGGGCGTCCCGGGTGCGGGCTTCGGTGATCTGTTCGGAGCGCTCGTGGAAGGACAGGGCGTCGGTGACCGGCTTCAGGCCGGCCTTCTCCAGCCAGCCCTCGTACGTGGCGGCCCGCTGCCGTCGCTGGTCACGCTCGCGGCCGAGGTTTTCGATGCTGACGTCGAGGCGCAGCAGCTTCTCCCCACCGGCGCCATCGATTCGGCGCTGCAGGGTGTCGGCCATCTCGCGCAGTCGCTGCTGCTCGGCCTTGCGCCGCCGCTGGTGTTCGACGAGTTCCTGGATGCGGGTACGCAGTTGCTTGTCGCGCCGGCGCAGGATGCGCTCGCGGTGCTGGGCGAAGAAGACGGGGAGGATGTCGCGGCGGCTCTGCAGCGTGTCGATCTCACGCTGGATGCCGTCGCAGCTGTCGCACGCTTCCACGATCGGCCCGAGAGCGGCGATCATCGCCTTCGCCCGGACGACTTCGTCGTGGCTGGCGGTCAGCGCGTTGAAGTGCGCGACGATCTTGTCGACCTCGGCCTTGGCGTTGAACGGCTCGAGCATCCGCTCGCGGACGAACTCGTCGAGGCTTCCGACGGCCTTCATCGACACCGTCTGGTGGAACAGGTCCAGTGCCTGGTCACTGGGGATGCCGAGGCCGCGCCGCAGAGCCTTCGCATAGGGCGGGTAGCTGGTGTGGATCGTCGCCTTGCCGCGCCGCAGTCGCTGGCGCAGGTCGTTGATGTCGGTCCCGAAGTCGGTGAAGTGCGTGGCGATGGACATCGGCTCGTCGGCGGTGACGTAGAACCGGTCGGGCTGGCCGGTGTTGGCATCGGGTACCCAGAACACCTGGGCGAGGGTGATGTGAATGCCGAGCGTGTAGTTGGTGAACACGCCCAGGATCACGCTGTGCGAGGAGGAACCACGAAGGCCGACCGGGCGGGTGCTGTTCGTCGCCTCGACGCGCTCGCTCCTGTGGTAGCCGAGCACGTACGAGCGCAAGTTCCGCTCCTTCACCTCGGCACCGGCGGCTTTGTTGTAGGCGATCTTGCTGGCCGGCAGGAGCAGGGTGGTCATCGCGTCGACCAGCGTGGACTTGCCGGTTCCCACCCCGCCGGTCAGCAGGGCGCTGTGGCCGTCGACGTCGAAGGCCCAGATGGTGCGGTGGAAGGTGCCCCAGTTGAGCACCTCCAGGCGGGACAGCCTGAAGCCCGGGCCGACAGCGGGAGCGCCAGCGGCGAAAGCCGGCTGCCGCGGGATGAGGGCCGATACCGGCGTGGTGGTACTCACTTGTCGTCCTTGGGCGTGATGGTGTCGCGGTAGGTGGAGAGCAGGTCGTTGAAGTCGTTGACGACCTGGGCGTCGACGAGGGCCTTGATGTGTCTGCGCACCTCGTACAGGCCGGCCTGCTTGGTCTGGCGCAGTGCCTTCAGGTCGCACAGCTTCTTGATGTGGCCGTCGATCTGGTCGACCAGCTGGGCCTCGTTGCTGCGCGGCGGCAGGAACCCGCGGACCATTTCGACGAGGTCGTCGCGGGACATCAGCAGCCGGGTGTCGCCCGAGGTCGCGTCGCTCTCCGCGAGGCGCCCGCGCAGGAGGACCAGCATCAGGCTGACGGCGAATGACAGGCGGTGGCGCGTCACCAGCCGCGGCACCGTGACGCCGTCGTCGCGGGCCTCCTGGTCGAGCTGGCGGGTGTAGGCGTAGCCCTCCGCCAGGTCGACCACGACGTCCAGGCCCATCACCCGCAGGTAGTCGCCGATGGCCGTTTGATGAGCGGTGATCTGCTCCCAGACCGCCGGCGCGTCACT